>JAGFIV010000064.1 GCA_024103275.1 Flavobacteriales bacterium
GATGAATACTGCTTCCGCTTCAACCGCAGTTTCATGCACGAGGGAGCATTCCAAAACCTGCTCGACAGGATGGTCGCCTCACCACCAAGGCCCTACAACACCATTCTTGCCTAAGTGCCTAATTCAATCGTACGAGTTGCGCAGCAAGGACAAATTGGTCCCGGCCAGGGATCAAGCGAAGGAACTGGCTGCCGATACCGCCCGGGCACAGGCTCCGATGGGGACGACCGATACGGCGCGATAAGCTGGGCGCGGCTTGGCGAAGCAGGTCCGGGTGATCGGCGGTTATCCGTAAATGCTGTTGAGCAGACCGGCCAGCCTGATCCCGGCCTTGAGCAGTTGCTGCTCCATCAGCGGCCATTGCTCATAGCGGTATTCGTATGATAGGTTAAGCCCCCGCTCCTTTGGGTAGATCCGTGCCCGGTAACCGACGTTCTCCTGCGCCCAGTCAGCGATGGTCCCTTGGCTCCATGCATGGATCTGCTCTTTGGAGGCATGGTCCAGGCTGTGGGCCAGTTCGGTGTAACTCAGCTTCGTGCCGTCCACCAGGCTCTCGTCCCAAACGTGGTGCAGGTTGGTCCCCTTCTTGAACCACTGGACCTGGAAGGAATTGCCGCCACGGTCATCACCCTTGCCCACGTGCAGCGGTTGGTGCAGGTCGCCCACCAGGTGGATGAGCACCTTCAGGCAAAAGGCTTGGTGAGCGGGGGTCAGCGTGTCGCTCTTCAAGGCTTCCACCATCCGCTCAATGGCCTCCACCACATCGCCGTTCGGGTTCTTTTCCGCCGTGGCATACGTACTGCCGTCAGGTATGGTCACCCAATGCCAGTCGCGCATGTGGTCATAGGCGTGGTCGCTCTTGATGTCGTCCATCCATGTGGACACCATGGCCATGGAAGCGGGGCCCAGGATGCGTTGCACGGCCTTGCGGGCTTTCCTGGACAGGTGCTGCGCGGCGATCTCGCCCACCACCCGGTGCCCGGTCTGTCCCCATCCCAATACCGTGGCCGGTTGGAGCAAGAGGGCGACAGCGAGGATCTTCAGCGGTTTCATGATGCAAGGTTAGGGACTTCGCGGCGGGAATGGCATCGTAAGGGGACGGACATGGTGGGCCCGGATGATCCGTCCTTCCGGATCATCGCGGACGGCCTGTCCGCCAACTGCCCGACCTGCCCAGGAGGCACGGGTGACGGTTGCCTCCGGTGCCGGTCCTTATCATCCGTGGACACCCAATGTCGCAGGGATGACGTAACTTAAGCCTGTGGCAGGGGAGGTGGCAATGGCCGGGGCGTGGTATTGGAGGCCTTGCGGCCATTGCGGCATGTTCTTGGGGGAGGATGGCAAATGAATTGAATGCAACTGCATCATGGCCAACGAGCAGGACAAGTCGATCAGCGCGGAAAACAGGGGGGGCGATGCGGCCAATGAACCGGGCAGGGGAGGCGGTGCACAGTTGCGGAAATGGCTGTTGCGGGCACAGGCCATCGTGGGGGTGCGCACCCCCGGCGTGGGCAGGCGGCACGGCATGAGCGAGGCGGCGGAGCGGAAGGCTCGCCGTGAGATGAATGCGGACGTGCCACCGGTGGAAGCAGCCGATGAGGGGTCGTCCGAAGGAACGCCCGAGGCCGGGACGGACCCCGGCAAGGCTCAGTCGTAATCGCCTTCTTCCGGGTTGCGGACGGGAGCCTCGGGCTCGGGGCGCGGCTCGGGCCGTTGGTTCTTCGCCTCCACGGTCAAGGTGGCATGCGGCACCAGGCGGAGCCGTTCCTTGGGGATCAATTGCCCGGTCATGCGGCACACGCCGTATTCGCCGGTACGGATCCGGCCCAAGGCCGCCTTCAACTGGCTGATGAACTTTTCCTGGCGTACCACCGAACGGGTCAGGTCCTCGCGTTCCATGATCGTGGTGGCATCCTCGATGTCGTCATGCACGGAGTAGGTGTCGTCCGTGGTGTTGGCCGAAAGGCGTTGCAACGAGTCCCGGTTCAGCCGAAGCGTTTCCTCCGCCTGCGCCAGTTTCGCATGGATCAACTCCTCAAATTCCTTCAGGTCCTCTGCCGAATAACGCGGCTTGTCGGTGTTCGTGGTGATCGTTCCCATTACGGTGCAAAGGAACGAAGCATTTCGGCGATGCGGTGCCCCTGGACCGGAGGGAAGGAAGGCGGAAGGAATCGGCCGCCCGTTGCCTTCGTATGGTCCGGCCATGTGCATTTCGTGTCCGCCCGTCGGGTTGGATCGTAGCACAAATTCCACGGTGGTGATGACCGCCCGGCAGACAAGGAAGGCCCGTCGGCAAGGCGGCACCTGGCCTTTCGCGCCCCCGGCGCGATTATGGATGGCGGGCCGTCAAACTCCGGAAAATGCGTCGCAATGATCCCATCAAGGCGGTCCGGGAGATCCGGAACCTCCTGGCGGATGGCCGGCGGAACTACCTCGCCATGGCACATCGCGTGAATGATGAAAAAGCGAGGACCTTGCTGAAGGAGATCGGCAACGGGCACGACCTGCTCGAACACGAGCTCGAACGCAGCACGGGCGGTTTGGGCGGCACGAACAAGGCAACCAAGGCAACCGTGTACGGCACGATGGAGCGGATCTGGTTGACCGTGAGGGATGTGGTGAACAACACCGATGAACTGACGGTCCTGGCCGATTGCGAATACCAGGAACGGAACCTGATGAACCGCTACGTGGAGTTGCTGGGATCCATGTCGTTGGACGAACGGATCCGTGCGATCTTGATGCGGCAGTACGGCGAGTTGGAGGAGAACGTGCTTCGCGTGCGGTCCATTCGCGCCGGCATGGAGAACCTGGCCTAGGCCTCCACCTCGGTGAAGAGCAGGCACGCAAACGTTAAGCGGCATACGTAGGCCTTCCGGTGATGAACGCGTCGGACCGGCTGGTCAATCCAACAGGTCCGTGTGCACATCGATGGCCCCGGTCAAGGTGCGGTGGATGGGGCAACGGTTGGCGATGTAAAGGAGGCGTTCACGCTGCTCCGCCGTTAGGTTGCCCGTGAAGCGCACCGTACGCTTGATATGGGTTACATCGAACGAATCACCGTGCTCGATGCTCACGTGGGTGTCGATGGCTTCCAGCGGCCAGCCTTTGCGGTCCGCATACATGCGCACCGTGGCGTTGGTGCATCCGCCAAGGGCCGCCGCCAGCAATTCATGCGGGCTGAAGCCCATGCCCTCGCCACCGTTGTCGGTAGGCTCATCGGCGATGATCAGGTTGGTCGCTGTGCGGATCTCGGTGCGGTAATGTTCGCGCCCGATGTGCGCGTTGATCGAAACGTTCATGATCGATGATGGATGGGATGTTCCACGAGCAGTAAGGACCCGAATGGCCCGTACGTCCGAATTACAAGGTAGCGCATGGTGATGATACCTCCGTCGGCCGGTGTCCAATTGCTCCATGGCTGCCGGGTTCGACTAGACAATGCGCGCGCCGGGAAAAGGTTCGCGGTCATGGGGATGGAAGGGCTGTTGCCCATGTTATCGAAGCTGGTCCCGTAGGCATCGTTGGGTCGGCGGATCCCCGCGCATGCCTGCATTGTGCTGCATCAGGGGTTGTGTGCACGGTCATTGGACCGCGGCCGTGCGCACGGAGGGGGATCAGAATTTCACCCTCAGCTCCAGCTTCAGGTCGCTCTTGTTGGCCCCGTAGATCTCATCCAGGCCCGAACCGATGGAATTGCGATCGGTGTATGCGGTGCTGCCGTAGCGGGCCCACAGGTCCAGGTTGCGCCGCACGCGCCAGCGCACCATGGCATACCATTTCATGCCCCGGCCGTAAATGGGCGGAAGGCTGAACACGCCCGGGATATCGGATTCGAAGGCATAGATGCGCGCATCGTAGCTGTCCGTGGCGAAGAGCATGATGCGCCCGGTGAACTGGAGTGGCCCGCGCATGGGCCGGTGGATCAGGTCCTGGTAGAGTAGGAAGCCATGCTGGACCTTTTGGTCGCCGCGCCGGTAGTCCACATGTTCCACCCGCGTGCGCAAGGTGACGCCGCGCGACACCTTGTAGCTGGCGTTGAAGCGGTAGTTGTCCTGGCGGGTGTCGACCAGGGGCAACACGCCGGGCAGCGATTCACCGGTGTTCCTCGGCTTCACCTGCCTGCGGTACTTCACATAAAGCTGCGTTCCGCGCGAAGGGGTCCAGGTGAGCTGTCCGAGGGTTTCAAGGCCATGGCTGGGCGCGTTGGTCTGGAATCGCAGCCAAGGGAAGGAGAATTGGTCGAAATAGGCGTTGAACACCCATTGCCTGTTGGGCTTCACCTCGATGCCCGTATACAGCCCCTGCTCATTCCAGGGGTTGGTTCCCTCGGAGAAGGCGCTGCTGTACAGGCCATGGAAGTCGCGCTGCAGGTTGCGGTACAGCAGGGCCAGCGAGAGGCGCTTGTCCAGCGCCACCAGCACGCCGCTGAGTCCGGCCAGGCCACCGTTCGCGCTGCGTGCGGCCTCGCCGAACCAGATGACATTGCGGAAGGGCACGTTCCAGTCGAGGCCGTAGGTGGTGTTGCCCTTGCCTTGGAAGTCGAATTGGTTGTACGGATATATCCTGGTCTTCAGCAGTTCATGCCCGAAGCTGACCTGCGCCGCGGTGGCCCCCACCGTCCATCCTTGGCCCCGGTAGGTGAGGTGGCCGCCGTAGATGAATTCGTCCAGGATGTTCTTCTTGTCCAATTCGCGGAAGGTGCGGTGGTATCCGTCCTCCTGGAAGGAGCTGAAGGTGACCAGGTCCGCATCGCCGCCGAAAGCGGTATCGGTGCCGGCCACCACGTTGGCATCGTATTTCTTCTTGCTGATGAAGGCCGTTCCCTCCAGGCGCTTGCCGAGGTCCATGGTGACGCCCGCCCCGCGCAGGAACTGGTTTTCGTTCACGCTGGTGTATGGCGCCAGGCCCTGCGCATTCTTGGTGATGTTCATGGTGTACGCCGACTTGCGGGCGAAGCTCAACCCGCTGGAGAAGGTGAGGCCTTGGCCGAACTGGGCCTGGAAATCGCCGAGTGCCACGGCCTTGAACGGCCCAATGTCGCGCAGGAAGAGATGGGCGGAATAGAAGTCGAACCCCTGCTTCTGGGTGCCCTTGAAGAACTCCTCGCCCTCATCCTTCTCCGCCGTGATGCCGAAGCTGAGGTTACGCCGATATTGGAAGCGGTATCGCGTATACACCTTCCACGGGCTGCCGAGGTACACTTTATTGTTCTTCCGCAAGGAATCCATCACGGCGGGGTCGCCCACATCCGGTAGCGGGTTGCCATTGGGATAGTGGTAAGGGCTGTTGAACGGGTCGCGGCCGAGGAAGCCTCGCTGCTGCTGGATCTTGATCTGTGTGCGGGCAAACCATTCGCTCTTCCCCTGTTTCAGCATGATGCCCAGCTTGATGGGCGAGCGGCCCTCGCCGCTGATGGTGACGAAGGGCCGGATGAGCTCCAAGGTGGCCAGGTCCAGCCCGTTCACGGTCTGCAGTTCGTAGATGCTGATGAATTTCCCGTACTTCTTGATGTGCTGGAGGATGGCATTGATCTCGATGTCGGAGAGCAGGTGCAGTGAGCCGAGCTCGGTGGCATTGGTCCGGTTCAGGTCGATCGGGTCATCCAGCCGGTCCATGAGCTGGTCCGCCAATTCGGCGAGGTCCACATCGCTGTCGTCGCCCAGTTGTTCGGCAACGGTGGCGATGCGCTGCTCGATCATGTCGCGCAGCTCGGGCGAAATCTCCTGTGCCCGCAGGCGTAAGACCCCTGCGATGCACAGCAGGAACGCGAGCAGGAGGAAACGCCTCATTTGAAGCGGTAGTTCAGGTTCACCATCGGCGTCAGGCCCAGTTGGCTGCGCATCACCGCAGCCAGGTCCAGGTCCAGTTGGCCCATCACGAGGCCCACGCCGAAATGCGCCTTGGCGGGTCCGCTGCTCACGCCGGTGCGCAGGAACAGCGCCTTGGCCGGCCGGTATTCCACGCCTGCATGGTATTGCTCGGGCCGGTCGATGTCCTTGGTCACCTCCCCGGTCAGCACCACGTGCTCATTGAAGGTGTATCCCAGGCCGCCGCCGAGCACGGTGGGCATGCGCTCCTCGTAGGGCCCGCCCAGCTTGGCGCGGTTGGGGTTGTACAGATGTGCCCCGATCCATAGCTTCTCGGTCAGCCGCGCCTGCACGCCCAGCTCGGCGCTGATGGCGCCGGTACTGCCGTAATCCTCCCCCAGGCGGATGTTGAAGTAGTCGAGCTGGATGCCTGCGCGCAGCCCTTCGCCGAGCTCCATGGCGTATGCCAGCCCGAAGGTGCGCTGCGCATACAGGCTGCCGCCGAAGGAGCTTGCGCTGACCGCGAATACGCCCTTGCCCATGGGCAGCGCCGCCGCCAACCCCTGCATGGCCAGGTCGGGTGCCAGCCAATGCTGTTGGTAGAAGGCGCCGACCACCGGGTGCTCCAGCCCGGCCAGCCCGGCCTGGTTGCCGTTCACGCACCAGAGGTCCACCAGGGTGGTGCCGGCCTGGCCCATGCCCGCAAAACGGGCACCACCGGCCACGGGTCCGTCGCCGGCCCATGCCATTGCTGGAAGAAGGACCGCGGCGAGGAGGATGATCGGTTTGCGCATCGGCCCGAAAGTAGCGTAGTGCGGGGAATGTTAGCCTTGCGGCCAAACAGTCCCGGATCGGGAGAACGGCGCGTGCGCTCTACCTTCGACCCCTCACCATGGCCATGGTCACATTGCACGACAAACGGTTTGAGCCGTTCATAACGGCGCAGGAGCTGGATAAAGCCATTGATGCGGTCGCGGCCAAGGTGACCGCGCGGTATGCCGGCAAGGTGCCCCTGTTCCTGGGGGTGCTCAACGGCAGTTACTTTTTCGCCTCGGAACTGATGAGGCGCCTGGACTTCAACTGCGAGATCTCCTTCGTGAAGGTGGCCAGCTACCATGGTACGGTGAGCAGCGGCACGGTGCGCGAGCTGATCGGCCTGCAGGAACGCATCACCGGGAGGGAGGTGGTGCTGGTGGAGGATATCGTGGATACCGGCAACACCATCGCGCATGCGATGGATGCATTGCAGGAGAAAAGCCCCGGCAGCCTCGCCGTTGCCAGCATGCTGATGAAGCCCGACGTCTATAAGAAGGACATCCCGGTGGATTACGTGGCCATGAAGATCCCCAACGTGTTCGTGGTGGGCTCCGGCCTCGACCATGACGGGTTGGGCCGTAACCTGCCGGGCATATATCGGATCGTGGAAAACTGAACCAATAACGGCGCCCGAGGGCGCATCGTCATGAGCAAAAGGAACATCGTATTGTTCGGCCCCCCGGGTGCCGGCAAGGGTACGCAGAGCGCATTCCTGGTGAAGCGGTACGGACTGGTGCATCTCAGCACCGGCGACCTGCTGCGTGCGGAGATCCAGGCGGAGACCCCCCTTGGATTGCAGGCGCAGGAGGTGATGAGCTCCGGCGAGCTGGTGCCCGACGAGGTGGTGGTGGGCATGATCAAGAACCGCATCGATGCCTCGCCGGAGGCCCAGGGCTTCATCTTCGACGGGTTCCCCCGCACCCTGGCCCAGGCGGAAGCCTTGGACAACATGCTGCAGAAGATCGGCAAGCCCATCTCGGTGATGCTCTCCCTGGAGGTGGAGGAGCAGGAACTGGTCAAGCGCCTGTTGAACCGTGGGGCCACCAGCGGCCGAACGGACGACCGCAGCGAGGAGGTGGTACGAAAACGCATCGCGGAATACCGGGCCAAGACCGAGCCGTTGAAGTCCTATTATGAAGGCCAGGGCAAGCTCAGGAAGATCGACGGGGTCGGTACCATTGAGGACATCACCCGGCGGCTGACCAAGGCCATCGACGGCTGACCGGCCGCAACCACGGATCGCCCTTCGATGTCCTCGGCCAACTTCATCGACCAGATCCGCATCCAGTGCCGTTCCGGCAAGGGTGGGGCGGGCAGCAGGCACCTGCGGCGCGAGAAGTACATGCCCAAGGGCGGCCCCGACGGCGGCGACGGCGGACGGGGCGGCCATGTGATCATGCGGGCCAACCCGCAGCTATGGACCCTGTTGCACCTGCGCTACACCAAGCATGTGATCGCACAGGATGGCGAAGGCGGAAGCCGGAACAACTGCACGGGCCGCGAGGGGGAGGACCGCATCGTGGAAGTGCCCTTGGGCACCGTGGCCCGGGATGCCGACAGCGGCGAAGTGATCGCCGAGGTCACGCAGGCGGGCCAGGAAGTGATGTTGTTGAAGGGCGGGCGGGGCGGCCTGGGCAACCAGCATTTCCACAGTTCCACCTTCCAAACGCCGCGCTTTGCCCAGCCGGGCGAACCGGGCCAGGAGCGCTGGTTCATCCTGGAGCTGAAGGTGCTGGCGGACGTGGGCCTGGTGGGCTTCCCCAATGCGGGCAAGAGCACCCTCTTGTCCGTGGTCAGCGCCGCCAAGCCCAAGATCGCGGACTATCCCTTCACCACGTTGGTGCCCAACCTGGGCATCGTTCCCTACCGGGACGGCGCCAGCTTCGTGATGGCGGACATCCCCGGCATCATCGAGGGGGCGCACGAAGGCAAGGGGATCGGCCTGCGCTTCCTGCGGCACATCGAGCGCAACAGCGTGTTGCTGTTCATGGTGGCCGCCGACAGTCCGGACATCAAGGCGGAGTATGGGGTGCTGCTCAACGAGCTCAGGGAGTATTCGCCCGAACTGCTGCACAAGGACCGCATCCTGGCGATCACCAAGAGCGACCTGCTGGATGGTGAGCTCATGGAGTCCATCCGGAAGGAGCTGCCCGCCGATGTGGACCATGTGTTCATCAGCTCCGTGGCCCACCAAGGGTTGGAAAAGCTGAAGGACCTCATCTGGGCGAAGCTGCAGGCACCGGTGGCCGCCGCACCCAAGGCCGATCCCGCGTAATGGCATGGACGGAGGCCCTATTGGCCGCTGACCGTGCGGCTTTCCTGGCGGTGAACGGCGCCCACAATGCCACCGCGGACCAATGGATGGGCATGCTGAGCGAACCCTTGGCATGGGCCCCGCTCTATGCCATCTTCCTGGGCCTGGTCAAATGGCGCTGGGGCTGGCGTGGCCTATGGCTGTCGCTCCCGGTGATAGCCCTGATGATCCTCTGCAGCGACACGGGGTCCGTGGTCCTGTTCAAGAACACCGTGCAGCGGCTCAGGCCATGCCATGCGCCCGACCTTCAAGGCTTGGTACACTTGGTGGACGGGCATTGCGGCGGACGGTACGGGTTCATCTCCTCCCATGCATCCAACCATTTCGCCGTGGCCGTTTTCATGATCGGTGCCTTGCGCCGAAGGCCGTGGTGGGTGGTGCCTGTCCTTTTGGCCTGGGCCGGGGTGGTGGCCTATAGCCGCATCTACCTCGGGGTACATTACCCCGGCGATGTGATCGTGGGCGCGATCTATGGTTCACTGGTCGGAAGCTTGGCCTATGTGTTGTTCCGGGTGGTCCATCAACGGTTCATGGAGCGATGAACATCTGGGGTGCGGTATTCCTGGGCGGGGGCATCGGCAGCCTGTTGCGCTACGGTCTTACCCGGCTGCTGTTGGCGCTGGACCTGCGGGGCGCCTTTCCGTGGGCCACCTTCGCCGCCAACCTGTTGGCCTCGGTGATATTGGCCATCGTGTTGCTGCGCATGCCCGCGCATTTCCATCAGCGGCCCGCGCTTGCGGCCTTCATCACCGTGGGCGTTTGTGGCGGATTCAGCACCTTCAGTACATTCAGCTACGAGAATTTCCTGCTCTTCCGCGAGGGCCTGCCCGGCCTGGCGGTGGCCAATATCCTCCTCAACATCCTCGCATGCTTGGCTGGTTTCTTCCTGATCGCGCGCTACGCTTGAAGGCGTTGCCGGTGTGGTTCGCATCGCTGCTTCCCGCTTTCCTCAGCGCGCAGCCCGTGTGGCAGCATCCGCCGAAGTTGGTGGTGGGCATCGTCGTGGACCAGATGCGGGTGGATTACCTCTACCGCTATTGGGACAACTTCGGGCCGGGCGGCTTTCGGCGCATGATCAACGAGGGATCCTTCCAACGGGATGCCCACTACGATTATGTGCCCACCTACACGGCCCCGGGCCATGCCAGCATCTACACCGGCACCACGCCGGCACGGCACGGCATCGTCACCAATTACCCGTACAGGCGCGAACTCAAGGGCACCTATTACATCGCGAAGGACACCACCGTGGCCCCCGTGGGGACCGACGATCCGGCGGCACGGCGCTCCCCGTACCAATTGTTGGCCTCCACCTTGGCCGATGAGCTGGAGTTGCGCACGGACCATCGTTCCATCACCATCGGGCTGGCGCTTAAGGACCGGTCGGCCATCATGCCCGTGGGGCGCACCGGCGATGCTGCCTATTGGTATGTGGGCGGCGATGAAGGCCGTTTCGTCACCAGCAGCTGGTATCGCGGACAGCTGCCCGGGTGGTTGACCAGCTTCAACGACCGGCATTTGCCGGCCCAATACCTGGACCAAACCTGGGACTTGCTGCTGCCGCGCGAACGGTACCATACCCCATTGCCCGACGACAATCCGTACGAACTGCCCATCGCCAAAGGGATCGCCCCCACCTTGCCCATCGATCTTTCCACCCTGCGCAAGGCGGGGAATGACCTGGGCCTGTTGGCCTGCACACCGTGGGGAAACACCTTGACCACGGACCTGGCCATGGCTGCGGTGGAAGGGGAGGGCATGGGCCGGGATGATGTGACGGACCTGCTCGCAGTGAGCTATAGCAGCACCGATGAGCTCGGGCACCTGACGGGGCCCCGGGCATTGGAAGTGGAGGACATGTACATCCGGCTGGACCGCGAGGTGGAACGCCTGCTCGGCTTCCTGGACAAGGTGGTGGGTATAGGAGAATACACCGTCTTCCTCACGGCGGACCATGGCGGCGCGGATGTGCCGGCCTATCTGAGGGACCTGAAGGGCGGCGCGGGATACACATCGCTTGAAAGCCTGCGACGATGGATGGAGGCACGGGGTTTTGCGGAGGTGATCGACAAGGTGCGGTCCGGGCAGGTCTTCCTGAAGCCCGATGCGCCGCAAGGGACCGATGCGGCCGTGGCCGATGCTTTATCGCAGCATCCGGAGGTCGCTTGCGCGGTGGCGGGTAGCCGGCTGCGCTCCATGGATGAAGACCGGGGGCTGGCCCGTTTCCTGGCGCGGGGCTACATGCCGCAGCGATGTGGGGACGTGCTCTTCCTGCTGAGGCCCGGCTTCCTTGTGGAGGAAGACGGCGGCGGGGGCAAGGGCACCAGCCACGGTACCGCATGGAACTACGATACCCAGGTGCCGGTACTTTTCTTCGGAAAAGGGATCGCCAAGGGTGAGGTGCTGCAAAGGACTTCAATCACGGACATGGCCCCCACGGTGAGCGCGCTGCTGGGCATGGCGATGCCCAACGCAGCGGACGGACGGGTCGTGCCGGAGGTGTTGTCCAAGTGAGCGGCCGCCCTGCAGGTGGCGGACAAAGGCCCGCGAGGTGGCGCGGCGTTCCATGGTTCTCTAAGTTCGCGGCAGCAATGCCCGTCCACGTGCCCTTCCGGTGGCTTTCCCTTCTCCCAGGGCTCGGATTCCTTCACCTGCTGCAGGCCCAGCCTGCCTTGTCCATGCTCGGCGAGGGCCTGCCGGATTCGGTGCAGGTGGTGGGCTATGCCGGCGCACCGGAAGAAGGCCCGGTGGTCTTTCGGGCCTTGTGGACCGGCATGGATGGGCGCACCGCGGATTTTGCCATGCATTGGATGCGCCGGCCGGAAGCCGGCCAAGAGGTGGAATTGGTGGATCTGATCATGGCCGGGGTGGACCAATACCTGGACGAGCGCATCCATTTCAACCGCAACGGGGTGACCACCTCGATGCCTGTGCCCCACATGGCCGAAGGAATCGACCGCATGATCGCGTCCACGGCCTCCGTGATCGGCGCGGCCCCCGTGGCGCTCTCGGAACCCACGCGGAGGCAATTGGCGCGGGTGTGCGGCATCGATTGGAGCCAGGCCCGCTTCGGCGTGGACGGGGGCGAGGACCAGGAGAAGTACATGGCCATCTACTATTACGTCCGCGCCCAACGGCTGGAGTTGGAACGGAACCTGCACAATGACCTCGCCCCGCTGTTGGGGCTGCGGCTCATGCCGGCCGGCGAGGTGGCAGGGGTCGATCCTTCCCGGGATGTGCCGGTGCCCACCATTTGCACCAGCGTGGTCGATGACGACAACTACCTCTGTGCATTGGACCTGCAGGTGGACAGCACCAGCCAATTGGCCGATGTGCGCCTGACCGACTCCATGCTGCAGGAAATTGCGGACAAGGCCAATGCCGCTGACCCCGCGGAAGCCGCCCCCCGGCTGCGCAAGCGCGACCGGTGGCTGAAGGCCGAGCTGGATGCGATCAACCAGCGGCTGGACCGGACGGACCAACGCAAGGAGCTGTGGGCCTTGCGCGACCGGATGGATGACATCGAGGGCCGCTTGGACGACCTGGGCCTGCAGGTGGATGAATTGGCGCGCGAAAGGGAGCGGGAAAAAACACCGGCGATGGAGAATGCCATGGCGGCGCTGAGCAAGCTCGCCGGCCGGAACGTGCAGGTCCATTTCTCCCTGGGCTCCGCGGAGATCCAGCGGGACGGGCGCGCGCTGCTGGACGAGGTGGTGCGGACCATGGCCCTTTCCCCCGGCGACCGGCTGTTGATCACCGGCCACGCCGACCGCAGCGGGGACCCCGTGGCGAACCTGGCGTTGAGCGAGAGGCGGGCGAAGGCGGTGCGCAGCTATTTGCTGGCCCGTGGCATCGGGGCGGAACGCCTGCTGTTGAATTACTTCGGGTCCGAGCAGGGTACGGGCACGGGCCCGGCGGGGCGATTGGTGGACCTCGAGTGGGTGCGCTGAGCCGGGCCTACAGCCGCTGGCCCGCCCTGAAGGTCATCTCCACCTGGGTCCCTCCGTTGATGGAGACGGTAGAGCCGCCTTCCAGCTGGCCGGCCAAGGCTTCCACCACTTGCAGTCCCAGATGGTGGGCCTTGATGGCGTTGGGGTCGAAGCCTTGGCCGTTGTCCTTCACGGTGAGCTTGAACAGGTCCGTCTCCAGGCGTTCCACCTTGATCATGATGTGCCCGCCGATGGGCGACGGGAAGGCGTGCTGGTAACAATTGGCCAACAACTCGCACACGACCATGCCCAGTTGGATGCTGGTATCGGCATCGCAGCGGATACCGTTGGCCACTATCGTGTGTGCCACAGGGCGGCTGTCGGGCTCGAACATGGCGGCCATGGCCTTCGCGATATCGTCCAGGAACAGGCCAAGGTCGATGGCGGATAGGTCGTGCTGGCGGTATAGCTTGTGGTGGACCAGGGCCATGGAATCGATGCGGCGCTTGCCGCGCAGGAATTCGTTGCGTGCCTCCTCCCCGGGTATGCTTCGTGCCTGCAAGCTTAACAGGCTGCTGACCACTTGCAGGTTGTTCTTCACCCGGTGATGCACCTCGCGGTCCAGCACCTCGCGCTGCTCGATGGCCTGGGCCAGGTGGCGCGCCTGCTGGCTGGAGCGGTGCGCCTGCCGCCGGGCCTTGCGGTCGGCGCTGCGGCTTTGGATGAACACCAAGGCCAGAAGCACGCTGAGCAGCAGCAACAACAACAGGATGGACCACAGGCCAATGTGGCGCGAACCTTTCCAGGGGATGAAAACCCCCATGCCGACGGCCACGCCGGAATACAAGGTGGTGCCGTTGAAGAACAGCGGCTTGAACTGGTAATACCACGTGTCATTGCCGGACCTGAATTCAACGGGCGGCCTTGCGGGGTTCGGCGGTCGGGAAGCGATGGTCGCCATCCAGGCCCGGCCCATGTGCGCCGTATCCGTGATGGCCATCGGCTCCCAATTGGAGTTCAAGACCATGCCCGGCACCCCTGGGTTCCATTCGGTCTCGTTGGCCAACATCGTTTCCGGGTCCAGCTGGAAGCCGAGGACCCTCAGCGCCGTGTTGCCCGCCCCGCCCCGGATCACCTGCGACAGATAGAGCCTCTGACCACCATTGTTTGCTTCCGTCCATACGGGCATGCTGCCTTGGCTTTCCAGTGCGCGGCTGAACCAAATGTGGGTCCTCGGGTCGGCTTGGCCTTGGAGCGTATCGGCAGATCGGAGGCGACCCGCTTCCACGTCTTGGATCAGGGCCACGAACCCGGATCCCAGTTTCGAGGTGATCGTGTAGGTCCAATGGTTCCCCAGGTGATCCAGCATCCATGCTTGCCCTTGGTCGTCCACGATACTGATGGAGCGTATGGCCGGACGGAATTGCATGATGGGCTCCCACCGGGCCATGAGCGTGGAGTCGGACACCCGTCCGCCATTCCCGAACCGGGTGGCCTCTTCCTGCAGTTTCCAGGCATAGGTGTTGGTGATCACGCGGATGCGCTGGTTCTGGATGGCCAGGGCCCGGTCCAGCAAGTTTCCGGCAAGCTCATCCTCGTGCTTGTCGTTCACACTGATCACCTTGGCTAAAAGGGCCAGGGTGGCCAGCATCAACAAGGCGATGCCGATGATCAACCACCGCTGGACGGCCATGTCATTCCTCTTCATCGGTGGATGGAACAATGGTCATGGGCATCCGTCCATGCGCTCCGTGTCGAACACGGAGAGCTGCACCTGTGTATCCGGGCTTGCGGCCTGTTCAGGCGTGAGGTTCCGGGGAATGAAGTAAATGCCGTTGAGCTTTCCATTGAACACCCGGCCTGCCGGGATGCAGGTATCGGCCGAGAGCTCCTCCACCGTGAAGGTTTGGAAGGAGACATCCAGGCCCAGTTTCACATGCTGCGCGTATCCGCTGGCGTTCGCGATCTTCAGCAGCAGTTCGCTGGGATATCCGGGCCTGTGGCTCCACCGGTAGCTCACGGTCACTCCGTCCTTGGTGCCTTCCTGGATGAAGGCGGGCACCTTGCAGCCGGGAATGGCCAGGAGCATCAACAGGGGGATCCATGCGTTCTTCATCCAGGCAGGGATTGCAGGCAGGCGCCCACCTTGGCCACATCCTCATCCCGGATGTCCAGATGGGTGACGAAGCGGACGGACCATGGCCCCACCGGAGAGGCGAGGATCCGGCGGCTTTTGAGATGTGCGAGGAATTCTTCCGGGCGGTAGGCGGGCCGCAGGCGGAAGATCACGATGTTGGTTTCCACCGGCAGGATTTGTTCCACCCATGCACAGGCAGCCAAGGATGCTCCCAGTTCCATGGCCCTCCGATGGTCGTCGCCCAGGCGCTGCACATGGTGGTCCAAGGCGTAAAGGCCCGCGGCCGCGAGGAATCCCGCTTGCCGCATGCCGCCGCCGATGCGCTTGCGCACGCGCCGGGCCTGGGCGATGAAGGCGGTGCTTCCCACCAGCACGGAGCCCACGGGTGCACCGAGCCCTTTGCTCAGGCACACCGAGATCGAGGTGAACAGGCGCCCGCGCTCTTCCGGCCGCTCCCCGGTGACGGCCAAGGCATTGAAGAGCCGGGCCCCGTCCAGGTGCATGGCCAAACCGTGCCCCATGCACAATTCGCGGATCCCGGCAATGGCCTCGCGCCGCCAAATGGCACCTCCTCCCCGGTTGCATGTATCCTCCACGCAGACCAGCCGTGTCCGCGGAAAATGGGGATTGCCCGGGTCATTCAAGGCTTCTTCCACTTGTGCGGCGGTGAATCGGCCCCGATCCCCCTGGAGCAGCTTCGCACTGCAACCGCTGGTGGCCATAAGGCCCCCGCCCTCGTACCGGTAGATGTGTGCGCCTTCATCGCAGATCACCTCGTCGCCGGGTTGCGTGTGCACCTTGATCGCGACCTGGTTGGCCATGGTTCCGCTCGCGCAGAACAGCGCTGCCTCATGGCCGAACATCCCGGCCATGCGCTCTTCCAGCGCATTCACCGCCGGGTCCTCGCCATAAACATCATCGCCCACCCGGGCATCGAACATGGCCTCACGCATGGCCGTTGTGGGCAAGGTGACGGTATCGGAGCGCAGATCGATCATGGATGGTGCCGCCAAGATAGGATTTGGCGTACGGTAGGTCGGCTACATGCAGGACATGCACGGCAATGCACATCACGTGGCAAGGGCCGCTTTTCATGCAGTGGCCAACCTTGGGGCCGTCATTCGCGTAGGAAGGCCATCGGATCAAAACCGGACTTGAACATGATACGTGAATATGCATTGGCGATCTCGGCCATGTTGGCCACGGCCTCCATGGCGCAATGGCAGCATGTCGGACTTGCGGGCAGGACCTGTACCACCGGCGGTGTGCAGGCCATTGGGAGCGACCTTTATTTCCATGTGAAGAATGACGGAGGGGCGGTCTTCCATTCCCCGGATGGTGGCATCAATTGGGACCTTGTGCAGTACGGGCCTTCCGGTGATTCATGGAACTACGCGCGCCGCGGGGATTTTGAATACGTCAACTTCGGCCAGGGCTCGGGAAAGCCTGAATGGTTTACGCACCGGCAGCCAGGCGGCGCGGAATGGGTGGTGCAGGAGGGAGCCGTGGCCGATTTCATCCTGTTGGACGGCGGCACCATCGTCAGCATGGTGATGTCAGGCGGCCAAAGCGTGATCCGCACGTCGGCACTGGACGGGAGCGGGGCTGCCACGTCGTTCCAGCCGGCTGATGGCCTGCGGGTCCGTTTGGTGGGCCTCGATGGCCAAGGACGCCTGCTTGCCCAGGTATATGGTGCGGCGGGCATGGAGGATCCCGCGATCGGCCTATACCGCACGGCGGACCATGGGCAAAGCTGGGAGCAGATCAGCAACATCGCATACGACCTCACCTGGGCCACGGCCGCATCGGACCATTCCCTCTTTGCCTCCAACGGGCTCCGCGTGCTGAGCAGCATGGATGACGGCGCCACCTGGGAGGTGCTTTCCGTTAGTTTCCCCTATGCCACCCTCAGCGGGTCGCGCATGTTCAACCTGGGAGGCGGCCATGTTTACTTCATGTGCTTCGAGCCTGGCAACACCAACAAGCACAACCTTTACGAAAGCTTCGACCACGGCAAGTCTTGGCATTCCGTGCCGGACCCCGTGTCGGACCAGCTCGTGTTCAACATGGCCCGCGATGCCTCGGGCAACCTGTATGCTGCCACGGACAACGGCGTCTACCGACTGGATGCCGCTGCGGTCACCTCGGTACAAGAAGGAGGCGCGGCCCTGCGGGTCCATGCCTTCCCTATCCCAGCCTGCGACCAAGTGGTCGTGAATGCGGGCGGGGAGATCATCAAGGCCCTTCAAGTTTTCGATGCCGCCGGCAGGCAAGTGGAGGACCGGCCCAATGTGGGCATGCCCGCCGATCGCCTCAACGTGGAACAATGGCCGGGTGGTGCCTACCTGTTGAAGGTTTGGACCAGCAAGGGAATGGCCACTACGCGCATTGTGGTGCAGTAAGCCCCGGCCTGGTCAGATGGACGGGCGGTCTCCGGCAAGGGACCGCCCGCCGTCGTTTCCGGCCGTAGCGCCCGGATGGGGCCGGAACACGTGGCCGCATTGAAGGCAGCGCATGGAACGGTCGATGGCCAACGGATACACCATGAACAGCGTGGCTATCGCCAGGTGGAGGATCCCTCCCACCGTGCGGGGTTGCTGGAAATCATTGGATAGCTGGGCCGACCCGCAATTCGGACAGGCCATCGGCCGACCTTGGTCGTCCATGTACGGCCGTTGTTCCGTGAGGTCCAGGATACGCAAAGCTTCCATTTTGTCCACCTGCTTCACCTTCAGCTTGACACCGCCCACGGCATAGCTGAGCATCCGGTTCAGGCCAACGATGTTCTCGTCGTGGACGAAGGCTGCGATGCCCTCATTCTCCAGGAGGCACCGCGCCAGATGCGCTTCCAACGGGTCGTCGTAGAAGCGGATGGGCACCAGGTCGTGGTCGAACGGCATGGCTACTTTTTCCGGGCCACCAGAAGGCCGTCACGCAGGGGGACCAGCACCGGCTGCACGCGGGGGTCGGCATGCAGGCGTTGCGCATACTCGACCAATGCGGCGGTATCGGCATCGAAGGTGCCCTTGTTGCCCAGCACCTTGCCGCTCCACAACAGGTTGTCCGCGATGATCAGCCCTCCCGGGCGCACCTTGTCCACCACCCGGTCGAAATAGTTCGGGTAGTTCTTCTTGTCCGCGTCGATGAACACCAGGTCATAGGGCGCGGGCATCGACTTCAGCAGGAAGAGCGCCGGTCCGCTGTGCAGCACGATGCGGTCCTGCATGCCGGCCTTGCGGATGTAGCGTTCCCGCATGGCGTTCAGGTCCTTGTTCACGTCGATGGTGTGCAGCTTGCCGCCCGGTGCCAGGCCTTCCGCCAAGCACAGCGTGCTGTATGCCGTGTACGTGCCGATCTCGATGATGATCCCGGGCTTCACCAAGTGGCTCAGCAAGGAAAGGAAACGCCCCTGTAGATGGCCGCTGAGCATCTGGGGGTCCGCCACTTTCTCCCTGGTCTCTGCCGCCAGTTCCTTCAGGTAGGCGGGCTCAAAGCCGCTGTGCGCCTCACAGTAGGCATCCAATGCGGGATCGAGGATTTGCATCAGTGGAGTATGGTCAGGATGCCGTGCCGCCGCGTTGACCCGTGTTCAACCACCACAAGGTAACGGCCTGCGAACAAATGCCCAACGCTGACAGGCATGCCCTTGTTCACCTGCTCCCGGCGGATGGTCCGGCCCATGGCATCCGATACTTCGACCCATGCCGTCGGCCAGGGATCCGGCCAGGCCACCGTCACGGTGCTGCTTGCGGGATTGGGGAAAAGGCCGATCCGTGATCCGTGCCCTTCCTCGATCCCCACAGGAAAGTCCAGACGCCACCAATCCTTGTGGCGCGTCAGGCCCTGGTCCAGGCCAAGCCCGAAGAAGAAGGTGTTGCTCCAGAAGTTGGGCGCATCGATCCCCGCGCCCACACCGCCGCGCCGTGGACCTCCCGGGAATGGCGGAAGCGCGGTCCAGGAACCGGTCGAGCCATTCCACGCATCATCGTGGAAAGTGGTGTCGCTGTCCGCGCCGCCCACCAGCACCATCACGTAGTTTGTACCGCCCTTCATTTCGTAGCGCGGCGCGGGCAAGGGCGTCCGGGGATAGTACTGGCCGGTCTCGAACCAGACGGGATAGCTCCAGGCATCGCTGAGTGCGGTGCCGGTGGAATCAGCCCCGCCAACGATCAGCATGCCGCCGCCATCCTGAATGGCAGCGGCGCGATGCCGGGACGGGCCAGGCACGGGATTGATCTGCTCCCAAGTGTCGGTGGCCGGATGGTACTTCCAGGCTTCCTTGGTGGGTACGCCGCTGGCCAGCATCCCGGTGGCCACGATGCCGTAGTCCCAGCCTTCCACAGCGACTGCAGCATAGCGGGCTTCGGCGGGCATGGAACTCTTCTGCACCCATTGGTCGGTCAGGGGGTAATAGGCCCACAATTCCGCCAGGGCCCCGTTCGCATCGATGCCCCCGAAGACATAGCCCGTGTCGTTCACGGTGAACGCTGCACAGTACTGGCGGGGCGTGGCGGGCATGCTCGCGATGGCCTGCCAGCTGCCGGCCTGCGTGTCGAAACACCACCAATCGTTGGTGAGGCCCCAGCCCACCTCCATGCCGGTGCCCACGTAGATCTTGTTGTCGATGCTGAACGCCGCGGCATCATCGCGGGCCGTGCCGGGGAAATCGGGAAGCTGCTGCCAGCTTTGGGCGTGAAGGGTGGTGCCAAATGCCACCAGGAAGGGAAGGAGAGGGCGCATCCGCGTTCACTTCAGTTTCATGAACCGGCAGGTCCTGAATCCTTCCTGGTCAAGCACGGTCAGGACATACGGACCGGCCTGGAGCGGACGCACGTCAACCGTGTGGTCGCCGTTCAAATGCCCATTGAGCACGCGGCGCCCGGACAGGTCTTGCACGGTATACGAAGCATCTCCGCTCCACCCCGGAAGCGTCACCCGGATCCATTCCTGTGCAGGATTCGGGTGGACCCGGATGGCCGTTGTTGTCGTTTCCTCCACAGCGGACACATCATCCACGTGGAAGAGCGCGGGCGGAGTGGTAATGGGGGTATTGAAATCGAAAACGATGTTGGCCACGTTGACGATGTCCGTCCCGGGTGCCAGGTCGGTCTCGGGCAGGATGCGGAAGCGGAAGAAACCGTGGCTGTTGGCCTCGTCGCTGGTGCTGTCCGGCAGGTTGATGTCCTGGAAGATCACGTAGAGCACGCCATGGTCCACATACCAATGATGGGCATGGCTGCTGGCGAGCTCCTGGATACTGGCTATTTGCAGGCCGTCGGGAAGCGAGTCCACGATCACCACGCGATCGGCCAAGTACGTGCCGGTGTTCTGGAAGCGTATGGTGTAGGTGATGGGCTGTTCTCCCGACTGCGCTTCATCCGGGGTCAGGGAAGGCGGTTCCACCAGCTTGTCGTTCGGGTCGAAGCTGCCGACCACACTGTCGTTTACCAGGACCACGTTGTTGCCGGGCGTTTCGTCGCTCGAATCCGGCAAGGCGGAAAGTTGGAGGGACAACGGGGTGCCCAAGGGGGTGCTCGCATCCGTGAAGAGGTCCACGGTCAGTTGCACGGTTTGCCCCAATGCCAAGGTGTCCAGGTTCCAGGTGGCCGTATTCCCGACGTGTGAATCGGGAGGGATGGAACTCCCCACCCAGCTTTGGTCGGCGTCATAGTTCAGCACGAGTTGGGCCTCCATCGGCTCGGTGCCGTAGTTGCGGCAGGCGAGGAAAAGGTGGTTGTTGAAGCCCGGACGGGCAGGCTGGGCGACAAGGTGGGCCTGTAGGTCATGGATCCCCGGGATCAACGTTGCAGCAAAATCGTTCAGGGTGTCCACATCGCCCATCTGCGGAAGATCTGCAGAATGTGAGGGGGGATTGATGGCTTGATAGTAGGGGTAGCTGCTGCTGCCGGGGGTGATCGTATAATTGCCGGGAAGCACGCCCACTTCCCATGTGCCGTCAGGCTCGCAACCCACCACATATCCGTTGGGCTGTATCAATACGGTGGCCTGTGGGAGTGGAGGTTCCCCGGGGGAGTACTGTCCGTCCGCGTCGGCATCCATGAACACCCGTCCCGAGATGCCGGGATTGGAGCCGGGGCAATTGCTGTTGAGCACCGAGCAATAGATGACGTCACTGGGCTGGATCTGCTGGGTGTTCATTGTGAAGTTCACCAAAGAGGCAGGCCAATTGGGCATGCACAACTCGCTTATCCATTGATCCATGGATAAGGACAAGTCGGTCAGGCCCTCCGGAAACCATGGGAAGCAAGGAATATGAGCCCACATGGTCCCGTCAATAAAAAGGGTGGTCATGCCCATGGGCCATGCCTGGAAGTGGGCTGCGGTCGAGTAGACCCCGCCAAGGATGGATAGATGGTGGATCTCGGCATGGGAAAGGTCCAGGCTCCCCAAGTAGTTGTCATAAAGTAGTCCCATGGTATCCACCACCGCGGTCGGGAAGGTCAACCCGTGCGGTCCGCCCCAGTTCAGGTCGAGACGCTGGATATGAGGCGAGCCTTCCCAGGTGAAGTCTCCTCCCGAAAAGGTCATGTGTACAAGGCTATCGGGCATGAAGCCGACCTGTATGAGCCCCGGATCGTTCACATCCCTGGTCAGGGAAAGGAACTTCAGGCCTGGAGGCAGGTCGTTCAGGTACCACGGGGAACTCATCTCCTGACCGGAAGAGATGGACAGGGTGTGCAGTCCTGCGGGAAAGCCGTGATATTGAATGGCCGGGATCGACCACCCGTTCGCAAACTGGAGGGAGAGCAACTGCAGGGAGTCGAGGTGTTTGAAGCCCCGAAGCTCAAGCGTATCCCCCATTTCTGAGGGGTGGATGGTGAAGCCGACCACAGCGGAATCCAGCCCGGCTATGGCCTGGCTCGTCGTGTCCATGATGCCAGCCTGATCCACGATCCCCGGTATCAAGATGTTCAAGGCCTGCCTTTCGCTGAGGCTAGGAATGAAGACTTGGCCGCGCGATGATCCCGGCATGGCTGCAAATGCGGCGGGCAGGAGACATTGAACCAGGCGGAGGGCTATGCGTTTCATGGCGGCTTGTTTTGGAAGGATGCAGGGTGTTTCACATGGCTATTGAATGGTGGACACGTGTATTGTGCGGAAAGCTGCCTGTGTGGGAAAAAAGAAGTGTTCCTACTCGAAGGTATCACGAAAATGAGGCGACCGGATAAGGGATCGGCAAGGGAAGGTGTGGCCAAGGGGGCAGGTGGATGCCAAGCCGAGGGTCTACCTCGATGTTATAAGTTGAACGAATGAGTGGGGCCTGTCCCTGAAGCGGCCGGGAAGCCTGTGAGGAGCGGTCGATCCCCGCTTACCGGTACTTGAACCACGCCGCCATGAACGGGTTGTACGGAGCATGGACCGGCTTCCCCGTGGCTTCATCGTAAGCGGTGATGTACACGAGTTCGCGGTCCATCAGGGCCTTCAGGGCATGCACCACGGTGGCCGACGAAGGCAGGTCGTGCCTTTTGAGGAAGCTGCCGGCGGTGGGTTCGGTCACCTCGCCCTCGCGGGAGATGGCCGCGAAGAGGTCCCATTGGTTACGGGTGAGCGCGCTGCGCAATGTGGCCATGATGGCGTCCTGTTCCCGTACGATGGCCAGGAGCACGTCCACCACCGTGGCGCGCTCCAGCGGGCGCGGGTCGCTGAAGAGGCGGTTGAACAGGGCTTGCACGTAGTAGGTGTGGCCGCGGCAAATGTCGTAGCAGAACAGGGCGTCCTCCAGCCTCAGCTTGCGCCGGTGTTTCTTCATCAGGCCCACGGCGAAAGCGGCGTAGGTCTTCCTGTCGATGCGCTCCAACTCCAATTGATCGGCACTGCCGTGGAAGGGATTCCTGGCGTTGTTGAACAGGTCCAGCAGCAGGTGGCGGCGGCTGCCGGAGAAGATGCAATGCACCTTGGAGCTGCCCTGGAGCTCGGTGCGCAGCACGGCATCCATGCGGACGTCCTTGAACTCGGCCACCTGCTGGAACTCGTCGATGGCCAGGAAGATCGTCCGGCCCCGGGTGTTCAGCACCTTGAAGATCTCGCGCGTGGTGGCGGCCTCGCGTTTGGGGTCGCCGCGTTCCAGGCCGATGCTCGGCCGCCCGGTCAGGTCGTCCACGGTCACCACGGGCCGCAGCGCGGAGAACCAGTCCATCACGTTCTTGAGGAACTGCCGCGGCGTGGGGTTCAGCGCCTGGTGCACGGCGTTGAGCAGTATCGTGTTGAACTCGTGGGCATCCTGTGCGGCGTAGATGTCGGCGAACACGGTATGGGCGCCGCGCACCTTGGCCAATTGCCGGAACACATGGCGGATCAGGCCGGTCTTGCCGTAGCGGCGCGGGCTGTGGAGCACCAGGTTGCGGCCGTTGCGCAGGGCGGAGACGATCGCGGCGGCCTCCCGCTCCCGATCACAGAAGAGGTCAGGCCCGTGGTAGCCGATCACCGGGAAGGGGTTGTCCGGTTCCATGCCACGAAGTTAACCAGCATTAGTTAATTATATCAACTAAATAAATTTTAGTTGAGTGGATTGAAGATGTATGAGAACCCGGCGGGATACCAAGGTCGGACGACCGGCCACTCACAACTGCTGTCCTCAATAGCAATACCTGCCCTCCGCGATCATCTTCTTCGCGATTGCCTTGTGCAGTTCCGCCGTGTTCAGGTTCGTGTTCTTGCTGAACCGCTTCGCGCCCATCAGCATCGCTTGGCGCTCATCGCCCTCGGCGAAGTTGCTCACGGCCTCCTTGGCGTACTTGTGGATGCGGTCCGCCGCCTCGTGGACATACAGTTGGCACATGGCGATCTGCTCCGCGACGTTGCCGGCACCTTTCAGGCCTGCCAGCTTCAATGTCCGCAGCAGCACGCTTTCCGCCAGGTAGGTATTGATCACCATGTCGGCGATATGCATCAGCGTCTCCTGGTGCTTGGCCAGCTCCATGCCCAGCTTCTGCGCGGCACCGCCGGCCGTCATCAGCACGGCCTTCTTGAAGTTGGCCACCATGCGCTTCTCGTCGGCCAGCAGGCTGTCGTCCGGTTCCGGCATGTCGGGAATGCCGAGCAACTCGTCCGCCACGGCCTTGGCGGGACCCAGCAGGTCCAACTGGCCTTTCATGGCGCGCTTCAGCAGCATGTCCACGATCAGCATGCGGTTGATCTCGTTCGTGCCCTCGAAGATCCGGTTGATCCGGCTGTCGCGGTAGGCCCGCTCCACGGGGCTTTCCTGGCTGTAGCCCATGCCGCCGTAAATCTGCACGCCCTCATCCACCACGTAGTCCAGGCATTCGCTGCCCGCCACCTTCAGGATCGCTGCTTCCGCCGCGAATTGTTCCATGCCCTTCAACTGGGCCGTGGCATGGTCCGCACCATCGGCCGAGAGCTGGGCGATCGCCCGTTCAATATCATGGCTGCAGCGGTACACCGCGCTCTCCACCACGTAACAATACGTGGCCTGGTCGGCGAGCTTTTGGCGAATGGCACCGAAACTGCTGATGGGCCGCCCGAATTGGTTCCGCTCGTTGGCATAGCGGACGCTGTACCCCACGGTCTCCTTCGCGCCGCCCAATGCCGCTCCCGCCAGCTTGATCCGGCCGATGTTCAGGATGTTCACCGCGATCTTGAACCCATTGCCCCGTTCGCTGAGCATGTTGCCCACGGGCACCGGGCAATCGTTGAAGAACACCTGCCGCGTGCTGCTCCCCTTGATGCCCATCTTGTGTTCCTCGGGGTTCAGCGTGATGCCGCCGAAATCCTTCTCCACCAGGAAGGCGCTCAGGTTCTTGTCCGCCTCGCCCGTCTTGGGGTCCACCACCTTGGCGAATACCGTGAACAGGTCCGCGAAGCCCGCGTTGGTGATCCACATCTTTTGGCCGTTCAGCATGTAGTGCTTGCCATCGGGTGCCAACACCGCCTTGGTCTTGCCGCTGTTCGCGTCGCTGCCGCTGCCCGGCTCGGTCAGGCAATAGCTGGCCTTCCACTCGCCGGTCGCCAGCTTGGGCAGGTAATGCTTCTTCTGTTCATCGGTGCCATAGTACAGCGTGGGCAGCGTACCGATGCCCGTATGTGCCGCCATGGCCACGCTGAAGCTGTGCCCGGCCCCGGTCTTCTCCGTCACCAGCATGCCCGTCACGAAATCCTTGCCGAACCCGCCATATTCCTCGGGTATCGATATGCCGAGCAGCCCCAGCTCCCCGGCCTTTTCAACGATCGCCGGCATCAGGCCCTCCTGCATGGCATCGATCTCGTTCAGCTTCGGCCACACTTCCGCTGCAAGGAAGTCCGTCGCCGACTTCGCGATCATTTGTTGCTCCTCGTTCAACTCCTCTGGGATGAAGATATCCGCGGGTTCGCTTTCGCGGATCAGGAATTCGCCGCCCTGCAGGGCCTTCTTGGTTTCTGTGCTCATGGTTTCCGGTACTGTGGTATCAACGATGGAGCGCCGTCGCTTGTTCAGTCAAAAGTACGCCAAAAAAGGTATGCGCGCATAACAAATAAGCAGAAATCCGATTGGATGTGGGCGTGTCCCTCGCCGCCCACGGGCCGCCCACGGGCCGGGCCATCCGCTGTGGCTGCCTCGTTGCGCCGGGTGCGGCAGCCGCTCCGGGGTCTGCTCCTTCGTCGCGGCCTCCTCGCTCGCGCCGCATCCACGGCGCACCATCGGCAGGCCGCCGCTGCTGTCCCTCACGCGGCATTTTCGGATACGCTGCGGATATTTCCGGATATTCACGAAAATGCGAACCGGCCCGACCTTGACCCGCTTCCTTCTCACCATCCTGCCCACGGCCACGCTGGCGGCGGTGGTGGTGGACATGCGCGAAAGGCTCCACGCCCGCATCGGCTCCTTCAGCGGCCGCAACCTGCAGCCGCACATCACGCTCTGCTTCCTCGACCTGCCCGAAACGCACGAGGCCGACATCATACGGGCCATTGAAAGTGGTGTGGCCGGTCAACGGCCGTTCACGCTGCACTATCGTGGCATCACGCACTTCCCCGATCGGCGCACCATTTACATCGATCCGGTGGAGAAGGAAGCCATCGCGACGGTTCGCACACCCATCGTTGCTGCACTACGCCAGCAGCAGGCGCTAAGTCCTGCCCTTCGTGAGACGGGCCATCCACACCTCACCATCGCGGCCGGACTGATGCCCGCACAGTTCGAAAAGGCGTGGGGGATGTTGGGCCTCTGTGGCGTGGAAACGGCGGGCCAGGTAGGGGAGGTAGTGCTGCTCAAACGCCTGCTGAGGCAAGGGGAGCGGTATGCCCTAGTGCAAGCTTTCCCGCTTCACGGAACGGAGGCTGCGCATTGAGACGCGCAGCGACGGTTAGGTGATCTTCCGATCCTAGTTCAGCCGCTCGAAAATGCTCGCCGCTCCCTGCCCGCTCCCCACGCACATGGTGACGATCCCGTACTTCTGTTTCCGGCGCCGCATCTCGTTCAGCAGCTGCACGGTGAGTTTCGTGCCGGTGCAGCCCAGCGGGTGGCCGAGCGCAATGGCACCGCCGTTCACGTTCACGATGTCGGGGTCAACGCCCAATTTGCGGATCACCGCCACGCTCTGGCTGGCGAAGGCCTCGTTCAGCTCCATCAGCTCGATGTCCTTCAGCTTCATGCCGGCACGCGCCAGCACCTTGGGTACGGCCTCGGAAGGCCCCATGCCCATGATCCGCGGCGGCACACCCACCACCTGGTAGCTCACCAGCCGCGCGATGGGCTCCACGTTCAGCTGCTTCAGCATGCGCTCACTCACCACCAGCACGAAGGCGGCACCGTCGCTGGTCTGGCTGCTGTTGCCCGCGGTCACCGTGCCCTTGGCATCAAACACGGGCTTGAGCCTGGCCAAACCTTCCATGGTGCTGGGACGGGGCCCCTCGTCGGTATCCACCACATACGACTCCTCCATGCGTTTGCCATTCCCGTCCACGTAAACGCGGTTAACGGTGTAGGGCACGATCTCACCCTTGAACCGGCCCGCCTTGATGGCTGCGGCGGCGTTGTTCTGGCTGCGCAGGGCGAAGGCATCCTGGTCCTCGCGGCTCACCTTGAACTCGCGCGCCACGGCCTCGGCGGTGAGGCCCATGCCCCAGTAATGCGTGGGGTCGCTCTTGGCCACCTTGGCGTTGGGCACGATGCGCCAGCCGCCGAAGGGGATGGGGCTCATGCACTCCACGCCGCCACACAGGATCACATCGGCCAGGCCCGCATGGATCTTCGCCGAGGCGATGGCGATCACTTCGCTACCGCTGCTGCAATAGCGGTTCACCGTCATGCCCGGCACCTTCTCGGTGTCCAGTGCCAGCAAGCTGATCATGCGGCCGATGTTCAGGCCCTGCTCGGCCTCGGGCGTGGCATTGCCCACGATCACGTCCTCGATCTGCTCGCGGTCCAGGTTGGGCACTTGTGCCAAGACTTCCCTGGCCACTGCGGCGGCCAGGTCGTCGGGGCGGGTGAAACGGAATTTGCCGCGCGGGGCCTTGCCCACTGCGCTGCGGAAACCGGAGATGATGTATGCGTTCATGAGGGAATGTCTTATGTCCTATGCAGGACTGTTTGTTGCTTGATGGAAGCGCTTGTTGTTCGTCCGTTGCGCTGCACTCGCATGGTACAGTCTTGCATAGGACATAGAACAAGCGTTAGCTCCGTACGGGACGTTTCTTGTGTTTGGTCTCCAATTGCTCCTGAAGCCTGAAGATCCGGTTCATGATATGGTCGAGTTCGCTGGTGATCTTGTCCGATTGGGCACGCGTGATGTATTCGAGCTCCCGGGCAATGATCGTTTGGGTGTATAGCTCAGCTGCCGACCCACAGGCAATGCCCAGGAAATGGTAGAATTCACCGTCATGATTGCGAGCGGCACCCTCAGCAATGTTGCTCGGTACGGAGACGCCTGCACGTTGCATCTGACTTGCAAGGCCGTAGACCTCCTTCTTCGGAAATTTCTCCGTCACGCGATAAACTTCCACGGAGAGGTCCAAGGCTTGCTTCCATACAACGAGATTCTTGAAGCGGTTCATGGGATTTCAGGGTTTGTAAGGGATTGTTCACATGGGGCGAAATGCATAGCCCAGCGGCCGCCTAATGACATGGGGTTAAAGGCCTAAGCTCATTGCATCCAGCAATCTTGCAACCGTCGTTGGACATTGGACAACAGGCCTCCCCTCATGGCTCTCAGCAATCCTGCAACCTTCATTGGACATCGGACAGAGGATTCTTCACTGGTGGTTCTCAGCAATCCTGCAATCGTCATAGGACATCGGACAGTTCCTCAGTTCCTCAACACTTTCCCACTGGTAATGATCGACTGCAACCGCTCCAGCGTCTTCCGCTGCATGCACAGCTCCACGAAGGCCTTGCGTTCCAGGTCCAGCAGGTATTGCTCGCTCACCTCGGTGTGCTCGCTCAGGTCGCCGCCGCACATCACGTGGCCGAGCTTCTGGCTGATCAGCTCGTCGTGCTCGCTGATGTAGTGGCCGCTCTTCATGCTGTCCGCGCCGGAGTAGACCAGGCCGAGGGCCTCCAGCCCGAGCACGGTGATGTCCTTGCGCATGGGCGGCTGCGTGTAGCCCTTGTTCCAGAGGTTGAGCGCGCATTGCTTGGCGTAGGCCAGCTGGTGTTGGCGGCTCACGATCACCTCGTCCTGGCCGGGGCGCAGGTAGCCCAGTTCGAAGGCTTCGTGGCCGCTGGTGCTCACCTTGGCCTGGCCGATGGTGAGGAACCGGTGGCGGAAGGTGTTGGTGCGGATGTCGCCGTCGCGCAGCTCGTCGCTAAGGCGCAGGGTGAACTCCTTGGTGCCGCCGCCGCCGGGGATCACGCCCACTCCGAATTCCACCAGGCCCATGTATGTCTCCGTGTGCGCCACCACCTTGTCGGCATGCATGCAGAGCTCGGTGCCGCCGCCGAGACAGAGCTGGTGCGGCGCGGCCACCACGGGAATGCTGCTGAAACGCATCCGCGTGGTGAGGTTCTGGAACGTTTTCACGGCCATGTTCAGGTCGTCGTACTCCTGCTCCACGGCCATCATGAAGATCATGCCCACGTCGGCGCCGGCGCTGAAGAGCGGGCCGTCGTTGTAGATCACCAGGCCCTTGTATCCCTGCTCGGCGATGTCGATGGCCTTGTTGAGGCCCTGGATCACGCCGCTGCCGAAGGTGTTCATCTTGGTGCTCCAGCTGGCGCAGAGGATGCCATCGCCGAGGTCGCGCACGGTGACGTCCTTGTTTTTCCACACGATGCTCGTTTCCGGCAGGTCGGCCAGGACGATCAGGCCATCGGCGCGCGGAACGGGCTTGTAGCCCTTGCTGGCGGGATCGTAGTACAGCCGCCTGCCGCCTTCGGTCTTGTAGAAGCTGGTGTGGCCCGCGGCCACCATTTCGCGCACCCATTCGGCAACGTTGATGTCCTTCGCCGCCAGCACCTCCTTCACGCCGATCGCATCCCAGCTCTCGAAGGGCCCCAGCTCCCAGCCGAAGCCCGCGCGCATGCCGTCGTCGATGCGGTACAGCTCGTCGCTGATCTCCGGCACGCGGTGGCTCACGTAGGCGAACAGGCTGTTGAAGCTGCGGCGGTAAAATTCGCCGGCCTTGTCGCTGCCGTTGTACACCAGCTTCAGCCGCTCGCGCAGAGCCTGTCCCGCGCCCAACGCGGGATCTGTCACCTTCTTGGCGGCGGCCAACGTGTCGAACTTGGGCTTCACCTGCGGCACGTATTCCAGCGTCTTCAGGTCCAGCTGCAGGATCTCGTCTTTACTCGCCGAAGCCTTTGGCGAAGGCGAGCCTTTGCTGCGGTCCTTGAAGTAGAAGCCCTTGCCGGTCTTGCTGCCCAGCATGTTCCCCTCCACCATCTTCTGCAGGTATGGCGGGATGGCGAAGAGCGCGTTGCGTTCGTCCTTGGGGCAGTTGTCCTTCACGCCTTCGGCCACTTTCACCAGCGTGTCCAGGCCCACCACGTCGGCGGTGCGGAAGGTGGCGCTCTTGGGGTGTCCGATCACCGGTCCGGTGAGGCGGTCCACTTCCTCCACGGTGAGGCCCATGTCGGTGACCAGGTGGAAGACGTCCATGATGCCGAACACGCCGATCCGGTTGGCCACGAAGGCGGGCGTGTCCTTGGCCTGCACGGTGACCTTGCCGAGGATGCGCTGGCCGTATTCCTCCAGGAAGGCGATCACCGCCGGGTCGGTGTCCGGTCCGGGGATGATCTCCAGCAGCGGCAGGTAGCGCGGCGGGTTGAAGAAGTGCGTGCCGCAGAAGTGCTTGCGGAAGTCGTCGCTGCGGCCCGCGGCGATGGCGCGGATGGGGATGCCGCTGGTGTTGGTGGTGATCAGCGTGCCGGGGGTGCGGTGTTTCTCCACGTTGGCCAGCACCTGCTGCTTGATGTCCAGCCGCTCCACCACCACCTCGATCACCCAGTCGCAGTCCTTGATCTTCGGCAGGTCATCGTCGAAGTTGCCGGTGGTGATGCGCTTGGCGAAGCGCTTGTCGTAAATGGGGGAGGGGTTGCTCTTGAGCGCGGCCTTCAGGTGCTCGTTGGCCACGGCGTTGCGGTCGGTGCCCTCCTTGGGCGGGATGTCCAGCAGCAGCACCTCGGCGCCGATGTTGGCGAAGTGGCAGGCGATGCGGCTGCCCATGATGCCGGAGCCGAGCACGGCTACTTTTCGGATGTTACGCTTGGTCATTTCTCCGTTCGATTGTTTCGGGCAACGCGGACCACGGCGATCCCGGGGCAATGCCCGTGGCCGATGGCGCGTTGCAACAGGGGTTCATGTGAAGAGGTCATGGTCGTCCAGCAGGAGGTTGATCTTGGCCATCACCTTGTGGAAGGCTTCGAGTTCCTTGGCGGGGATGCGTGCCTGCACGGCCTTGTTGAAGCGCACCACCGTATCGCGGCTCACATCGCGCATCTCCTTGCCCCGTGCGGTGAGGCGCACCCTTGCCATGCGTCCGTCCGTGCCGTCCGGCACGCGTTCGATCAGGCCCTGGTCCTCCATTTTCCGCAGCGTACGCGTCAGGCTGCGTGCCTCCATGCCCATCTTGGGACCCAACTTGGTGCTGGGCGTCCCCTCCGGGTCGATGTTCAGCAAGACGTAGCCGATGCTCATGGAACCACCATGGGCCGTAGCTTGTTCATTGTAGAGCCGCATAATGCGGTGCCACGCCCAGCGGATGGGGTGGTCGATGGTCTCTTCAGGTCGCATGGTCGAGGCCCGAAGTTAACGCCAAATGGTATGCATGCATACTTATGGCCGGGGTCGCCAATGCCGGCTGGTTGTGCACCGGGGCGTTCTCGGTTTCAGACCGATATTTGGGAGCATCGATTGAAACCGGAGCACCATGCGAAATCCCATTTTTCCCCTGTTGGGCCTGTTAGCGGTGGTGGCGTGCCAAAAGGACCGCCCGGCCCCCATTCCCGATCCCCCCGCGAGCGACGGTCCGAAGCTGGTGCTGAAGTTCAAATTTGACAGCACACAGGCACGGTTGAACGCGGTCGGCCTTCCCGCCCCGTTGGTCGCCGGTCACGGTGCGCAAAGCCCGCGCTTCAACACCATGAGTGCGCACTATGTGGAGTTCGCCCCCACGGCGTTCACCCCGTTGGGCAGCGGGGCTGTGGTGTATTACGCACCGGAGACCACGGCGGGCGGTGCCAATGCGATTGATTTCGCCCAGAGCGTGAACGTGGGCGATGGCGGCACGTTCCTGGAGATCCCGCTGAGCGATCTCGATCCGGGGTCCTATGAGTGGCTCCGGGTTTCGCTGGCCTATCAGAACTACGACGTGGATTTCCACGTGGACACCTTGGGCCTCAACCTGGACCTTTCCGGCACCATCGCCTCATTCATTGGCTTCAACACATACATCGCCGATTCCTTCCGCGTGCATGACCAGTGGCTGGCCGTGAACGGAAACCGCTTGCAGGGCTTTTGGGCGTTCGAGGTGGACAACCCGCCCTTCCCGCTGCCGGTCACTTCCGGCCAGGCCCCTGGCACCACGGTGCCGAACCCGATCAACGACACATCGCCCATCCCTGCGGGGTCCTGCGTGGTCACCGGGCCGTTCGCCACGCCGTTGGTGATCACCGGCCACGAGACCCAGGATGTGGTGATCACCGTTTCCCTTAGCACCAACAAGAGCTTCGAGTGGACCGAGACGGACGGCGACAACGTGTGGGAACCACTGAACGGCGAGACCGTGACGGACATGGGCATCCGCGGCATGGTGCCGATCGTGCAGTGATCAGAGCGGCATCGGCTTGCGCGGTGCCCCGTCGATCACCAGCAGCATTTCCGTGCCGTCGTAGCGGTAGCGGATACGGTCCACCGGGAGCATCACTTCCTGGTGCCCTTGCTGGTCGTCGTAAAGCTGCACGCTGTCACCGGTGAAGGTGAAGTCGAACTTCCCGTCGGCACCGCGGACCTCGGTGCGGGGGGCGATACTGGTGCGCCACTGCTGCATGCTGTCCGCGTCCGCCTTCCAGCCGCGTTCGCCCACGTCGATCCAGCCCAGGTCCTTGAGGCGGCCGTCCTTCAGCCAAAAGACGTTCTGCCCCCAGCTTTCCCGCTCGCCGTAGTTGGCCAGGATGATGATGCCGTCCGCGGTATCGCCGGTGGTGAAATACGTGGGCAGCATCACGGCGCTGTCGTATGCAGGCTTTGAAACGGCCAGCACGTGCGCGCTGCTGTCCGGCAGCGGCCGGTATTGGATCAAGCGCAGGCCCTCGCGGTTGTCCTCCACGTTCTTGGCCGCCATCAGGAAAGTGCCGTCGGGCAACTGGTGCGTGGTGTAGATGAGCAAGGTGTCGTTGCGCACGTTGTCGTCCAGGTTGGGCAGGTCGAGCCGGGTGAACTCCTTGGCACCGGGGATGGCGGGCAGGCTGGCGGCCCTTTCCCCGTCCCCGGGCTTGCCGTCCGGCGGGGTGGAACAGGCCACCAGGGCGATGCAGGCGGCCCAAGCCACGATTTTCATTGGTCAAGCGGGATCACGGCACCGCTCCCGGACACCTTGGACTCCACATTGGGCTTGCCCACATAGCGCACGGTCCCGCTCCCCGATACCTTGGCGCTCAATGAACTGATGGCGGTGATGACGGCATCGCCGCTCCCTGAGATCGAGATGGTTGCCTCGTTGGCCGCCAGGTCGTGCCCGTGCAGGTCGCCGCTCCCTGAAATGGACGCGTCCAACACGCTGCATGTGCCCCGTATGGTGGCTGTGCCGCTGCCCGAAATGGAGACATCGAGTTTCTTTTCATTGATCCCGTCGATGTTGATCTTCCCGCTGCCATGCACGGCCAGCTTGGTACGCCCTGAGCCGAACACATCGGCGGAGGTGACATCCCCGCTGCCCCCGATCTCGATGCCCGTGAATTGCGCAGGGGTGGTGATGTGGACTTGAAAAGGTTCATGGGAACGCCAGCACTGGGGTGAGCGGATCTTCCAAACGCCGCCTTTGACTTCGGTTCCCAGCAGGTCGATCAGGTTGCCTTGGCCGGTGACCGTGATGGTCTGGGCAGGCCCTTTTTCAATGCTCACGGAAATGGCGCCGCCCACTTCGATGGCCGTGAAGGGGGCGATCTCCAATTCCCGGTTTTCAACGGGACCGGTCCCATCGATGCAGTTGATCGTACAGCCCGTGAAAGCCAGGGTCGCGATCAGGGTCATGGCCAGGTTGGTCCGTCTCATTTCGGAAGGGGGTTGGGGATTCGCCTGCGTAAAGGAATGAAGGATCGTGCAAATCGGCCCGGACCCCGGGGCTGACCGCAGCCCAGGGCAACCTACGGGGGCCAAGACCGTACAATGGGGCGGCTCTCCAGATGGGGCCATTCGCAGTCCGGAATGGATTCCTTGCTCCCTCTCTTTGAGATTGGACACCGCAGCATAGGCCGGGTGAAATCGCGGCTTTTGACCGGTCCGTCGCCGGTGGTCGTTTTCGAGCACCTGGGGGTGCTGTCCGGCGACGAGCTGCCCCGGTTGCTGGCCACCGCCGAGGATCACATGAAGGCGGCCGATGAACCGACGGGCATGCGGAAACGCTTGGTGAATGTGCTGGTGGAAGCCATGGACAATTTGGGCCGCCACGGTCTGGAACTGATGGGCGATGCCACGTTCGCCTTGTTGGTCCGCGACCAGGACGGCTACCACCTGGCCACCGGCAATGTGGTTCCTTGTGCCACCGGACTGGTGCTTTCGGAGCGGGTGGCGATCCTGAACATGATGGGGCGCGAGGACCTGAAGGCGCACTACCTGAAAATGCTGGCCGGCACGGGCCGTTCGGGGAAGGGGGGCGCGGGCCTGGGCCTGCTCACCTTGGCGCGCAAAAGCGCGTCGCCCATCGTGATGTCATGCGAAAAGCTGGGTCCATTCACCTCCTACTTCACCTTGGAAGTACGGGTGGGGATGCATGATGACATATCCCAAGGGGCGGCCTGAAGGGGTGGGACTGTCCTGATTGCCTACAGGACATGTGTGGCGCTGTGGGCGTAGTCCTCCAGGTAGGCGTACCGCGTGGTCAGTTTGCCGTCCTTGGCGATGGTGGCCCGTTCGATCATACCCTCCGCATCGTCGCCGCTCAGGTGGGGCATGACATGGGCCAGGAGGTCGCGCCCGAAGGACTTGGACGAGTCCCGCGGCAGTTCGCACGGCAGGTTGTCCACGCTCATCACGGTCAGGCTGCCCTGCGTCCCGAACGGCACCTCATGCCCGGTTGCGCGTTCGTATCCGAAGAATGGGTCATCAATGGTGGTGGCCCGCAGCGTGCTGTCAATGGGTCCTCCGATGTCGCAGCTGATGTCGGCCACCACCTGCAGGGCGATCGCCGGGTCGCGGAGGTCTTCCGCGGTCAGGATCTTCGGGCCACGGGCATCCCAGAAGTGGCAGGCGATGTAGATGTGTGCCCGCTTGGCGAAGGGCAGGAAATTGGCACGGTGTCCGCGCGGGTCGGCGTGGAAGGCGCCCCGGTCAAACGGCTTGCCGTCCTCGCGTACGTACAGGTCCTGGCTGCCCAGGATGGTATACACGGGCCCTTCATGGTCCTGGTGCAGGAAATCCACGGGGCTTACCCGGGTGATGCCGGCCTGGGCCAATGTTTCCATGGCACCGTTGCCCACGCGGCCGGTACCGGTAAGCACGATCCGCAGGTCCTTGGGTACGGGGAACTGCGACAGGTGGAGGTCCATTTCCACACGGTCGTGGCACTCATGGGCGGGCTTCAGCGTTGGCTTGCCGCCATTGCGTACTTCCCAGGCACGGAAGGCATTGTACGCGCCCACCACGCCCGCCCATCGGCCGAAGGCCAGCACGCGGTTGCCCTTGGGGTCGGTGAGCAGTTCATGGTCGATCAGGGTGATCCGCCGCTGGAGCACGGTATGGAGCAGTTGCGCATTGTGCGGCTGCTTCTTGATGGTGTGTGAAAAGAAGAGATAGGCCTTTCCCGCCATCAGCATGTCCAGCGGCACTTCCTTCACCCCGATGATCAGGTCGCGGTCGCTCAGGTCGTGCGTCACGCGGACATCCAGGGCGGTGTATTCCTCATCCGTGTAGGCCCTCACATTGCTCCGCTGCACGGCGATGTCGATGCCATCGAGCATCGCGTCGTGGCATTGTTGCGGGGTGAGGGGGACGCGGCGGTCGGGCGGGACCTTGCCTTCCTTGATGATGCCGATCTTCTTGAACATGACGTGTTTTGGGGCGGCAAAAGTAGAATGCGGGCGGCGAAGCCTTTCAGCGTTGAACAGGGAAGGGCGTACCGGTTCGTATCTTTGCATCGTTCTTTGAAAGCACTTCAATTACCGGGGCCGACTTGGTTTCGACAGCGGCTTCGTAGTGCGTGTAAGCATGCAGAGCGTTGGGGACACAGCTCTTTAATCCTGATCTCCGGCCTTAACCGGCAACACTGATTACGCACTTGCTGCCTAATAGCCCAAGGCTATGAAGCTGATCCCGTGAAGCACAGTAGCGGGGGCAAGTACTCCTCGGGGAGGCCCGCAGCCCTCCTTCCCGATCCAGGGGTATCGACCATGGGAAGCTGGCCAGCGCGGTGGTCCGAAGCGTTGGCGAGATAACAGGACCTAAGCTGCAGGTAGGGCGCCCTCCCCCGGCCTGCTTCCGAAAACCAACGGAGGAAGAAGCATGTGGAAAGCACGTGGTACGGTCGTTTGGACGAGGGTTCGAATCCCTCCGGCTCCACAAAAGCAAAGCCCGCCATCCGGCGGGCTTTGCTTTTGTGGGGGTCAAAACCCGATCCCCACGCCTCCGCTCAGTATCGGCCCTTGGCCGATGTAGAAGCTGTTGGGGTCCTGCAGCACTTCAAAGAGTACTTGCAGATAAAACGAGCTGCCGCTGCCCAACGGTTGCACATAGCCCCCGCCCACCAGCAGGTGGGGCACCCAGATGCGTCCCCGGTTCTCCTTGTAATAGTAGTACGGCTCCATGTTCAGGTGCAGGAACTCGGCATGCAGGAAAGCCTGCTCGATGAAGCGGTAACGGCTGAACACACGGTATCCGTAGGCGCTCATCTCGTAAGGAGGCGCATAGCGGTTGTCGCGGAAGTAGTTGTAGCTGATGCCCAGGCCGGAGGAAAGCCTGCTTGCCTTGTCCAGATGCACGCCCACCAGCGGGTCCAGCTGGATGGCTGTAACGGTGCCGAAGCTGAGCCCGATGCCGCCGCCGAACCAAAGACGGTCCTTGAAGGGGGTCCTGTCCGGCTTGGCTTCGCGCGGCTGTACGTAGGCGGTGCTGTCCTGCCCCAAAGCCCCGGCGCAGGCAAGGCAGGTGAAGGCGAGGAGGAAGAGGAAGCGGAAGCGCTGCATCATGGCGAAGGTAGTTCCGAAGGCCCCGGCTCCTGCACGTACAGGCCCCAGCAAGGCTGGGCATCCTCCCAATCGTAGGCGCGCAAGGCATATTGCTTCCACACGGGGATCGCGGGCAATGCCAGCTTCCAGGTTGCGCCGGGCGTGTCGGCGCAGCGGGGCCACGGCTCCCGGGCGATCAACAGCGGGCGGCAGGCCAACGCCGGGTCCGAGGATATGCACGGGTCGTTGACCACGTTGTCGGTGATGCCATCAGGAAGGTACCAGGCCGGGATCTTGATGCGCCACACTTCGGATTGCGGGGCGAGGTAGCGGAGTTCCATGCCGCCGCTGGGCCAATGCGAGCGCACGTAGGCGGCCAGGCGTGTGTTGCCGCTTCCGGCGGGGGCGAACACCACACAGGCCAAGGCCGCCAGGTTGATCGCCGCGATCACGGGCGCCAGGCGCGTGAACCATCCCTTGCCCTGGATCCTCGCGGTGAATGCGGGCCACTGCCGCATCACGATGTCCAGGCCCAGCACCAGCAGCAGGGGCATCAGGTCGGCCAGCGGGTACAGGAAGCGCAGTTCCTTGTGCGGCAGGACCATGTGGAAAAGCACGAATGGCAGGATCATCCACACCAGCACGTGCCGTGGCCGGAAACGGAGCAGCAGCCAGGTGGCCAGCAGGATCGGCACACCGACCACGGGCAGGGCGTACTTGATCACCCAGGGGAAGTAATACCACCACGGATACTCCATGAAATCATGGTCGGGGCTACCTTCAAGTCCGCGGCGGAGGTAGTTCCATGCCGTGAACACCGGCTCGCCGTAGAACCAGCTGTCCACGGCAAAGCCCAAGACCAGCAAGGCCACGAAGCCGGCGATGAGGCCGGCCAGCTTCGCGGCCGGATCCTTGCGGACGATCGCCAACCAGCATAGCAGTCCGCCGACCGCCAGTACCACCGGGGGCCTGCACAGAAAGGCCAGGCCCAGGAGGCCGCCCGCGCGCAGATGGTCCATGCGCGCCGGTTGCGCCTTGAACAGCTCAGCGAGTGCCAACAGGAGGAACAGCCCGGACCAGGTTTCGCCCGTGAAGCGCACATGCAGGAAGGGCAGGAACCACAGGAACCAGGAGAGCAGCAGGAAAGTGTGTTGCAAGGCCGGCGGCACATGCGCGCGCATGGTGCGGGTGAAGCGCAGCACCGCGATGAAGGCGACCCCCGCGGTGAGCAGCCGCAGCAGCAGCGTCCACGTACTGAAATCGTGGATGCCGATCGCGCGCGCGGCGGCGAACACGCCTGCCGCCACGGCGGGGAGGAAGGCGGAACGGATCCGCTTGGCGTACTCCCACGGCAGAGGCTCGGCCGGTTCACGCTGCACCTTGTCCCCGGCGAAGGCGATTACCTGGTGGAATTCGTCCGCGCTGTGGTAGCCCGTGCTGAACCAGGCCGCCAGCAGCAGCACGACGAATGCGGGGAGCAGAATCCAGCGTTCGCGTGGCATGCCCATGCCCGCGAAGATGCGGCGATCCTTGTTCCCGGATGCCGATCAGTGCATGCCTTGCTCCAGCCCTTCGCGCAGCGCCGCCATGAACTGCTCGCTGGTGAGGTACTGGTCCGGAGTCACCTTGCTGCCATGGATGCACACGGCGAGGTCCTTGGTCATCTTGCCTGCTTCCACGGTCTTGATGCACACGGTCTCCAGCTTGTGGGCGAAGTCCACCAGGGCCTGGTTGCCGTCCAGCCTGCCGCGGAAGGCCAGGCCGCGCGTCCAGGCGAAGATGCTGGCGATGGGGTTGGTGCTGGTGGGCTTGCCCTGCTGGTGCAGGCGGTAGTGGCGTGTCACGGTGCCGTGGGCCGCCTCGGCCTCCATGGTCTTGCCGTCGGGCGTCAGCAGCACGCTGGTCATCAGGCCCAGCGAGCCGAAGCCCTGCGCCACGATGTCGCTCTGCACGTCGCCGTCGTAGTTCTTGCAGGCCCAAACGAACCCTCCGCTCCACTTCAGCGCGCTGGCCACCATGTCGTCGATCAGGCGGTGCTCGTAGGTGATGCCCGCCTTCTCAAACTCGGCCTTGAAGTGCGTGTTGTACACCTCCTCGAAGATGTCCTTGAAGCGCCCGTCGTACTTCTTCAGGATGGTGTTCTTGGTGCTCATGTACAGGGGCCACTTCTTCTCCAGGGCGAGGTTGAAGCAACTGTGTGCGAAGCCGGTGATGCTTTCGTCCGTGTTGTACATGCTCATGGCCACGCCGTCGCCCTTGAAGTCGTACACGTTCCAGGTGGTGGGCTCGCCGCTTTCCGGCGTGAAGGTCATGGTGAGCTTGCCCTTGCCCTTGATCACCGCGTCGGTGGCCTTGTACTGGTCGCCGAAGGCATGGCGGCCGATGACGATGGGCTGGGTCCAGCCCGGCACCAGGCGCGGGATGTTGTTGATCACGATGGGCTCGCGGAACACGGTGCCGCCGAGGATGTTGCGGATGGTGCCGTTGGGGCTTTTCCACATTTCCTTCAGCCCGAACTCCTTCACCCGGGCCTCATCGGGGGTGATCGTGGCACACTTGATGCCCACGTGGTGCTTCTGGATGGCGTGCGCCGCGTCCACCGTCACTTGGTCGTTGGTGCCGTCGCGGTGTTCGATCCCCAGGTCGTAATAATCCAACGGCACGTCCACGTATGGCAGGATCAGTTGCTCCTTGATCCATTTCCAAATGATGCGGGTCATCTCGTCCCCATCGATCTCCACCACGGGATTGGCCACCTTGATCTTCTGCATGCTCGTGTCGTATGGTCTGGTTTTCGGGCCGCGAAGGTATCGTCCCGCCGCCAACCCGTGCGATCGCCGTGGCCGTGGCTATTGGCCCAGGTCCAGGTCCAGGTCCTCGCGCAGCTTGAACAGGGCCGGGTTCTTTTCCGCCATCAGCAGGAACTTGTCCTTGGCGGTGTAGCGGGGCTTGGCCACGGTTTCCCGCAGCACCACCTCCAACTCCAGGTCGGCGATTCCGGTCTCACGCTTGAGGTGGCCGAGCAGGGTCGCCTTCTCCTCGCGCAGGTAGTTCTCCTGCACCGCGTTCACGATCTCGAAGGAGATGGAGGCGGGGCCGGTGATCCGGGGCTCGTTGGCCATCAAGGTGGCATGGAGGCTGCTTCTTCCCTGTTGCTTCACGGCTTGTGCATAGCCCTTCCAGGCCCGCCGCAACAGGGCTTCGTTCAGGGCAACCGGTTCATGGGCGATGTTTCCCGGTTGCGGGCCGGGCTGGTCCACCATGCCGGCTGCTGCGGCCGGTCGGGCGGTTTCCAGTTGTTGGCGGATGGAGACCGAGCCCGCCACGCGCCCGGCGGGTCGTGCGGCGGGCGGCCGCTTCCTGGTCGCCGGGGGGGTGTCGGGACCGGTGCCTGGTGCGGCCACCGTCACGTCAGGGCTTTTTTTTTCAGCCTCGGCCGGGGGCACGTCCCCGGTGGGCTGTCGGGCCCCTGTGGCGAGCTGGGCCAGTTGGATCAGCGCCAGCTCCACCAGCAGGCGCGGTTCCTTGCTGTTCTTGTACTGGGCATCCACGTTGCCCAAGCGCGTGAGGCCCTCCACCAGGAAGTTCCGGGCCACGGCCTTGGCCTGTGCGGCATACCGTTCGCCCAGTTCGTCGCCCACCTCCAGCAAGGGGATGGTGCGCGGGTCCTGGCTTACCAGCAGGTCGCGGAAATGATGGGCCAGCCCCGCCACGAACAGGTGCCCCTCGAAGCCTTGGAACAGGATATCGTTGAAGATCACCAAGGCACCCGCGGCATCGCCCTTGGACAGGTGGTCGGTGATGTTGAAATAATTCTCATGATCCAGCACGTTCAGGTTTTTCAGCACGTCGGTGTAGGCCAGCGTGTCCCCGCTGTAGCTCACGAGCTGGTCGAAGATGCTGAGGGCGTCGCGCAGGCCGCCGTCGGCCTTTTGGGCGATGGTATGCAGGGCTTGCGGCTCGGCCTTGATCCCCTCCTTTTGTGCGATCTCGGCCAGGTGCCGGGCGATGTCGCCCGTGGTGATGCGGCGGAAGTCGAACACCTGGCAGCGGCTGAGGATGGTGGGCAGGATCTTGTGCTTCTCGGTGGTGGCCAGGATGAAGATGGCATAGCTGGGCGGCTCCTCCAACGTCTTCAGGAAGGCATTGAAGGCGGCCGAGCTCAGCATGTGCACCTCGTCGATGATGTACACCTTCTTGGTGCCCACCTGTGGGGCGATCTGCACCTGCTGGATCAGGTTGCGGATGTCTTCGACGCTGTTGTTGCTGGCGGCATCCAGCTCGAAGATGTTCAGCGAGTGGCCTTCCTCGAAGGTTTTGCACGAGGGGCAGACGCCGCAGGTGGAGAGGTCCTCGCCCAGGTTCTCGCAGTTGATGGTGCGCGCCAGGATGCGGGCACAGGTGGTCTTGCCCACGCCGCGCGGCCCGGTGAAAAGGAACGCCTGCGCCACGTGGCCCGTGCGGATGGCGTTCATCAGCGTGGCGGTCACATGTTCCTGTCCGACGACCGACCCGAAGGTGTCCGGCCTGTACTTGCGTGCGCTGACTACATATCGTTCCATGGGCGGGGCTAAAGTAAGGCGGGTGGATGTGCCGCCCGTGCGGACAACCTTCACCGAAGGGAAATTGCGGGCATGTGCGACGTTTGGCCGAAATACCTACATTTGCACCCCAATTTTACCAAGAGGCCAATGACCAAAAGGTACGAGACCGTCTTCATTCTAACTCCCGTTTTGTCTGAGGATCAGGCAAAGGAGACGGTCGGCAAGTTCAAAGCCCTTCTGAAGGAAGGCCGTGGGAAGATCCACCACGAAGAGAACTGGGGGATGCGCAAGCTGGCGTATCCCATCCAGAAGAAGTCCTCGGGCTTCTACCACCTGATCGAGTTTGAAAGCGATCCCGCGTTGATCGCCAAGCTCGAGACCGAATACCGCCGGGATGAACGGGTGATCCGCTTCCTGACGGTGGCCATGGACAAGCACCACATCGCATTCGCCGAAAGCCGCCCCGGCCGGGGAGGCAAGGAGGCCGAGGCGGGGAGCGGGCAACGCAGCAAAAAGATCAACGCCTGAACAGCACGGAGATGAGCGAAGAAACAACCGCCACCACTTCGGAATCCACGTCAACGGCCCCGGCCAAGGGTGCGGGTTCCAACAATGAGATCCGCTACCTCACGCCGATCGCCATTGAGACGAAGAAGGCCAAGTATTGCCGGTTCAAGAAACTGGGCATCACCTACATTGATTACAAGGACGCGGACTTCCTGCTGCGCCTGGTGAACGAACAGGGCAAGATCCTGCCCCGCCGCCTGACGGGCACCAGCGAGAAGTACCAGAAGCGCGTGGCCCAGGCCGTGAAACGGGCCCGCCACCTCGCCCTGATGCCGTACGTGGCCGACATGCTCAAGTAAGAAGCACCATGGAAGTGATCCTCAAACAAGACGTGGAGCACCTCGGCTTCGCCAATGACGTGGTGAAGGTGAGGGACGGCTATGCCCGCAATTTCCTGCTCCCCCGCAAACTGGCCGTGCCTGCCACGCCCAGCGAACGCAAGCAACTGGCCGAAACCCTGAAGCAGCGCGCGCACAAGGAGGCCCAGATCCGCGAGGAGGCCGAACGGAACGCCGCCAAGCTGGCCGGCCAGGTGATCAAGATCACCGCCAAGGTGGGCGAGAAGGGGCGCATTTTCGGCAGCGTCAACACCATCATGCTCAGCGATGCCCTGCAGGCCCTGGGCGTGGAGGTGGACCGCAAGCACATCAAGATCAAGGGCGAGGCCATCAAGACCATCGGCAAGTACGAGGCCGAGGTCACCTTCCACCGCGAGGTGGTGAAGGTCATTCCCTTCGAGGTGGTGGAAGAGTGAGCCACTGCCTGACCCCATTGGAAGAAAGGGCCTGCGGGCCCTTTTTTCATGCCCGGTGGCCGGCACCAAGACGGGACCGGGCGGTGAAGGGCTGCCCGGGCCGGGTCCATTCGCCGGATACCTGTAGCTTTCGCCGGATGGACCACCGCACCTCCGACCAGCGTACGCTGCTCCGCTTCCTGGCCAGGCTGGGCCAGGCCGAACTGGCCGCCGGCAATGCCGTGGCCCTGGTGGAGCGCGACCTGGGGCTGATCGCCAAGCGCCATGGGCAGGCGAACATCCTGGTCTTCGCGCTTCCCACCGTGCTCATGGTGCAATCCGAGGAAGGGCAGGAACACCGGGTGCAGATCACGCCGGGGCCCTACCGGGTGGGCGAATTGCGCTTCGACCAGATGGAAGGGGTGCTGGAGATCGCCCGCGAGGCGCGCGGCGGCCGCCTGTCGCCCAAGGACGGCCTGCGCAAGCTCGACGCCGTTTGGCGCATGAAGCACCGGTACGGCGATGCGGGGTTCGTGCTGGGCTACCTGCTCACCACCATCGGCATCGCGCTGATCCTGCGGCCCACCTGGTATGGCCTGGGCTGGGTGGCGCTGCTGGGGTTCATCTGTGCCCTGTTGCTGGTGGCGGTGCGCCGCCAACCGGCATGGAACGCGGTGATGCCCGTGGTGGCCTCCTTCCTCCTGGCCTCCGCCGTGGCCGTGATGTACCGCTACGGCGTGCAGGAGCCGCCCATGCAACTGCTGATCCCGCCGCTCATCGTGTTCCTGCCCGGCATCACCCTCACGGTGGCCGTGGTGGAACTGGCGTTCGCCAATACCGTCTCCGGCGGAAGCAGGCTGGTGGCGGGCTTCGCCCAGCTGATCCTGCTCGCGTTCGGCCTGCTGGGCGGGTTCCGCCTCTTCGGGCAGGGCCTGCCCTCCTTTAGCCCCACCGAAAGGCTGGCCCCGTGGCTGGCCTGGGCGGGCGTCGTGGTCTTCACCTTGGGCCTGCACCTGTTCAAGAGCAGCCGCAGGCGCTCCCTTCCATGGATGCTCCTCACCATGCTGATGGCCTACCTCGGCCAATACGTCTCGGGCCTGTTCATGGACGGGGCCTCCACCGCCTTCTTCGGCGCGGCGGTGATGAGCATCACCGCCCTGGTGATCGAATACCGCCTGAAGGGGCCGCCCGCGCTGGTGACCATCATACCCGCGTTCTGGCTGCTGGCCCCCGGTTCCTTCGGCCTGGTGAGCGTCACCACCATGGCCACCGACGGCATGGACACCGCGGGGAGCATCCTGCAACTGCTCTTCATCCTGGTGGCCATCGCCACCGGCGCCCTGCTGGGGGCCTTCCTGTACAGCGGGCTGCTCCATGCGCGGCGTACGCGCTGGTGGCGGCGCGGGGCACCCCTGCCCGATGGCCACGACGGCGGCACGCTATGAGCCATGTGGCCGGGCCCGGCGAACAAGCCCTAGGGGCAGTGTGTACCTTTGCAGACTTAAATCACTATCGCAGAAAAACATGGCGCACGTTTTCGATATCGACATGATCAAGGCGGTGTACGATCGCTATCCGTCACGGATCGCAGCGGCACGCAAGGCCCTTGGAAGACCGCTGACCTTGGCGGAGAAGATCCTTTACGCACACCTTACCCAAGGGGAGGCCACCCAGGAACATAAGCGGGGCGCCGATTATGTCGACTTCGCCCCGGACCGTGTCACCATGCAGGACGCCACCGCGCAGATGGCGCTGTTGCAGTTCATGACCACCGGGAAATCGAAGGTGGCGGTGCCCACCACGGTACACTGCGACCACCTGATCCAGGCGCGGGTGGGAGCCAAGAAGGACCTGCAGGAGGCGCTGAACAAAGGCAACGAGGTGTACCGGTTCCTGGAAAGCATCAGCAACAAGTACGGCATCGGCTTTTGGCGGCCGGGTGCGGGCATCATCCACCAGGTGATGCTGGAGAACTACGCGTTCCCCGGCGGCATGATGATCGGCACCGACAGCCACACGCCCAACGGGGGCGGCCTGGGCATGCTGGCCATCGGGGTGGGCGGCGCCGACGCCTGCGACGTGATGAGCGGCCTGCCATGGGAGCTCAAGCAACCCAAGCTCATCGGCATCCACCTCACCGGCAAGCTCAGCGGCTGGGCATCACCCAAGGACATCATCTCGGTGGTGTGCGGCATCCTCACGGTGAAGGGCGGCACCGGGGCCATTATCGAATACTTCGGTGAAGGCGCGAAGACCATCAGCGCCACGGGCAAGGGCACCATCTGCAACATGGGCGCGGAGATCGGCGCCACCACCAGCACCTTCGGGTACGACGACCCCATGCGGCGCTACCTCAAGGCCACCGGCCGTGAGGAAGTGGTGAAGCTGGCCGACCAGATCGCCGAGCACCTCACCGGCGACCCCGAGGTGTACGCGGACCCCAAGAAGTACTTCGACCAAGTGATCGAGATCGACCTCAACACGCTGGAGCCGCACGTGAACGGGCCCTACACGCCCGACCTGGCATGGCCGATCAGCAAGCTGGGCGAGGCCGTGAAGGAACATGGCTGGCCGGAGGAGATCCAAGTGGCATTGATCGGGAGCTGCACCAACAGCAGCTATGAGGACCTTACGCGCAGCGCCTCCATTGCGCGCCAGGCCATCGCCAAGGGCTTGAAGGCCAAGAGCGGCTTCACCATCACCCCGGGGAGCGAGCAGATCCGCTTCACGGCTGAGCGCGACGGGCTGCTGCAGGTGTTCGAGGAGATGGGCGGCGTGGTGCTGGCCAACGCCTGCGGGCCATGCATCGGCCAGTGGGCCCGGGCCAATGAGCATCCGGAGCGGAAGAACTCGATCCTCACCAGCTACAACCGCAACTTCGCCAAGCGCAATGACGGCAACCCGAACACGCACGCCTTCATGGGCAGCCCGGAGCTGGTAACGGCCATGGCGCTCAGCGGCCACCTTTCCTTCAATCCGCTCACCGATACCCTGAAGAACGGGAAGGGCGAGGAGGTGAAGCTGGACGAGCCGGTAGGCTTCGAGCTGCCGCCGAAGGGCTTCGCCGTGGACGATCCGGGCTTCAAGGCACCGGCCGCCGACGGGAGCGGGATCGAGGTGGTGGTGAACCCCAAGAGCGACCGCATCCAGCTGCTCACCCCGTTCCCGGCATGGGACGGCAAGAACATCACCGACGCCGTGCTGTTGATCAAGGCCAAGGGCAAGTGCACCACGGACCACATCAGCATGGCCGGCCCATGGCTGCGCTACCGGGGCCACCTGGACAACATCAGCAACAACACGCTCACCGGGGCCATCAACGCCTTCAACGGCGAGCCCAACAAGGTGAAGAACCAGTTGACGGGCGAATTCGGGGAGGTGCCGGCGGTGCAACGGGCCTACAAGGCGGCCCATGTGCCCAGCGTGGTGGTGGCAGACCAGAACTATGGCGAGGGCAGCAGCCGGGAACACGCGGCCATGCAGCCGCGCCACCTGGGGGTGAGGGCCGTGCTGGTGAAGAGCTTCGCCCGTATCCACGAGACCAACCTGAAGAAGCAGGGCATGCTGGCGATCACCTTCGACAAGGAAGGGGACTTCGACAAGGTGCAGGAGGACGACCGGTTTGATTTCATCGACCTGGACCAGTTTGCACCAGGCAAGCAATTGACCGTGGTATTGAAGCACAAGGATGGCAGCAAGGACACCATCAAGTGCAACCACACCTACAATGCACACCAGATCGAGTGGTTCCGGGCCGGAAGTGCCTTGAACATGATCAGGGCGCAGCAGCAAAACTGAACAGAACATCCTAGGTCAAAACGCCCCGCCGGAACAGCGGGGCGTTTTGCATGTTGAACCCACCGTCCCATGGGGCATCCCCATTTTTGGGGAGTTGATGGAGCCAGGGCCGCGAACTACGTTTGGCCCCAAACCAACATCAAGATGAAGGTACTGTACCGCATGGGCATCCTGGCTGCATTGCTCCTGATCGTCGCTGATCTGCAGGCCCAAATATCCTTTGGGGCGAAAGTCGGTGCCAACTATTTCATTGGTTCACAGAAGGTGCAGCCGGAGCCCAAGAATGCGCCCACGAATCCCAAGGGGCTTGGACTGATGTTCGGTGGCAGCATCGACATCCCCTTCTCCGACCTAGTAGGCATCCGGCCGGAGCTGGGCTTCTCCTTCCGCCGCGGCAAGTCGGAGACGGTGATCAGTGAGACGCTGACGAACAATACCCAAGTGACCGGGAACCAAGGGGCGTACACCGGAAGCCATGATGTCAGGGCCGAGGATGACCAACGGCTTTCATACTTCCAGATCAATTTGCCCCTCACCCTGCGGCCATCGGAGGGCCTGCGGGTCATGGTTGGCCCTTCGCTCAATTTCCTGATGGGCGGAAAATTGAACTCGGACGTGACCACCACCTGGAAGGGCACCATCAGTGCCCAAGGGCAACAGGACCAGACAATCGACCAACAGTCGTTGGAGGCCACCAAAAAGAAGGGAAGTGCGGCCATCAAGGACTTCAAGAAGGCCGACATCATGGTGATGGCGGGGGTGGGCTATACCCTGCCCGTGGGTTTCGACATGGACCTGCGTTTCTATCGCGGCCTTTCGCCCACCTATGATCATTCGGAAAGCTCGTCCCGCCAGCGCATTTGGACCAACCTGATCGAATTGGCCGTAGGTTGGCAGTTCGGCGGGAACTGATGCCGATCCACCAGCGGGCCCCAAGACCGGGGCGACCGCAAGGGATTTCCCTGCCGCATGCACCTTCCGGTGGAGGAGGGTGGATGTGGGAAGGGCTGTATGGGTGGCCCATGCCCCTTTTCACGCGCTTTTCCGTCCCCAATTCCCCGCCTGATATCCGGATCTTTTGGTGACGGCATGGAAGACTTAGTGGCGGGACAGGATCTTTTTGCGGTTCCAGCTACGCGGGAGATGACGTTTCCCGTACTGTGCTGAACGGTCATCAGGTGCAGGGCAAACGGCACGGCCCAAAGATGTTCAACCATGGAAAATGGATATGGATAGGGCGTATTTTTTGATGTTTGGTCAAACCGGTTACTTTGGTCGCCAATAACCAACACCAAAACAGAATGATCAAGAGAGTACTTTTCTTGGCTGCCGTGACCGGAATGGCCGCAGGGAGCGTGAATGCGCAGGTCTTTGAGCAGGGTGCGAAATTCCTGCATGTGGGCATCGGGGTTGGAAGCCCGTACATCTATTCCGGCTCCAAGATGGGGGTGCCGCCGGTGCATGCGTCTTTTGAGGCGGCCGTTTCCGACAAGATCGGGGTCGGCGGCTTGGTGGGGTATACCAGCGCCAAGTGGGACCAGACGGGATTCGGATGGAGCACCAAGTACAACTACAGTTGGAATTTCACCTACCTGATCGTGGGTGCACGCGGGGCCTACCACTTCGTGGAGAATGACAAGTGGGACGCCTATGCGGGACTGATGCTGGGCTACAACGTGGCGAGCGCCAAGTTCAAGACCAATGACCCGGACTACGATCAATCCTTCTTGGTGGAGCCTTCCGTGGGCGGCGTGGCCTTTGGGGCCTACGGTGGTGCGCGTTATGCCTTTAGCGGGAGTTCCGCGATATTCGCCGAGCTGGGATACAACATCGGCTGGATCAGCGTGGGCTACTGCGCCAAGTTCTGATCATACCATCCAACGACTTGGGAAATGGGGCTGCCCGCAGGCAGCCCCATTTTTCGTCCAATTGGCTTCCGTTTCGGCGTTGGCATGATGATTGACGCTTCCGCGCGCCTGGCTTGAGCTAAATTCGCCACGCCCGCAAACAACGAATGCGATCCCTACGGATGAAACCATCACTCTCCCTGCCCATTCTCTTGACGTGCTTCCTTGGTCCTGCCCTGGTGCGGGCGCAGCAGGTGCCCGACAGCCTCAACCTCGTGCCCAATGGCAGCTTCGAGGAGGTGCAGGGCAAGTTGCGCCGGCTGGGCGGCATCGATGCGGCCAAGGCCTGGGGCAGCCCCACCGGTGCGAAGGCCGACCTGTTCAGCGAAAGCATCGACAGCAATTCGCCGGCCTACGCGCCCAAGAATGCCATGGGCTTCCAAAGCGCATTGAGCGGCATCAACTATGCGGGGGTCACCTGGTACAGCTTCATGGACAAGCAGCCGCGCAGCTACCTGCAGGTGAAGCTGAAGGAGATGTTGAAGAAGGGCCAGAAATACTGCGTGAGCTACTACGTCAGCCTGGGCGACCTCAGCAAGTATTCGAGCGATAACCTGGGGGCCTACCTCAGCCGCATGCAAATAAACAAGAAGGATGAGGCCAGCCTGACCTACAAGCCGCAGGTGCCCGCCCTGCAAACGCGCTTGTACGAGGACCTGAACAGCTGGCAGGGCGTATGCGGCGTGTACGAGGCCACCGGCGACGAACAGTACCTGATCATCGGGAACTTTCAGGCCACGGACAAGGTGACCACCGGGAAGGTGCGGCGCCAGCGTGGTGAGGTGAGGCCCCAACAGCCCGTGGCCTACTACTACATCGATGATGTGAGCGTAAAGCCGGTGAAGTACCTGAGCGAATGTTCCTGCGAGCAGATCGACAAGGAGCAAAGCGAGTACATCTACGGGCGCAAGATGACCTTCAACCCGGGGCTGAAGCCCTCGGAGCGCGTGGACCGGAGCGTGATCTACTTCAAGCGGTTCAACAAGGACATCGATCTTTCCATGAAGGGGCAGCTGGATAGCCTGGCATCGGTGCTGAAGGCCAATCCGTCCATCAACGTGAAGCTGACCGGCCACACGGACCTGAAGGAAGTGGACAAAGTGCGGATGCGCCCGGACCTGACGGACCTGGACAAGGACCGTGCCCAAGCGGTGAAGGATTACCTGGTGGCCGCCGGGGTGGGCGAGGAACGCATCACCACGGCGGGCCAGAAGGGCAACCAGCCCGCCTCGGAGGAGACCGATGAGATCTCCATGGCACAGAACCGCCGGGTGGAGGTGGATGTGGTGAAATAGCCGGGGCGGTCAACAGGCCGGTGGAAAAATCCCGTCCCGCACGCTTCCGGGGCTGGGGTGTGCAGCTACCTTGCCGCGGATGAAGAAGGGGGATCCCCGGGTGATCCGTGCATGGGCGATGTACGACTGGGCCAACTCGGCCTACTCGCTCACCATCACCTCGGCGATCTTCCCGATCTACTACGCCGCGGTCACCATCGCCGACGGACATGACCTGGTGCAGCAAGCCTACGGATTGCCGGCCGTCTCGCTTCAATCGTACACGCTCTCCGCAGGCTTTCTTCTGGTGGCTGCCGTGGTCCCTTTGCTATCGGGGATCGCCGACCACCGGGGCAACAAGAAGAACTTCCTGAAGTTTTTCTGCTACCTGGGGGCGGCCAGTTGTGCCGGTCTCTTCTTCTTCACATGGGCCAACCTGTGGGCCGGCCTGTTGCTGTTCATGTTGGCCTGCGTGGGTTTCAGCGGCAGCTTGATCTTCTATGACGCCTATTTGCCGGAGATCGCGGAGCCCCGCGACCACGACCGGGTAAGCGCCAAAGGCTACGCCCTGGGCTACATCGGAAGCGTGATCCTGCTGGTGATCAACCTGCTGATGATCATGCGGCCCCATTGGTTGGGCATCCCGGACCGGGAAGGGCTGCCGGCACGGCTTTCCTTCCTTTCCGTGGGCATCTGGTGGGCCGGGTGGGCCCAGGTCACCTTCCGGCGCTTGCCGAACACCCACGTGCCCAAGGAGGCCAAGGCCAACACGTTGACGGCGGGCTACCGCGAACTGCGGCGCGTATGGCGCGAGATGCTCAGCCTTCCCCGGCTTCGGCGCTTCCTCACGGCCTTTTTCCTCTACAACATGGGCATCCAGACGGTGATGTACCTGGCCGTGACCTACGCCAAGCAGGAGATCAAGGAGCCCGATGGATCCCCCATCACGGACGGCGGCCTGATCACCAGCATCTTGCTGATCCAGCTTGTGGCCGCGGTGGGCGCCATGTTGTTCGTCAGGCTGAGCCGCAGGTTCGGCAACATTGCCGCCCTGATCATCGGACTGGCCGTATGGACGGCCATTTGCGTGGCGGCCTGGGGGATCCAGGGAACACGCGCATTTTATATCCTCGCCGCCTGCGTGGGCCTGGTGATGGGCGGCACCCAGGCCCTCTCGCGTAGCACCTACGCCAAGCTGCTCCCGCAAACGGCCGACCATGCTTCCTTCTTCTCGTTTTACGATGTGGGCTTTTACCTGGCCACGGTGATGGGCACCTTGGCCTTCGGCCTGGTGAACCAGTTGACCGGCGACCTGCGGAACACGATCATCGCCATCGGGTCCTTCTTCGTGCTGGGGGCCTTGCTATTGCTGCGCGTGCCCCGGGAGAAGAACATCGGCCCGGCGATGCAGGAGGTGCGATAATTTCGCCGCAGCGATGGATAAAGAAGAGCAGCCCTGGGATGTGGTGATCGTTGGCGGAGGCATTGTCGGCGTGGCCACATTGTACAAGTTGCAAACGCGGTTCCCCGCCAAGCGGATCCTGTTGCTGGAAAAGGAGGCGGTGCTCAGCGACCACCAGACCGGGCACAACAGCGGGGTGATCCACAGCGGTATCTATTACGTTCCCGGCAGCAGGAAGGCGGTCACCTGCGCGAAGGGACGGCGCGAGCTGGTGGCCTTCGCCAAGGAACACGGCATCCGGCACGACGTGTGCGGGAAGATCATCGTGGCCACCGATGGAGAGGAGCTGCCCCGCCTGGAGAAGATCCACCAACGGGGCATCGCCAACGGCATCGAGGACCTGCGGCGGATCGATGCGCGGGAGATCCAGGAGATCGAGCCCTATTGCCGTGGCGTGGCGGGACTGTGGGTGGGCTGCACCGGCATCATCGATTTCCGGGGCGCCACCAACAAGATGGCCGAACTGGCCATGGGGATCAACCGGGCCAGCGAGGTACACACCGGGGAAGAAGTACTGGCCACCGACAGCCATACGGGGACCGTGCGGACCGCCAAGGCCACCTACCGGGCCAAGTGCGTCATCTTCTGCGGCGGGTTGCAGAGCGACCGCCTGGCACGCGCGGACGGGGTGCGGGTGAAGGAGCAGATCGTCGGCTTCCGGGGCGACTATTATGAGCTGACCGAAAAGGGGAGGCACAAGGTGAAGAACCTGATCTACCCGGTGCCCGACCCGCGTTTCCCCTTCCTGGGCGTACACTTCACGCGGATGACCGACGGCAGCACCGAATGCGGCCCCAACGCCGTGTTCACCTTCAAGAGGGAGGGATACGGCAAGACGGATTTCAGCTTTCGCGACAGCTGGCAGGCGTTGACGTACGGAGGCACCTGGAAGTTGTTCTTCACGAACATGTCCTACGGCATCAATGAATACCGGAGGGCCTTCAGCAAGAAGCTTTTCCTGCGGACGCTCCAGCGGCTGATCCCTTCCCTGGCGATGGACGACATCCAACCGGGCCGCGCGGGCGTCCGTGCCATGCTGCTGGGCACCGACGGCGAGATGGTGGACGACTTCCGGATTGAACGCAAGGGCAACCATATCCATGTCCTCAACGCGCCGTCACCGGCGGCCACGGCCTGCCTGGCCATCGGTGGGCACATCGTGGACATGGCCGTGGAGGAAGGCGTGATGGGGGAAGGCTGAAGGTTGCCTCCCGTTCCCGGCCTACGGCTGTCCGGACCAGGTCGGCATCAAGCGGTCACCTTCCGCTCGTCCAGCAGTTCGGCCCAGTCCCAAAGGCAGAATTGCATCAACTTGTTGATGCGGCCCAGGATGATGGGGTTGGGCGCCTTCATGTCACGGAAGTAGGCATCCTGGTTGCGGAACAGGTCGTACTTGTGGAACAGGGCCTTGCTCATGGCGTACACCGTGTTCTTGCTCGGATGGTTGATCCGCGCCATGAACCGTTGCAGGGCGATGGTCTCCGTCTCCATGTCCGCGGCGGACATGTCCATCAAGGGTGCGAACTTCGAGTAGGCATGCTGCACCAGGCGTTGGTCCAGTCCGGCGGTCAGGTGTTTCGGGGCCTCCATCAGGTTGCCCGCAAAGAGGATCTGGGCGAAGAGCTCGTCATCGCCGGGGCCGAAGACCGGCTTGGACACGAATTCGGGTGCTTCCTCCAGTTCGGCCACGATGTTGGGGAATCCCTGCTCGGTCAACACCAGGATGGCGTTCACGAACACATTGGCCAATTTTTCCTCGCTGATCCGTTTCTTGCCGAAAATGCTTCCGATCATGGCCGTTCCATTCACGGAGGCGAACGTACTGGCTTTGTCCAAGGGACCGGGACCATTGCCCATGCTTATTTTCAACACCGTTATCCACCCATCGGACGAATGAAGGAATTGATCCACCAATACGCGGCCTACGACCTGTGGGCCAATACGCGCCTCGTGGAGCGGCTCGAACGCGAGGATGAGCGCCTCCTGGACCGGCATGTGAAGAGCAGCTTTCCCTCGCTGCGCCAAACCATGCTGCACATCAGGGATGCCGGGAACACGTGGTACCAGCGGATCTTCGGGGAGCCCGCCCTGGCGTTCGGCGCGGAGATCGGATCGGTGTTGAAGATGAGCACCGTGATGCAGGACAGGGTACGCGGGCTTGACGAAGCGGGCCTGAATGCCCCGGTGCACTACGCGCGCGCCAACGGCATGTCCTATGCGCAGCCGCGGTGGCAATTGCTCATGCACTGTTTCAACCATGCCAGCTACCACCGCGGGCAGGTCATCACCATCATGCGGCAGCTCGACCTGGGCGATGTGCCGGGCACCGATCTGGTGGCCTACCAGCGGTTGCTGCGGCCGGGAAAACAATGAGGCGGCGGGCCGTCAAGCCTTGCGTGTGAGCAGGTCGACGCCGAGGTAGGTGCCGGGCGACAGCGCCAGCAGTTGCTTTTTCACCGCGTCGTCCACATCCAGGCCCTGGATGAACGCCGTGATCTCCTGTTGGCCGATGTGCCCCTTCCCGCGGGTCAGTTCCTTCAGGCGTTCGTACGGCTGCGGATAGCCATGGCGCCGCAGGATGGTCTGGATGCCTTCCGCCACCACCGCCCATTGGCCGTCCAGGTCGCGGGCGATGGCCTTTTCGTTCAGTTGCAGCTTGGCGATGCCCTGCAGCAGGGACTGGAAGGCGATCTCGGTATGCGCCATGGGCACGCCGATGTTCCGCACCACGGTGCTGTCGGTCAGGTCGCGCTGCAGGCGGCTGATGGGCAGCTTTTCACCCAGGTGCATGAACAGGGCGTTGGCCATGCCCAGGTTGCCCTCGGCGTTCTCGAAATCGATGGGGTTCACCTTGTGGGGCATGGCGGATGACCCCACCTCGCCCTCCTTCACGGCCTGGCGGAACCAGTCCATGCTGATATAGGTCCAGATGTCGCGGCACAGGTCGATCAAGATCGTGTTGATGCGCCGCATGGCATCAAACAGGGCCGCCAAGTGGTCGTAGTGTTCGATCTGGGTGGTGAACCGCTGGCGCTTGAGCCCCAACTGTTCCATGGTGAACCGGTCGGCCAGTGCCGGCCAGTCCAATTCCGGGTAGGCCGCGTGGTGCGCGTTGAAGTTGCCCGTGGCACCGCCGAACTTGCAGGTGAACGGGATGCCGTGCAGCAGCTCCAATTGGTCGTCCAGCCTTTCGGTGAACACCTCCAGCTCCTTGCCCAGCCGGGTGGGCGAGGCAGGCTGGCCATGCGTGCGCGCCAACATGGGCACCCCGGCCCATTGAAGGGCCAGCCCATGGATGCGGTCGCGCAACGCCTGGATGGCGGGCAGGTAATGGCGCGTCACAAAGTCCTTCAGCAGCAACGGCAGGGCCGTGTTGTTGATGTCCTGGGAAGTGAGGCCGAAGTGGATGAATTCCTTCGAGGCGCCGAAGCCCAAGGCTTCCACTTGTTCCTTCAGCCAGTATTCCACGGCCTTCACGTCGTGGTTGGTGCGTTGCTCGATCTGTTTGATGGCAAGGGCATCCTGCTCGCCCAGTGCCCCGATCCGTTGTTCAAGGCCGTCCAAGGCATCGATCCGTGTTCCCTGCAATTCGGGCAGGGGCACCCCGCACAGGAACCGGAACCACCGGACCTCCACCACGAGCCGGTAGCGGATCAGGGCCTGTTCGGAAAACCAGGCGGCCAAAGGCGCGGTACGCTTCCAATAGCGTCCGTCCACGGGTGAGATGGCAGTGAGCGGTCCAAGTTCCATGGGGCGGCAAAAGTAGGCCCGCGCACACCGACGGCCCATGCCCGATCGGCACGGTATTGGAAGCGGCCTCGCGGTTACATTCGCACCATGCAAGCTTCCAGTCTTTTCGCCGCCGGCCTGCTGGTGGCCCTGTCATTCGGGTGCAAGGGCAAAAAGGACCTGTCCGGCCAGGCCGGTCCTGCGGATCCCGTGGCCCAAGGCGTGCCGGGGGCCGCGGCAACGGACCAGGTGGAGGCGCCGAAGACGGACGGCGACTCGGTTTACTTCATGATCCAGCGGACGGCCTGCTACGGCACCTGCCCCACGTACCGCCTGACCATTTACGATGATGGGCTGGCGGTGTATGAGGGGGTTCGTTTCGTGGCACGCCAGGGGCGCTACACCGGGCATGTGGCCCCGGCCACCATGGAGGCCCTGTTGAAGCTGGCCGAAGCGAAAGGCTTTTTCACCATGGATGACGTGTACGACAAGCCGGTGACGGACCTGCCCAGCGTGATCATCCGCGTGCATGCGGACCAGCGGGACAAGCAGGTGGTGGGCCGCGTGGGTGCGCCCCAGTCCTTCAGGGACCTGGCCCAGGAAGTGGAAAACATGCTGGATGCGATCGAATGGACGCGGACCGGCGACCTGCGGTAGCCTGCCAGGAAAGGCCAACCGTTCAACCTCATCATGCACGGTTCCACCCCGGGATCCAACTTTAGGCGGATGAAAGACTAAATTCGCGGCCCAGGCGCGGAGCGGGTATTTCAGCCCCCAGATCGACCTTGAACCCAATTGATATGAGAAGACTTTTTTCCATCCTGCTTGCGGTCGTGATCGCAACGGGCAGCGCCTTTGCCGGAGAAGGCATGTGGTTGCTGAACAAGCTGAAACAGGTGAACGAGGCCCAAATGCGCGAGCTGGGCTTCAAGCTGACGGCGGAGGACATCTACAGCCTGAACAAGGCCAGCATGAAGGATGCGGTGGCCCGGCTGGGCCCGGGGTTCTGCAGCGGGGAGGTGGTGAGCGCGGAGGGCCTGATGCTGACCAACCACCATTGCGGCTACTCGGCCATCCAAAGCCTGAGCACCGTGGAGGACGACATCCTCGCCAACGGGTTCTGGGCCATGCAGCGCGACCAGGAGCGCCCGGCGGGCTTCTCGGTGAGCTTCCTGCAGTACATCACCGATGTGACCGACACGGTGCTTTCCGTGGTGAAGGAGGGCATGAGCGAGGAAGAGCGGGAGGCGGCCATTGATGAAGTGGGCCGGGCCTTGGCGGCCAAGGCCAAGGACGGCCAGGCCTTCCTGGATGCCAACTTCAAGTCCATGTTCGCGGGGAACCAGTTCTACCTGTTCGTATACAAGACCTATCCCGATGTGCGCCTGGTGGGCACGCCGCCGAATGCCATCGGCAAGTTCGGCGGGGATACCGACAACTGGCAGTGGCCGCGCCACACGGGGGACTTCAGCATGTTCCGCATCTACACGGGGCCGGACGGCGAACCGGCCGAATATGCCGAAGGGAACATCCCGTTCAAGCCGCACTGGCACTTCCCCGTGAGCCTGGATGGCGTCAAGAAAGGCGACTTTGCCATGATCATGGGCTTTCCCGGGAGCACGGACCGTTTCCTGAACAGCGACGGCGTGAAGCTGGCCCTGGACGTGGAACAGCCCAGCCGGGTGAAGATCCGCGGGGAGAAACTGGCGATCATGAAGAAGCACATGAACGCCAGCAAGGAGGTGCACCTGCAATACGCCGCCAAGTATGCCCAGGTGGCCAACTACTGGAAGTACTTCATCGGCCAGCAAAAAGGGTTGAAGGCGCAACATGTATTTGACCGGAAGAAGGCGCAGGAGAACGACCTCCAGGCCTGGATCAAGGCGGACCCGGCCAGGGAGCTGAAATACGGCCAAGTGCTCAGCGACCTGGCGGCGGGCTATGCGGAACGCGCCAAATATGAAAAGGCCAGCGTGTACCTGACCGAGGCCGGTTTCGGCAGCGAGGTCGTCATCGGCGGGCTTCGCCAGCTGATGGGCCTGAAGATGCTGATGGGGCAGGACCCGAAGAACACGGTGAAGATCCAGGCCGCGGCCGACAGGGCGAAGGCCACGGCGCGCAAGTTCTGGAAGGACTATGACCCGGCGACCGACCAGGAGGTGACGGCCGCCATGTTCCGCATGATGCACGCCGACCTGGACCCGGCCCAGCAGCCCTCGGTGATTGGCACGGTGATGAAGAAGTACAAGGGCGATTTCGGCAAGTGGTCGGCCGCCCTGTTCAAGACGAGCATCCTCACCGACAGCACACGGCTGATGGCCTTCCTGGCCAAGCCCAGCATGAAGGTGCTGCAGAAGGACATGGGGGTGCAGGCCATGGAAAGCGTGCTCAATTCCTACCGGAACGAGATCGGGCCGGCGGTGGGGGCCGCGGAGGAAAAGATCGGGCGCGGTTACCGCCTGCTGGAGGCGGCCATGATGGAGAAGGACCCGGACCGGATGTGGTACCCGGATGCCAACAGCACAGAGCGCCTCACCTACGGCATCGTGAACGATTACAGCCCCGCCGATGCGGTGCACTACGACCTGCAGACCACCGAGCTGGGGATCTTGCAGAAGGAAGACCCCACGAACGACGAGTTCATCGTGCCGGCACGCCAGAAGGAACTGCTGCTGGCCAAGGATTTCGGCCGGTATGCCGATGCCAATGGCAACTTGCCCATCAACTTCATCAGCGAGAATGACATCACCGGCGGCAACAGCGGCAGCCCGGTGATCAATGGCAACGGTGAGCTGATCGGAATCGCCTTCGACGGCAACTGGGAGGCCATGAGCGGCGATATCTCGTACGAGCCGCTGCTGCAGCGCACCATCAGCGTGGACATCCGCTATGTGCTGTGGATCATCGACAAGTTTGCCGGGGCGAAACACCTGGTGGACGAAATGACGGTGGTGAAACGGCCGACGGAAACGCCCAGCCCCATCACCTTGCCTGAGGGTACGCCCACGGAGAGCCGCGCGACGGGTACGCGCAATTGACCGATAAGCCATGCCAACAGGCCCGGATGCACAATGCCATCCGGGCCTGTTTTTTTGCCCCCATGGCCCGATGGCCGCAGGTGCTTGTTGTTGTGCGGCAGTGGATCGGGAAGCGGGAGCTTCCGTTCCTGCCTGCCGTTCGGGGAAGAAGCATCTGGCCGCAACGTGCCATCCATGATCTGCCGGGCCAGGGATAACGGGATGAACCGTGGGGAAGGGGTGAAGGTGGCAAGGCAAGTGATGAAGACGGTTTGCGTGGCCGCATCCCACCTTCTTCGCGGGATAGCATGGGCGCGCCATCAACCCGTTCCTTGCCGGCGCCTCAGTATTTCTTGGGCATCAACGCCAGGTCCTGCCGGAAACTGGTCGTGCCTGGCGGAATGGGCGGTACCGTTCGCCGCCGGTCCAGGTAGCCGTTCTCCAGTTCCACCCGCAGCTCAAACGGCTGTCCGGCGGCCACAAACAGGGCGTACAGGCCATCAGCGTTCACCGGGGTGACGGCCCGTCGCTTGCCGTCGGTAGTGTAGTATCCAACAAGGCAATCGTATACCGGCTTGCCCGTCAGGCTGTCGGTCACGGTGCCGACCACCTGCACCAAGGGGGCCTTGGCCGCTGCGGGAGGTTCTTGGCAGATGCCGTTCACGGGCAGCCAAGGCAGCAGGCCCAGCAGAAGGATGGCACCCCGGTGTTGCATGCCCCGTTTTACGGGGCATGCCGGGGATCGGTTCGGGACGTGCGGCCCGGCGTGGCGGGTAGGCAACAAGTGCCGGGTATCCGTGCGGCCCATGGCAGGCGCTTCCCTTGCCGCAGGTCAGCGCCGTTTGCGGGCCTGCTGTTGCTGCTTTTGGATCTCCTCCATCCGCAGTTGCCACTTGCTCTTCTTGCGCGGCTTCTTCATGTTGGCCAGCAGTTCCGCGCGCAGCTTGTCCTCGTTCATCAGCCAGCGGGTGATCACCGTGGTCTGCAGGATGCTGATCACGTTGGCCAGGAGGTAATAGTAGCTCAGTCCGGAGGGCAGCGAGTTCATGAAGAACAGCATCATCACCGGGAAGAGGTACATCATCACCTTCATGTTCGGCATGCCCTGCTGCTGGGGCATCTGCTTCTGGTTCACCAGGGTATACAGGATGGTGCTGGCGGCCATCAGCAGGGTGAAGAGGCTCACGTGGCTTCCGTAGGCGGGAATGGTGAAGGGCAGGTTGAGGATGCTGTCGTAGCTGCTGAGGTCATCGGCCCACAGGAAGGACTGTTGGCGCAGCTCGATGCTGCTGGGGAAGAACCGGAACATGGCATAGAGCACGGGCAGTTGCAGCAGCATGGGTACGCAGCCGGCCATGGGGCTCACGCCTGCCTTGCGGTACAGGTCCATGGTGGCTTGCTGCCTCTTCAACATGTCCTCCTTGCCGAACTTGGCGCTGATGGCGTCGATCTCGGGCTTCAGGGCGCGCATCTTGGCGCTGCTCTTGTAGTTGCGGAAGGCGATGGGCAGCAGCAGCACCTTGATGGCGATGGTGAGCACCAGGATGATGATGCCGTAGCTGAGGTTGAACCGGTGCAGGAAGTTGAAGATGGGGATCACCAGGAAGCGGTTCATCCAGCCGAAGATGCCCCACCCCAGGTCGATGATGCGGCTGAACTGCGGTATGCCGGTGCGCCGCAGGGTGTTGAACTGGTTCGGGCCGAGGTACATGCGCATGTCCAGCACGGCATGGTCGCTGGGTTCCTCGGCGAAGAAGAGCTTCGCCCCATAGCGCTTGGAGAACAGGGTGTCGTTGGGCAGGGTAGTGATCGAGATCTCCGAGCCGTTGCTGTTGAACCCGTCGTCCTTCACCATGGCCACGGTGAAGAAATCCTGCTTGAAGGCCACCCAGTTGGTCCGTCCCTCCAGTTTTTTGGAATCGTCCTTGGTTTCACTGAGGAAATCCCTGTCGCTGTTGAGGTACTTGTAGAACACCGTGCAGCTGCGCTCCTCGGTGGGCCGGTGCTTTTCGTTGTGGAAGCCGGTGAGGTCCCAGTGGAACATCACGTTGCGGGGATCCACCTCGGGCAGGCCCACCAGCTCCGCCGTGGCCTTCATGAACCAGGAGGCGCTGTCCAGCTGGTAGGTGATCTGGATGTACTTGCCCGGGTCGGTGGTGGCCGCCTTGAGGCGCACGCCCATGTCCCCCAGCTTTTCGGCGCTGAAGTTCATGTCCTTGGTGCTCAGCTTCAGGTTGCCCAGGAAGAAGTTGTACTCATACAGGCCGCTGTCCGGCACCATGAGCATCAACGGCTTGTGGCCGTAATAGGTCTTGTAGTCCTTCAGGCGGATCACATTGGGCCTGGCCCCGTAGGTGTTGATGGCCACCTGCAGGTGTTCGTTCCCGATCACGATCACCTCATTGGTGCCCTGTGCGGCCGGGGCGAAGATGCCGTAGCGGTCCCGCAGGCCGGCGGCCCTCAGGCTGTCTGCACGGGCGGTGTCCGCAGCCAAGGAATCCGTGCCTGTTGGCATGGGGTTTTCCGGGGCGGCTGCTGCCTTTTGGTTACTGGCCAAGGCCGAGTCGGCCTGCCGGGCCTGTTCCTGTATGGCCAGGGCGGCGAGGCTGTCCTGTTCCTGCTGCATGCGGGCCCGTTCCTCGGCACTCGGCATGGTGAGGTATTGGTAGCCCACCAGGATCAGGACGATGAGGATGATGCCGATGATCGAATTGCGGTCCATGCTTCAGCGCGGAAAGAGGAAGGGGGCTTTGGTGAAGGGCGCGAAGATAGCCCGGAAGCCATTGGGGCCCCGTACTATTTACGGGCCTTGGGCGGAGGTGCGGGCGGGTGGCCGCAGCCCTAGGCTTTTGCCGCTTCAGGCTGGGCCGTGCGGGCCGCATGGGCCAGCGAGGCCTGCACGAAGTGCACGAACAGGGGATGCGGCCGGGCCACGGTGCTCTTGTATTCCGGGTGGTACTGCACGCCGACGAACCAGGGGTGCCCCTGCAGTTCCACCACTTCCACCAGCTTGGCCTGGGGGTTCATCCCGGCGGCGATCATGCCCGCCTTCCGGAATTCCTCGATGAAGGCATTGTTGAACTCGTAGCGGTGGCGGTGCCGTTCCTTGATGCTGGTACGCCCGTAGGCTTGGGCAGCCAAGGTGCCCTCCACCAACCTGCACGGGTAGGAGCCCAGCCGCATGGTGCCGCCCATGTCCACCTTGGCCTTTTGCTCCTCCATCATGGAGATCACCGGCCATTGGGTGTCGGGGTCCATCTCGGTGCTGTTGGCTTCCGCATGCCCCAGTACGTTGCGTGCGAATTCGATCACCGCGCATTGCATGCCCAGGCAGATGCCCAGGAAGGGCACGCCGTGCCCACGGGCATATTTCACCGCCTCGATCTTGCCCTCGATGCCCCGGCTGCCGAAGCCCGGTGCCACCAGGATGCCGTGCAGCCCCTCCAGGTGGCGGGCCACGTTCTTGGCGGTCAGCTTCTCGCTGTGCACCCAGCGCAGTTCCACACGGGTCTCATTCTCGGCCCCGCCGTGGTCCAGCGCCTCCTTGATGCTCTTGTACGCATCGTGCAGCTCCACGTACTTGCCCACCAGCCCGATCAGCACCGTCTGCCGCGGCTCCTTGAAGCGGCGCAGGAAGTCGCGCCAGCGGTCCAGGTCGGCCTCGGGATAGCGGGTGATGCCCAGCTTTTCCAGCACCACCTTGTCCAGCTCCTCCTGCTGCATCAACAGGGGTACGTCGTAGATGGTGCTGGCATCGGCGCTTTCGATCACCGCGCGCTGGTCCACGTTGCAGAACAGGGCGATCTTCTCCTTCATGCCCTTCTGCATCGGGTGTTCGGTGCGGCACACCAGGATGTCCGGCTGCACGCCCAGGCTCAGCAGTTCCTTCACGCTGTGCTGGGTGGGTTTGGTCTTCAGTTCGCCGCTGGTGCTCAGGTAAGGCAGCAGGGTGAGGTGGATGGCCAGCGCGTCGCGGCCTTTTTCCCATTTCAGTTGGCGGATGGCCTCCACGTAGGGCAGGCTCTCGATGTCGCCCACGGTGCCGCCTACCTCGGTGATGACGAAATCATAGATGCCCTTGCGGCCCAAGGCCTGGATGTGGCGCTTGATCTCGTCGGTGATGTGGGGGATCACCTGCACGGTCTTGCCCAGGTATTCACCGCGCCGTTCCTTGTTGATCACGCTCTGGTAGATGCGGCCGGTGGTGACGTTGTTCGCCTGCGAGGTGGGCGTGTCCAGGAACCGCTCGTAGTGCCCCAGGTCCAGGTCGGTCTCGGCCCCGTCCTCGGTCACATAGCATTCACCGTGCTCGTAGGGGTTGAGCGTGCCCGGGTCGATGTTGATGTAGGGATCGAGCTTTTGGATGGTCACGGTGAAGCCGCGTGCCTGCAACAGCTTGGCCAACGAGGCGCTCACGATACCCTTGCCCAGGCTGGAGGTCACGCCCCCGGTAACGAAAATGTATTTGGTGGAACCCGTCATCACTGGATGATCCCGCTGCTTGGGAGAGGTGATCACGGGGCGTAAAGCTAAGCCGGGATCCGGAACTGACCCCGCGCGGGCCGGGCAACTTTGTCCCCGCATGGCCCTGTTGGCCGCCGGAAGCGGCTTCACAAGTTCCGGCGGGAAGCCCCCGGTCGCTTACTTCCGGTTCGCAGCCGCCCATTGCCCGGGCTCCCGGCCCGACCGGTTAGAAACTGTATGTGAACCCGATGCTGGGCAGGAGCGGGAGCTGGTACACCTCCTTGGCGCTCACCCGGTCGCGGTAGAAGATGTTCTTGCGGTCGTACACGTTGGTCACGCTCAGGTCCAACTGCACCACCTGGCGCTCATCCAGCTTCCAGGTCTTGGTGGCGCCCAGGTCCAGGCGGTGGTAGTCGGTGAGGCGCCCGGCGTTCAGCGGCCCGTAGATGATGGCCAGTTCGCCGTTGTTGGTGTAGATGTCCGTGTAGATGCCGTCGCCGAAACGTTGGCGCTCATAGAACCCTTGGTTCTGCGTGAAGGGAAAGCCGGAGCCGTAGTTCCAGCGCGCGTTCACGCTCCAGCTGTCGTGCTTCCCGAAGGTGTAGCTGGCCACCAGGTTCACGTTGTGCCTGCGGTCCCAGATGGGGCTGTATTCCTGCTTGCCGTCAAAGCGGTTCACGAAGTTGAGCGAATACACGGCCCACAGGTAGAGGCCCTTGTTCTCGTACTTCACCAGCAGGTCGGCGCCGTACGCATCACCGCTCTCGACGATGAAATCCTTCTTCAGCTCATCGGGCTTGTCCACGAATTCCGGCGTGTCGTTGTACAGCTTGTCCCGGTTGATGTTGGTCACCTGGCCGAATTTCTTGTAGTAGCCTTCGATGTTGATGTTGGTCTTGGGCGTAAGGTCGTATTCAAACCCGCCGACCACATGCGATGCGCGCTGGAGGGGGTCGTCGATGTCGCGCACGTCCCCGTTGGGCATGGTCATGGTCTTGGGGATGTCCTCCGGGGCGGTGATGAATCCGTAGAACAGGTTCACCACATCGCGGTCGTTGTTGGTGGCGATCAGGTTTTGGCTGTATAGGCCTGCGGCGCCCTTCACGCGGAAGCGGTCGGTGACGTTCAGCTTGAAGCCCAGGCGCGGCTCGGGGTTGAGCACGGCCAGGGTGGCATAATACTGGAGGCGGATCCCGGGGTCCAGTACCCATTTGCCCAGCCGGGCCTTGTAGTTGATGAAGCCGGCCATTTCGGTGCTCACCTTGTCCACCTGCAGGTTGTATCCCAGCGAATTGAAGTAGCTCAGGCCGGTGTTCACGCCGGTGACCTCGATGCCGTAGTTGATCTCGTCCTTGCCGGTGAAGTACTTGAAGTTGAGGCCCCCGTTGAAGTTGTTGATGCTGCTGGAGCGCGGCGGCAGGTCGCCTTCCAGGAGCTCGATGCTGTAGTTGCTCAACGCGAAGGTGCCCTCGATGAGAACGGCGCTTCCGGAAGGCACCAGCACGAAATTGGTGCCGGCCCCCCAATTGTCCCAGCCCACGTTGCTGACGCCCCTGAAGCGGGCCTCGTCGCTGAAGTTGAAGCCGAAGAAGTTGACCTTGCTGCCGTTGGCGGCATTGATGGAGATCTTGCCGTACAGGTCGGTGAAGCTGAAGGGCAGGCCGGCGGTATCGGCGTACTGGTACATGCTCTTGCTGGTCTGGTCCAGGTAGCTGTGCTTGAAGTTGAGCAGGAAGGAGCTGCTGCCGGCGCTTTGCTCGGTCTGTTTCTTCAGCGGCCCCTCCAGCAGGGCCTTGGCGGCGAAGGTGCTGGCGGCGACCTTCCCGGCCAGGCGCGTCTTGTTGCCGTCGCGCGTGGTGATGTCCATCACGCTGCTGATCCGCCCGCCGTATTCGGCATTGAAGCCTGCAGTGAGGATGTCCGCATTGCGGATGATGTCATTGTCGAACACGCTGAACAGCCCGATGCTGTGGAAGGGGTTGTACAGCGTCATGCCGTCCATGATCACCTTGTTCATCACCGGTGATCCGCCGCGGATGTAGAGCTGGCCACCCTGGTCGCCGGTGAAGACCACCCCCGGCACCACCTGCATGTACTGGGCCAGGTCGGCCTGGCCGCCGATGGCCGGCAGGCGCTCGATCTGCTTGGGGGTGAGCTTGGTGACGCCCACGCGCACGTTCTCCTGGGCCTTCTGCTGCTCGGCCGTCACTTCCACGGCCTGCATCTGGATGCTGCCCTTCCTGAGGTAAAGCTTCTCGGTGACGATCTGGTCGGCCTTCACCTGGATAGCCTTCTGCAGGGTGTCGAACCCCAGGTATACCACACGGAGCGTGTACGCGCCGGGCGGCACCTTGCTGATGGAGAAGTAGCCGTTGACGTCGGTCTGTGCGCCTCGCTGTTCCGCGCCGACCAGGGATACGGGCGTGAAGATGGAGGGCTCACCGGTGCTTTCGTCGTAAACGAATCCGCGCACCGTGCCGGTTTGGCCGAGGGAGAGGAGCGGGGCGGCCAACGCGCCGATGACGGCCAGGCGGCGGAGGAGGGTTGCGATCATGGATAAGGGATTCCTTGCCAAAAAGGGGGCGCTAAGGTAGAAGATGATGGCGGGTTGGCTGAAAAGGCCGGGGCCTCAGCGCCTGGCCAACCGGAAGGCGGCGGCACCGGCCACTACCGGCACGGCCAGCAAGGCCCCGGCCACCCGGGCATCGGCGAAGGCCCACAGGATCGCGTTGGCCGCCACCCCGGCCAGGAGGAAGGCCGCGAGCCGCCATGTCCCCTCGCCGGTATCGTACCCGTTCAGGCGGGCCAGCCCCCCGAAGGTGGCCTTGAAGAGTGTGGCCAGCGAGAGGGCGGCCACGGTGGCGAGCAGGCCGGCCTGCAGGCCGAAGAAGTAGGCCGCAACGAAGAAGACCGCCACGAACAGGACGAATACGCGTCGGGTCTTTTCCATGCCGGGCCTTCAATACAGCAGCTCATTCCGGTTGCCGAAGGGCCGGCGCAGCTCGTACTTCAGGTCGTGCAGCACGCTGGCCTTCACATTGATGCGGAAGGTGAAGCTCTTGCGGATGCCGATGGGGATGAGGTTGGCGTTGAACTCCCAGCAGTGCAGGTCCCAGTACAGGTTGATGGAGGTGGGGGTCCATTCCTTGGCCTCCATGTCGTAGCCGCTGCTGAAGCCGAGCTTCCACCACTTGAGGATGTTGAGGTCGCCGTTGAAGAGCACACCCTGCGTCTGTTGCTCGGTGAACGCCAGGGCACGGTAGCTGCGGGCCATGCTCCAGCTGTAGTTCACCCGCAGGTGCCAGGGGATGCTGAAGTTGATGCGGGCGCCCTTGCCGGGGTCCACGTCCGCCACCACGGGGTCGCCGCCCGTTTCGCCGCCCGTGGCCTTGCCGTACCGCTTGCTCTGGAATTCGATGCCCACCGCCGCGGTGGCATTGCGCAGGTGGGCCAGGCTTCCGTCCAGCTTGCGGGTGGGGAGCTCGATGCTCCGGCCCAGGCTGTCCGTGGCGTATGTGTCCCAGTTGCCGGACAGGTTCAGGTCCAGCCGATCGAACAGGCGTGTGCGTGCGGCCACGCTCACCGGCGACCAGTTGATCGAGTCCTTGAGCAGGTCGTAGTTGGTGTTGATGCCGAGGAAGTCGAGGAACTTCACCTTGTTCACCAGGGGATCTCCGCGCTCGTCGGTCTTCTTGCGGGAGAGCACTTTGCCTTCCACGCCCTGCACCAGCCCCAGGGAGACGAGCCCGCTGGCCTGCACCGCCGGCTGCCCGTAGATGCCGATCTCGTACGGCGAATAGCTGGCCGTGCTGCCGCCGGGCCCGAAAGGCCCTTGGATGCGGGTGTCGTGGGCGGGCACGTAGGTGAGCGAGGCCGACGGGGTAAGGGTGTGGCGGATGGCCTTCAGGCGGCCGCGGTGGAAGGCGAACATGCCGTAGAGCTTGCTGGTGGCCGTGGCGCCGATGTTCCAGTCGAAAAGGTTGTGCAGCCCGGGCACGGTATCGGTGGCCACGGTGCCTTCGTCGGGGAGATAGGTCTTCCGCAGGGCGTCGAAGTACATGCGGTCGGTGATGTTCAGCTGGGGGTTCAGGGTGAAGGCGCGCGACTTGATGGAGGTGCTGACGGAGGCGGTGTGGCGCACGCCGTTGCGCATCCGGTCCATCAGGCGGGGCAGGTTTTCGATGGAGAGTTGGTCCTCGGTGGTGCGCAGCCGGTTTTCGAAGACGGAGTTCCAGGTGATGCCGATCCGGTCGTACCACTTTTGCTTGAGGCCGGCCGGGTGGAGCCATGTGCCGGGGAAGAAGCGCTGGACGATGAAGTTCACCGAGGGCAGGGTGACGTCGAAGGACCGGTTGAGGGTGTTTTGGCTGTGGCGCGCCGCCACGCTCAGGCTGTACGGCTTGCCGCTCCACAGGTGGCTCCAGTTGATGTTGCTCTGGAAGGTGTTGCTCAGGTAGTCGTTGGTGCTGCTGTTGAAGTTGTTGGTGAAGTTCTGGCTGCTGCCCACGTTCACACTGGCGCTGAACCGGTCGGTGAGGCTGGCCTTGGTGTCCATGAGGTGGTTCCACCGCACGAAGAAGGTGCGTTGCTCGCTGAAGTCCGGGTACTCGCGCAGGCTGTTCAACTTGTTGGTGTATTGCAGGTCCAGGTTGCCGCTGAACCGGTAGCGGCTCCTGTACCGGGTGACCGAGCGCAGGCCCCAGCTGCCCTTGCTGTAGATGTCCGCCGTGAGCTGCTCGTCCAGGTGGTCGCCCATGGGGATGTAGTAGCCGCCGTTGAGCAGGAACATGCCGAACTGGTCGGAGGTGCCCCAGGTGGGGATCAGCAGGCCGGCGGCGCCGCGGTTCTTGTGGTTGGGGAAGAAGCCGAAGGGGGCCGCCAGGGGGGTGGGCACCTTGCCGATCTTCATCACGGCGGGCCCCATCACGATCTTGTCCTCGGGGATCACCATCATGCGGCTCACGGCAAAACGGTAATGGGGGTGCGGCCGGTCGCAGGTGGTGAGGCTGCCGCCCCGGCTGTGGATCTCCCCGTTGGCATGCCGCCTGCTCAGGTGGGCCAGCGCATACAACTGGCTTTCGGCGGTGCGCACCTCCTTGATGATCCCTTCCTTGGTCTTGAAATTGTACCGGATGCTGTCGGCCTCCACCTCTTGCCCGGCCTGGGTGAACATGGGGCGGCCCACGGGTGCGCCGGTGCTGTCGGTGGATCCGTAGGCCTGCACCTCCTCGCGGCCCAGGTCCAGCAGGATGCGGTCCGCGGTCAGCTCCATGTCCTGGTATTTCACCGTGGCCGCCCCAAAGAGGTACACCTTTTGCGAGGCCATGTCGTAGCGCATGCTGTCCCTGGCCCCATACTTCACCTCGTCCTGCAGCGTTTGTGGGGAGGCCACCTTCACGGTTACTGACAACAACGTGAGGAAAAGGACGCGCAGGACGGGCACCGTCGCCCATGGTTGCCGGATACCTTCGCGGCACGGGGTAGAAGGGCCCTTATCGGAACGGGATATGCAGGCTGGGCTGGACATCAACGGGCGGACCCTTGTGGCAACCGCGCCGAAAGTAGCAGGCGGCCCCGGCGTGTCGGGGCGGCATGGGCATGGGCGCAAGGCGGCATGGTGGCTGGCGGCCGGGTTCGTTCTGGCCTGCACCGCACAAGCCATGCCGCAAAAGTCGGCAAGCAGCGCCAATCGGGTCACCACCGTGGTGCTGGATGCCGGGCACGGGGGCAAGGATCCCGGCAACCTGGGCACCAAGCGTTACAAGACCACCGAAAAGGACATCGCCCTGGCGGTGACCCTGCTGGTGGGCCAATACATCAAGGAAAACCTGCCCGACGTGAAGGTGGTGTACACCCGGGAGGACGACCGCTTCATCGAGCTCATGGAGCGCAGCAACATCGCCAACCGCAACAAGGCCGATGCCTTCATCAGCATCCACTGCAACGCCAACAAGAGCGCCGACCCGCACGGATGTGAGACGTATGTGATGGGGCTGCACAAGACCGAGGCCAACATGCAGGTGGCCATGAAGGAGAACGAGTCCATCCTCCTGGAGGCCGACCATGCGCTGAAATACGACGGCTACGACCCGAAGGACCCCGAGAGCATGATCGCGCTGAGCTTGCGCCAGAATGCCTACCTGGACCACAGCCTGCTGCTGAGTTCATTGATCCAGGACCAATTCAAGGACCGCGTGGGCCGCACCGACCGCGGCGTGAAGCAGGCCGGCTTCCTGGTGATCTGTTACACCACGATGCCGGCGGTGCTGGTGGAACTGGGCTTCCTCACCAATGCCGAGGAGGAGGACTTCCTGCAAAGCAGGCGTGGGCAGGAATACATGGCCTCGGCCATCTACCGGGCCTTCAAGGAGTACAAGAACCGGCTGGAGCACAAGGATGTGAACCTGGACCTGGAACAACAGGCCAAGGCGGACAGCACCCGGGCCGGCGGTGGCGCGGCAGCGGCCGATACGGGCGTACGCTTCAAGGTGCAGATCGCCACCAGCAGCAAGCGCATCCCCATCAACTCGCCCAAGTTCCATGGCCTGCAGGTGGAGGAGTTGAAGGCGGGCGACCTGTGGAAGTACAGTGTGGGCAACTCGCCCGACCTTGGCGGAGCGCGTGATGTGCAGAAGACCTGCAAGGAGAAAGGCTTCGAAGGGGCCTTCATCACCGCCTGGCAGAACGGCGAACGCATCGATCTTCAGCAAGCCGTTAATTTGGTCCGCGATAGATAACCCCCTTGCCCGTGCCCAAGCTTAAGCGCCAGTACTCCATCGCGGCTATTGTGATCGCGGGCATCGCCCTGCTGATATTCGGGCTGAACTACCTGAAGGGCATGGACCTGCTGCGGCGGGGCCACACCTATTTCGCCGTCTACGATGATGTCTCGGGCATCAACGACGCCACGGCCGTGCTTTTCAACGGCTACAAGGTGGGCCAAGTGGTGGGCACCAACATGCTGTCTGACGGCACAGGACGGATCGCCGTGGCCATGCAGATCAGCGAACCCCGCCTGAAGCTGACCAAGGACACCCGGGCCGAGCTGTACAACGCCGACCTGTTCAACCGGGCGGTGCGGATCACCCTGGGCACCGGGGCGCCGGCCGTACCCGGCGATACATTGCCCGGCGGGGCGGGCCTCAGCCTGACCGAGTCGGTCAGCTCGCAGATCGACCCGTTGAAGCGCAAGGCCGAGGCCATCCTGGCCAGCGCCGATTCAGTGCTCAGCGCCGTGCAGCTCATCCTCAACGACAAGGCGCGCGGCGACATCGATGCCAGCTTCACCAACCTGCGGAACACACTGGAGAACATCAACGCCACCACCCGCAAGCTGGATGAACTGATCGCGAAGGAAAGCGGCCACATCAGCGGCATCCTCGATAATGTGGACAAGGTGAGCACCAACCTGGCGGCCAACAATGCGCACATCACCAGCATCCTGGCCAATATGGACAGCGCCACGGCGGCCTTTGCGCATGGCCGCATGGAGCGCATGATGGGCGACCTGGAGGCCACCACGGCGGAATTGAAGGACCTGATGGCCCGCATGAAGAGCGGTGAGGGCACCTTGGGCAAGATAATGAGCGACGACAGCCTGTACCACAACCTCAATGCCGCCACGCACCAGATGGACCTCCTGCTGGAGGACCTTCGCCTGAATCCCCATCGTTATCTGAGTATTTTCGGCCGTAAGGACAAGCTGCCCAAGCTCAGCCGGTCCGATATCGAACGTATCCGCGAAGCGTATCCGCCCAATAGCCAGCCATGACCATCAGTTCCGTCCTGTTCCTCATCGCCTTCGCCGGGGCGGTGTGGTGGTTCACGCGCAACGTGCGGCGCATCCGGCGCAACATCCTGCTGGGCCGCGACGAGCAGATCAACGACCGCAAGGCTGAGCGCTGGGCCACCATGGCGCGCGTGGCATTGGGCCAGAGCAAGATGGTGGTACGGCCGGTGGCTGGCACCCTGCACATCCTGGTGTACGCGGGTTTCGTCATCATCAACATCGAGGTGCTGGAGATCATCATCGACGGCATCTTCGGCACGCACCGCGTGTTCAGCTTCCTCGGCGGCTTATACGGCTTCCTCATCGGCAGCTTCGAGGTGCTGGCCCTGCTCACCTGGCTGGCCTGCGCCATCTTCCTCATACGCCGCTTCATCCTGCGCATTCCGCGCTTCTGGTCCCGGGAAATGACCGAATGGCCGCGCACCGATGCCGGCTTGATCCTCGCCTTCGAGATCCTGCTGATGTCCGCCTTCCTGCTGATGAACGCCGCGGACCACACGCTCCAAGGCATGGGGGCGGAGCACTACGTGAAGGCCGGTGCCTTCCCCGTCAGCGCGGTGTTGGCCAGCTGGTTGGGCATGGCCGGCATGGAGCCTGCAACGCTCATGGGCATCGAGCGCTTCTGCTGGTGGTTCCACATTATCGGTATCCTGGGCTTCCTCAACTACCTGCCCTACAGCAAGCACTTCCACATCATCCTGGCCTTCCCCAACGTGTGGTACAGCAAGCTGAAGCCCAAGACCGAGATGGACAACATGCCGCGCATCACCGCCGAGGTGAAGAGCATGATGGACCCGTCCATTCCGCCGCCCGCGCCGCCCGCCGAGCCCGCCAACGGCTTCCCCCCGGAACACTTCGGTGCCAAAGACGTGTTCGACCTGAGCTGGAAGAGTCTGATGGACGCCTACACCTGCACCGAGTGCGGGCGTTGCACCAGCGTATGCCCCGCCAACATCACCGGGAAGCTGCTCAGCCCGCGCAAGGTCGTGATGGACACCCGCGACCGCCTGGAGGAAGTGGGCAAGGTGCTCGACAAGAACAACGGCAAGTGGGTGGACGACGGGAAGGACCTCTTCAGCCGCATCACCGACGAGGAACTGTGGGCATGCACCACCTGCAACGCCTGCACCCAGGCCTGCCCGGTGAACATCGACCCCGTGCGCATCATCCTCGACATGCGCCGCTTCCTGGTGATGGAGGAAAGCAAGCCGCGCCAGGAACTGAACGCCATGTTCACCACCATCGAGAACAACGGCGCGGCCTGGGCATACGGGCCGGACAAGCGGATGGATTGGGTGAAGGAGTAACCGCGAATAGGACGTAGGGCGTAGGTCGTAGTTGGATAAGGCGCTGGTAGAATGGAAGAAACGACGAGAGGAATGGAGAGCATGGGGAGGTCCCGCTGGTTTGTGGACCTCAAGGCCTGGCAAAAGGCACGTGCATTTCGGAAAGCCATTTCATCCTTGGCAAAAGGATTTCCAGTAGAGGAAAAGTTCCGCCTCGCCGATCAGATCATCCGTTCCAGCCGCGGGCCAAGCGCCAATATCGCCGAAGGCTATGGCCGGTTCCATGAAAAGGACAACGCCCGCTTTTGTCGGATGGCCAGCGGCTCACTCAATGAAACATTGGATCATTTGACCGTGGCGGTCGATGAAGGATACATTTCAACGGAAGAGTTCAGAGCCCATTGGAATCAAGGCGAGGAAGCATTGCGTGTCTTGCACGGGTACATCCGGTACTTGAGGAAGATCGATGCTGAAAGTGGTATGGTGTCAGACCCTGCCGCATCCTATGGTGATGAAGGTGAAGATGACATCTTTACGGACCCTCCGGTTGATCTGATCTTCTGATTTAATCGCATCCCACGTCACTACGCAACTACGCCCAACACCCTACGCCACTACGCCCAACACCCTACGCCACTACGCCCTACGCCACTACGCCCTACGCCCTACGCCACTACGCCCTACGCCCCTACCCCCTACGCCACTACGCCCTACGCCCCACCCCCCTCCCCCCAACCCCCCCCACCCCCACCCACACCCCCCCCCACCCCTCCCCCCCCCGCCCACACCCACAACCCCCCCCCACACTATCGCCACCCG
>JAGFIV010000082.1 GCA_024103275.1 Flavobacteriales bacterium
ATCGTCTCGAAGCTGGATGCGGCCTTTGCGGCGCTTGGGGAAGCCGAAGCGAACGTGGAGCGCAACCGCGCCAATGCCCGGGAGCTGTTTGAGAGCTACTTGAATGGGGTGTTTGAGGGGGGAGAGATCGATGCAGAGTTGATGCGGCTCGGTGATGTCTGCAAGACGGGCTCCGGGTCAACACCACTACGGTCACGAAAGGACTACTACGAAGGAGGCAATGTCCCGTGGTTGCTAAGTGGCGAGGTGGCACAAGGAGAAGTAACCAAGGCAACGAACTTCATCACGGAGTTGGCACTGAAAGAAACCTCCGTCAAGATGTTCCCGCCCGGCACCGTATTGGTGGCTATGTACGGAGCAACTGCTGGCGAAGTCGGAATCCTTCGTTTCCCTTCCACCACGAATCAGGCAGTCTGCGGGATCCATCCCAGCGATCAATTCATCCCCGAGTACTTGTACTTCGTCTTCCTTCAGAAGAAGGCAGAACTCGTTGCCCAAGCGGTGGGTGGAGCTCAGCCTAACATCTCACAGGAGAAGATCAAGAACACGCTGATCCCTGTTCCCACGATCAAGCAGCAGGCAGAGGTAGTCAAACGACTTGAAGCCGTTCGCCACCAGGCAAGCCAACTCGAAGCCAACTACCAGCAGAAACTGAGGGAGCTGGAGGGCTTGAAGAAGGGCTTGTTGGGGGCGGCGTTCAGGGGGGAGCTTTAACCGCTGGGTAGGCCGCGCCCCAGCGCGGCCAAGTAGCGCCACGCCGGGGCGTGGCGTACCCAGCGTGGCGAGCCCAGCGGTAACAACCCGGCAAACCCCTACCTTACCCCGTGATCGCCCGGCCACCACACGGCTCCGGCCAGCGACCAAGCAGCAGCCACATGCACCGCCACCTGCAATGGAGCGACCGCGGCTACATGCCGCACGTGAACGGCCCGGAGCTGATCCAGCACGTGAGCTGCCACCTGGCCGACAGCCTGCCCAAGGAGGCCGTGGCCGCCATGGATGCCGAATTGAAGGAGCTGCCCCCGAAACTCCGCGACCACGAAAGGGAGATGCGGGTGGCCGCTTATCTGGATGCGGGCTACGGCAGCTGCATCCTGCGGGTGCCGGAGCTGGCCGACATGGTGCAGGAAACCTTTACCCACTTCGCCGGCGACCGCTACGAGCTGCACGCCTGGTGCGTGATGCCCAACCACGTGCATGTGCTTTTTCAACCCGTCAACGGTTGGTCGATGAGCGAGATCGTGGCCTCGTGGAAATCGTACACCGGGCGGCGGATCAGCGAATACGCGAAGGCGAACGGGATGTCGGAGGGGCTTTCCGCTGGGTTTGTTGCCGCGCTGGGGCGCGGCGTACCCCGTGGAAGAGATGCCACGCTGGGGCGTGGCGTACCCAGTGGAGGAGATGCCACGCTGGGGCGTGGCGTACCCAGTAGGGTGTGGCACCGGGAATACTGGGATCGCTACATTCGGGACCACGCACACTACATGAACGCCGTACACTACATACACGACAACCCGGTGAAGGCGCGGCTTGTTGCCAAGGCAGAGGACTGGAAGTGGTCTTCGGCCTACTTGGCTGCGCTGGGGCGTGGTGAGCCCAATGAAGATGGCACGATAGGGCGTGGTGAGCCGAATGAAGATGCCACGCTGGGGCGTGGTGAGCCCAGTGGAAAATGAACGAAGCCGAAACCCGTGCCGAGCTGATCGACCCCGCCTTGCGTGCGGCGGGCTGGGGCGTGGTGGAAGGCAGCCGCATACGGCGTGAGTACATCATCACCCTGGGCCGCTTGCAGGGCGCGGCGGGGCGGCGCGGCAAGCAGGACATCGCCGATTATGTGCTGGAATACAAGGGCCAAATGCTGGCCGTGGTGGAGGCCAAAAAGGCGGACCTCGGCGTAACGGAAGGCCTCGGTCAGGCCAAGAAGTACGCGGACAAGCTGAAGCTGCGCCACGCCTTCAGCACCAACGGCAGGGGCATCTACCAAGCGGACATGCTCAGCGGCCGCGAGGGCGGCGTGGAGGCATGGCCCACGCCGCAGGAGTTGTGGCGAACGCTGGGTGGGGGAGTTGCGGACCAAAGGGCCACGCTGGGGCGTGGTAATCTTGGTGATGCTGGGGCCACGCTGGGGCGTGGCGATCTTGGTGATGCTGGGGCCACGCTGGGGCGTGGCGATCTTGGTGATGCTGGGGCCACGCTGGGGCGTGGCGAGCCCAGCTGGGAGGAGCGCTTCGGCGCGGTGCCCTTCGAGGACAAGGGCGGCACATGGCAGCTGCGCTATTACCAAAGCATCGCCGTGCAGCGGGTGATGGATGCCATCGGCCAAGGGAAGGACCGCCTGCTGCTCACCTTGGCCACCGGAACCGGCAAAACGGCCATCGCCTTCCAGATCGCGTGGAAGCTCTTCCATGCCCGCTGGAACCTGCGCCGCGACGGGCAACGCACGCCGCGCATCCTCTTTCTTGCCGACCGCAACATCCTCGCGGACCAGGCCTTCAACGCCTTCAGCGCCTTCGAGGAGGATGCCTTGGTGCGCATCGATCCGGCCAGCATCCGCAAGAAGGGGCAGGTGCCCACGAACGGCTCGGTGTTCTTCACCATCTTCCAAACCTTCATGTCGGGTCCGGAGGGCACGCCGTATTTCGGAGAGTACCCGGCGGATTTCTTCGACTTCATCGTGATCGACGAGTGCCACCGCGGGGGCGCCAACGACGAGAGCACCTGGCGGGCCATCCTCGAATACTTCAGCCCGGCCGTGCAACTGGGCCTCACCGCCACGCCCAAGCGCGACGTGAACGCGGACACCTACCGCTACTTCGGCGAGCCGGTGTACGTCTACTCGCTCAAGGAGGGCATCAACGACGGCTACCTCACGCCCTTCAAGGTGAAGGAATACCGCAGCACCCTTGACGAGTACACCTTCGTGGGCGACGATGAGGTGGTGGAAGGCAGCATCGAGGCGGGCACGCACATCGCCGAGGAGGAGTTCAATGTGACGGTGGAGATCCGCGAACGCGAGGCGTTCCGGGTACGCACCTTCCTGCAGGCCATCCCGCACACGGAGAAGACCCTGGTGTTCTGCGCGAACCAGGCGCATGCGCTGCTGGTGCGCGACCTGGTGAACCAGTACAAGACCAGCCCGGACCCCAACTACTGCCACCGCGTGACCGCCGACGACGGCAAGATCGGCGAGGAACACCTGCGCGATTTCCAGGACAACGAGCGGCACATCCCCACCATCCTCACCACCAGCCAAAAGCTGAGCACCGGCGTGGACGCGCGCAACGTGCGCCACATCGTGCTGATGCGGCGCATCAAGAGCATGGTGGAGTTCAAGCAGATCATCGGGCGCGGCACCCGCCTGTACGAGGGCAAGGACTACTTCACCATCCACGATTTCACCAAGAGTCACGAGCTGTTCAGGGACCCGGCCTGGGACGGCGAGGAGATGGACCCCGCGCCGCCAGGTCCGCCCCGGGAGCCGAAGCCCTATCCCGAACCGCCGGACACGCCGCCCGGGCCGAACCCCGCCGAACCGCGGGCGGTGGTCCGCATCAAGCTGGCCGACGGCAAGGAGCGCCAGATCCAGCATACGGTGAAGACCAGCTTCTGGAGCCCGGACGGCACGCCCATCAGCGCGGAGGCTTTTATCCGCCTGCTCTTCGGCGAATTGCCCAAGCTCTTCGCGAACGAAGGCGAGCTGCGCACGCTATGGAGCCGCCCCGACACGCGGAAGAAGTTGCTGGACGAGCTGGCGGAGAAGGGTTTCCCCATCAACCAGCTGCAGGAGCTGCAGCGCATCATCGATGCGGAGCACAGCGACCTCTACGATGTGCTGGCCTACATCGGCTACAGCCAAGCCCCGCAGCCCCGTACCGCCCGCGCCGCTGCTGCCCAAGCCCACCTGGACGCTTATGGCGACAACCAGCGCGCCTTCCTGGATTTCGTGCTGCAGCAGTACGTGAATGACGGGGTGCAGGAGCTGGGCGAGGAGAAGCTGCCGCCCCTGCTCTTGCTCAAGTACCGTTCGCTGCCCGATGCCACGCGCCAGATGGGCGACATCGCACGGATCCGGGAAACCTTCATGGGTTTTCAGCAGTGGCTGTACGCGGAGGCATCGCACCGGCAATAGGCATTGACCACAGGAGCAACTGCATGCCATGAAGGCCCCCCTCTCCCTCTCCCTCTTCCTCCCGGCCGTGCTGCTCACCGCCAACCTCGCCGCCCAGGATTCCGCCACCTACAAGATGGACCTGATCCGCGCCGGATGGGTGGGGCCCGCGGGCAGGGCCTACATGGTCCTGGTGTTCGGGATCACGCCCTTGGTGCCCGATTTCGAGCTGGTGCTGAGCATGAAGTTCACCTACGATGTGGGCCAAGGGGAGGTGGTGTTGGACGAGCACTCCAGAAAGATCAGGATGGCCGTGTATGATGCCAAGAGCGTGCATGAAAAAGACCCGAAGGTGTACCGGTTCGTGCGGGACAAGGTGGACCTGAACGCGCATCCGGACATGTTCCTGCTTCGGGTGGACCTGCGCGGGATAGCCCCGGAGGGCCTGGCGCAGGCCCGGGTGAGGTACGGCCTGTGGGAGGGCCCCGGCAGCACGGTCCGCCGGGAGCGCTGGTTCGAGTGCGCCCTGGACAACCTGACCTATCCGCCCGGCCAGTACGACCAGTGAGGGCCGCGTGCCGCCCGCTGTTTCCTTTGTGCCATGGACAGCATCAAGGAACATCCGGTCATCCTCGTCACCGGTGCCACCAGCGGCATCGGCGAGGCCGTGGTGCGCCGCTTCGCGGAAGCGGGATGGCGCGTGATCATCACCGGGCGGCGCCGCGACCGGCTGGATGCCCTGGCCCGTGAGCTGAACGGGCTGAACGCCGCATCGGCCCTGCCCGTGCGGATGGACGTGCGCCAGCGCGCCGAGGTGGAGCAGGCCCTGGGCGCCCTGCCCGCCGAATGGCGCGGCATCGGCGTGCTGGTGAACAATGCCGGCCTGGCGCGCGGGCTGGAGCCCTTCCAGGAGGGGCTGGCGGACGATTGGGAAGAGATGGTGGACACCAACTTGAAGGGTCTGTTGTACGTCACGAAGGCGGTGGTGCCGGGCATGGTGGCACGGGGATCGGGCCATGTGGTCAACATCGGGAGCACGGCCGGCAAGGACGCCTACCCCAAGGGCAACGTATACTGCGCCACGAAGGCCGCCGTGGACGCCTTCACCAAGGCCCTGCGCATCGACCTGCTGGCGGCGGGCATCAAGGTGACGCAGGTGGCGCCCGGCGCGGTGGAGACCGAGTTCAGCCAGGTGCGCTTCCACGGCGATGAGGCCAAGGCACGGCAGGTGTACCAAGGCTTCCGGCCGCTCACCGCCAAGGACGTGGCCGGGGTGGTGCATTACGTGGCCACGCTGCCGCCGCACGTGTGCATCAACGATGTGGTGGTGACGCCCACGGCACAGGCCAATAGCAATTTCATCGACAAGCAATAGGGTGTGGTCCTTCACCCTGCGTCATTCGCCCTACGGACAAAGTACATCGCCAACTCGCCCTTGCCCTTCACGGGCAGGTTTCCGCGGGGGGTGAAGGCGAAGGCGGGAGCAGTTGTCAGTGGTGGGTTGTCCGTTGTCTGTGACTCTCCTGGCAGCGGTGAGCTGACAACCGTATCCCGAACCAGCAGATACGTGGTCTCGCTGATGTTCACGCGGCCCACCTCGCCGTTGCTCTCCATGCGGCTGGCGGTGTTCACGGTATCGCCCCAGATGTCGTACTGGAACTTCTTCACGCCCACAATGCCCGCCACCACGGGGCCTGTGTGGATGCCGGCGCGCATGGTGAAGCCGGGCAGCCCGGCCGCATCGCGTGCGCGTTTGCGCCGGGCGAGGAAGTCCTGCATCTCCAGCGCAGCCCACACCAGGTTGGCGGGGGCGTCCTTCCCGGTGGCATTCAGGCCGGTAGCGCACATGTACGAGTCGCCGATGGTCTTGATCTTCTCGATGCCGCGGCGCGTGATGATGGCGTCGAAGCCCTCGAAGCAGGCGTTGAGCTCGTCCAGGAGCACTTCCGGTTGCAAGCTGGAGGACAGGCTGGTGAAGCCTTGGAAGTCGGTGAAGAGCACGGAGACCTGGTCGAAATGGCGGGCCTGTGCCTTGCCGGTGTTCTTCAGCTCCTCGGCCACTTCCGCGGGCAGGATGTTGAGCAGCAGTTCCTCCGCGCGTTCCTTCTCATGGCTCAGCTCGGCGGTGCGTTCCTTCACCTCGGCATCGAGCTCGTCGCGCTGGCGCGCCACCAGCTTCCCGTGGTCGGCCGTGCGGATGGCCAGGAAGACGGCCACGGAGACCGGCACGCCGATGCCGGAGCAATAGGTGGCCAAGGTGACCAGCCCGTTCGACAGGCCTTCACCGAGCAGGCCGGAATTGCCGATCGCGTTGAAAAGGAAGGCCACCACGCTGGAAGCCAGGGCGCCAACGCCCACCCAGCGGGCATGTCCCGGGGTCCGCATCAGCTTCAGGCCAAGCCGCACCACTTCCAGCATGAACCAGGCCATGGCCACGGCGAACAGGAGGGCCAGGATCACGGCAAGCACCAGCAGCACCACCCAGATGGCCGTCGGCGTGTCGGGGACGGAGAACGTCACTTGACCCACTGGCCTGAACAGGAGGATGATCACCGCCAGCACGATGCAGCCCAATGCCGCAACGCCCACCGCCAGGTGGTACCAGCGCATGCGCCGAGGGCTCATCTGCCCATGGAGGCTGCCCAAGGTTAGGATCAGCAGGTAGAAAGGCCATGGCAGCAGGCTGATGCGCAAGGCTTCCAACACCCTGACCGCGCTGACGGGGAACCCCAAGGCCTCCCGCGAGCCGCCGACATCCAGGAAGGTGTCCACCATGTAGAGGGCCGAGAGCAGGGCCAGGTACAACCAACGCCGATCGCCCGGTTCGGAACGCCAGATCACCAGTGCGAGCACCAGGATGATGAGGTTCACGCCGATGAACATGCCGAACTGCATCATGTACTGCTGGAAGCGGTACGCCATGTCGGCGGAATGGAGCGAGGACGATTTCACGAATGTTTCGACCTGTTCGGCCCCGGCCGCTTGCAGGCGGATGGCCAGGACTTCCGGTTGCCCGTCGCAGCGGAGACTGAAGGGAATGGTGAAGGGTGGTGCCGTAGGGGCATCCGGCGCCGCCTGGGCGGGGGTGTAGCGGAGCAGGGTGTCGCCGTTGAGAAAGACCAGCAGGGCATGTTCGGAGCCGAGGTTCAGCGCCAGCATCCGCCCTTTCAGGTCGGGTACGGGAAGGAAATGGAAGCGCAGCCAATACACGCTGTCGGGCGGTGTGCCGAGGTCATCGGTATCCGTGGCCCAAGCACTGTCCGCCAACGCCCTGTCCGCAGACCCGGGGCCATCACCGGCAAGCAGCCGCATTTTCCCCCAGTTGCTCAAGGCAAGGCCCGGGACTTCCTCGCCCATGCCCGGCACCTTGGTGTTGTTGCCTTGCAGCAGCGGCATGTCCAGGCGCGTGTACGTTTCCCGGCCATCGGATTGCTGGCCGGCCACTGCAACGCCGATCACCAGGGCCGTGACCAGCAGGAGGGGCCGGAGGTGGAACATGCCGGAAAAATAGCCTTGCGTGGCGCATGCCGGCATGTTGGCCTTCCGAATGATCTGCGCCGCTGGCAGGTCCGTGGATGATCCAGCCACGCGGAATGGGGCACCGCTGGTTTACTTTCGGCGCCATATCAACCTTCCATGAACAACAATTGGGCGAAGATCCTCCTGTTCAGCCTCCTCTTCCTGGTCCTCGGCTTCGTGCTTGGCCGTATGTGCGGCACGGACAAATGCGGCCCCGGCGGCATGCGCGGTGAAGCGTGCATGATGCACGGCGGCGAAGCGTGCAAAATGGGCAAGAAGGGCAAGTGCTGTTCCATGAAGGGTGATTCCACCATGGACCACCACGCCGCACCGGCCTTGACCGACAGCTCGGCCGTTCAGCCCTGATCGCCGGATGACCCGGGGTTGGCTGGTCGCCGTGGTGGCCGCCATCGGTGTGGCCTGCACGGCCAGCGCGCAGCGGATCGAGGACGGTTCACGCTCCACCATCGGTTACCTCGATGCCGACGGCCGCATCGAAAGCTCCTCGCGCAGCACGGTGGGCTACTTCGTGGCCAGTGGTTCCGGCTGGCGGATCGAGGATTCCTCGCGAAGCACCATCGGCTATGTCGTGAATTCCGGCGGGGACACCTTCCGCGTGGAGAACAGTTCGCGCAGCACGGTGGGCTATGTGCAGCAAATCGGCAGCGATTGGCGGGTGGAGAACAGTTCGCGCAGCACCATCGGGTACATCAACAGCGATGGCCGCGTGGAGAACGGCTCGCGCAGCACACTGGGCTATTCGGAGGATCTGCCGCCGGCCTGGGTGGCCGTGCATTTCTTCTTCTTCCGCTTTCCTTGAACCTCCCCGGGTCCCACGGTGTGCGGGCCTCGCAACCGGCCTGGCCGCGGCCGCCCGCCCGCTTCCGGCGAACGATCCGGGGATGCGCTCCCGGCAGGGGTAGGCTGATGGCCGGCAGGCGGGCCCCGAATAAGCCGTGCAACTATCTTCGCGGACCCGTAGGGACAGGTAGCCCGCCATGCAATTCACCGCCGCACAGATCGCCGACCTCCTCAAGGGGGAAGTGGATGGGGATCCCCAGGTGATGGTGAACGACCTGGCGAAGATCGAGGAAGCGCGAACCGGCACGATCACCTTCCTGGCCAACCCGCGCTACACGGAGTTCCTGTTCACCACCAAGGCCACCATCGCGATCGTGCAACGCGATTTCGTGCCTGCCAAGCCCGTGCCCAAGAGCCTCACCCTGATCCGGGTGGACGACCCGCGCCATGCCTTCACGCAATTGCTGGAGCGCAATGAGCGCCTGACCACGGACAAGAAGGGCGTGGAGCAGCCCAGCTACGTGAGCCCGACCGCCAAGCTGGGCAAGGGCGTGTACATCGGGGCGTTCAGCCATGTGGGCGACGGTGTGGTGCTGGGTGATGGCGTGAAGGTCTTCCCCGGCTGCTTCATCGGCAACGATGCCGTCATCGGCGCGGGCTCGCTGCTGCACGCCGGCGTGAAGGTGTACCACCGCACCGCCATCGGCGCACGCTGCGTCATCCACAGCGGGGCGGTGATCGGTGCCGATGGTTTCGGCTTCGTGCCCGACGCCACCGGCGTGTACGAAAAAATGCCCCAGGTGGGCAACGTGGTGCTGGAGGATGACGTGGAGGTGGGGGCCAACACCACCATCGATCGTGCCACCATCGGCCATACCGTGATCCACAAGGGCACCAAGCTGGACAACTTGATCCAGGTGGGGCACAATGCCGAGGTGGGCCCGCATTCCGTGGTGGTGGCGCAAACGGGCATCGCCGGCAGCTCCAAGGTGGGGGGCCACACCCAGATCGGCGGCCAGGTGGGCATCGCCGGGCATCTGCACATCGGCGAACGTGTGAAGATCGCCGCCCAGAGCGGCATCGGGGCCAACATCGCCGATGATGCCGTGGTCCAGGGCTCGCCCGCATTCGCCATCGGTGAATACAAACGCAGTTACGTCCACTTCCGCAACCTGCCGGAGATCGTGCAGCGCATTGCGGAGCTGGAGAAGGAAGTGGAAGCGCTGAAGGCCATGGCGGCCTCCGGCACCAAGAAGGACGCATGAGCGACAAGCAGCATACCCTGAAAGGGAAGGCCGAGATCAAGGGCATAGGCCTGCACACCGGCGAGGAGGTCACCCTCACCCTCTGTCCCGCACCGGCCAACCACGGCCTGAAATTCCAACGCACGGACATCGAGGGCCAGCCCGTGATCGATGCCGATGCCGACCTGGTGATCAGCACCGCGCGCGGCACCACCCTGGGCAAGGGCGACGTGAAGGTGAACACCACCGAGCACGTACTGGCCGCCCTCTACGCGCTGGGCGTGGACAATTGCCTGATCCAGCTCGATGGCGCCGAAGTACCCATCATGGACGGCAGCGCCCTGAAGTTCGTGGAGGCCATTGAGAAGGCGGGCATCCAGGCGCAGGACGCGCCCCGCAACTGGTGGGTGCTGAAGGAGCCCATCTGGTTCGAGACCGAGGAGCGCGGCACCGAGATGCTCGGCGTGCCCGCGCCCGGTGGCGAATTCCGCCTCACCGTAATGGTGGACTACAACAGCCCCGTGCTCGGCACCCAGCACGCCAGCATGTACCATCTGGGCGAGTTCAAGACCGAGATCGCGCCGTGCCGAACCTTCGTCTTCCTGCGCGAGGTACAGCAGCTGGCCAAGGCCGGCCTGATCAAGGGCGGCGACCTGGACAACGCCATCGTGCTGGAGGACCGCGAGGACATCACCCAGGAGGACCTCCGCGAACTGGCCGAAAGCATCGGCCGTGAATACAAGGACGTGGAGATCCGCCGCAATGGCGTGCTTAACACCACCGACCTGAAGTTCCTGAACGAACCCGCGCGGCACAAACTGCTGGACATCGTAGGCGACCTTGCCCTGGTGGGCAGGCCCATCAAGGGGCATATCCTTGCGGCGCGCCCGGGCCACTTCGGCAACACCACCTTCGCCAAGCGCATCAAGGACCGCATCCGCGAGGAGGAAAAGGACCCGCGCATGTTCTTCGACCTCACCAAGGAGCCGCTGTTCGACATCAACGACATCACCCGCATGCTGCCCCACCGCTACCCTTTCCTGCTGGTGG
>JAGFIV010000092.1 GCA_024103275.1 Flavobacteriales bacterium
TGACAACTGGGCGCCAGGTTTGACGGTCAGGCGCTTGACCTGGTAGCGGTTGCCGTTGTCGATGCCTTCGTAGGCACCCCAGGGGCGGTAGACCTTGCGGTGCAGGCGGTGCTCTTCGCGCTTGCCCTTCTTGAGCTGATCCACAATGGCCTTGACGTCCTGGCAGCGATCCTTGTCGGCCACCAGCACGGCGTCGGAGGTTTCGACAATGACAATGTTATCCAGACCGACTGCGGCGACACATCGGCTACCCGCCATCAGCAGGGAATTGCTCGTTTCGTGAGTCAGCACGTCGCCCTTCGACACGTTGCCGTTGCCATCGCCCTGGGAAATCGACCAGATGGAATCCCAGGATCCCACGTCCGACCAGGTCGCCTGCAGCGGCACCACGGCTGCGCGGTCGGTTTTTTCCATGACGGCATAATCGATGGAGTCGGACGGGCTCGCCAGAAACGCTTTCTTGTCGATCCGCAAGAAGTCGCTGTCGCGTTTGCCGGTCGCCATGGCCGTTTCGCAGGCCTTCAGGATTTCCGGCTGGTACTTTGCCATTTCCTCCAGCCAGCGATCCGCGCGCAGCAGAAATATTCCACTGTTCCAGTAATAATCACCCGCCTTGACGTAGCCGTCCGCGGTGTCGAGATCCGGCTTCTCCACGAATCGGTCGACCTGGTAGACGCCGCTGCTTTCAAACTCGCTGCCGCGGCGGATGTACCCATAGCCGGTCTCCGGCCTGCTCGGCACAACGCCGAAGGTGACCAGGAACCCCTGTTCCGCGAGTTGCGCGCCCTGCTCGACCGCGGCCGTGAAAGTGACCCCGTCCGGTATCACATGGTCGGCAGGCATCACCACCATCAGCGCCGCCGGATCTTTCGCCACCAGGTACAGCGCGGCCAGCGTCAGCGCCGGCGCCGTGTTGCGGCCTTCGGGTTCGAGGAGAATGGCTTCAGGTTCTTTGCCCAGCGCACGAACCTGTTCCGCCACCAGGAAACGGTGCTCCTCATTGCAGACAAAGACCGGATTGCCAACTGCCGCCAGCGAATCGAGCCGGGTCGCGGTATCCTGCAACAGCGTGTGCTCGCCGACCATGGATAACAGGGGTTTGGGATAGAACTCGCGGGATACTGGCCAAAGGCGACTCCCCGCGCCCCCGGTCAGAATGACAGGATAATACGACATGGCGGCTGGTTATCTTTGCTCTAATAATTCGGTAGCGCAAAGATACCCAAACCCTGCCACACGGTCAATCGATACAGGGATCAAGGCATCCAATCAAGCTATTAAAATATTTGCTTTTTTCTGCTGAAAAGCAACTGGATATGCCTCTGAAAGACTGGCATCAGCGAGATCCATGCTTCTGTGCGACGACGTCCTGTCATCACCAGCCAGACAAAGGCATAACCGGTTGCCTGTATCGCCCACGGGCGAAAAATCCGTCGCGGCTTTGCGCCCAAACAACACCGCGCGCCGCTTTTCCAGCAGGCCGTTACTCCGTCGCAAACAAAACGGCCTTTCCACTGGGAAACGTCGAAACCATCCAGGGAAAGGCCGGTGTACCGATCAGGGCTTTGCCTTCGGCGCTTCTACCGTGATGCGCGAGCGGTTCTGCTCGACGGTCTTGGCACCGATGCCTTCGACCAGCGCCAGGTCACGCCCACGGCCAACACCTCGGACGCGACATTCTCGCAGTGGTCGTTCGCAGGGGGATCAGCCATGGCTGCCGTTGGGGACGGGGAGTGCATGGAAAGGCCGGGCGCGGCACCGACGGATTGTATGGTGCCGGCCAGCAGGATGGCAATCGGGAGCCATGAGGAGTGGAAGTAGCTCATTCCAAGAAATATCAGGTTTGGGACAAAGGACACCAGAAAAGCACGGCTCCTGCTCGTCCGGATCGTTAAAGAACCACCAAGTGCATGTGAATTCAGGTGCCAAGGCTCCTGCCCTTGACAAGGGTTTTTGTGTCGAATGCTGTACGGAGGGGCAATCGGAGGGGCAGGAAGGGCCCGAAGCAGGACCCCATTCCACGACGAGGTTAGCCCGGTCGGCAGTAAACCCCGGATGGCTGATAGGGGGAGAGTTCCCATATTCGTGGCGGCCGCCATGCGTTTCTCCTTCCTCTCCGCCTTCCCGCCATTCCGTGGAGGGATTGCCCAGTTCGGTGCCGCATTGGTGTCGGAGCTGCGCAAGGAGCACGACGTATCGACGTTCACCTTCACCCGGCAATATCCCGAATTGCTGTTCCCCGGCACGAGCCAGTACGACACCGCTGCGCCCGGGGAGACCGGGGCCGCACGGGTATTGGACAGCATCAACCCTTTCAGTTGGCACCGCACGGCCAGGCAAATGCTGAAGGGAGATCCTGATGTGGCAGTGCTGCGCTACTGGATGCCCTTCTTCGCACCAGCCATGGGAACAGTCGCCGGATTCCTGCGGAAGCACCGTGTCAAGGTGGTCTCCATCGTGGACAATGCGATACCCCATGAGCCGCATCTCTATGACAAACCCTTGACACGGTGGTTCCTGGGGCGCAATGACGGGCTGATCGCCATGACTCGGGCGGTGGAAGGCGACATCCGCGAGTTGTGCCCCAAGGCCCGTGTACACCGCATGCCCCATCCCTTGTATGACCATCTTGGGGCAGCGGTGCCCAGGCGCGATGCACGGGCAAGACTGGGGCTGGCAATGCGGGCCAGGGTACTTCTCTTTTTCGGGCTGATCCGGGACTACAAGGGCCTGGACCTGTTGATCGATGCATTCGGCAGCTTGGGGACGGATTACCAGCTCGTCATCGCCGGGGAGCCCTACGGACCGTTTGCACAGTACCTGGAACAGATTAAACGGAATCCCCACAAGGACAACATCCACGTGCATGCACGATTCATCGCCGATGCCGAGGTGCCTGCCTTTTTCGGTGCCGCGGATGCGGTCGTGCTGCCATACCGAAGCGCCACCCAGAGCGGGGTCACCGCCATGGCGTTCCACTTCGGGGTGCCGGTGGTGGCCACCGATGTGGGCGGGTTGAACGAGGTGCTCACCGACGGGGTCACCGGGGTACTGGTACCCGAGGTATCCGCACCGGCGATCGCCAAAGGGGTGCAAAGACTGTTCTCCTTGGACCAGGAAAAGCTTGGTGAAAACATCGCCCGGTTGCGCGAGGAGCTATCGTGGAAGCGGTTCGCCGAGGGGCTGGTCGAGTTTGCCCGGAGCTTGTAAGCCACTCATTCACCCATTGGCCCGGCAGCGCTTGGGTCGATCATTTCCACCTGGTCTTCGCCCGCCCCGAAGAACCGGGCCTCGCAGTGCAGCATCCAACTGCGCAGCACCCCATGCTCTTCGTAGCTCGGCAACGTGTGTGGAGGGTCGACAAGCCTGACCAGGGCCACCTGCATGGCGGGGTCGGATGCCGCGGCACGGACCTGTGCCTCACGTTGCGCCAGTTCCCGGTCGTAGGCGGCGGCGCGGCCGCCCCAAAGGTCATTGTGGACATCCAGGTCGTTGCGCGTGGCCTGCAGGGCGATCAAGGCCAAGGCCATGGTGGCGATCATCCGTTGGGCCGAGGGGGCAAGGCCGGTCAACCTCCGCAACGGGCCACGCTGCAAGGCGACCGCCAACACCAGGAATAGGGCGGGGATGGAAAACAGGCAGGCCACATTGATCGTGCGGTGCTGCCCCAGCAATCCGGTGCTCCAGTAGGCCGGGAAAGTGGCCGCCACCACCAGGAGAAAGGGTAGCAGGATGGCCAACCAGGCCGGGATGCGAAGCAGCCGCTGCAGGGCGGGTATCCGGGATGTCCACCGGTGGTGTAGCGGGATGTACAACAATGCCATGGCCAGCAGCCCCGGCGATAGGCTCCAGCCGGCCACGAACCGCAGGGATTGCAAGGCGGACATGCCCAGCGAGCGCCAGAACAGGTGCGTATCGGCGTACATGGCACCCCGCATTGCATTGCCCGGGGCCAGGGCCATCAGCAGGGAGGCCGCCGCCACCAGCGGAATGAACAGGAGCGAGGAGCCCGCCTTCCGGTGGGTCCCCACCCGCCAAAGGCCGAGTCCCACGTGCAGGCCGAGCATCATCAGCATGTGGATCTCGTCCATGCCCACGATCGTCACGGCCAGCAGCAGGTTCAACAACAGAATCGGGGCTGCGTACCGGTCCCGGCCTGAAGGGAAAAGCAGGGCCAAATGAACCAGCATAAGGATATTGCCCAATTGATAGGTGATTGCCCCGGTGTACCAGTAGAACCCTTCGCCGAGGTCGGGCATCAGGTTGAGGTAAAGCGCGAGCCAGACCAAGGCCCCCATCAGCTCATGGCCCAGTCCCAGGCCGCCTTGGAATGCCCGGTGCAGCAATGCCCAAAAACCGAGGAAGGTGAGTGCGATCAACAGGATCGGCATCAGCCGATAGCCCGTGAGCATGTCCGGGAACCAGGTGAGGGGGCCATGGATCATCAGCAGGTTGCTGGCGAACCTTCCGTTCCAGTACAGCCATTCCGAACGGCTCCAATCCCACAAGGACTGCCCTGCGGATTTGGCGGCATAGCAAAAGTCGTCGGCCACGGGATGTGCGTAGCGCGCCAGCCACAGGTATTTGGCCACCGACAGGACAAGGAGCGCGCCGAACGCGCGGCACAGGATCCGTGGCTTCATGGCCGCAAGGTGGGCAAAAGCTGGGCTATGCCTACAGCCCCAGCCGCTCGCTCACGCGGTAATTGTTCCGCTCGGCCGAGTTGCGTGCCACCAGCTCCGCCACGAACCCGGCCAGGAAGAGCTGGACGCCGATGATCATGCTGGTGAGGGCGATGTAAAAAAGCGGCTGGTCCGTGACCAGCGGGGCGCGCACATGTTGCCACAGGCTGTACAGCTTGCTGCCCAACACCCAGAGCGTGGCCAGGAAACCGAGGAAGAACACCAGCGTGCCCATGGCACCGAAGAAGTGCATGGGCTTTTTCCCGAACCGGAAAACGAACGTGATCGTCAGCAGGTCCAGGAATCCGTTGATGAAGCGGTCCAGGCCAAACTTGCTCCTGCCGTATTTCCGCGGATGGTGCCTCACCACCTTTTCACCGATCCGGTCGAAGCCTTCCTTCTTGGCGATGAACGGGATGTAACGGTGCATCTCGCCGTACACCTCAATGGCCTTGGTCACGCGGCCGTCGTATGCTTTCAGCCCGCAGTTGAAATCATGGAGCTTCACACCGCTGGCCCATCGTGTGGTGGCGTTGAAGAGCTTGGTGGGCAGGGTCTTGCTCAGCGGGTCGTGCCGCTTTTTCTTCCAGCCGCTCACCAGGTCGTAGCCTTCCTCCGTGATCATGCGGTACAGCCCGGGGATCTCCCCGGGGTCGTCCTGCAGGTCCGCGTCCATGGTGATCACCACCTGCCCCTGAGCGGCCTTGAACCCTTCATTGAGCGCCGGGCTCTTGCCGTAATTGCGCCCCAGGCGGATGCCCTTCACCCGCGGATCGGCCGCGTGTGCCTTTTCAATCTCCTTCCATGAACCGTCACGACTGCCATCGTCCACCAGGATCACTTCGTAGCTACGGCCCATCCCGCCGATCACGTCGTGCAACTTCGCCACCAGTTCGGGCAGCGACTCGCGCTCGTTCAGCAAGGGGATCACCACGGAAATGTCCATGCGCGGCGAAAGTACGCTGGAGTGGCAGGATGCAGGGGAAAACCAACAGGGCTATCGCGTCTAATTTCTCCCGTCAGTACTGGGCCTGCTGTTCCTGCCCCTTTGCCGAAGTCCTGACCGTTGATGAATGAAGACGCGATAGCCCTGGGAAAACCAACGGTGTCCCAAGATGGACCGGCGGTGACCGGTGACCCGGGTTCGGGTTGGGCCGCGTCGTTGGCCTTGCGCACGGCCAGGCACAAATGGCCGACCCTGCCGTCAATGGCACTTGAACAGGTCGAACGGCTCCTTGCAGGTGTTGCACTTGTACAGGGCCTTGCAGGCCGTGGAGCCGAAGTGGCTCACCAGGACGGTATCGCTGCTGCCGCACTGCGGGCATGCGATGGCGGGGCCTTTGCCCGTCAGGGTGCGCACGTCGCTGGAATGGGGCGGCGGGGCGATGCCGTAGGCGAGCAGCTTCTGTTTGCCTTCCTCGCTGATCCAGTCCGTGGTCCAGGCCGGTGAGAGGACCTGCCTCACCCTGAAATTGCCCACGCCCGCCTTGCGCAACGCCTTCTCCACGCCCAGGCGCATCACATCCATCGCCGGGCACCCCGTGTACGTGGGCGTGATCGTCACCTCCACCCGCCCGTCCTCCACCTGGATGTCGCGCAGCACGCCCAATTCGCGGAGGCTGATCACCGGGATCTCCGGGTCCTTCACCTCCGCCAACAGGGCCTCGATCTCGGCCACCGTCTTCATACCGCTAAGTTACCACTCCGCACCCGGATGGGCGCGTTGCAGCACCTGCATCTCGGCCAACATGTGCCCCAGGTGCTCGGTATGCACCCCGCGCTTGCCCCCATGCGCCATGTGGCCATCGTCCGGGCGCTTGAGGGTGGCTTCTCCCAGCACGCGGTCCACCGTGGCGTTCCACTCCTTGCGCAGGTCGGCCAAGGCCGGGATGGTACCATCCTTGGCCAGGGCCTGCTCGGCCTCGTCCGCCTCGAAGAGTTCCCCGGTGAACCGCCACAGCTCATCCAAGGCGGCTTGGGCCCTGCGGTGGCTCTCATCGGTCCCGTCCCCGAAGCGCACCAGCCATTCGCTGCTGTGGCGCAGGTGGTAGGTCACCTCCTTCACGGCCTTTTCAGCGATGGCCTTCAGGCGTTCATCCTTGCCGGAGGCCATGGCCTTGAGCAGGGGCAGGTGGAAGGCATCGAACAGGAAGCTGCGCGCGATGGTAAAGGCATAGTCGCCGTTGGGAAGCTCCACGAGCTGCACATTGGTGTATTCCCGGTCGGTGCGCAGGTAGGCCAGGTCGTCCTCATCACGCCCCTTGCCTTCCAGCTCACCGGCGTAGGTGAGGTAGTTGCGCGCCTGGCCGATCAGGTCCAGGGCGATGTTGGTCTGGGCCATGTCTTCCTCAAGGACCGGCCCGTGGCCGCACCATTGGCTCAGGCGGTGGCTCAGCACCAGGGCGTTGTCGCCCATGCGCAGGGCAAACCGGTATAGGGCTTCTTCGCGGGTCATCATCACATGTACTTCACGCCTTCGGGCAATGGGTAGAACGTGGGATGGCGGTAGATCTTGTCGTCCGCCGGGTCGAAGAAGGCACCTTGGTCCTCGGGCTTGCTGGCATGCACGTCTGCGGAGCGCACCGCCCAAATGCTGTTGCCCTCGCCGCGCCGGGTATAGACATCGCGCGCGTTTTCAATGGCCATGCGCGCATCGGCGGCATGCAGGCTGCCCACGTGTTTGTGGTCGTTGCCCCGCTTGCTTTGGATGAAGATCTCCCAAAGCGGCCAGTCATTCTTGTTCTTGGATTCCATGGATTGCGATTTATGGCGATGGATGGCGGGTTCAGGCTGCTTTTTTCTTGGCTTGCTTTTCGGCGTGGGCCAGTGCCGCCGCACGCACCCAGGCTCCGTCCTCATGCGCCTTGCGACGTGCGGCCAGCCGTTCCCGGTTGCAGGGGCCGTTGCCCTTGATCACGTTGCGGAACTCCTCCCAGTCGATCTTGCCAAAGTCGTAGTGCTGCGTCTTCTCGTTCCACTTCAGGTCCGGGTCCGGCACCTTTAGCCCGATGAATTCCGCCTGCGGCACCGTGCGGTCGATGAAGGTCTGCCGCAGCTCATCGTTGCCTTGCCGCTTGATCTTCCATTTCATGCTCTGCACGCTGTGCACGCTGTCCTTGTCGCTGGGGCCGAACATCATCAGCGCCGGCCACCACCAGCGGTCCAGCGCATCCTGCGCCATGGCCTTCTGTTCCGGCGTGCCCTTGCTCAACGTCATCAGGATCTGGTAACCCTGGCGCTGGTGGAAGCTTTCCTCCTTGCAGATGCGCACCATGGCCCTTGAGTAAGGCCCGTAGCTCGTGCGCGTCAGCATCACCTGGTTGATGATGGCCGCCCCGTCCACCAGCCAGCCGATTGCGCCCATGTCCGCCCAGGTGAGCGTGGGGTAGTTGAAGATGCTGCTGTACTTGGCACGGCCCTCCAGCAACTGGTCGATCATCTCCTCGCGGCTGATCCCCAGGGTCTCGGCAGCGCTGTACAGGTACAGCCCGTGGCCGGCCTCATCCTGCACCTTGGCCAGCAGGATGGTCTTGCGATGCAGGCTCGGTGCCCGCGTGATCCAATTGCCCTCGGGCAACATGCCCACCACCTCGCTGTGCGCGTGCTGGCTGATCTGGCGCACCAGCATCTTCCGGTAGTCATCGGGCATCCAGTCGCGCGGCTCCACTTTCTGCTCCGCATCGATCCTTTCCTGGAACCGTTTCTCGTGTTGGCTATCTGGCATCGGTTTCACTGTGTATCGGTTAGCAGAGGGCTAATGTAGCCACCGGGCGGGATTTTCAGCCGCGAAGGGGCCAAAGGGGGGCAGGACGGCGGCAACGGCTAATTTTGTCCGCCGATATCGTCATTCAAACGATGTGCTGATCCTTTATGTCGGATACCCCCGCCCGCATGGCCCGCTTCCACACGCTCACCGTTTCCAGCGTCCACAAGGAAACCACGGACAGTATCGTCATTGGCTTCACCATCCCGCCGGAACTGCGCGACGACTTCCGCTTCATCCAAGGCCAGTACGTCACCCTGAAGGTGCCCGTGAAGGACGGCGAGGTAAGGCGCAGCTATAGCATCTGCAGCAGCCCGCTCGACCCCGAGGAGATGAAGATCGCCGTCAAACGGGTGGAGGGCGGCCGCGCATCGGGCACCTTGGTGGATACACTGCAGGCCGGAACCACCTTGGAGGTGATGACGCCCATGGGCAAGTTCTATACCCTGTTGGATGCGGCCAACCGCAAACACTATGTCTGCTTTGCAGGGGGGAGCGGAATCACGCCCATCCTCAGCATCATCAAGACCGTACTGCGCACCGAGCCTGAAAGCAGGCTCACCCTGTTTTACGGCAACACCGACACGGACCGCATCATTTTCCGCAACAGCTTGGAGGAACTCCAAGCCCGGTATGGCGGGCGCCTGAAGGTATACCACATCCTCACGTACGGGAAGGACGAGGACATGTTGTTCAATGGCCTGATCACCGTGGAAAAGGCGGCCGCATTGGCGCAGCGCTTCGTGGACGACAATGCCGACACCGAGTACTTCATCTGCGGCCCCGAGCCGATGATGGTGAACGTGAGCGAGGCCCTGGAGAAACTGGGGGTGGGGAAGGAGCGTGTGCACATCGAGCTCTTTTCCGCGCCCGTGGCCGAAAGCGACCTGAAGCACGGAACGCCCCCCCCCGATACCGCCGGGGCACCCTTGGAGGGCGTGGCCCATGTGAAGATCATCCTCGACGGAAGGGAGACGGAGATCGAGGTGCCTCCACACGGTATCACCATCCTGGACTCGGCCGAGAATGCCGGGTTGGACGTGCCTTATTCATGCAAGGGGGCCGTGTGCTGCACCTGCAAGGCGCGCATCGTGGAGGGCAAGGTGGCCATGGACATGAACTATGCGCTTACTGACGAGGAAGTGGCCGACGGCTACGTGCTCACCTGCCAAAGCCACCCGCTGACCCCGCGCGTGGTGGTGGACTACGACCAGCATTGAAGCAACGGATCACGGGGAGCGCCGTGCCGGAGCGCCGGACCGATCAAGGCGCGCCCGGAAATGCAAAGGCGCCTGCCGCCGGCAAGCGCCTTTCGCAGCCCCCGCCAAGGTTCAGTGGTGCTTGACGGGCGGGTGGTTCCGGTTCATCGGGGGTCGGCCTGCACCTGCAGCATGGCCATCTTGGCCTGGATATCCTTCAGGTATTCCATTTCAGGCAGGAATCCGTGGGCTTCGTCATTCCACCGGATGATGGCGCTGGGGAAGTCCAGGTAGAAGGGGTCCGCATGCGTGTATTGGTCCGCAGGGTCCAGGTTCATTGTGCATTCGTAGGCCGGGTACTGCACCAACTGGCCGGGGATGGAGGTATCGATGTACACGGATTTGGTGCGGTAACCCTCCTTGGCCAGGACCACGGTGTACTGCTTGTCCAGGTCGAGCGCCAAGGTGAATTTGCCCTTGGGGGCGGGAAGCTCCCGGATGAGCTTGTTGTCCAGGAAGACCTGGGCGCTGACCGCTTTGGCCTTGGCGTGTTGCGCGGTCACGATGAACTTGACGGGCACGTACCAGCCGGTGGCCTGTTCCCGCTTATCAACCAGTTTTTGGGCCTGCAGCAGGCAGGGGAGGGCGGCCAGGGCCACCAGGAGGACGGATAGTTTTTTCATGGGCGCGGTACTTGGCTGCTCAAACGTGGGCCGTGGGCCAGGGTTACATCATGCGGTCTGGCGCATGTCCGTCCCGCGTGCCGGAAACCGCAGGAAGATGGTGGCGCCTTCGCCCGGGTTCCCTTCGGCCCAACAGGTGCCTTCGTGCTTTTTCATGATCCGGCTCACCAAGGCGAGGCCGATGCCGGTGCCTTCAAAGCGGGCCGAGGTGTGCAGGCGCTTGAACACGCCGAAAACCTGGTCCTTCTTGTCGTTGTCGAACCCGACACCGTTGTCCTTGACCCAGATCACCTCGCTGTCCCCATCGTGCTGGTGGCCCAGCTCGATGCGTGCATCGCGGCGCTCCCGGGTGAATTTCACCGCATTGGCCAGCAGGTTCGTCAAGACCGCCTTCACCATCGCCGGGTCCGCATGAATGATGGCTTCGCCGGGAGCAGGCAAGATGAACTGCACCCCGTCCGGGGAGGAAGGCAGCTCGCGGATGCATTCACCCATCACCGCTGCGGCGTCCACATCGGCCATCTCGGTGTTCTTGCTGTCGGTGCGCGAGAACCGGAGCAGGTCGTCCACCAGGGTGAGCAGGCGCGACGCCCCTCTGTGGATGCGGTCGGCCAGGTCGCGTTCCTCTTCGTCCGCCCGCATGGAGGCCATGCTGCTCAGGTGATCGCTGATCACCTTGATGTTCTTCAGGGGCGACCGCAGGTCGTGTGCCACGGAGTACGAGAAGGCCCCCAGGTCGTCCAGGGCCTCCATCAGCTGTTTCGTGCGGATGGTCACGCGCTTGTCCAGGTCGCGGTTCAGCTTGCGCAATTGGTCCTCTTCCTTCTTGCGGTCGGTGATGTCCTTGATCATGGCCTGGTACAGGCTGTTGCCCTGGCTGTCCCGGCCTACGTGCGTGGCCGTGATCAGGCAGTCCACCGTGGGGCCGTTGGGGACGCTCAGGGTAATATCGACGTTCAAATAGGAGGTGCCTTGGCGTTGCTTGCGCATCCGGCGGAACATGGCGGGCACGTCCGACACGTAGGTGGAGAGTTCCCCGGGCGGGGCGGCCGGGGCCAAGCACAGCAGTTGCCGGGCCGCGGGGTTCATTTCCTTGAAATGCCCCTGGTCGTCCATGATCAGGATGGGGTCGCCCGACGAATCGAAGACCTGGCGGTAGCGCTCGAAAAGGCGGTCCCGCTGGGCCCGGAGCTGGTGCACCTCGTGGGCCTGCTCCACCCGCAGTTTCAGGTCGGTGGGATCCCACGGCTTGGTGATGTACGCATGGATGCCGCCCAGGTTGATGGCATCCACCACCGCCTGGATGTCGGAGTAGCCCGTGAGCAGCAGGCGCACCACCTTGGGCCACCGTTTGCGTACTTGGGCCAGGAACTCCGACCCCGTCATGCCCGGCATGCGCTGGTCGCTGATCACCACGTGGACGGTGTTTTCCGCCAGCCAGGCCAGGGCTTCGACGGGGCTTTTGGCCACGGTCACTTCGAAATCCCGGCGGAAGCTCGCCCGGAAGGCCATCAGGTTGCCTTCCTCATCATCCACATAAAGGACCTTGATGCGTTCGTTCACGGATTGCATGTGTTTCAAGCACGTTTTTCAGATAGGCCCGCCTGGGCCATGGGAATGGTAATGGTGAATGTGGTGCCCCGGCCGACCTCGCTTTCCACGGTGATCTCGCCGTGGTGCTTGTCGACGATGCCCTTGGCGATCGAAAGACCGAGCCCGGTGCCCTCGCCGACGTCCTTGGTGGTGAAGAAGGGCTCGAAGAGCCGGGACCGAACAGATCCGTCCATGCCGATCCCATTGTCGCTGATGATGATCACGGCCATTGCGCCTTCCTTTCGCGTGGCGATCCGTACCGTCCCGCCCGATGCCCCGTGACGCTTCTTCACCGCATGGGCCGCATTGTTCAGCAGGTTCATCAACAGCTGGTTCAATTTCCCCGGATAGCATTCCACATGCGGCATGTCTTCCAGGTCGTATAGCACCTCCACCTGGTCGCGGAACTGCGGCCCCAGCACCACCACGGTGCTGCGGATGTTCTCGTTGAGGTCCGCCCCCTTCAGGTCGTCTTCGTCCAAGCGGCTGAAGGTGCGCAGCCCCCGTACGATCTCCGAGGTCCGTTGCGCACCGTTTTCCATGGCCGAAAGGATGTCCTTCACTTCCTGCACGGTTTCGTCCATGTCAACCTGGTCTTCCATCGCATGTACGTCGGCGAACGTGGGGAGCCCTGCGCTGGCCTTGCGATAGGCGAACAGCACCTCGGACAAGTCCAGCAGGTCGCGCTTCAGCGGGGGCAGGCTGCTGCTGATGAAGTTCAAGGGGTTGTTGATCTCGTGGGCGATCCCGGCGGTCAACTGGCCCAGCGATGCCATCTTTTCAGCATTCACCAGCTGGCCCTGGGTGCGCTTCAGATGGTCGTTGCTCTCCTGCAAGGCCCGGGTGCGTTCGGCCACTTTCTGCTCCAGCATCGTGTTCTGGTGCCGGATGATCTGCTCGTTGGTCTTCGCCAGCTGTAGGGCCTGTGCCTGCGACAGGTCCTTTTCCTTGCGCAGGATGTTGATCTTGTCCGCCAGGCCGAAGGACAGCAGCACCACCTCGATCGCCGAGCCGATGGTCATCATGTACTTGGTCAGGTCGTTGTATGGCAACACCCCCCAGTCCTTGGCCACGAAGATGGTCACCCCGCTCAGGAAGATGACCCAGGCCACGAGGAAAAAGCCGGCGGAACGCTCATGTTTCAGGGTCAACAGGATCGCGGCGGTCAGCATGTAGATGGATGTGAGCAGCGAGATCAGTTGGACCAGGCTGTAGGCGAGGATCCGGAGCCCGATCAAGTCCAGCACCACCCCGAGGGCCAAGGCCGTGATGATGGCGTTCCGGGTGGGAATGAAACGCGGGATGTGTTTCCGCGCATGTATGAACGCATCCATGAACAGGACCGCGCAGCTGGCCGTCAGCGCCGTGAGCGTAAGCGAGGAATGCTCGTTGATCCAAGGTACGGATGGGAAGACGTAAAAGCCCAGCCATCCGGCGAACGAGACCTGGGCCAAGGTCACGCACAGGATGTACACGGCATATAGGATGTATGCCCGCTCCCTGATGGAGAAGTAGACGAACAGGTTGTACAACAGCATCACCAGCATGATGCCGATGTAGCCTCCGATGAAGATCGAACGGTTGAGCGCGATCTGGCCGGCCTGCTTCTCCGATACAAGAAACATCGGCAATTGGAGCTGCTTGTCGCTCCTTACACGTACGAACACCGTGCCTTCATCGCCGTAGGGGATATCCAGGTAGCAGGTGTAGGTCGGGCTGTATTGCCCCGAGCGGTCCAATGCGCGGCGTTGGCCGCTGGACAACAGGTGCCTGTACTTGCCGGAGTAGGACAGGTAAACGTCCACCTCCCCGATCTCCGGATAGTCCAACAGCAGGTTGACCCGTTGGTCCGGGTCCGCGTTCACCACGGTGAATTTCGCCCAATGGACGGAGCGGGTAAGTCCCAGGTTGGGAACATCTGACGTGCTTGGCCGGAACTGCCGGGAAGCAAGTACTTCGTCCACGGAGAGCGCCATGGAAGTGTCCTCCAGCAGCAAGATATCATGGCCGATGGGCCGGGCGGGAAGGTTGCGGTCGAAAACGATCCGCCCCTGGGCGCCGGCCTGGAAGGGCGCTCCCAAGAGCGCCCACAACAAGGGGAGGATGAGCGAAAGCCGGATCACGTGCGGCTCATACGCATCACGGACCCCCTGAGTTGCAGAAGAAGAAGCCCTGTTGGCCCCGCGATGACGGCACCGTTCCGCGCGGTCCTTACATACCCACGGCCATCAACCGTGCCTGCTCGATCTGCTGGTAGGCATACAGGTCATGCACATTGGCGGACAGGCGCATCCGGTAGGTCACTTCCAGCGGTGCCTTGCCCGGTGTTTCCTCCCGCACCTGTTCGGGCCTCAGGCGCAAGCTGTAGATCAGCTGCCGCTGTTCGGTGGACGCGTGCTCCAGCAACATCGTGTCCGGGTTCACCATGGCGATGGCGATGATCCTTTCGATGGGGTATCCGGGGAAGTAGCCGTGGTCGCCCACGCTGTCCAGCACCACGAACCCGTTGCGGGCGGGGTGCTTCTGCGTGTAGTGCGCCACGAAGCACACCATTTTGCGGGCACCCGCCGCCACCGCCATGGCGGTCACCGCCTGGCTCAGCAGCACGGGGATCCCGAGGCCGTTGGCCCGGTGTGCATTCCAGAGGCCGCATACCTCACCGTTGCCGACCGGCTCCAGTTCCTGCAGCACCTGGTCCACCTTGGGGTCCAGCTTGCGGATGGCCTCCGACATGGGCAAGGACGTGCCCGGATGGTCGATCTGCAGCCGGATGCCACCGATCATGCCCATGGTTTCATGCAGGGCGACGATCACATAACTGTACGGGTCGTGCATCCATACCTCGTTGTTCGTGGACACGTGGCTGATGCCGAACTCCTCGAGCACCCTCCGGTGCTCCATGAGGAACTCCGCGCACAGCTCGGGTTCATCCGGTGCTTGGAAGGCTTTCAGGGTGATCCGTTCGATGGGGGACATGGGGATGGTTTTTGGGGTTGCGTGGGGGTCAGGGTGTGGGGAGGAGGATGGCGGACAAGGGGTGGCGGTACGACCGCATGCTGGGCTCGCCGGCCTGGGCCAGGCGTGCCATGAAAATGGGCTTCCGGCCTTGCAGGTCCCATAAGCGGTCCAGTTCCCGTTGGATGTGCTCCAGTTCCTCCAGTTCGTGCGCGCCCAGTTGGTCCTTGATCAGGGGCAGGCCGTGGGTAAGGAGGATCGGTGCGGCGATGGGGTGGACCGCCAGGCCGATGGCATTGGCCGCCATCCAAAGGCGTTGGAACAGGCGCGAGGCCTGTATCCGGTCCGGCAGGGAGTCCCGCTGGGCGGTGACCAGCATGGCCGCGGAGGAAGCCTTGATGGCAGGTGCCGACACATTCTCCAGGCCCTTTCCGCCCTTCCACCGGTTCAGCAGCTCAATGGCGCGCGGGTCGGAGGCCACCTGCAGGCCCGCCAGGTCCGTGGGCCGCATTTCCATGGTGGCGATGTCCAGCCCGTCACGGGTCCGCTCGGCCTCCTCGGCGGTCCACCGGATCTCGTGGCCGAAGAATTCGGCATGCCCGGTCAGGTTCAGTATCCGTATGCGCTCGGACCGGCCGCACAGGTCGGCGAGTTGCACCAGTTTGGCCCGGTCCTCCAGGAGATGCATCCGGCAGCCCTCCATGGTGCGGCCCACTTCCGCCAACCGCTCCGCCGCGCCCGCGGGCAGGGGCCCGGGATGCGGGAACTTGCGGTTGGTGTGCCGCTGCGCGATCATCGGCGCCAGGTCGTCCGCCACATGCGGCTCGGAGTTCTTCACCGCATCCCGGTGGAACTCAAAGGCGGCGACCAGCGCCGTGTCGCCCTGCACGGGAAACAGGCGGGACACCACTTCCAGGCCCAGCTCATGGGCCTTCAGCACCACATTCTCCACGCAGGCCCCCAGGCCGATGTGGGCAATGAAATGGTCGGGGTCCCAGAAGGAGTGCGAACGCGCGTGGTCGTGGAAGAGCAGCAGCCGCTTGCCGTGCCAGGCGAAACGCCAGGGCTGCATGTTGCCTGAGCTGGGGGCCAGCCCTCCGGCGGTGATGATCTTCCCGATCTCCTCGCTGCCCGGTTCCACCGCATCTTTCGGCAGGGGGCCCAGCTTGGCTGCCAGTTCTTTCAAGAGCGTCCCTTTCACGGTGAACGCGCCGGAGGCTGCGGCACCGTTCGTGGGCGCCGGTGCCGGGGCCGGTGGATCGGCCACCAATTCATCGAGGTCCACGAACCAGCGGCCCGAGGCGTGGAATTCGCCCAACAGGATCCGCCGCACCGCATCGCCGGCCAAGGCGCCGCCCAGCACAACCGAGGTGGCCAACTGTGGCCAGGTGCTGATGGTCTGCCCCAGCTCGAGCACCGAGGCCTTCATGCGCGCGCTGAGCGTCTCCATGCCCGTGATGGGCAGCATGTAGGGCACCTTCTCCTCGGCCGTCATCGGGCGGCCGGCCGCGTCCAGGTCCAGGTGGTCGATCCACCCGTGCATCAGCGGACGGCCCGGCTCCAGGTCGTACCGCTCCACGTCCAGGCAGCCGCGGTCGCTCATGTCCATCACCACCGGAATCCCCAGGGCCTTGGCCTTCTGCCGCGCCAGGATCTTGATGTCCACGCTGTCGCATTCCTCCACCACCATGTCCAACCTGCCGCCGCCGGTGAAGAAGGCATCCATGTTCCCGCGGGTGAGCCCTTCGGTGAAGCACAACACCTGCAGGAAGGGATCGATCTCCGCGATCGCCCGCGCCGTGATGAGGGCTTTGTTCAGGCCCAGGTTGTGCGCACCGGCGCGGATGCGGTTCAGGTTGCTCAGGTCCAATGTGTCGAAGTCCGCCAAGCGGATCTCGCCGAAGCTGCGCTCCAGGGCCATCGCCATGCTTACCGACTGGCCCACCGACAAGCCGATCACGCCCACTTTCTTCGAGGCCAGGACGGCTTGCTCCTCCCGGGTGATCTTGTTGCGGTTGCGATCCGTGCGCACCTCGGCGAACTCCTGTTCATCCAGCAGGTGCACCAAGGTCCGCGACCAAGGGTAGTACACCCAAACGCCGTATGCGGTCAACGGCCTGCCGTTCAGGTGTCCCTGTACCGCTTCCTCAAGCTGTTCGCCTTTCAAGGGCGCGTGCGGGTTCAGGGATTTGACCAGTTCGCGGAGCTGGTCGTGGATCCGATCATGGATACGGATGTCCGGATTTTTGGCAAGTAAAGCCTTTAGTCCCGCGCTGTCGCCCGGAAGGCGGTAGATCTCGGGGCGGTAGACATCGGCCACGGGTGCCTGTTGGCCGAGCAATCCCGCTAATTCAGCATCCATGGGGTTTGGGTTATGGGAACGGCAAGAAAACGGGTCGAAGATAACAGCGAGAAACTTATTAACAAATATCGAGCGGATGTTGATAACTTTTACCTGCGAAGGACCGTAAAGGGCGGCACCCAAAAGTGAGGTCAATATGTCAAGCGCCACAACCAATCGCCCAAAGCCCACCGTGTTGTACATTGACGATCAGCGGGATAACCGGGTCGTGTTCAAGGCCACCTTCCGTGATGCGTTCAACGTCCTTGCCGTCAACGGTCTGGAGGAGGCCCTGGCGTACCTGGAGTCCCGGGAGGTCCATGTGGTGATCAGCGACCAGCGCATGCCCGGTCTGGCCGGCAGCGAGGTGTTGTGCCGCATCAAGGAACGTTTTCCACGGGTGCGCCGGATGTTGATAACGGCCTATGCGGACCTGCAGGCCCTGGTGGATGCGCTCAACCAGGCCGGGGTGTGCCATTACATCCATAAGCCGTGGGACACCGGGGATGTGCTGAAGGCCGTGAATGCGGCTTGGCAGGATTACCAAGAGGAAGAGGAGCGGATCGCCTACGCCGAAAAATTGCTCGAGTCCAACCGGCAGCTGGAGTTTGCCCTGCGCCAAGCCCTGCTCTCCTGAGCGGGAACCGGCTATTCACCAACGGTGGACAACCCATCGGCCGCCCTTTTCCGTGACCCCTCCGGCACAGGTTATGAACGGTGGTATCCACGTCAGTGGCCCGTTATCAACAGAAAGCACACGCCCGACGAACAGCTTGTGAACGGGCACCCCTTGCCGTGGGCGGCCGGGCAGGGGACCGTTCTCCACCTGATCCCCACAGGAAATGAACGTGGGATGCACGATCCGTCACGGGATATCCACGGAAACCACACATCCAATCAACAGGATTTCCACGCTCCCGTTGTCCATTCCAGCCACCAGCGTCGCTTTTCACCCCATCTCCACGGAGTGATCCACGCCCGGGGGACATCTTTGGGCCATGCGAACCTGTCTTTTCACCCTGGCGTGGGCACTGGGCCTGGCGGGCATGGCCCAATGCGACCGGTGGCAACAACACATCCGATGCATGATCGACGTGGACCTGGATGTGCGCACCCATCGGTTCCAGGGAACCGAGAAGCTTGTGTATCGGAACAACAGCCCGGATACGCTGCACGAAGTATTCTTTCACCTATACTTCAACGCCTTCAAGCCGGGCAGTGAGATGGACGTGCGGTCGCGCACCATCGCCGACCCCGATCCCCGTGTTCGTGACCGGATCTCCGGGCTGGGACCGGATGAGGTGGGCGACCTGCGCTGCGCGGCCGTGACCCAGGACGGCCATCCCACGGTGCTGGAGCCGCTGGGCACGGTGCTGCGCGTGCGCTTGGCCAAGCCCCTCAAGCCCAAGGCCACCACCGTGCTGCAGATCCGCTTCACCGGACAGGTGCCCGTGCAGATCCGGCGCAGCGGGCGCGACAGCGACGAGGGCGTGGCCTACAGCATGACCCAGTGGTACCCCAAGGTGGCGGTGTATGACGACCGGGGCTGGCATGCCGATCCATACGTGGGGCGCGAGTTCTATGGCGAATGGGGCGACTATGAGGTGGCGATCACCCTGGACAGTGCCTACACGGTGGCCGCCACCGGCGTATTGGCCAATGCAGGGGAGATCGGGCGCGGCTATGCCCGGCTGGCGCGGCCGCAAAAGCGCAGCGACGGCAAGCTTACCTGGCGCTTCAAGGCACCGCGCGTGCACGACTTCGCCTGGGCGGCCGATCCGGACTACGTGCAGACCACGGCCCAGGTGCCCGGGGGGCCGCTGCTGCGCTTCTTCCGCAAGGACAAGCCGGAGCTGGCCGAGACCTGGGACCAGTTGCCCGGCTACATGGTACGCGCCGTGGAATTCGCCAACCGCCATTACGGGAAATACCCCTGGCCGGAGTTCAGCTTCGTGCAGGGCGGCGACGGCGGGATGGAATACCCGATGCTGACGCTGATCACCGGCGGGCGCCGCCTGGGCAGCCTGGTGGGCACCAGCGTGCATGAGCTGTTGCACAACTGGTACTATGGCGTGCTGGCCAACGACGAGCTGAGCTACGCATGGCTGGACGAGGGCTTTGCGGAATATGCGGGCTCGGAGGTGATGCGTGAGCTGTTCCCCTCGTCGGCCAAGGGCCGCGTACACGGCAAGGCACTGGAGTCCTACCTGCAGCTGGCCACCTCCGGGCACCATGAGCCCATGACCGTGGAGGCGGACCACTTCCTGACGAACTATGGCTATTCGGCCACGGCCTACGGCAAAGGCGAGTTTTTCCTGGACCAGCTGGGCGCGGTGATCGGTGACAGCACCCTGCACAGGGGGCTGCGCCGCTATTTCGGCTGCTGCGCCTTCAAGCATCCGCGGCCCGTGGATGTGCAGCGCGTGATGGAAAAGGAGAGCGGCCTGCAGCTGGGCTGGTATTTCAACGAATGGATCAACACCACCCGCACCTTGGACTATGCGGTGAAAGGGGTGGTGCAGCACGGGGACAGCACCACCATCACCTTGGAGCGCAAGGGCGACATGCTGATGCCGGCGGACGTGGCCGTGCAGGGCACGGACGGCGGCCTGCGGTGGTTCAACATCCCGCTGTCGCTGATGCTGGGCGCACGGGCGGAGGCCCCGGAAGGAATGGCCTGGACCACGCTGCGCCCGTGGCCATGGCCGGACCCCACCTATACCTTCACCATTCCCGTCCCCCTGTCGGGCATCCAGCGCATCGAGCTCGACCCCATGGGCCGCCTGGGCGACAGCGACCGCTCCAACGACGGCCTTTCCGTAACGCCCGGCATGCAGGGGACCTGGGGGCGCTGATCAGGCCGGTACCTCCTGCTGCTGGTGGTCGTGGATGAGTTTCTGCTGCAGCTCGGCCGGCACCGCGCGGTATTCCAGGAAGCGTTCCGTGTGCGTGCCGCGCCCCTGGGTGAGGCTGCGCAACCGGGTGCTGTAGCGGTCCAGTTCGGCCACGGGCACCTGCGCGCGGATCACCTGTATGCGGCCCGTGCCCTCGATGCCCTGGATGATGCTGCGCCGTCCCTGAAGGTCGGTCATTACGTCGCCCATCAGCTCATCCGGCACGTGGATCTCCACCTCCTGGATCGGCTCCATCAGCAGCGGGTCCGCCTGGGTAAAGGCATCCTTGAACGCCATCAGGCCCGCGATCTTGAAGCTGATGTCGTTGCTGTCCACCGGGTGCATCTTGCCGTCGTACACCAGCACGCGCACATCGCGCGCGGGCGAGCCGGTCAGTGGGCCCTTCTCCATTTTCTCCATCACCCCCTTGAGGATGCTGGGCATGAACCGCGTGTCGATCACCCCGCCGGTGATGCAATTGCAGAAAACCAGCTTGCCGCCCGTGGGCAGGTCAAGCACCTCGGTGTTGCGCACGTTCAGGCCCGACGGTGCCGGCATCCCCTCGTACCACGGTTCGATGCGCAGGTGTACCTCGCCGAACTGGCCCGCGCCGCCGGTCTGCTTCTTGTGGCGGTACATGGCTTCGGCCGACTTGCGGATGGTCTCCCGGTAGGGCACCTTGGGGCTGCCGTATTCGGCCTCCACCTTGAAGAGCTTGTTGAGCTTCCAGTCCACCACGCCCAGATGGATCTCGCCCAGGGTGCCGATCACCTGCTCGCTGCTTTCGCGCACGTAGCGCGTGGTCACCGAGGGGTCGTCCTGCTGGATCTCCAGCAGGGCGGCGTGCAGCTTCTCATCCTGCTTGGGGTCCTTGGCGCGGATGGTCCGGTAGAGCCGCGGTGCGGGCCATGCGATGCCGGCCAGGCGCACCTCCGCGCCCTTGGCGTGCAGCGTCTGGCCGGTGCCGGTATCCTTCAGCTTCAGCGCCGCCCCGATGTCGCCGGCCACCAGCACGGGCACCGGCTTGCGCTCCTTGCCCATCAACGAAAAGATCTGGCCCATGCGCTCCACCGCGCCGGTGTTGCCATTGATCAGCTCCTGGCCTTCGCGCAGCTCCCCGCTCATCACCTTGAACATGGTGACCCGCCCGGCATGGGCCTCGGAGGCGGTCTTGAAGGTGTACAGCACCGTGGGGCCGTCCACCGCGCAGGGCAAGTGGCCGCCGTCCTCGGTGCGCGCCGCCGGCATGTCGGTGGCGCTGGGCGCCACGTTGTCGATGAAGCCCATCAGGCGGCCGCTGCCCATGTTGCGCAGCGCGCTCAGGCAGAACACCGGGAAGCAGGTGCGCTGCATCATCCCCGCCCGCAGGCCCGCGCTCATCTCGTCCTCGTCCAGCCCGCCCTTCTCAAAGTAGCGCTCCATCAGCTGCTCGTCGTTCTCGGCCGCCTTCTCCACCAACTCCTTGTGCAGGCTTTCGGCCTTTTCGCGTTCCCCCTCCGGGATGGGGTGCTTCTCCGGCTTGCCGCCCTCGTCCTTGAACACGTACATCGTCATGCGCAGCAGGTCGATGATCCGGTGGAAGCCCGCTCCCTGCTCCAACGGGTACTGCATCACGGTGACCGCCGCGCCGAAATGTTCGCGCGCCTGCTTCAGCACCTCGTCATAGTCCGCGTCCTCCTGGTCCAGCTGGTTGATGGCCAGGATCACCGGCCGGTGCGCAGGCTTCACGTGCTCCCACACCAGCTCCGTGCCCACGTCCACGCCGCTGCGCGCGTTCAGCACCAGCACGCAGGTGTCCGCCACATGGATCGCCGGCACCGTCTCTCCGGCCAGCTCATCCATGCCCGGCGTATCGATGATGTTGATCTTGTACTGGCGCCACTCCGTGTGCATGCAGCTGATCTGCGTGCTGTACCCGCGCTCGCGCTCCAGGTCCGTATGGTCGCTCACCGTGTTGCCGTCCTCCACGCGGCCCCGCCGGTTCAGCAGGCCTGCCTCGAACAGCATGGTCTCGGCCAGGCTCGTCTTGCCGCTTCCGTGCGAACCGAGCAACACGATGTTCTTGATGTGCTTGTCATCATAGCTCTTCATGGGGGTGGGGTTTGGACAGGTGGGAAAGGGATGAACGATCTTCCGCGGCCGGCGGCGGCCCGGCCTACGCCGGATGAAAGTAGATCATTTCGCCCGAACGGCGCAACGGCCGGGCCGCAAGGCCTGCGGGCAACAAAAAGCCCCGGCGATCGCCGGGGCCTCCCACGATGTTCGCCGCACCTTCAATTCAGCGACGGAGCCTCGCGCTCCGTGCGCAAACGCTTGTAGCGCCGTTGCACCTCCTCATAGCTGGCCGGCAGGTTCAGGTCCTGCAACGGATCGAAGACAAGATGTTCCTCCTCGCGGTAGGCCGCGTAGGTCCTCTCGGCCGCGGCCTCTTGCTGTTTTTCGGGTGCCATGGGAAAGGGAGCAGGTTTTTTCCGGGAGGCCAAATGTAGATCACCGCAAGGCCCGCAGGCAACAAGATCGGGCACATCGTTTGAAGGCTGTCCGGACGCGGTGCCGCCACCAGGCCCCCGTCCGGAAAAACAACGCACATTTGGCCATGCGAAAACCACTCCTTCGGGCCATGGCCCCCGCCTGTGCCATGGCCGTCCTCCTGGCCTTTGCGCCGGCCGCGGCGGCGGGCCAGGCCATCACGCGGGGCGACTTCCAACTGGGCATCGGCCTCAACGCCGGCGCGCACGCCACGCGGTACGAAAGCGAGATCACCATCCTCGGGTTCTCCAAGAAGGACAGCCACAACGACGGCGCCGTCACCGTCACCGTGCCCCTGGAGGCGCAGTACAGCTTCACCGTCCGCTTCAGCCTGGGCCTGTACATCGAGCCCGGCAGCTACCTCGATTCCTCCGGCACCCACCCGAACAAGCTGCTGCTGCTGGGGATATCGCCACGCTACTACGTCGTCAACAAGGACCGGTTCGCGCTCTACCTCCATGTGGACCTGGGGATGTCCAAGCTGCAGATCAAGGACGTGAAAAGCGGGAAGGACCGTTTCACCGACTACTTCGAGGGCAGCCACGCACGCCTGGGCATCGCAGGCCAGTACTACTTCAGCGACCTGTTCGGCCTGAATGCCGGACTGCGCTTTACGGGCGCCAACTTCACCTGGAAGGAACGCGACCCCGGCGACCCGCTGATCGCCGCCGTCAACTACAAAGGCACGCTGAAGACCACGGGAGTGCAGTTCCAGCTGGGCCTGCAGGTGAAGTTTTGACCGGTGGAGAGGCCGGGGCATAGCTGCCCGGAGCCACCGGTTGCATCCGCCCGTCGGCACGAAAGGTGAATTCATTTAGCTTTGCCGCCCGCCCGCCGGACCCGGGCGTTTTCCTGAAAGCCTCCTTAGCTCAGCGGTAGAGCAGCTCATTCGTAATGAGCAGGTCGTCAGTTCAAATCTGACAGGAGGCTCCCTTAGAGCCGCAAGCCCTCCAAGCGTTTTGGGGGGCTTCGCTTTTTTGGGGGTCGGATGCCTTACCGTTCTGGCGATGC
>JAGFIV010000096.1 GCA_024103275.1 Flavobacteriales bacterium
TACGGACTCGTGAACTTACTTGATGTATTCATGGCCATGAATGGGTTGCATGTGCCGCCGTATCCGGAATGGTATGCGTCCTGGTCCCAGTGGGGCGGGGGCATGACCCAGAGGATTGGTGAGCTTCTTTGATCCATTCATGGCCATGAATGGATCAGGACAGGGGGGCCATCAATCTTCGCCCGCCAACTTCCGCCTAGCCGTGGCCAGTTCCTCACAGAGTTGCTCCACCGCGCCCAGACTGACCGCGTTCGTATACGCCAACCTGGTCTTTTTCCATGCGGCCTTGGCATCGGCTTCCCTTTCCTCTCCTTTGCCGGTGATGAACACGCGAGTCAAACGGCCGTATGTTTCGCGGATAACCAGTCCGCGCTGTTCCATCTTCTCTACCGCCTTGGTGATTGTGGACTGTCCGAGGGAAAGTACAAGGCCAAGGTCACCTATACTGATGCCAGGGGCCTTTCGGAGGGTGAGCAGAATGAATCCTTGGGTTGGGCTCAAGTCGAATACTGCAAACTCCCTTTCCGCCAATTTGGACAGGGCCCTGGATAAGGCGGAGGAGGAGAAGAAAAGGCAACTGTTGAAATGGTCTTGAAGGGTGGCCATGGCATCGAGTGATTCATGGCCATGAATATAATGTTCTTCTTGGATGCGGCTTTCGTGATTCGGAGATGCTCCAAAGCGATTCATTCATGGCCATGAATGGATCATGGATCCCGCAAACGCGAACAGGCGGAAGAATCACCTCCTTCCGCCTGCGTCCCTGGTGGGATGGACCTACTTCTTGCTGAAGTACAAGCGGGTGATGAAAATCCCGTTGCCGTCGTCCTTGCCGCCGTCGCTTTCCACGCCGCTGGTCACGAAGGCCAAGGTCCAGCCATCTGCGGCCATCTTGTTGATCTTATCGGAGATCATGGCATCGTTGCTGGCGATGTTCTGGAAATTGATGCCCACACCGCTGTAAAAGTTGAGCAGCTTGGTCTCCTTGAAGTTGTCCACTTTCAGGTCTCCCCGCTTCACGTCCCCTTGGTCGCTCTTCTTGCCGTCGGTGCGTTCCGTGGTGGCATCGTCCACATTCACCGTAGAGGTGCTTTCGATCATGCGCGAGCGGCCGATGCCCATGGGGACAATGCTCTCCACGATGGTGATCACCTTGTATTGTTGGGCGGAAAGGTCAATGGACACTGTTAATGCGAGGGCAGCGATCAGTACAGGTTTCAACATGGGTTGTGGTTGTTGGTGGTTGCCCCCGAAAATAATCAAATGAGACAAGTTCAGGGTTGATTCTTCACAGGATGCGGCGGATGGCATGTAGCTGATGGGTGTGCTGCTGCATGGTCGCGTCGCAGATACCTTGTCCATCCAGCCGGTCCACGCGCACGCGTCCGCTGGCGTGCAGGATGCGCCGGCCCTCCAGCACGATGCCCACGTGGATGATCCCGCCCGCATCATTGCGGAAAAAGGCGAGGTCGCCACTGGTGGCCAGCTCAATGTTTTCCACCAATGTGCCCAGCTCCGCCTGCTGCCAAGCGTCGCGCGGCAGGCTGATGCCACCGGCGAGGAAGAGCATCTGGGTGAGGCCGGAACAGTCCACGCCGAAGGGTGAGCGGCCGCCCCAGAGGTAGGGCGTGTTCATCCATTGGTCCTTCAGGGCCATGATCCGCATCACGGCGGTGCCGTTGGTGTTGGCCGTGGTACGCCCGGGGAAGGTGAGCTCCTCCGGGCCGATGCGGAAGCGGCCTTGTGCATAGCCGGGCAGTACGGCGCCGAAGGGGACGAGCATGGCGCCCATCGACGAGTTCACATGGACGAACTGCTCCACCGACCGCACGGGCTTCGCTTCCGGTCCGCCATCCGGCACCGCGACCTGCTTGTTGTCCGCCCAGCCTTCGTAATTGTCGTGGTGGAAGCGCAGTCGAGTCCACTTCGCGGTGCGTTCCTGCACATCGGCGGTCTCGCCCAGCAGCCATTGCGTCACCTGCTCGGCGCGGTCGTCGGGTTCCTTGCGCACGGGCACGATGCTCAGCGGGCAGATGGCTTGATCCATGGGGCTCATGGGGCGAAGGTGGCCCGGCGTCCTGCCGGTAGGAACGGCGGCTGCCACGAGTTATGCGCGGTGCGAGGTTGATGGGGCCCCGCGTTTTCTTTGCATCCCTCATGCACCGCACCGCCCATGGCTGAGAGCAGCGGCCCCCCCGACCTTGAAGGGCTGTTCCGCCTGCACTACCGGGCGCTTTGCGGCGCGGCCATGGGCTACCTGAAGGATGCGGCCCAGGCCGAGGACCTGGTGCAGGAACTCTTCGTCAAGCTGTGGCAGGAACGGGACACGCTGCAGATCAAGGTGGCGCCCAAGGCCTACCTGTTCGCCGCCGTGCGCAACCGATGCCTGAATGCACTGGCCGCCGGGAAGCGGATTCGCCCGCTGAACGAGGATTTGGACCACCTGCCGGAGGAGGGCGTGAAGGGGGAGGAGGAGCACGCCGAGCGGTCGGCGCGGGTGCTGGCGGCCATCGAGGGGCTGCCGCCCGAGCGCCGGAAGATCTTCCGCATGAGCCGCAATGAGGGCCTGAAGTACCAGCAGATCGCCGACCGGCTCGGGCTATCGGTGAAGACGGTGGAGAACCAGATGGGCCACGCGCTGAAAGCCTTGCGGACGGAATTGGCCGACCTGTTGCCATTGGCGGCGCTGGGTTGGGGGCTCTGGGAAATTGTCAAAGGTGGATGGGGGTAACGGATGGGATCATTGTCATGCCATAGGAAGCGATGAACGGGAACACGGACATGGACAGCGGGGCGTTGGCCGCCTACGTCTCGGGCGAGGCGGATGCCGCGCTGCGCGCCGCCGTGGAGCGCTGGGCCCAGGCCGATCCGGCCAACGCCAAGGAGCTGGAGGCGCTCCAACGCGCCTGGCAGTGGGCCGGGCAGGAGCCGTCGTTGCCGGAAGTGGATGTGGATGCCGCATGGCGGCAAGTGCTGCGCAAGGCCGAAGGCCTGCCGGCCAAGGGCCGTGTGCTGCCCCTGCGTCGGCCGGTGCGCTGGTTGGCCGCCGCCGCCGTGGCCGCGGGGCTGGTGCTGATGGCCCGTCTGCTCTTCATGTCCCAAGGCCAGGCGTTCACCACTTCCAGCGACTACCTCGCCTCCACGCTGGCGGACAGCTCCACCGTGGTGCTCTCGCCGCACAGCCGCATGGAGGCTGCCATGGACGGCCGCCGGGCGATCACACTCCGGGGTGAGGCCTATTTCGAGGTGAAGCGCGATGCCGCCCGGCCGTTCACCGTGGCCGCCGGTCCGGTGCAGGTCACCGTGCTGGGCACGGGTTTCGAGGTGAGCGCCTACGACACGTCGAAGGTGGTGCGCGTGGCGGTGCGGCACGGGCATGTGCGCGTGGCGGCACCCGGCGACACGGTGGAACTGCTCACGGGTGAAGTGGCCGGCTTCGAGCGCAGCACCGGCCGCTTGCGGCGCATGGCCTTGCCCTCGTCGGCGGTGTGGGGCGACCGCATCGTGCAGTTCAAGGATGCGCCGATGGACGAGGTGGTACGGCGCCTGGAGGACATGTACCGGGTGCGGATCGAGCTCGGCGCGGCGGCCATCGGCAGGTGCAGGCTCACCGCCGATTTCGACAACGAGGACATCGGCCGTGTGCTGAAGGTGGTGGCCGAGACTTTCGGGCTCACGCTGGAACAGCCGGGGCGCGGGCAATACATCCTGAAGGGCGATGGTTGCTGACCGGCGTTGGGCCGCCTTGCTGTTCCTGCTGTCCTTCGGCATCGCGGCGCGGGCGCAGTCCATTTTGCAGCGGCCCGTGGACGTGCATGCCGACCATGTGCGGCTCTCCGAGGCGCTGGCCCTGGTGGCGCGCGATGGCCGCTTCAAGCTCAGCTACAACGCCGCCTTGTTGAACGGCGACAGCGTGGTGTCCGTGCAGGTGAAGGCCACGGTGAAGCAGGCCCTGCGGCAGCTGGTGGGCCACCGACTCATGCTGAAGGAAAGCGGGGAGCACATCATCCTGCTGGCCGACGCCGGGGCCAAGGACCCGGTGCAGCTGCGCGGCAGCATCATCAACGCCGTGACCGGTGCGCCGGTGATGCACGCCACGGTGTATGAACTGCGGGAGAAGGCCGCCACGCGCACGGATGCCGGCGGTGCGTTCACCCTGGAGGCCACCGGAAAGCGCGATCCCGTGCCGCTGCTCCTGGCCTGCAAGGAATTCCGGGATACCGTGGTGTACGTGCCGCGGAACGCACCGCCCGGGACGTTCACGATGCGGCCCATGGAGCGCGTGGACCGCCTGGAACCGATCTGCCTGAACGACCGTTGCGTCACCCTGGATGAACTGGGCCTGGCCCGCTTGCTGGTGTCATCGGAGCAAATGGGGCAGGCGGACAACCTGGGCCTCGGCGAGCGCCGCAACTGGCAGGTATCGCTGGTGCCGTCCGTGGGCACCAACGGACCGATCTCCGGTGCGGTGGTGAACCGTTGGTCCTTCAACGTACTGGCCGGCTACTCCCGCGGGCTGGACGGCTTTGAGCTGGCCGGTGTGGCCAACCTGGAACGCCGGGATGTGAAGGGCGCGCAGATAGCCGGGCTCGCCAACCTGGTGGGGCGCGATACCAAGGGCGCACAGATCGCCGGGGCCTTCAACCACACGTTGCGCTCCGCGGAGGGCCTGCAGTTGGCCGGTGTGGCCAACACCGTGTGGGACACACTGACCGGCGTGCAGGTGGCCGGCGCGGTGAACGTGGTGAAGGGCGGCATGCTCGGCACCCAGATCGGTGGCCTGGCCAACCTCACCACCCAGGATTGCGACGGTGCACAGGTGGCGGGCGGCTTCAATGTTTCGGTGAAGGACGTGCGGAAGACGCAGGTGGCCGGCGCATTCAACTACGGGCGCAACGTGTACGGTGCGCAAGTGGCGGGCGGGGTGAACGTGGTGCTGGGTGAAGTGGGCGGCGGGCAGGTGGCCGGTGCGCTCAACCTGGCGCGGCAGGTCACCGGCGGGCAGGTGGCGGCCGGCCTGAACCTGGCGGTGGATACCGTGCGCGGCGGGCAGGTGGGCGTGGTGAACATCGCCCGCGTGGTGCTGGGCGGCCAAGTGGGCATCGTGAACCTCAGCGACACCATCGCGGGTGCGAGCTTCGGCCTCTTCAGCTTCGCTTGGCGCGGCTATCACCGCCTCGATGCCGCCCATCGCGACGTGATGCCGCTCTCCGTGGAATTCCGAACCGGCACGCGCTACCTCTACAACGTGCTTTCGGCTTCGCCGCCGGTGCAGTCCTCCGGCGCCTGGGCCTACGGCTACGGCTTCGGCAGCGAGCGGAAAGCGGGCAAGCATGGCGTGGTGAACATCGAGCTCACGGCGGACCACATCAACGAGCAGGAGGAATGGATCGGTGCGGTGAACCTGCTGGGCCGCTTCACGCTGGCCTATGCGCACACCTTCGGCAAGCACCTTGTCCTCAGCGCCGGTCCGGCGTTCAACCTGTTGGTCAGCGATTGGCGCAACCGGGAGACCGGTGAATGGCGCAGTGCGCTGCCTCCGCGCGATCCCTGGGTGCGGGGCACCGAGGGCAACGTGTTGCTGGTGGGCTGGTTGGGCTACAGGGCCGGCATCGGGGTGCGTTTCTGATTTTTTTCTTGGGCGGATAGGGGTGAAGGGGAATCGCGCTGTCATCAGGGCAACGCAAACCCGATGACGAACCGCACGTTGCTTTCCACCCTTGTTCTGATCTTCCACTTCCTCACCATCACCGCCGTACAGGCCCGCCCCGGCGATCCGGTGGACAACCGCCAGACCGTGCGCGGCACCGTGCTCGACGTGGACACCCGCCAACCCGTGCCCGGTGCGGCCATCGCCGTGGTGGCCGCCGACCCGCCCCTCAGTGCCGTGGCCGATGATGAAGGCCGCTTCGCCATCGCGGGTGTGCCCGTGGGCCGCATCTCCCTGCGGGTGCGCGCCATCGGCTACGAGGATGCCGCACTGGAGAACCTGCTGCTCACCTCCGCCAAGGAGCTCGTGCTGAACATCATGCTCTCCGGCTCCGTCACGGAGATGAGCGCCGTCACCGTCACCGGCGAGCGGCCGCGCGGCGAAGTGCGCAACGACATGGCCACGCTCAGTGCGCGCACCATCGGCGTGGAGGAGACCTCGCGCATCGCCGGCAGCATCAACGACCCCGCACGCATGGTCAGCGCCTTCCCCGGCGTGGCGGGCGACCCCATGGGCGACAACAGCATCGTGGTGCGCGGCAACTCGCCCACCGGCGTGCTCTGGCGCCTGGAAGGCATGGAGATCCCCAACCCCAACCACTTCAGCGACGAGGGCAGCACCGGCGGCCCCATCAACGTGCTCAACAGCGACATGCTGGACAACTCCGAGTTCTACACCGGGGCCTTCGCGCCGGAATACGGCAATGCGCTCAGCGCCGTGTACGACATGCACCTGCGCGACGGGAACGACAGCAAGCGCGAGTACACGCTGAAGGTGGGCGTGCTCGGCACCGACCTCACCGCCGAGGGGCCGTTGCCCGGCGTGAAAGGAGGATCCTACCTGGCCAACTACCGCTACTCCACGCTCGCCCTGCTGGACCAGGCCGGCATCGTGGACTACGGCGGTGTGCCCTCCTACACCGATGGGGCCTTCAAGGTGAAGGTGCCCACGGGGAATGCCGGCACATTCACGCTCTTCGGACTGGGCGGTATCAGCCACATCATCGATGAGGACAAGGGCGTGGAAGGCGACACGGTGTTCAGCCGGGCGGACTTCGGCTCGCGCATGGGCGTGCTGGGCCTGGAGCACACGCGCACCCTCGGCACCAACAGCTACGTGCACAGCAGCATCTCGCTCAGCGGCAACGGCAGCTCCACGGACTACGACGAGCTTCCGGAGTCAACGTCCACCGCTTTGGAGGACCGCCACAACGACGAGCTGCGGCACTGGACCACGCGCCTCGCCACCACGCTCAACACCAAGCTGGACGCGAAGAACAAGCTGCGCACCGGCGTGATCATCTCGTTGGACAACTTCAGGCTCGGCTCCAGCAGCTGGGACATCGCCCGGCAGCGCATGGAGACCCAGCTGGCCGCGCGTGGCGATGCCGCCACCGTGCAGGCCTTCGCCAGCTGGAAGTGGCGCTGGAACGAGCGTTGGAGCATGACCTCCGGGCTGCACGTGCTGCACTTCGGCCTCAATGGCGAGACCAGCGTGGAGCCCCGTCTGGGCCTGCGTTTCCAGCAGCGCCCGGACCAGGCGTTCACCTTCGCCGCCGGACTGCACTCCCGCGAGGAAGCGCTGATGACTTACCTGGCGCAACGCACGGACGCGGAAGGGAAGGTCTCGCAGCCCAACACCGCGCTGGCCATGACCAAGGCGCTGCACCTGGTGGCCGGCTACGACCGCATGCTGAAGGAAGACCTGCGCCTCACGGCGGAAGCCTACTGGCAGCACCTCTACGATGTGCCCGTGGAGAACGATCCGCACAGTGCCTTCAGCCTCTCCAACCAGAGCGAATGGTTCACCGACCGGCCGCTGGTGAACGAAGGCACGGGCCGGAACCTGGGCGCGGAGGTCTCCTTGGAGAAATACTTCACGCGCGGCTGGCACTTCCTGGCCACGGCCTCCTACGTGGATGCTCAATACAAGGCGCTGGACGGCGTGTGGCGAAACTCACGCTTCAACATGGGCCCCGTGGCCAACGTGCTGGCGGGCAAGGAATGGAAGCTGGGGCGCGAGGGCAAGGACCGCGTGCTCACCACCGGTGTGCGCTACACCGTGATGGGCGGCCGATACGCCACGCCCATCGACCTGGAAGCCAGCATCGCTGCGGGTGAGCAGAAGGAGGTCGCGGATGCGTGGAGCGAAAAGGGCGACGCGGTGCACAAGGCCGATGTGGTGGTGAGCTACCGCCTGGGCCGCCCCAAGGCCAGCCACGAATTCAAGCTGGACGTGCAGAACGTGCTCAACGCGGACACCACGGTGCTGCGCTACTACGACCGGCGCACGGAGACCATCAAGGACGTGCAGCAACTGGCCATCCTGCCGGTAGTGCAGTACACCCTGCGGTTCTGATCGGTCGGTGATGCGTTCGCAGTCCCCCGTCCGTGTTCCAATTCCGGCCTGGAGGAATGTGGGATGTCCAAAGGCGGAGGTCAGAGCCTGATGGCCTGCACATCATACTCCTGCAAATGCGGATCTGCGGTTACCAAGTGCAGGTTTTCATGGATCGCCTGGGCCACCAAGGTCCTGTCGAAGGGATCGCGGTGGTGCAACGGGAGTGCCGCAAGCACCAGGATGTGGGCAGGCAGGACGGGGAGAAGTTCGAACCCGAACACGCCCAATGAGCGGACCAGATCCTCAAGCTGAACATCGAGTGAAAGCTTGCCGACCGACTGTTTGATGGCAAGCTCCCAAATGGAAACGATGCTTACCACCACGGGCTGTTCGGGGTCGGCCAACAGTTTCCGGCCAATGCGCCCCAAACGGGAACTATCCTCCCATGCCCAAAGAAGTACGTGTGTGTCCAGCAGGAGCCGCCGGTTCATGCCAGGTCCTTGAAGTCGTCCAAGGGTGCATCGAAATCATCTGCCACATGGATCTTACCCTTGAACATGCCTAAGGGCCTTTCCCGTTTCTTGGACGGTTTCTGCAGCTTCTTCAAGAGCTTATCAACGAACTCGCCAACCTCCTTTTGCAGTTCGGTCGGAAGTGCGTTGATCTTCACAAAGAGGTCGGCCGCGCTCATGATGCGAAGTTAGGCCATATCGATATGCTCGACACTCCCGCAGGGTCTCGCCTAGCAAGATCTGCGATAACTGGCGGACCCTGAGGCCCAAGCCTCACAGCGCCTCGATCACCATGGCGCTGGCGCCGCCGCCGCCGTTGCAGATGCCGGCCGCACCGTACTTCTTGCCGCGCTGCTTCAGGGCGTGGATCAGCGTCACCATGATGCGGGCACCGCTGCAGCCCAGCGGGTGGCCGAGGCTCACAGCGCCGCCGTTCACGTTCACCTTCGCAGGGTCCAGGCCCAGCAGCTTGGTGTTGGCGATGCCCACCACGGAGAACGCCTCGTTCAGTTCCACCAGGTCGATGTCGGCCATTTTCAGCCCGGCCTTCTTCACGGCGATGGGCACGGCCTTCGCGGGGCTGGTGGTGAACCATTCCGGGGCCTGCTCGGCATCGGCGTATCCAAGCACCTTGGCCAGCGGCTTCAGGCCGAGTTCCTTGGCCTTGTCCGCGCTCATCAGCACCAGGGCCGCGGCACCGTCATTGATGGTGCTGGCGTTGCCGGCGGTCACGCTGCCGTCCTTGGTGAACACGGGCTTCAGCGTCTTCAGCTTCTCGAAGTTCACGTTGGTGTACTCCTCGTCCTCGTTCACCACGGTATCGCCCTTGCGGCCCTTCACGGTCACGGGCACCACCTCCTCCTTGAAGCGGCCCTCTTTCCAGGCATTGGCGCTGCGGGTGTAGCTCTCGATGGCGAAAGCGTCCTGCTCCTCGCGGCTGATCTTGTTCTCCGTGGCGCAGAGGTCGGCGCACACCCCCATGGCCTTCTGGTCGTACACGTTGGTGAGGCCGTCCTTGCCGATGCCGTCGATCAGCTTGCCGTCGCCGAAGCGGTAGCCGTAGCGGCCGTTCTCCACGTAGTACGGGGTGCGGCTCATGCTCTCCATGCCGCCGGCCACCACCACGTCGGCATCGCCGAGCAGGATCTCCTGGGTGGCGTAGATCATGGCCTTCATGCCGCTGGCGCACACCTTGTTCACGGTGGTGGCGGGGGTGGAATCGGGCACCCCGGCGAACTTGGCCGCCTGGCGGGCGGGGGCCTGGCCGAGGTTGGCCTGCAGCACGCTGCCCATGATCACGTCGTTCACCGCCTCGGGCTTCACGCCGCCCTTCTCCAAGGCGGCCTTGATGGCCGTGGCGCCCAGCTCGGTGGCGGGCACGGTGGAAAGGCTGCCCCCGAAGGAGCCGATGGGGGTGCGTACTGCGGAAACGATAACGACTTCACGGGCCATGATCTCGGTTTTTGAATTGGGCCGCAAAGGTACGGAAGCTCTGGCTGGGCGGAATTTGCAGGGCACGGAGCATGGGATCGGCGCCAATGGACCGGGCATTTGGGCCAATCGTCGGCCTGACCGTGGAAAGACGTTTCTTTGCAGCCCGTTTTCGGGGTGTAGCGCAGTCCGGTTAGCGTACCTGCTTTGGGAGCAGGGGGTCGCAGGTTCGAATCCTGCCACCCCGACAACAGAAGGGGGCCGTCTTGAAAAGGATGGCCCTTCTTCGATTTCGGGGGTCAAGAACGATGGCCGCCTGTCCCGTTGGTCGGGCTACTTTGTCGACCTTTGCGTACATCCGGTCCCGTAGCTCAGCTGGCCCGCGCGCAGCGCAGAAAAACAGCAACTGCTCTATCCAACTGAGCTACTTTGTTGACCTTTGCGCGC
>JAGFIV010000108.1 GCA_024103275.1 Flavobacteriales bacterium
CTGCAAAAGGACAAGGTGCCCAACAATGTGATCACGGCCATGATGGCGGCAGCCCAGGATCCCGGCCGGAAAGTCCAGAACCTGTCGGATCCGACGGCGGACCGCCCCGCGGGCATCTACTACAATAAGCCGGACGGAGGCATGGCCAGCCTGGAATACACGAATTATACCTCGGGACAAACCGATGCAGCAGCCCAGCACCTCGTCAGCGGCCTGATCAATGCCAAGCACTCCTTGATGATCGGAGGTAAATCCTCCCGGCAAGTGTTCAAGGAAACGCCCGTATTCCATTTCTACACTGAAGCGCTGGATGGTTCAGCCTTCAGCGGATATGGCGTGGCGAGCCCGAATTCCTTTGCCTGCGTGAAGTTTACCGTGAACAAGAACTCGAGGAAGCTCATCGTGGGAAAATCCAGCGCCTTGGGAAGCGAATCGGGGATCGATGAAAAGGCGGCGGTGGAGTTCCGCTTCGAGGAGATCTCGCCTGGGTCGAAGGTGTACAAGGTCACCTTCCCCTCCACACTGGAACCAGGGGAATATGGCTTCATCCATACCGGCACCTTGGACCTCGGGGTCGGAGGGGGAATCCATGGTGCCGCAGGCACCAACCGGGTCTTCGACTTCAGCGTCCAGTAGATTTGCCGAACCTTTCCGGTCCGATCTCATCAGGTTGCAGGCAAGGGGAGCATTGGCCGACACGGTTTGCTTTCCAGGGGCACTTGAAAGTCGGCTTGGCCGGGGTCGGCACAGGTTCCCCTCCGGGTGAGCGCACACATGTCCTCCGATAGGAAGGGGTGGGGCATACGATCCCTTGATCGGGGGCAAATCCTTGCTCTTCTTCCGCCCCGAACTGCCGATCGGCCATTCAACTTCACCGATATCGATTGGCGGGAAGGGATTTGATGGTCATTCCCCGTGAGGGACGGGGCCTTGCATTGATGCCCTATTGGTTGGACCCCGTTCCGCAGGACAGGCTTTGCCATGCGCCCGTTGTACCGGCGTGGGAAGGATCGGTTCACCCCGCAACCGAAGTTTCAGTGCGCATGACCCAAACCCGAAGGAGCGCCCAATCGCCACAACGGTGCCGTGGCAGGGAACATGCAGCCGGGGAAGCAGCATCCATCCGATCGTGATCAACCGCCTGTGCCATGCGGACGGCATACGCTACCATCGGTGGGTTGCCCCTTCCCGTGCCGTGGCCAAAGAACCGAACCGTGGACGACGTGGCAAGGGAAGTAAAGCATGCATGGAAGGCATTTTCCACCGATCTAACCCCCAACCTCATCCCACATCCTTCACCGGAGACCGTTGGCGCATGGCTGGCCGGTTCTTTGCACCGACCAGGTAACCGCTGACCAGGTGGAAGTAAACCGCCATATCCTCGGCCGGTGCCGCCACTTACTTGAAGTGGCCAACAGCAAGGATGACAGGGTGCCACTTTTGGAACCGGTAACAAGGCGAAGGATACACACCCCAACACAAGAACCAAGGATCATGAGGGCACTTACCTTTCTGCGTTTCGTGGTCTGCGGCGCACTGCTGCTGGCCCACGGCCACACGACATTCGGCAACAACATCAGTGTGGGCAACACCACGCTGGGCGCCCAGAACCAAAGCGACCAGACCGTAGCCATCACTTTCGATGTGGCGTGGGAGAACAGTTGGCGCACCTCCAATAACGAGGCCAACTACGATGGTGCCTGGATCTTCGTGAAATACCGTGTGAACGGCACGAGTGATTGGCGCCATTGCACGCTCGCCCCGGCCCAGTTCACTGCCGGGACCGGTGCTACGATAGTTGTCTCCAGCGATAGCATGGGGGCCTTCATCCACCGGTCAACGAATGGCATAGGCAATGTGAACTTCAACGGGAACACGCTTAGCTGGCATTATGGAGCCGATGGCGTCATCAACGGGGACAATGTGCAGATCCGCTTGTTCGCACTTGAGATGGTATACATCCCGGAAGGTGAATATTACCTGGGCAGCGGAGGGAGTGAGGTGAACTGCTTCAAGAACGGGAATTCCGCATCGGCATTCCTTGTGGAAGGACCGGGTGCGATACAAACCGGCACGAACGCCGGCGACCTGAACCTGAATGGCCAAGGCACGAACGGTACCGTGATCCCCGCCGGATACCCGAACGGCTTCAACGCATTCTGGATCATGAAGTACGAATGCAGCCAGCAGCAGTTCGCCGATTTCTTGAACCATCTGACTTCCGTGCAAGCGGCCGCCAACAACACCTCCACCAATTTCGCGGGCAGTTCACATCCGGCCTTCACCCCATTGGTGGCGGACAGGGCCTACAACAACCTCAGTGTGGCACAAGCCACGGCATTCGCGGACTGGGCCGGGCTGAGGCCCTACTCCGAACTTGAATTCGAAAAAGCGTGCCGTGGCAAGAGCATCCTTCCCGTTCCGAACGAATACCCGTGGGGGACCACCGCGGCGGTGCGAATGGAGAGCAATCAGTTCTCCAACGCAGGCCAACCGGATGAAGCTGTCCTCACGGGTGTCCTTGCCAACGCGGCCTACCGGAATTCGAACTCATCGGGCAACGGAACCGGCAGACCTGTCCGGGTGGGCATTTTCGCGCGTTCCACAGGTTCGGGCCGCGAATTGAGCGGTGCCACCTACTATGGCGTGCTGAACATGGGTGACAACCTGATTGAGCTCACGATCCGGGCGGGGACAGCGATCGGCCAGAGCGTTGACGCCGCAACACACGGCGATGGCCATCTCAGGGCAGCCGGGGCCACGGATATCACCACCTGGCAGACATCCGCCTTCGGTGGACGCGGTACCCATTACGCAAGCCCGGCAGGAAGCATGGGCCACATGCGGGTATCCGACAGGGACAACATGGATTCCAATGTGGGTTCAACCTCCGCGGCCTATGGCATCCGCTTGGCCCGTACCGCTAATTGAAGGCAGGGGCCGGATCATTCCACCGTCACATGGAAAAGCACATTCAATTACTGGGCCTTTCATTGCTCATCGCGTTCAACAGCACTGCCCAACTGAACAATCCGATCTTCACCGGTGGAAGTGCGGACGGTTGGGCCACCGGCGATTTCGCGCAGCCTGACAACAACATCTTCACCGGTGGCGCCTCCGATGGATGGGCCAGCGAGAGCTTCCAGCAACCAGAGAACAACATCTTCAAAGGTGGCTCGGATGATGGCTGGGCGAGCGAGGTATCCAACATTGTGGTGATCGACCTCGGCACATCGGTGGAGGAGACAGCCCTTGGATCGGCCGTGCATGCCTACCCCAACCCCACCAGCGGCCTGCTGAACGTGGACCTCACCGGCGAATGGGGCCCGGTCACGATCGAGGTGCTCAGCGCATCGGGCCAGTTGGTGCGCACGGAGCGCTATACCAATACCGGCACCATGGTGGTCGATGTTCCCGGTGCCAGCGGGCAGTACCTCGTGCGGCTTTCCACCGGAACAGGGGAGCAAACGACGTTCAGGGTGCTGAAACGATAGCGACCGAGCTTGCTTGCCAGCGGTGCCTTCCTCGCCTTCTTCTGAAAAGACCTGGAAAGGATACGCCGTGTGCAACTCGTGAAGCAAATGCAGGTGTGGAACAAGTCCGACCCAGGACCTTCCTAACCCCAAAGCCTGGAGCCATGTGGATACTGACGACATTGCCGATCGGAGCGCGGCTGCCGGCCTCATGCCTCTGGTCGGGCTGTCAGGTGGGGAACCGACAGGTTTGGATGGCCGTACGGGATGGAGGCAATGCGGAAGGTACCGTGGTGAACGGCGGCAATGGCAGCTTCCTTTTTCGCTCATTCGGCCCCTCTTATCCATCGCCTGGTCGGCCGAGCCCGGTACCGGTAGCAACCCGGCCTCCAGTATGACCCCCCGGGCCGCCTTCAGCCCCATTTACAATTGACCCACCCCGTGTGGAACGCGTGGCCATTTCCCCCTCGGGGGCCGGATGGCTGTAACGGGCACTGAAAACGCGATGAACCAGGGTGAGGTCAAGGCGGAGGTCGACAAGATCGGAATTACGCTCGTGATGGAAGGCGGAAAACCAAAGCCCTGACGGACCCATGCCCCGGACCCAGGCCGCCTCATGTGAATCGTCGCTTTCAACCACCCCAAACCTGGTAAGAACGCCACCCGCCCCAACGCCGTAATCGAACTGGGCACAAGCCGGCAGGGCCGAGACCGCCGCATGGAGGCATGGCATGCGGGTGCGCATGGTACGGGAACGCAATCGACGACCCCCTTCATTTCTGCCAGATTGTCACACGCCTCTGGGTTTGATACCTTTGCCACCTTTCCATGGGCAAGAAGGTCTATATCGAAAGCTACGGCTGCCAGATGAACGTCAGCGACAGCGAGGTGGTCGCCAGCATTTTGGCCAAGCAGGGGTATGAGGCCGTGGACCGGGCGGAGGAAGCCGACCTGATCCTGCTGAACACGTGCAGCGTGCGGGAGAAGGCCGAGCAGACCGTGCTGAACCGGATCAATGAGATGAACCGGCTGAAGGCCAACAACAAGGACCTGAAGGTCGGGGTGTTGGGGTGTATGGCCGAGCGGATGAGGGAGAACCTGCTGGTGGAAAAGAAGGTGGTGGACCTGGTCGCCGGTCCCGATGCCTACCGCAGCCTACCACACTTGTTGGATGAGGTGGGCACCGGCCAGCGTGCGGTGAACGTGCTGCTCAGCCGGGAGGAGACCTACGGGGAGATCGTGCCGGTGCGGCTGAACAGCAACGGGGTCACCGCGTTCGTCACCATCATGCGGGGCTGCGACAACATGTGCGCCTTTTGCGTGGTGCCCTTCACCCGTGGGCGCGAGCGAAGCCGCGACCCCTACACCATCGTGGAGGAATGCGCCAAGCTGGTCGCCGACGGCTACAAGGAGGTGACCTTGCTGGGCCAAAACGTGAACAGCTACCGCTGGAACGTGGATGCGAAAGGCAACCTGAAGGACCCCTCACGGCCGGTGGTGGACTTTGCCGACCTGCTGGAGATGGTGGCCCTGGCCTGCCCTTCGCTGCGGATCCGGTACAGCACCAGCCATCCCAAGGACATGACCGACAAGGTGCTGGAGGTGATGGCCCGGCACGACAACATCTGCAAGTACATCCACTTGCCGGTGCAGAGCGGCAGCAGCAAGGTGCTGAAGGACATGAACCGCGGCTACACGCGCGAGTGGTACCTGGAGCGCGTGGCCAGCATCCGCCGCCACATGCCCGACTGCGCCCTGAGCACGGACATCATCAGCGGCTTCTGCGGCGAGACCGAGGAAGACCACCGGGCCACCCTGAGCCTAATGGAGGAGGTGGGCTACGACATGGCCTTCATGTTCAAGTACAGCGAGCGGCCCAAGACCCTGGCCGCGCGAAGGATGGAGGATGATGTGCCCGAGGAGGTGAAAAGCCGCCGGTTGACGGAGATCATCGACCTGCAGCGCGAGAACTCCGCCAAGCTCATGGCCCGCTACGTGGGTCAGGTGCAGGAGGTCCTGATCGAGGGGGTGAGCAAGCGCAGCGCCGGACAGATGCAAGGACGCAACACGCAGAACGCGATGGTGATCGTGCCCCGCTACGGCAGCGCCGTGGCACCGGGGCGCAGGGGGCTGATGCCCGGCGACCGCGTGCAGGTGCGCATCACCGCGTCCACGGCGGGTTCCCTGCAAGGTGAGCCACTGATCCCCTCGGGGCCCATACCGGCAGAAGCATGAACGTGCAACCCATCAAGCAGCGGTTCGGCATCATCGGGGCTTCCCCGTTGCTGGACCGGGCCATAGAGATCGCCGCCCAAGTGGCGCCCACCGACCTCAGCGTGCTCATCAGCGGCGAAAGCGGCAGCGGCAAGGAGGTGATGCCCCAGATCATCCACGCCTTCAGCGCACGCAAGCACGGCCCCTACATCGCGGTGAACTGCGGGGCCATCCCCGAAGGAACCATCGACAGCGAGCTTTTCGGTCATGAGAAAGGGGCCTTCACCGGCGCCCACGAGGCCCGCAAGGGCTACTTCGAAGTGGCCAACGGCGGCACCATCTTCCTGGACGAGGTGGGGGAGCTGCCGCTGGGCACGCAGGTGCGGTTGCTGCGCGTGCTCGAGTCCGGCGAGTTCATCCGCGTGGGCAGCAGCAAGACCCAGAAGACCGACGTGCGCGTGGTGGCCGCCACCAACGTGGACATGCTCATGGCCGTGCAGCACGGCCGTTTCAGGGAAGACCTGTATTACCGCCTGAACACCGTGCCCATCCATGTGCCGGCGCTCAGGGAGCGCCCCGAGGACATCCATTTGCTCTTCCGCTGGTTCGCCCAGGAAGCTTCTTCCCGCTACAAGGCACCCGCCATTACCCTCACCGATGAAGCCCGCCAGATGCTGGTCCACTACCGGTGGCCGGGCAATGTGCGCCAGCTGCGCAACCTGGTGGAGCAGCTGAGCGTGATCGAGCAGGTGCGCGAGATCGGCGCGGCCACCCTGGCTTCCTACCTGCCCAAGGAAAGCATGGCCCTGGTGCCTGCCGGCCAGATGAAAATGGCCGAGGGCGGGGAGGCCATCAATGAAAGGGAGCTCATCTTCAAGTTCCTTTTCGACATGAAGAGCGACCTGAACGCCCTGAAGGAGCAAGTGCACCTGATCAGCCAAGGCAGCCCGCCCGCCAGGCCCGCTGCAAGCCCGGTGGGCTTTGGCGAACACGTGCTTTACAACCCCGGGGGGACGCCCGGCATGAGCATCCAGCTGCCGGGCCAGGACAATGAGGACGTGGAACACGCGGCCGTGGAGGAATCGCTAAGCCTGCAGGACAAGGAACGCGAACTGATCCGCAAGGCCCTGCGCAAGCACAACGGGAAACGAAAGAAGGCGGCCCAGGAACTGGGGATCAGCGAACGGACGCTTTACCGGAAGATCAGGGAGTGGAACATCGACTAAAGATCGCGATGCTCGGCTGTGCCTTATGGGCCGCCGCCGGATGCACGGTGAGCTATTCGCTCAGCGGCGGTTCCGTGCCGCCTTCGGCCAAGACCCTGAGCGTGGCCATGCTGGATGCCAAGGCGCCCCTGTGCCCGCCGCAGGCGGCCCAGGCGATCACCGAAACCTTGCGCGATCTGATGTTGGCGCAGACACCCCTGAACCTGATCCAGCAGGACGGGGACATTGCCTTCGAGGGCGCCATTACCGGGTACGACGTGCAGCCCGTGGCCATCCAAGCCGATGAAACGGCGGCCATGAACCGGTTGACCATCACCGTGGGCATCCGATACACCAACAAGGCCGATAGCAAGGCGGACGCGGACTTCTCCGTCTCCCGGTTCGCCGATTACCCCAGTTCGCAGGACCTGGGCACCGTGGAGGGCGCGTTGGTGGAGGACATCGGCAAACAACTGGCGCAGGATATCTTCGACCGGACCTTGGGGAATTGGTAGGGAGGACCGGAAGACCAAAGAATCAGTAAATGACCTCCCCCTGTTCCGATCGTTTCATGGTCCAATTTCCGATCGTCTGATCCGCTGCCCATGGACCGCGAACACTTGACCGAACTGCTGCGCAACCCCGCGCAGGTGGCCAAAAGCGACCTGCCCGACCTGCGGTCCATGGCGGAACGGTTCCCGTGGTTCAGCGGGGCGCGGCTGCTGCTGGCCGTCGGCGAACACAAGGCCGGCGACCTGCTGGCCAGCGAGGGCCACAACCTGCCGGCTGCCTTCCTGCCCTCGCGGGAGGTCCTTTTTGAACTGACGCATCCCGAGGGACCGGTGAAACCGCCCACGCTGAACATTGTACACCCCGAACGGCAGGAAGACGGCGTTGGCACTCGGACGGGGGGGCAGGTTTCCGAGAAAGCGCCCGTGCCCATCCTGCCGACGGACCAACCGCATGATCCACCAGCGGGCATGCCGACGACGTCCTTGGACCGAGAGCCGGGAAAACCCGGAGACCCGGCCGCGATGGAGGTGGAAGAGCTGGAAGGGGCGGTGAAGGAAGAGGTGAAAGAGGAGGAAGAGGTTGGGACGCGGGAACAGGCGGGCCCGCAGGCGCAGGAAGCACCAACGGCACAACGTGAACAGCTTGACAGTGAGCGCGAACTGCTGGAGCGCATGTACCAGGAGGCGCGGGCCGGGCTGTACGACCTGGGACAATCCCGCCCCAGGTCCGGCACGGCACAACGTGAAGCCCCGCCCGAGGCACATCCCGAGGTGCCGGCCGCGCCCGTGGAGGTGCCGGGGATGGCGGCCAGCGCGTTGCCGGAACGGCTGGGCTTTACCGCTTGGCTGGAATTGGGTGCCCTCGCGGGTGCAAACGCTCCCGCCACCCCGCCCGGGGGGATGCCGGCGGCTGCGCCCACACCTCCCGCACAGGTCGTGCCCAAGGGCGCTCCCTTGGGCGAAAAGGAACTTCTGGACCGTTTCATCCAGATGGAAAACCCGCCCCCGCCGAAGGAAAGGGCGACCTTCTTCACTCCCCAGCAGGCGGCCAAGCGGAGTTTGCAGGATGAAGGCATGGTGAGCGAAACCCTGGCCCGGATCCACGAAAACCAGGGCAACTTGGCCAAGGCGAAGGAAGTTTATGACCGGTTGGCTGCCAGGGATCCGGAGAAAAGCGTTTACTTCGCAGCCCTTTCCAAGGCCGTGGAGGCACGAATGAACAAATAACAATGACCGCCATTTCCATCATCATCATCATCCTGTCAGTCCTGCTGGGCCTGGTCGTGCTGGCCCAAAACCCCAAAGGGGGCGGGCTTGCGGCGGGATTCACCGGTGCGCAGCAGATCGGCGGGGTGCAGCGGACGGCGGACTTCATGGAAAAGGCCACCTGGACCTTGGCCACGGCCGTCATGGTGCTGTGCCTGGTTTCGGCGTCCATCCAAGGTTCGGGCACGGCAAGCGACAATTTGGATGCGCCGATCGTGCTGGACGAGAACCCGCAAGCCTCGGATGCGGTGGTGCCGCAGGATAGCGAAAAGGTGGCTCCCGTCACCCCGCAACCGGTGCAGGCACCGGAAGATCATTGATCCGGGCACACTGTATTTCAGGTGGAACGGAGGCAGTTCGTTCCGGAGAAGGTCCGCGACCGGGCGTGGAACCTCGGGGATCAATAAGGTCACCGTCCTTCTGTCTTCAAATGGACAGCGCCGGGCCGTCCAATGGGTTCCGGTAAGGCTTGCCGTCAGCCTGTCAGCATGTGCCTGACACAAGACCTTGGACCAAGTGGTGTCGTGACCTTTTTGGCAGGCATGGCGGAATGGCACGGGGATCGCTAGGCGCGAGACCGCAAATCAATTCAAACCGAAACAGAACATGGCGACCAAAGTGAAGCCCCTGGCAGACCGCGTGCTCGTGGAAGCGGCGACCGCTGAGCAAACGACAAAAGGAGGGATCATCATCCCCGATACCGCAAAGGAGAAGCCCCAACGCGGCAAGGTCATCGCCATCGGCACCGGACGCATAGCCGATGACGGGAAGGTGACGCCGCTGAGCGTGAAGGTGGGCGACGAAGTGTTGTACGGCAAGTACAGCGGCACGGAGCTCAATTTCGAAGGCAAGGATTACATGATCATGCGCGAAAGCGACATCTATGCGATCCTGAACTGAGCAGATACGGGATTGGCCGTACGATTGATCGGAAACAACAGCAAAAGGGGATTGATCCCCACAAAAGGAAAAAATGGCAGCAAAGAACATTCAATTTGAAGTGGATGCCCGCGACCGCCTGAAAAAGGGCGTGGACCAATTGGCAAACGCGGTGAAGGTGACCTTGGGCCCCAAGGGGCGCAACGTGATCATCGACAAGAAATTCGGTGCTCCCCAAGTGACCAAGGACGGCGTGTCCGTGGCCAAGGAGATTGAACTGAAGGATGCCGTGGAGAACATGGGCGCCCAAATGGTGAAGGAGGTGGCCAGCAAGACCGCCGACATCGCCGGTGACGGCACCACCACGGCCACCGTACTGGCACAAGCCATTGTCACGGCCGGCCTGAAGAACGTGGCCGCTGGCGCCAACCCCATGGACCTCAAACGCGGCATCGACAAGGCCGTCACCGCCGTGGTGGCCGACCTGAAGAAGATGAGCAAGGCCGTGGGCGACGACAACGGCAAGATCAAGCAGGTGGCTGCCATCAGCGCCAACAACGATGAGACCATCGGTTCCCTGATCGCCGAAGCGATGCAAAAGGTGAAGAAGGAGGGCGTGATCACCGTGGAAGAGGCCAAGGGCACCGACACCACCGTGGAAGTGGTGGAAGGCATGCAGTTCGACCGCGGCTACCTCAGCCCCTACTTCGTGACCAACGCGGACAAGATGGAGGCCGAACTGGAGAACGCCTACATCCTGATCTACGACAAGAAGATCAGCACCATGAAGGAGTTGCTGCCGGTGCTGGAAAAGGCCGCGCAGACGGGCAAGCCCCTGCTGATCATCAGCGAGGACGTTGACGGTGAGGCCCTGGCCACCTTGGTGGTGAACAAGATCCGCGGCGCCCTGAAGGTGGCGGCCGTGAAGGCTCCCGGCTTCGGCGACCGCCGCAAAGCCATGTTGGAGGACATCGCGGTCCTGACCGGCGGCACGGTAATCAGCGAGGAGCGCGGCTTCAAGCTGGAAAATGCGGACCTGACCTACTTGGGCAAGGCCGAGAAGATCAGCATCGACAAGGACAACACCACCATCGTGAACGGCGCAGGCAAGAAGGCCGATATCACCGCCCGTGTGAACCAGATCAAGGCCCAGATCGAAACCACCACCAGCGACTACGACAAGGAGAAGCTGCAGGAGCGCCTGGCGAAACTCGCAGGCGGCGTGGCCGTGCTGTACATCGGTGCCGCCACCGAGGTGGAGATGAAGGAGAAGAAGGACCGCGTGGACGACGCGCTGCATGCCACCCGTGCCGCGGTGGAGGAAGGCATCGTGCCGGGCGGCGGCGTAGCCTACATCCGTGCCCAGAAGGTGCTGGAGAAGATGGAGGGCGACCACGCCGATGAGACCACCGGCATCGCCATCGTGCGCCGCGCGCTGGAAGAGCCGCTGCGCCAGATCGTGGCCAATGCCGGCATGGAGGGCAGCATCGTGGTGCAGAAGGTGCGCGACGGCAAAGCCGACTTCGGCTTCAACGCCCGCACCGAGGAGTACGAGAACCTGTACGCCGCCGGTGTGATCGACCCCACCAAGGTGACCCGCGTGGCCCTGGAGAACGCCGCTTCCATCGCCAGCATGCTGCTCACCACCGAGTGCGTGATCAGCGAGGAGAAGGAAGAAAAGGCACCCGCCATGCCTCCCATGGGCGGCGGCATGGACATGATGTGATCCGCGCCCGTACCTGACGTGGAAGCCCCGGCCCCCAACGGCCGGGGCTTCTTCTTTCCGGCCATGGCGACGTGCCTGCGGCTTTGCGCGCTTCCCCACCTGCGTCGAGGCAATACCACCTGCACCGCTTTAGCTTGGTAAGGTCTTGGCCGGGTTGTTCACGTCTGCGGTATCTGCTCGATGATATCCCAAACAACAACCACCGACCATATGAAACGATACTCCCTCCCCATGCTGTGCCTGGCCGGCCTGATGGCCTCCAGTGTCCAGGCCCAACTGCAACGCATTGTGGTGCAAGGCAGCGGTGCGCCACAGGTGTTCACGGACATCCATGCCGCACTGGCCGCGGCCCAGGCCAACGACAAGCTCTACTTCAGCGGCGGCACTTTCATTTCGTCAACGCCGATCGTGATCAACATGCCCTTGCACTTCATCGGTGCGGGCATAAACCCCGACAGCACCGATGTGACCAGCACCACCGAATTGAGGACCACGACGGGCAATATCACCCTCACCACGGCCGCGAGCGGGAGCACCTTCACCGGCATCGTGTTCGATGCGGCCTCGGGCCTTCAGTATGGAACGAGCGACGGTGACGACGACCCTACCGGCGTCCTCTTCCAACGCTGCCGGACCATGTGCGCCTTCTACTTCACACAGGACCAGTTCTCCACTTCCAGCACCACCTTCGATGAGTGCATCATCAACGGCACCCTCAATGGCGGCGTCGGTGGCGAGGGCAACACGACATCCGCGACCTTCACCCGCTGCATTTTCGCCAACATCGCCGGCAACGGTGTGATCGGATCGGTGGGCAACCTGTTCGTGGACCATTGTGTGTTCATCGACGAGCAGATCTGCCACAACTCAGAAGGTGCGGTGATCCAGAACAGCATCTGCACCAGCACGACCGCCCCGGTCTACCAGAGCAACAACACCACGTTCAGGAACTGCCTTTTCAGCGGTGACGAGTACACGGGCAACTCTACCGGCGAAGTGGTGATCAATTGCCAGTTGAACGTTCCATCCGGGAGCCTCTTCGTGAATGAGGCGGACAACGTCTTCCAGTTCACGGACGATCTGCACCTGGCTCCCGGAAGTGGCGGCGTTGGCGGTGCAAGCGACGGTACGGATATCGGGCTTTACGGCAGCTCTTCGCCCTACAAGCCCGGCGGGGTACCGTACAACCCGCATTTCCGTGTGGCCAACATCGTCGCTGCCACCAACCCCAATGGCGAGCTGCCGGTGAACATCCGGGTGGCCGCGCAACCCAACTGAACATGAGAGCTTTCATCGCCCCTTTCGCCTGCATGGCGTTCGTGAGCGCCCAGGCCCAACAGATTGACGCGTACCGCTACTGGTTCGATGACGACGACGGTAGCATTGTTACAACCACGGTCAGTTCCACCCCGGAATTGATGCTGGCGGACGCTTGGCCGACCAACGGGCTTGAACCGGGCTTCCACACCGTGAGTTTCCAGGTCCGCGATACGAACGGCGACTGGTCCGTTCCACATTCCTCGTTCTTTGCCCGCAGCGCGTCGGATATCGTGGGGTACCGCTATTGGGTGAACGATGATGCCGCGAACCTGATGACGGGCACCATCAGTCCGAATGACGTGGTGGACCTCAACAGCGTGATTGATCCCGGCACATTGCCGAAGGACTACAACACGGTAACCATCCAATTCCGCGATGCGGATGGGGAATGGACCGTGCCTCAAGTAGCCTTGTTCGTGAAGAACACCGGCATGGTGAACGGATACCAGTATTGGATCGATGACGACGTCGCGAACCTTGCGGGCGGCAGCATTGGACCGGACAATGTGGTGGACCTGATCACTGATCTTCCCACGCCCACGACCAACGGTGACCATGTGTTCACCATCCGCTTCAGCAGCGTGAACGGCACCTGGAGCGTTCCTCTTTCGTCCAGCTTCACCTTCGTGGTCGGCCTGGAGGAGCTGCCGGGCATCTCGGACCTGCTCCTGTTCCCGAACCCGGCCAACGAGCAGCTCAGCCTGCGCATTACCAACGCGAACACCAGACCGCTGCGCATCTCCATAATGGATGCCACGGGCCGTGAAGTGCGCGCGGAACAGGAATGGCCGGCCATCGGAACAGCCACGCGCCACTGGGACCTCTCCGGGCTGGCGGCCGGCAGCTACCGCATGAGGATCGCCTTGGGCGGCCATCAAACCACCCTGCCTTTCCAGAAGTACTGAGCCCTTCGCCCACAACGGACCCCCAGGTTGCTGGTCCGGCATCTGGACAAGCCCCGGCGAAAACCGGGGCTTGTTTGTTAAGGAACCGTTGGCTTCCGCCCAGATAGCCCTACGGGAAATGCCTCGCCGCGGGCCTGGTCATTTCCCTCGTGGGCCTCATCAACGGGAACCACCTGCCCACCACCTTCAACGGCAACGACCGGCGCTTCACGGAACAGCTGGTGATCCCTGTCCCCTGGCACGCTGTCGGTTGCGATATTGATGGACAAGCGGCGGACCTGCCGCGTAGCACACGTCCCGGATGGCCGCCCGACATGCGATGCGGACCATTCGTTGACCGTTGCCCACCATCGCCGGTGGCAACCGTTCACAATTTCAGCACACGGAAGGAGTAGTTGCCGGGCCCTTCGATACGAAGCACGTAGGCACCCGCCGGGATGGAACGGACCCCAATTCCCGCGGCCCCTGCGTGATGGGCCACTGCCCAGATGCCCAGATGCGGCCAACGGCGTCGACCAGCCGGTAGGTCCACGGCTTGGCAGACAGGCCTTGCACCCGGAGAAGGTCCGATACCGGATTCGGGTACACGGTGATCGGCCTGGTGGCCAGCTCATCCACGCCCAGCAGGATGTTCGTCACGCATGAAGCATAACCCGGATGATGCCACAAGAGGTCCTGCCAGTGGAAGTAGCAGGTGGTGCGCGTGGAATCGGGAAAGCCATAATGGTAGCCCAAGGTTGCGGGCATGCGCGGCGCCAGCGGCCCGTGGATGCTTCCCATGCCCTCGATCCACGTGTCCGTGAAGACGTCTTCCAAGGTCTGCGGGTATTCGCTGAAATGGTAGAGGCGGTGCGGGTAGCCCGCGATCATCACCGTATCGATGGATTCGACCGTCAGGTATGGGCTCAGTGCACCGAAGTCCGGGTAGCGCACGGAATCGCCCACCTGCACATTGAAGTTGTAAAGCGTGTCAATGACGTTCAGCGTGTCCAGGAAGAGTACGAACCCGCCCACTTGCCGGGCAGCGCCTCGGAAGGTGCTGTTCGGTGAGCCGTCCCACGTGTGTTGCGCGTGCAGGCGGTTCCACGTTTCCCCAGCGAAGTTCATGCTACCGCTGAAGAAGTATCGCGTTGTGCGCGTGGCGGCGAAGTTGGGATTCTGGATGTTCCCTTCCGGATAGGTGCGGGCCACGTACCACATGCCCAAGGGGTCATCAAAGCGGATGGCGGCGGGGACCGGTTCCTCCAGTGCGCACTGCGGCACTTGCGTGTTGATCCAGGAAATGGTGCTGTCCGCATAGCAGCGCAGTCCCGTGTACAATTCTCCGTCGCATTGTGGCCACACCCAGGTGAAGGGTGTGCTGGACGGCCCCAAGCGCTCCGTCACTTCCGTGATCGGGCAGTACATGATGCCCAGGCTGGAAGCCACCGACACGGTCCAGTTGCGGAGCATCTCATCGGCCACCTGCACGGAGCCGGTATCGGCCACGGTCCAAAGGAGCGTATCCCCTGCAACCGGCGTGGGCCATGAATCGCCGGGCACCGCATCCCAACGGAAGAGCAGTTCGAAAGTGTTCTCAAACTCATTCCAATAGAAGAGCGAGTCGTTGCTCTCGTGATGGAATCGGGGTGTGTCGTAACAGGTCGACCAGCCTCTGGTCTTCTGCAGTTTCATGCAAAAGCGTCCTTCAATGATCGTATCGCCCACCACCTCGATCATGGCCACGGTGGAATCCGGGCTGCAACAGTGGATCTGCTTGTAGGTCCATACGGCCCCAACAGGCGCCCACGATTGTGCAGAGACCAGCAACGGGAACAGGAAGAGCAGAGTAAGGATCTTCCGCATGGATGGTGCAATCTACGGGGAAGACACGGCAAGCGGGAGCGATGCTGCCTGGGTGATGCTCACCCCCTCAACGCCTCCTCCAGACCCTTTTTCGTCTGGGCGTTCGTCCCCACCTCGGCGATGGAGATGCGCAGGGAGCCTATGCACTCGAACATGGCATAGCGCTTGGGATGGGCCTGGGTCGTGCGCAGCAGGCCCTGGAACTTAGCGGCCCACCAGGCGGTTCGTTTTCGAAGAAGTTGTGCTTCAACCGGGGGCAATGCACCGGGTTTTGCGTGTAAGTTGCCTTTGTAGTTAATTCGTAAGGTGAATGATTATCATGCATGCCATGAAAACGCTCCCTCGCGTTGCGACATCCGCTTTGGAAGAACGCCTTCGGGTGATGCCGGCCGTGGTGCTCATGGGTGCCCGGCAGACCGGGAAGAGTACGCTGGCCGCCAAGCTCGCCAATGGGGAACGGCGCTACCACTCACTGGACGATCTCGATGTGCTCGATACCGTACGACGCGATCCCGGGGCGTTGCTTGGTGGCCGATCGCCGGTGACGTTGGATGAAGTGCAACGCGCCCCCACTCTTTTGCCCGCCGTGAAGCGGGCCATCGACAAGGACCGGAAGCCCGGACGATTTCTGCTTACCGGCAGCGCCAACCTGCTGCTGATGCGCCAAGTGTCGGAATCCCTCGCGGGGCGGGCCAGCTATGTGACACTTTGGCCCATGACGCGGCGCGAACAGTTGGGACTGGGCAGCGCCGGGCGTTGGGAGGAGCTGCTGGCCACACCGGACGAGCAGTGGCACGAATTGTTGACCGCCATGAGCGAACAGGCCCCCAAGGGTGATTGGCGTGCGCTCGCAGGTCGAGGTGGATTTCCGACACCCGCCTTGGAATTGGGCACTAGGGGGGAACGGGCCATCTGGTTCGATGGCTACATCCGGACCTATCTCGAACGCGATCTGCAGGACCTGGCTTCCATTGGGTCCTTGCCCGATCTTCGCCGCTTGATGCGCGCGGCCTGCCTGCGCTTGGGCCAGATGCTCAACCAGACCGAATTGGGCCGTGACACGGCCTTGCCGCAGCCGACGGTACACCGTTGGCTCAACCTGCTCGAAACCTCGTACATGCTGGTGCGCCTGCCCGCGTTTGCCATCAACCGTACCAAACGGCTCATCAAGACGCCAAAGATCTATTGGGGCGACACGGGTGTGGCCCTCCACTTAGGCGGGCAGGGCAAGCCCGAAGGGGCACACCTGGAAAACCTGGTACTCCTCGACCTGCTTACCTGGCGCGATACACGCGTGAAACACGCGGAACTCGGTTACTGGCGGACCTCCACCGGGGAAGAAGTGGACTTCGTCATTGAGGCGGACGGCGCATTGCTGCCCATCGAGGTGAAGGCCACCACCCGCCCACGGCTGGCCGATTGCGCCCACTTGCGCAGCTTCCGCACTGAATACGGCAGGAAGGCCCGTGCCGGCCTGTTGCTGCATGGCGGTGACACGCTCGAGTGGCTCACTGCTGATGTGCTGGCGGCGCCATGGTGGATGGTGCTTTGATGCCACCTGGGGCACAGGGAACCACTGGCTCGAAGATGCTCGAATGATTTCGCATCGCGGTGCATTTCACCCCCCCAACGCCTCCTCCAGCGCTTTCTTCGCCTGGGCGACCGTCCTCACCTCGGCGATGGAGATGCGCAGGGTGCCCTTGCGCTCGAACATGGCGTAACGCTTAGGGTGGGCCTGGATCGTGCGCAGCAGGCCCTGGAACTTGCCGCTCTCGAAGAAGGCATGTTTCTGGTCGGCGATGAAGGTGCCGCGCAGGTCGCCGTGCTTGATGATCATCTTCTCCAGGCCCATCTGCTGGCCCAGCCAGCGCAGGCGGATGGCCTCCATCAGCTCGTTCACCTCGTGGGGCAGGGGGCCGAAGCGGTCGGTGACCTCGGCGGCGAAGCGCTGCAGTTCGTCCTCGTTGGTGATGTCGGCCAAGCGGCGATAGAGCGAAAGCCGCTCCGCGGTCTCCTGCACGTAGCTGTTGGGGATCAGCATGGGCAGGTCGCCCTCGATGATGCAATCGTCGCTCTGGTCGCGGCGCGATCCTCGGGCCAGGGAATGGTCCTGTGCGTCGGCGAAGAGTTCCTTGAAGTGCTCGTCCTTCAGTTCACGCACGGCCTCCTCCAGGATCTTATGGTAGGTCTCGAAGCCGATGTCGTTGATGAATCCGCTCTGTTCCGCGCCGAGCAGGTCGCCCGCGCCGCGGATGTCGAGGTCCTTCATGGCGATGTGGATGCCGCTGCCCAGGTCGCTGAACTGCTCGATGGCCTGAAGGCGCTTGCGCGAGAGGTCGGGTAGCAAGTGCGGGCTGGGCGCGAGCAGGTAGCAATAGGCCTTTTTGTTGCTGCGACCCACGCGTCCGCGCAACTGGTGCAGGTCGCTGAGGCCGAAGTTCTGCGCCTCGTTCACGATGATCGTGTTCGCGTTCGGGATATCGAGGCCGTTCTCCACGATGGTGGTGCAGACCAGCACATCGGTGTTGCCCTCGATGAAGTCCATCATCACTTCCTCCAGCTTATGGCCTTCCAGTTGGCCGTGGCCCACGCCCACCTTCACGCCGGGCACCAGCTTGCGCACCATGTCGGCGATGAAGGCGATGTTCTTCACCTTGTCGTGCAGGAAGTACACCTGGCCACCGCGCGAAAGCTCGTATTCGATCGCGCCACGGATCACCACTTCGTCGTAGGGCTGCAGGATGGTGGTGACGGGGTAGCGGTTGGGCGGCGGCGTGCTGATGATGCTGAGGTCACGAGCACCCATCAGGCTGAACTGCAGCGTGCGCGGGATCGGCGTGGCGGTGAGGGTGAGCGTGTCCACGTTGGCACGCAGCGTCTTCAGCTTGTCCTTCACGTTCACGCCGAACTTCTGCTCCTCGTCGATGATCAACAGGCCGAGGTCCTTCCACTGCACGTCCTTGCCCACCAGGCGGTGTGTGCCCACCAGGATGTCGATCTTGCCTTCCTTCAGGTCCTTCAACACCTGGCGCTGGTCTTTGCTGCTGCGGAAGCGGTTGATGTAGTCCACGCGCACGGGCAGGTCCTTCATGCGCTCCCGGAAGGTCTTGTAGTGCTGCAGCGCGAGGATGGTGGTGGGCACCAGCACGGCCACCTGCTTGCCGTCGGTGGCGGCCTTGAAGGCGGCGCGGATGGCCACCTCGGTCTTGCCGAAGCCCACGTCGCCGCACACCAGGCGGTCCATGGGCACGGGCTTCTCCATGTCGCGCTTCACGTCGGCGGTGGCCTTCTCCTGGTCGGGCGTATCCTCGTAGATGAAGCTGGCCTCCAGCTCATGCTGCAGGTAGGTGTCCGGCCGGAAGGCGAAGCCGGGCTTGCCTTTGCGCTGTGCGTAGAGTTGGATCAGGTCGAAGGCGAGGGCCTTCACCTTGGCCTTGGTCTTTTCCTTCAGGTTCTTCCAGGCGGGGCTGCCGAGCTTGCTCACCAGCGGGGCCTTTCCGCCCTCCTCGCCGCTGTACTTGCTCACGCGGTGCAGGCTGTGGATGCCCACGTAGAGGATGTCGTTGTCGCGGTATTTCAGGCGGATGGCCTCCTGCTTGCTGCCGCCGGCATCGATGGTCTCCAGGCCGCTGAACACGCCGATGCCGTGGTCGATGTGCACCACCAGGTCGCCGGGCTTCAGTTGGGTGAGCTCCTTCAAGGTGAGGGCCTGCGCGTTCCTGCGGAAACCTTCCTTGAGGCGGTAGCGGTGGTAGCGCTCGAAGATCTGGTGGTCCGTGTAGAGGGCGAGCTTCAGCACCGGGTCCACGAAACCTTCGTGCAGGTCGAGCATCAGCGGGGTGAAGCTCACCTCGTGCTCCATGTCCTGGAAGATGGCGTAGAGCCGCTCGCTTTGCTTGGCACTGTTGCAGGCGATGAGGTTGGTGTAGCCGGCGTTGCGCTTGTTGTGCAGGTCGCCGCTGAGGACCTTGAAATCCTTGGCGAAGGCGGGTTGGGGCTTGAGGGAGAAATCCACTGGATCAGCCATGAGCTGTGAGCCGTGAGCTGCGAGCGTGGGGCCGCTGGAAGGGCGGCTGTCGGCTCGCAGCTCGAGACTCGAGGCTCGTGGCTCTTGGTTCGTGACTCGTGGCTCATGGCTGGATCCCCAGAACACCTTTCTCAACCCCAATGTCGCCTTCACCAGTTCCGCGTCCTTCGCCAGCAGGTCCTGCGGTGCCTTGTGGCGGTCCTTGTCCTCCAGGCGCGCGTAGGCTTCCTCCAGGCGTTTCAGGCGTTCATTGGCTGCATCGCCGATGGCCTGCAGGTCGTGCAGCCAGAGCGTGGTGCCCTCGGGCAATTGGTCCAGGAAGGTTTGCCGCCGTTGGCCGGGCTCCTCCACCAGGTCCGGCACGATCACGGCTTCTTTCAGGAACTCCACGGTGAGCTGGTCCTGCGGGTCGAAGCGGCGCACGCTTTCCACGGTATCGCCAAAAAGCTCGATGCGGTAGGGCTTGTCGCTGCCGTAGCTGAACACGTCCACGATGCCGCCGCGTATGCTGAACTGCCCCGGCTCATACACGAAATCAGCGCGGGTGAAGCGGGATTCGTGCAACCATTCCTCCAGCGTGTCGATCGGCAATTCCTCACCGCGCTTGATGGTGAGCGTGCTCTTGGCCAAGGCCTCCTTGTCAATCACCAGCGGCACAAGGGCTTCGGGCCAGGTGATGATGAAGAGTGGTGCCGTTCGCCCGGGCGAAGCCGAGGACATCAACATTTCCAGCACCTCGGTGCGCGTTACGCGCTCGGCGTCGTGGTGACCGTCCGGGTCGTACGGGGAGCGGGACGGGGCAGGGAAGAAGAACGCCCTCACCCCCGGCCCCTCTCCAGGGGAGAGGGGAGGTTGTAGCGCCACCAGGTCATTTAGGAAGTAGGCTGCCTCCTCCCGGTCGCGGAGCACGAAGAGGTGGGTGCCGCCGCGCTTTTCCACCACGGAGGCCGCGATCAGTGCCGGCCCGGACCCGAGCAGCCCGGACAACCGTAAGCGGGCATTGGGTTCTTCCAGGGTTTGGGCCACCTGGGTCACGCGGGCGTCGGAACGGTAGAGGGAGAGGAGGTCGGGGAGGGAGGTGATGGACATGGATGCTGAAATGCCCGAAGCCCGGTGCCGCTCTTGGCGGGCATCGGGTTGCGGACGGGAGGCAAAACTAAAGGTCAGGCTATCCGGTCAAGCTGTTCAGCAGTTCCGCCAGCTCCTTCTGGCTCAGGCTGGCTTGGTCGGTCTTGTCGTAGATGGCGAGCAGGTACACCTTGTGCTTCATCGCCCGCACATAGGTGATCACGCGCGCACCGCCGGATTTTCCGCTCCCTTTCGATCTTATCGCCAGCCGGATCTTGTAACAATCCTTGCCCAGCGCAGTGCCTTGAATGGGGTTCGTTTCGAGCGAGCCGATCAGGTCGAGGACATCCCGTTCGAGGGAGCGGTGTCGCTTCGCAAGGGGCTTGTACCGCCGTTTGAAGTTGGCCGTGACGACGACCTCAGCCATTCTTCAGGAAATCGCGCGCGCTTTGCAGTTTCTTTTCCCCACGCGCATCGGCCTTGGCTTCCAAAAGTGCTTCAATCAAGTCGTTGGCGAAGGCGACCTTGCGCCCGTTACGGATCACGCTGGTCACCTTCACGAAGTCCAACTCACCCAGCAATTCCAGCAACAGGCGGCGTTTGCGGCTGTTCTTCAGTTGGAGGACGATTTGTTCCATGGTCGAACAAATGTAGGCAAGGGTGCGGTGATTAACGCCTGCGATCAGCCAACGGTGCCACTGACCTACACACGCGCGGCGCGTTCGTTCAAGCCTTTTGAAATGCGGGCTGCGCGGGCATCGTTGCGGTAGCGTTCAAGCAGGTCCGCCAGGCTGCGAACGGGGGCGGAAACGGATTGGTCCATGCACGGTTGAAACCCGGAAAGCCCGGAACCGCAGGGCGCGGGACCGGGTTTCGGGCGGCGCAAAGGTACGGCTCTCATGGATTGGGCTTGGGGCTTGACCCCCGCCAGATCGTCAGCCCTTTCCGCCATTCTCCCCATTCCGGCAGATATTTGACATGGAAAATATCTGGCATGGCACTTGCCAACGGCACACAACCGGTTTACCGGAAAACAGCACGACCATGAAAACGAGAAGCATCGAACGGATCATCGCGCCGCCGGCACCCCACATGGTGGGCAACGGCTTCCGCGTACACAACTTCATCCCCGGCAGCGGGGTCACCATGCGCCGCATGAGCCCTTTCATCCTGCTGGACTACAACGCGCCCATCGCGTTCAGCCCGTCGGAAACACCGCGCGGCGTGGGCGTGCACCCGCACAAGGGCTTCGAGACGGTGACCATCGCCTACAAGGGCCGTGTGGCGCACCACGATAGCAGCGGCGCAGGCGGCGTGATCGGCGAGGGCGAGGTGCAATGGATGACCGCGGCCAGTGGGGTACTGCACAAGGAGTACCACGAGGAAAGCTTCAGCCGCGCGGGCGGCGACTTCCATGTGGTGCAGCTTTGGGTGAACCTGCCCGCCAAGGACAAAAAGAGTGCGCCCAAGTACCAGGCGATCACGAAGGACGCCATGCCGCGCCACGCATTGGCCAATGGTCTGGGCCAAGTGGAAGTGATCGCCGGTGAGTACGCGGGCACGAAGGGCGGCGCCAGCACCTTCACACCGCTGGACCTGCTGAACGTCCGTGCGAAGGCGGGTGCCGAGGTGGCGCTGCACCGCCCGGCGAACTGGCACACGGCATTGCTGGTGATCGAGGGTCAGGTGGAAGTAAACGGCAATGCCGTGCCCACGGACCACTTCGTGCTGATGGCCAACGACGGCACCGACTTCACCGTGAAGGCCACCACCGATGCCGTGGTGCTGGTGATGAGCGGTGAACCGATCGAGGAGCCCATCGCCGCGTACGGCCCCTTCGTGATGAACACGCACGACGAGATCCAGGAGGCGATGGATGAATTTGCGCGGGGCAGGTTCGGGGTGCTGGAGGATTGAGGGCGTTGCAGGCACCGCTGCGAACTTGGGCGTTGGCTATTGTTCAACCGCGGATGGACTTGCTCGGTCGGGATGGGGCTTTCACGTCCCCTCCAGCCCTTGCGCCAGCTCGTGCATCTTCAGCACGGTGTTCCAGTTGCGGGCGGTGTTCACCACGCCGATGCCCTTGTCGAACTTCTCGCCGAGCTTGCTGGTGCCGAAGCCGTACGGCGTGTGGAGGTAGCACAGGTGGTAGGGTCCGATCGCCTGCTTCATCACCTTCAATTCCTCACTGCCGACGGCCAGGGCCTGCAGGGCTTTTACGGCTTCCGGCTTGGGCATCGCCGACAACAGCACGGCATGCACGTGCTTGCCCTCGGCCTTCCGTGGAAAGGGGTCCAGCTTCAGCACCTGGGCCCATTCCGCCGCAGTGGGAATGAAGATGGGCCGTTCGTAGTTGAACTTCTTCTTGCACAGTTCCGCCACCTTGGCCAGGGTCTCCTCGCGGGAGAGCGCGCTGCGGACCAAGGCATTGCCGCTGTTGATGTAGGTGGTGGCCTGCTTGAACCCGGCCTCGGTGAGCCCCGCGCGCAGTTCCGCCACGGGCAGTTGCACTGGTCCGCCCACGCCGCGGAATAGGAGGAGGAAGGTGGTGGTGTCCATGGTTCAAGGTCGTGTGTTTCCCGGGCTCTGCACGTAGGTGGAGAACGCCATGGCAAGACGATGGCCCTCATCGCGGTAGCGGAAGGGTGCGCGCGCGCCGGTCTTGAACGCCAGCTTCCTGCTCCAAATGCCGAACAGCAGCAGCGGGCAATAACCATCCCACACCACGCGCCCGCCGTCGGCCTTCACCTCGAAGACGATCAAGGCTCCTTCACCCGTTTCCTTGAAGAAGGTGTCGTAGCCGGGCCGTTCCTTCAGCTTGAACACGATGGTCTCTCCCATCTTTTCGGTGGTGATCCGCAACTTGCCGTGTTCAACTCGGGCCCTGGTGAAGCCTTGGGCCGTGAACCACCGGATCACGGATGCGCAACGCTCTTCGGCGGTCGTGATGGGTGAGGAGTGGGACCCGGGCATTGTTGTTGATGTGCCAAGGTACGGGCGAGGATTCCGTTTGCGGACAAGCCTTTCCAAGCGGACCTCCGTTCATCCTTCATGAGCGTGTTGCAGTACCTGTTGGAAGGATCTCCCGGATCCTTCCCGATCACCCCGGATAGCTTTGCGGACGTGAAGATCCTGTTGATCGAGGACGAGCCGGAACTGACCAGCGTGATCGTACGCTCGCTGGAAAGGGAACGCTTTGTGGTGGAGGTGGCAAGGGACCACGCGACGGCCGTGCGCAAGACGGCCGATCACCAGTACGACCTCATCCTGCTGGACATCATGCTGCCCGGCGGAAACGGACTTGACGTGTTGCAGGGACTGAAGGCCGATGGCAGGTCGGCCAATGTCATCATCATTTCCGCCAAGGACTCGCTGGACGACAAGTTGACCGGATTGGACCTTGGGGCAGATGACTACCTCACGAAACCCTTCCACATCGCCGAACTGAACGCCAGGGTGCGTTCGGTCCTTCGGCGCAAGGCCCTGGGGGGCAGCGAGGCTTTGGTGGCCGGAAACCTGGTATTGGATCCGGTAGGGCGCACGGCGGCGGTGGGTGGACAGCCGATGGCCCTGCACCGCAAGGAGTTCGACATGCTCACCTACTTCCTGCTCAACAAGGGCCGTCTGGTCTCGCGTGGCTCACTGGCCGAGCACGTCTGGGGTGACCACGCCGATGATGGCGACAACCTGGATTTTGTGTACGCGCAGATCAAGAACCTGCGCAAACGCCTGAAGCAGGCAGGGGCGTCCGTGGAAGTCAAGGCGGTGTACGGCATCGGCTACAAACTGGTGGAGGCATGAGGCTGCTGGACCGCTCCCTGCTCCAACTTTCCGTGGCGCTGCTGCTGGTACTGGCTGTGTGGGCCACGGCGTTCTTCTTCGTGGTGCGCGATGCGGTGCTGGACAGCATCGATGGGAGCCTGGAAGAGCAACAGGAAATGATCGTGTACCGCGTAAAGCAGGACTCCGCCACGTTGCAGGTGCACGACCTGGGACTGCACGGCTATGCGATCACCCCGGTTGCGGGCAAGGTGAAGGAGCGGTACAGCGACACGTTGCTTTATGTCCCCGCCGAAGGCAAGGTGGAGCAGGTGCGCCTGATGACCTCCGGCTTCAAGCACGAAGGGCAACGGTACCAGCTGCTGATCTTCACCAGCACGGTTGAGGAGGACGACCTGTTGGAAGACCTGCTCACGGCGCTGATCGGCTTGTATGTGCTGGTCCTGCTCACGATCATCGCGGTCCACAAGTTGGTGCTTGGCCGTTTGTGGAGGCCCTTCCACCATATCCTGGCGCAGATCAAGGGCTTCCGGCTGGACAGCGGCCGGGACATGAAGGACGTGCCCACCGGCGTGCGTGAGTTCAACGAATTGAAGGCCGCGGCCAACATGCTGGTGCGCCATGCCAGCGATGCCTATGCCCACCAGCGGGCCTTTACCGAGAACGCCGCGCACGAGCTGCAGACGCCGCTGGCCATCGCGATCAATAAATTGGAACTCCTGGCCGAGGACGGCGGCAATGAAGAGGATCGCATGAAGGCCGTGGGCGAGGTGATCGCCATCCTGGAACGCCTGGTGCGGCTGAACCGGTCATTGCTCCTGCTGGCCCGTATCGAGAACCGCCAGTTCCCCAATGAGCAGCCTGTGTCCTTTGCCGCGTTGGCGGGGGAAACGGCCGGGGAGTTCGCCGACCTGGCCGACCATCGCCGCGTACGGATCAGTACCCGTTTCGATGGTGATCTGGTGCACACCATGGACCCGACGTTGGCGCGCACCCTGGTCACCAACCTGGTGAAGAACGCGATCCTGCACAACGTCCCAGGCGGGTGCGTGGAGGTGAAGGTCGGCCAGGGAAAGATGAGCGTCCGCAATACCGGTGCGCCCCACGCGCTGGACGAAGGCCGCATCTTTCTCCGCTTTCAAAAGGAGACCACCGCCGACGGCGGTACCGGGCTCGGCATGGCCATCGTGAAAGCCATCGCGGAACTCTACAGCCTGCACATCCGCTACCACTTCGACGGCGCGCATGTGATGGAGGTGTCGGCGAAATGATCAAGGCCCGCAGGCCCCGGGCCGGGAAAAGCGGATCCAAGGGCCAGACCCTTGTGGAAGAACGAGGAGCCTTCCCATTTCCTTCCCACCTTGTTTCCTCCCTTTGCCGTCACAAACACGAAAGAAGATGAACATCATGAACGGTTTTTCGCGGATGCTGGCCTTGGCCGGTTTCACGGCTGTCCTTTCCACTGCCCCTGCCCACGGCCAACAGCTCGCTCCCACCCAAGTGCCGGCTGCCGTGCTGGCGGCGTTCAAACAGGCGCATCCCAACGCCATGGATGTCGAGTGGAAGATGAAGGGCACACAGTACAAGGTGGAGTTCGGGACCGGCCTGCTGTTCCGCGACCACGAGGTGTGGTACGATGCCGATGGCAAGGAGCTGCGGCATGAGGAGGAGATCTCCGCGAGCGACCTCCCCGCAGCGGTCACCAAGGCCATCGCCTCCGAATTCCCCGGCTACCGCACCGATGATGTGGAGCGGATCACCATGGGAGGCACGGTGAGCTACGTGCTGGAACTGAAGCAGATGGGGCAGCCCGAATGGAAGGCGGCCTTCGATGCCAACGGCAAATTGCTGCAGAAGGCGATGGATTGATGAGGCAGGACCGCCTTAGGCCCGTTCCAGTGCTTCCTGCAGGGTGGCGGCCACGCGGTCTTCCCGATGCCAGGGTTCCTGGCGGATGGCTTCCAGGACCTGGGGCGGGGCCTCCGCCAGGATGACATGGCGGCGCTGCCGCTCCAGTTCCCGCACGATATGGCCCAGGCGGTGCAGGCCCGTGGCATCGATCATCGGTACTTGGCGCAGGCGGAGAACCACCGTGTGGTGCTGGTCGTTGATCTCCCCCAGCACGTCCTGGAAGCGCAAGGCGGCGCCGAAGAAGAAAGGCCCGCTCAGCTCGTAGGCCTGCACGCCCGTGGGCAAGCGCAGCAGCGCCTCTTCCTTGCCGTTGCCTTCGCTGATGATCGGTTTGAGGTCCGCCACGTCGCTCATGCGCTTCACGAAGAGGAATGCCGCCAGCACCATGCCCACCTCGATGGCCAGCACCAGGTCCACCACCACGGTGATGAGGAAGGTGGCCAACAGCACGATGGCATCGTAGCGGTGGCCTTTCAGGGCGCTGAGGAAGTTGCGCCATTCGCTCATGTTGTAGGCCACCACCACCAGGATGCCGGCCAGGCAGGCCAGGGGGATACGGCCGGCCAAGGGTGCGGCCACGAGCATGATCACCAATAATGTGGCGGCATGCACCATGCCGGCCACGGGGGTGCGGCCGCCGTTCTTCACGTTGGTTGCGGTGCGTGCGATGGCACCCGTGGCCGGTATGCCGCCGAAGAGCGCCGAGAGGATGTTGCCGCCGCCCTGTGCCACCAGTTCCATGTCGCTGCGGTGCTTGCCTCCGATCATCCCGTCTGCCACCACGGCGCTCAGCAGCGACTCGATGGCGCCCAGCAGGGCTATGGCCACCGCGGGCTGAAGCAGCTCACGCAGCGTGGCCAGGTCCGTAACGGGCACATGCGGCATCGGCAAGGTGCGGGGAATGGCACCGAAGCGGCCTTCGATGGTTTCCACGGGAAGCTGGAAGCCCCAGGCCAATGCGGTGCAAATGATGATGGCCGCCAACGGACCGGGAACCTTGCGTGTGAAGCGCGGCAGCAGCACGATCAGTCCGATGGACAGAAGCGACAGCCCGACAGCCCATGGATTGATGGTGCTGAACGCCCCGGCGTAGGCCACCCATTGCTCCACGGTGCCGCCGGGAAGCGGGCCCATGATGAGCCCGAGGAATTCCTTCACTTGGCTGGTCAGGATGATGACGGCGATGCCCGACGTGAAGCCCACTACCAGTGTGTGCGGGAAGTACTTGAGCAGACGGCCGGCCCTCAGCACGCCCAGCATCACCAGCATCACGCCGGCCATGAGCGTGGCAATGATGAGCCCGTCGATGCCGTGCTTCTGGACGATGCCGTATACGATGACGATGAATGCCCCGGTGGGCCCACCGATCTGCACGCGGCTGCCGCCGAACGCCGAAATGAAGAACCCCGCAACGATGGCGGTGATCAGGCCCTTGTCCGGAGGCACGCCGCTGGCGATGGCAAAGGCGATGGCCAACGGCAGGGCCACGATACCGACGATGAGGCCTGCGCTGATGTCCTTGCGGAGCTGCCCACGAGGGATGCCCTCCCGCCAAAGGGAGAATAATTTGGGGGTGAACTCGGTTGGCACGGGCCAAAGGAAAGGAATTGCCACGCCTTGTAGCACCGGTTGAAAGCGGCAGGCCGCGGCGCGGTAGGTGCCGCCTCGGGGAAGTGATGAAAGTCACCCCGGAAGCCGGGCCATTTGGTTGCTTTGTGGCATGACCACCGCGAATACCTACATCAAGATCTACGCCAGCCTGGGTTACCTCTTTTACAGCGTTGCCGCCGGGGATGGCACGGTGCGCACGGCTGAGGTGGAGAAGCTGAAACAACTGGTGAAGCAGGATTGGCTGCCGCTGGAAGGCAGCCGGGACGAGTTCGGCACCGATGCCGCGCACTACATCGAAATGAGCTTCGACTTTGCCTTGGGCGAGGAGATGGACGGTGACGCCGCTTATGAGCGGTTCGTGGACGAGTACAAGGACCTGGCCCCACATTTCGATGCCGGGCTGAAGCGCTTGGTGCTCAAGACCGCTGCTGCGGTGGCGGATGCCTTCCATGGCACCAACAAGGAGGAACGGCGGCAGCTGGGGCAGATCAGGAAGCTGCTGGCCTGACGGGTGCCCGCCGGTCAACCGCCGAAACGCTCCCGGTACGCCCGCTCCAGCGCCTCGCGGTGCTCCGGTGCCGCGATGGCGATCAACGCCTTGGCGCGCTGCTCCAGGTTGCGGCCATATAAGTAGGCCACACCGTGCTCGGTGACCACCCAGTGTACGTGGGCCCGCGTGGTGACCACGCCGGCCCCGGGCCGCAGCATGGGCACGATCTTGCTCTGCCCCTTGCCCGTGGTGCTGCACAGGGCGATGATGGGCTTGCCGCCCTCACTCAGCGCCGCACCGCGCATGAAGTCCATTTGGCCGCCCACGCCGCTGTATTGGAAGGTGCCGATGCTGTCCGCGCAAACCTGCCCGGTAAGGTCCACCTCGATGGCGCTGTTCACCGCCACCACACGCGGGTTGCCGCGGATCACCTTGGTGTCGTTCACGTACTGCACGTCCAGGAAGGCGAACGACGGATTGTCGTCCACCAGGTCGTAAAGCCTGCGCGTACCGAAGGCAAAGGCGGTCACCACCTTGCCGGGGTGCTTTTTCTTGCGGGCGTTGTTGATCACCCCGCTTTCCACCAGCGGGATGATGCCGTTGCTGCACATCTCCGTATGGATGCCCAGGTCCTTGTGCCCATGCAGCGCCCCGAGGATCGCGTCGGGGATGGCGCCGATGCCCATCTGCAGCGTGCTGCCGTCATCGATCATTTCGCTCACGAGCTGCGCCACGCGCCGTTCCTTGTCGCCCACCTGGGCGCCATAATCCGCCTCAGGGAGCTGGTCGTTCACCTGGACCAGGGCTTGGAAGCGGCTGATGTGTACCTGCCCATCGCCCAAGGTGCGTGGCATGTTGGGATTCACCTGCGCGATCACCGTGCGGGCATTGCGCACCGCACTGGCGGCCACGTCCACGCTTACGCCCAATGAGCAGAAGCCATGGTTGTCCGGTGGTGAGACCTGCACCAGGGCCACATCCAGCGGGAGTATGCCCTGGTCGAACAAGCGCGGGATCTCGCTGAGGAAAACAGGGATGTAATCGCCGTGGGGGCCGTTCACCGTTCCGCGCATGTTGGCCGACACGAAGAGCGCATTGAGGAAGAACGGGCCCTGTACCTCGGGCCGGTCGAAGCCCAGGTCGCCGAAGGTGCTGATGGCGGTAAGCTCCACATGGCTCAATTCGGCGTGGCGGTCGAGCAGCGCATGCACCAGGCGCACGGGTGTCGCGGCGCTGCCGTGGATGAAGACGCGGTCCCCGCTCTTCACCAGGCGGGCGGCTTCTTCAGCGGTGGTCCAGGGAAGGTTCATCACCGCGAAGATCGCAGGAAGCAGGAGGGAGGTGGATGATGGGCATCAGGGAGAGGTTCGTAGTTCGTGGGGTGTTGGTTGTCCCACGTCCGAAATCCTATGTACCCTACGAACCACGAACTACATCCCTGGCTCAGGGCTCACTTCACCACCAGCCGCTGCGTGGCCCGACCGTTTGCGGTTGTTGCGTCGATCAGGTACACGCCTGGCGTCAGGCCCCGAACATCCACAAAGAGGCGGCTGTCTGAAGGCAGGGCGCCATCGTGCAGCTTGAGGGCCACGCGGCCAAGGGCATCGCGGAGCACCACCTGCACCGGCGAGCCTTGCGGCCACTGCACGCCGATCACCGCAACCTGCGAGACCGGGTTCGGGAAGACCTCCGCGATGATGGGTGCGGCTTCCGCCGTCCCCGTGGAAATGCCCATGACGTGGAACCGCCACCAACCCCGCGGCGCCACGATGGGGCGCACCTGTTGCTTGCCGCTGTTGGCCGTGGCATGCACATAGTAGTATACCGTGGTGCCGGCCATTTGCGCCGGGATGGAGGCGGACCAGTCGTTGCCCCCGACCGGCACCATCTCCACGGCGTTGAAGCCGTCGGCCGTGTCGGTGGTCCAGTACAGGTCCGCGGAGGCAATGCCGCTGCGGTGGCGGATGTACGCGGACACCGGGTACGGGTCACTGCCTCCGTCCGCGAACACATCGGGCAGGGGCTGGTGCCGGATCAACAGCGGGTCGCCCGTGCCGATGCCCTTGGTGATGCAGTGGATGGCGCCGCTTTGGGCAATGATGTTGCTGCCGTTGTTGTCGCAGTCGATGCCCACCACCTTGTAGCCGGGCAGCGCCTCCCGGATGATGCGCAGCCCCGTGGTGTCCACCTCTTCGCGGTAGGTGGGCACCAGTACCGTGCCGTTCACGAACACGAGGTTGCTGAACGTGCGGTAGCTGCCTTGCGGCGGATAGTTGCCGTTGGTGGCCGGCACCATCGGGACGCGGATCAGCTCGTACGGCGTACCGAACACGCTGTTGTATCCGGCCACCACGCTACTCAGATTGCTCTCCAGCTGCGGCCCGTCGCTCACGCCCACCGGGAACTCGCCCACCAGCAGGCGTTCCTCGTCCAGCAGCTTCATGTGCATGTCGATGTGGTGGATGCCGTCGTAGGGCAGCGTGGGCATCTTGATGTAGCGCCCCTGGGCGATCCCCATCCACTGTTCCATGATGGCGTCCACCTCGGCCGGCGTCTTCACGGTCTGGTTGAATTGGCCGTTGGGGCCCTTTTCGTCCAGCACGAGGTTGCTGCTGAAGGCGGTGCCGAAACCGTCGGCCATGAAGTTGCCGCCGGTGTGCACCAGGTCGTACGGGGCTTGGGTGGTGGCGTATACGGGTATGGCCAAGTGATCGCCCACCAGGTCGGAAACCCCTTCATCCAGCGGGCGGGGCCGGTTGTAGATCCAATCCAGCAGGTAGAGTGAATCCACCTCGTTGCGGTAGATGGTCTCGGCCATGTAATCCCGCGCCCAGATGCTGTTGAACCCCCCTTGCAGCAGGGTGATGTTGGCCAGGTCCGGCAGCGGCCCGCCCGCCTGGTTGCCCTGCAGGTAGCCGGTCACGCTTGCGGGGTCGTTGCACACGATGATCACCTCGCACTCCTCCTTGGCATGGCGCACGATCTGCTTCAGGATGGAGGGGAAGCTGGCCCAGGTGACCACCAGGCCTTGGATCTCCTCCCATTCGCCCATGGTGCGCGGCATGAAATCCGGCGGTTGGGTGATGCCCCTGGCCGCCGTGGCGCGGCTGTCGCGGTAAGCGGGCACCAGCCCATATTCCCACGGGGCCATGCCGATGGGCAGGTCCACGCGTTGGGCGCGGAGGTCGCTGCCGCACAACAGGCACAGGGCAATGGCAAGCAGGGCGTGCCGCATGGAGGGATGCCGCAAGGTAAGGTCACGCAGCAGGGACGGCCAAAGGTTCCGGATGGGCTGGCGACGGCAGGGCAGCCCGAAGCTACGGCTTCGCCTTACGCCTGCATCACCTCCTCCACCATCGCCGGGCTGCCGATGAAGAGCGGCACGCGTTGGTGCAGTTGCGCCGGCTTGATGTCCAGGATGCGCGTACGGCCGTCCGTGGCGGCGCCACCGGCCTGTTCCGCCAGCAGGGCCAGCGGGTTGCCTTCATACACCAGGCGCAGCTTCCCGTTGGGCTTCGAAGTGGTACCGGGATACATGTAGATGCCGCCCTTCAGCAGGTTGCGGTGGAAATCGGCAACGAGGCTGCCGATGTAGCGGGCGCTGAATTTCCTGCGCTTGCACGCATCGATGTAGTCGCGCACGTTCGCCGGGAAATCGAAGTAGTTGCCCTCATTCACCGAATAGATCTTGCCGTCGCCGGGGATGCGCATGTTGGGGTGGCTCAGGCAAAACACGCCGATGCTGGGGTCCAGCGTAAAGCCGTTCACCCCGTTGCCCGTGGTGTACACCAGCATGGTGCTGCTGCCGTACACCACATAGCCGGCGGCCACCTGCCGGTTGCCGGGCTGCAGGAAATCCTCCACCGTGACCTTCCCCGGATCGAGGCGCCGGTAGATGCTGAAGATCGTGCCGATGGAGACGTTGACATCGATGTTGCTGGAGCCGTCCAGCGGATCGATGGCCACCACGTATTTGCCGCTGGCGGAGGTGGGATTGTTGAAGACGATGTGGTCATCGTTCTCCTCGCTCGCCACGGCACATACGGCCCCCTGGTTGCGCATGGCGTTGATGAAGCGTTCGTTCGCGTACACGTCCAGCTTCTGCTGGCGTTCGCCTTGCACGTTCACGCTGTGTTGCTCGGTCTCGCCCAGGATCTCGTTCACCAGCCCCGCCTTGTTCACCTCCCGGTTCACCAGCTTGGCCGCCAGGCGGATGGAGGTGAGCAGCTGCGAGAGGTCGCCCGTCGCATACGGGAAATCCTTTTCGCGCTCGATGATGAATTCGGAGAGGGTGGTGACGGGCTTGGCCATGATGGTCAATTGATCGGAAGGTCAGAAGATCAGGAAATCAGATGATCGGAGGATCGGAAGACCCCGGGATGATCGCCGATGATCGATCTGTTGCAAATATCGGACGGGGCCGATCTTTGGGCACCATGGAGCCGATGATACGCAGGGCGGAGGCGCGCGACGTGCCCCGCATGCTGGAACTGGTGCGCGAGCTGGCCATCTTCGAGAAGGAACCCGATGCCGTGACCGTGACCGGGGAAGCGATGTTGGAGGATGGATTCGGCAAGCGCCCCGTTTGGTTCGGGTGGGTGGCCGAGGATGGCACGGGGCTGGTGGGCATGGCCCTGTGCTACGACCGCTATTCCACCTGGAAGGGACGGTGCCTATACCTGGAGGATATCGTGGTGACGGCATCGGCGCGTGGCCGGGGGATCGGGGAGCGGTTGTTCCGCCGGTGCGTGCAGCATGGGGTGGAACAAGGATACCAATGGATGCGGTGGCAGGTGCTGGACTGGAACACGGACGCCATCCGCTTCTACCGGCGCCTGGGGGCCGAGGTGTCCGCCGGTTGGCTGAACGGTGACATGAGTGCCGTGCAAATGCGCAATTTCGCCGCCCGATGAAGGTATTCAAGTTCGGCGGCGCCAGCGTGAAGGACGCGGAAGGCGTACGCAACGTGGCACGCGTGCTTGGGCGGTTCCCGGATGACGACCTCGTGGTCGTGGTCAGCGCCATGGGCAAGACCACCAATGCCCTGGAGGAGATCGTGCGCGCCCACCAGGAAGGACGCCCGGTCCGGGAGCTGGTCGGTGCCTTGCGCGGGGCGCATGCCGCCACCCTGGAGGCCGTGGCACCGCTGGACCATGACACGGCCAACCGCCTGTCCGCCTCCTTCGCGGAGCTGGAAAAACATGCGGAACGGCCCGCCGCCTGGCCCTACGACCAGGACTACGACCACATCGTGTCCCATGGCGAATTGTGGAGCACCCTGATCGTGGCCGCCCACCTCAACCAGGCCGGATTGCCCACCCAATGGCTGGATGCCCGCGAGGTGGTGGTCACCGATGCGCTGCACCGTGCGGCCCGCGTGGATTGGGAGCGCAGCGCGGCACGGACCGGCGTGCTGCACAAGGCCCTGCAACGGCAGAAACCCGCGCGCCTGCTCACCCAAGGCTTCATCGCGCGGAGCATCGACGGGAAGGCCACCACGCTCGGGCGCGAGGGCTCCGACTTCAGTGCGGCCATCCTCGCCTGGCTGCTCGACGCGGAAAGCGTCACCATCTGGAAGGATGTCGCAGGCATGTTCAACGCCGATCCGAAGCGCTTCCCCGATACGCAATTGCTGCCCCACATCAGCTACCGCGAAGCCATCGAGCTGAGCTACTTCGGCGCCAGCGTGATCCACCCCCGCACCTTGCAGCCCCTGCAGCAAAAGAAGATCCCCCTCTACGTGCGCTCCTTCCTGGACCCGTCCGCGCCCGGCACCACCATTGACACGGCGGGGGAGGCCGACACCGCGGTGCCCTCCTTCATCGTCAAGCCCCGCCAATTGCTCATCAGCATCACCCCGCGCGACCTCAGCTTCGTGGTGGAGGAGAACCTGCACCACATCTTCGGCCTCTTTGCCCGCGCCGGCATTCGCATCGACCTGATGCAGAACAGCGCCCTGGCCTTCAGCGTGGTCACCGACGACGTGCCCAGGGCCCACGCCCTGATCGAGGAGCTGCGCCGCGACTACCAGGTGCGCTACAACCAGGACTGCGAACTGCTCACCGTGCGCCACTTCGACGAGCCCACGCTGCAACGCCTGCTCCGGGGCCGCACCCCCTTGGTGGAGCAGCGTTCGCGGAATACCGCGCGCTTCGTGCTTCGCTGAAGGCACGGGCGGCAGGCGCGGCAATCGGGCTCAGCCCCGGCAGGCCCCGGCCAACGCGATCCAATCCTCCACGCACAGCTGCTCGGCGCGCTTGCCGGCGTATTCCCCCGGAACGCCGCCCGCCAACGGGGCAAAGGCCTTCAGGGCATTGTGCAGCGTCTTGCGCCGCTGGCCGAAGGCCGTTTTCACCAGGCTGGTGAGCAGGCGCTCATCCACGGGAAGCCGCATGCGTTCATTGCGCCGCATGCGGATCACGGCGCTGCGCACCTTCGGCGGGGGAATGAAGGCCCCGGGTTCCACGATGAACAGCGGTTCCACGGCATACCATAGCTGGGTGAGCACGCTGGTGATGCCGTACGTGCGGCTGCCGGGGCCCGCTCCCAGGCGGTCGGCCACTTCCTTTTGGAACATGCCCACCACCTCGGGAATGCGGTCGCGGTTCCCCAGCACCTTGAAGACGATCTCGGTGCTGATGTTGTACGGGAAGTTGCCGATGATCCCCAACGGCCCTCCGCTGATGGCGTCCAGGTCCATGCGCAGCAGGTCGCCCTCGATCACGTGCAGCCCCGGCCATTTCCCGCGCAAGTGGACCACGGATTCATGGTCGATCTCGATGCAGGCAAGGTCGATGTCGTCCCGCTCCAACAGGTGTTGCGTGAGCGCCCCGGTGCCGGGCCCCACTTCCAGCACCTGGCGGCAACCGCCATGGAGCGTCAGGCTGCCCGCGATGCGGCGCGCCGCCTCACCGTCCTTCAGGAAGTGCTGGCCGAGGTGCTTCTTGGCCCGGACGAAGCTCATGCCGTGTGGATCACCTCCAGCAGGGTGCGAAAGGCCACGGCCTTCACGCCGTAGTACTTCTCGGATTCGGCGCGCAACCGGTCCGCATGGTGTTCGATGTACCGCTCGTATTCGCCCATGTCCTTTAACGTGTACTGCACCGCGTAGGTCACCCCGCTGTCGCCTTCGCTGAGTACGCGGCAGATCCGGGCATCGATGAAGTGGCCGGTGGCCATCACGTCGGGCAGGTGCGTGTTACGCATCCAGGCCAGCCACATCTCGTGTACCTCCTTGTCGACGTTCACCGTCACGTTGTAGATGATCATGGGTTGGGGCCAAGGAGGAATTTCTGTTCCGGGGTGTCCAGGTTGTCGTGGTCGCCGCGCAGCCTGCGGTACCGCTCGCGGGCCTCGGCGGTGAAGATGCTGCCGCTTTGGCCGAAGAGCAACTTCTCGTACCAGGCCATCGCCTTTTCCTTGTCACCGAGCTGCTGCTCGTACAGCCGCGCCAGGTCGAACATGGCGTTGTCGACCAGGATGTCGTTGGGGTACTGTTCCACCACTTTTTCCAGGTATCCCGCCGCCTGGGTGTATTGGTGCCTGGCCATGGCGATGCGGTAGCGCGCGTAGAGCACGTCATCACCCAGGGATGACATGGGGTAGCGGGCGGTGATGGTGTCCAGCACGGCCGACGCACTGTCATACCGGTGCTGTGCGGTGAGCAGTTGCGAGCGGGCGAAGAGGCTCAGGGACCCGCTCACGGTATCCATGCCGAGGTTGTCCGTGATGAGCAGCGAAAGCTCCATGGCATCGTTGGCGATCAGCTTGCTGGTACTGGCCTTCAGCACGTCCAGCTGGGCCTTGGCCCACAGGAAGTCGCCGGCATAAAAGCTCACCTTCGCATTGCGCATGCGCGCCTCGTGGCCCAGCACGTCCTGCTTGAAGTCGAGGTCCACTTGGGAGTATAGCAGCGACGCATCCCAGATGTCCCCTTGCAGGATGTGGATGTCGCCGAGCTGCAATTTCAACTCGGCCTGTTGCTTGCGGTTCAGCCCGGGCAGCGCAATGGCCTCCTTCAGCAGGCCGACGGCACCGGCCGCATCGTTGAGGTAGTACGCCTCCAGCGCGGCCAGCCCGCTGAAGAGCTGCACGTTCGCCGGGGTCCGCCCCAATTCGGAAAGCGTGCTCTCGTACAGTTGCTTCAATCGGCCCAATTCCTCCGGGGAGGGGTCCGAATTGTCCTTCACCTGCGCGTCCATGGCCGAGACCATGCCGATCTTGGCCGCACCGTACCACGGCTTGTCGGGACCGAGGGACACCACATACGCGTAGCATTTGGCCGCGTTCGCCCAGTCCTTGTTGTTCACCGCCATGTCGCCCAGCGCCATCAGCCGTTGGCCCCCCTCGTTGAAACGCTTGTCCATGGCCCGGCTTTGCACGAAGGCGCTGCCGAGGTCCTTCTGCTGGATGTACATCCAGATGAGCATCTCCGGGAACACCACGTTGTCAGGCTGTTTCTGGATGCGGCGCAGCAGCTCGGTGCGCAGCAGCTCCGAACGTTCGTCCTTGGCCGTGAAGTCGATGAACCGGCCCAGCCCGTTCTGCACGGCCTGCAGGTAGGCGGCGTTGGTCTGCAACAGGTCCAGGTAGTCCCGCAGCATGCCCGCCACGTCGCCCATGGAGGCCCGCAGGTTGGCCGTCTCGTAGAAGAAGTCGGTGCTGCTCTTCAGCATCTTGCGGCCCTTTTCGTAGGACTGCAGGGCGAAGGCCAGCTCATTGTTCCGGGTGAAGGCGTTGGCCAACCCGCGGATGGAGGCCTGGTCCGGCTTGAGGTTCTTCAGGGCCTTGTTGAACTCCTGGTTGGCCTTGGCCGTGTCGCCACGCGCCTTCAGCACCATGCCCAGGTCCACCATGTACTGGGGGTCGCCACCTTGCTTGCGCATGCGCCCCTTGGCCAGTTTCTCCGCCTCGTCGTATTGTTTCAGGCCCAGGTAGGCACGGAGCAGTTGCTCATAGAACAGGTTGTTCGGTTGCCGGTCATACAGCTTTTCGTAGTAGAGGGCCGCCTTGGCATAATCGCCTTGCCGCATGTACTCGGCCGCCAGCTGTTCGTCCGTGCCGGCCTGTGCCCGTGCCGCGGAGGCGGTGGCCAGGGCCGTCGCCAGCAGCACGGCTTGGAAAAGAAGGGTCACGTACCGGTTCATGGATGCAGTTGCGAGTCGATGGCCGCGCGGTAGGTCCTGCGTTCGTGCAGCAGTGCCATGGTGCGCGCCGCGAGGCTGTCCAGGTCCTGGTGCAGGCGCACGTTCCATTGCTGTTCCATTTCCAGGGCCTGCCGGCGTTTGGACTTGCCCATCAAACCCTGTTCCATGTCGTGGCGCAGGTTGCGCAGCCGGCGGGCGGTGCTGTCCAGCCGGGCCTGTTGCGCCCGCCGTTCGTCGATCAGCAGGGGCAGGCGCTCGTTCATGGCGCGGAAGTAGTTGCCCAGCACCTCGGCCTCGCGCGGCAACAGCGTGTCGCGCAAGCGCTGCCCGATGGCGGGCCGCTCCGCCTCGAACAGGGCGGACATGTGCGCCAGTGCGGCGGTGTCCTGGTTGTTCAGCTCGGCGTTCATGTTGCCGGTGTCCCCGATCAAGTGCTCCACGGCGGCCAACTGGCCGGGGTCGGCGCTGTGCGCGCAGGCGGCCAGCAAGCCGCCCGAGACCAACGCGATCATGGCCGCCGCCGGTATGGGCCGCATCACTTTTTCTCGATCATGGCGAAGCCGGTATACGGCTGCAAGGCCTCGGGGATGCGGATGCCCCCGTGCGTTTGGTTGTTCTCCAACAGCGCCGCCACGATGCGCGCCAGGGCCAGCGCGCTGCCGTTCAGGGTGTGCGCCAGGTGCGGCTTCTTGTCGGCACCGCGGAAACGCAACTTCAGGCGGTTGCTCTGGTAAGTCTCGAAGTTGCTGATGCTGCTCACTTCCAGCCAGCGTTTTTGCGCCGCCGACCACACCTCCATGTCGTAGGTGATGGCGCTGGTGAAGCCCATGTCGCCGCCGCATAGCAGCAGCTGCCGGTAGGGCAGCTCAAGCGCTTCCAGCAGGCCCCGCACGTGTACGACCATCTCCTCCAGCGCGGCGTTGCTGTGCTCCGGCTTCTCGATGCGCACGATCTCCACCTTGTCGAACTGGTGTACGCGGTTCAGGCCGCGCACGTCCTTGCCGTAGCTGCCCGCCTCGCGGCGGAAGCACGGCGTGTAGCCCACGCGCTTCACCGGCAGTTGGTCGGCCTCCAGGATGTCGCCCCGGAACAGGTTGGTGATGGGCACCTCCGCCGTGGGGATCAGGTACAGGTCGTCCGCCGTGGCGTGGTACATCTGGCCTTCCTTGTCCGGCAGCTGGCCCGTGGCGTAGGCGCTGTCCGCGTTCACCATCAGCGGCGGGATCACCTCCAGGTAGCCGGCCTCCGCCGCGCGGTCCAGGAAGAAGCCGATCAGCGCACGCTCCAGCTTGGCGCCTTGGCCGGTGTATACGGGAAAACCCGCGCCGGTGAGCTTCACGCCCATCTCCAGGCTGAAGAGGCCGTACTCCTCGGCGAGCTCCCAGTGAGGCTTGGCGCCGGCGCCCAGTTCGGGGATGCCGCCGTGCTGCATCACCACCTGGTTGTCCTCCGGGGTCTTGCCTGCGGGAACGCGGTCCTGCGGCACGTTGGGGATGGTACACAGGTGGTCGTGCAGGGCCTTTTCGGCGGCATCCAGCGCATCCTTCAGCGCCGCGATGGAATCCTTGAGCTTGGCGGTATGCGCCTTGGTGGCCTCCGCCTCGGCCTTCTTGCCGGCCTTCATCAGCTCGCCGATGGTGCGGGCCTGGGCGTTCATCTCGGCCTGCTTGGAGTCGAGGCTGTTCTGGGTGTTGCGGCGCCGTTCGTCCAGTTCATCGGCCTTGGCCAGCAGGGCCTCGGCATCCACGTTGCGCTTGGCCAGCCGCTTGCGGGCTTCTTCGGGGTGGTTGCGCAGATAGGCGGTCTCCAACATGGGTTCGGGGTAGAACGCGCGAAGGTAAGGAGGGGCAGGGTGGTGGTAGCGGGCCGTGGTTACTCCCGTACGAAGCGCGCCGTGCGGCCATCGGCCAGGCGCAACAGGTAAACGCCCGGGCGCAGGGAACCCAATTCCACGCCGGCCTTGGGCCCGGTGATCAGTCCCGTCAGCACCGTGCGACCCTGTGCGTCCAGCACCGCGAAGGATACGCTGTTCCTGTCCATGCGTTCCACGGTGAGCCGGTCCTTGGCCGGGTTGGGATGGACCCGGAATTGCGCGGCACCCGGCTCGGCCATGCTGGTGTGGATGACCACGTACGGCGCGGAAATCGGGGAGACACAGCCCAGCGCATCCGTCACCACCACGGTGTAACTGCCTTCCTCCGGGGCTTCGATGCAGGGCGAAGTGCCTTCGGGAAGCGGATCGCCGTCCAGGTACCATTGGGCGGTGCCGTAGAGGTCGGTGCAGAGGCTGTCGCCCAGCGCGGTGATCACCGGCGTGGTGGTGCTTTGCGGGCACGCCACTTGGGCTCGGTAGATGTCGCCCCAGCGGCCCACGGCAACGATCGCCCCGTCCACATACGCAGCATCCATGATCTGCGCGTTGAAGATCCCCGGCAGCAACGTGCTCCAGCTTTGGCCGCCGTCCGTGCTCATTTCGGTCTGGCCGCCGATGTCCACGGCATAGCCGGTGTCCGGGTTGGTGAAGAAGATGCTCACGGTGCCCTGCGGGGTACCGCCCATGTAGGTCCAGGTATCGCCGCCGTCGGTGGTGCGGAAGCTGCGGGTCCAGCCCAGCGTGTCGTTCAGGAAGAAGACGGTGTGCCCGCCGTTGGTGGCGGTCATTTCCTGCCAGGTGAGGCCGCCGTCGGTGGTGCGGTAGTCATCGCCGTACTCGCCAACGGCATAGCCTTGTTGATCGTTTACGAACCAGAGGTCGCTGATGGTGATGTTGCCCACGTCCAGCACGCGGGTCCATATGGCGCCGCCGTTGGCGGTGCGGTAGATTCCGCCGTTCACGGCGCCGCCGCCCACGAAGTGGATGTTGGCATCCATGCTCCAGGTGCAGCGGATGGCCACGTTGGGGCCGGTGCGCGGGGTTCTGTTGGCAAAGGCATCCGTGGTGGTGGCGAAGGCACCGCTTCCGCCGCCCAAGCAGCCGGCCCCGGAGGGAGTGAGGTGTATGCCCAGCCCTCCGCCGCCAGCCTTGCTCCAGTGGCGGCCGCCATCGGTGGTGCGCAGCAGGCCGCTTTCCATACCGCCGGTGGTTTGATAGCCCACAGCAACGCCCACTTGGTCGTTCTGGAAGGCCACCTTGTTGAGCACGGTGTGCCAGGTGCCTTCGTTGGTCACGGCCCAGGTGAGGCCCATGTCGCTGCTGCATTGAATGCGGCCATCGGTGCCCAAGATGCCGCGCCCACCGGCGGAGAGCGCGATGCTTTGGTGGTCGGTGCTGCCCACCTGTGCCACGGTCCATGTTTGCCCGCGGTCGGTGCTGCGCATCACGCGGCCCCAGTTGCCGCAGGCCACCACCACGTCGCCCCGCACGGCCAGGTCCAGCATGGTGTAGGTGGTGGGCGAGGGAATGGAATCCCAAGTAGTGCCGCCATCGGTGGTGCGGATCACCTCGCCGCCGCTGCCCACGGCCACGCCTTCCTGCGCGTCGTAGAAATGGAAGTCGTGCATCAGCACCAACTGGTCGAAGGGGCCGATGCCTTGCCAGGTCAGCCCGCCGTCCGTGCTCTTGAGCATCTTGCCTCCGTAGCAGCTGGCATAGCCTGTGTCGCTGTCCAGGAATTGAATGGCGGTGATGTAGTTGTACGTGGATTGGCCACTCTGCATTGCGGCCCAGTTTTCGCCGCCGTCCGTGCTACGCAGGATCTTGCCCGTGTCCGAACCCAGCCAGCCCAGGGTATCGTTCAGGAAGAACACGCACTGGAAACTGCCATAGCCCAAGTGGCTGGTGGTGGTGGCGCTGGCAAAGCCGTCGGTGCTGCGCATGATCCGGCCGCCTTCGCACACGGCAATGCCGCGCTGGCCGTCCCACATCCACAGCGCCATGGGCTTGTTGAAGCTGTTTACGATGCGGCGCTCCCAATTCACGCCCCCATCAGTGGTGCGCAGGATGGCGCCCATGGGTTTGTCCACGGCGAAGGCGGTGTCGTCGTCCAGCATCTCCATGGCGAAGAATTCGCTGCGCGTCTTGATCGGCGTGGTGAGCTCCCAGGACTGGGCGCAGGCCAAGGAGGTAACGAGGGAAAGGAGCAGAGAAGAGGAAAAACGCATGGGGTGAAGGTCCGGTTTTTCCGGTACACGGAGGACGGGCGATGGTTCATGCAGGGCCGGAAAAACCGGGGCTGCACGTGTGAAGGCAGGCTGTGCGAAGACACCCTTGTCCGGCGCGCACCTACCACATCACCTTGGCCACGGCCCGCTGCCCGCCCTGCCGGAGGCTGATAAAGAGCGGCCCGGGGGCGAGGTTGGCAGGAACGCGGACCACAGGCTGCCCGGCCAGGTTTAGGCGGGCTTGAAGGACCAACTGTCCGGTGCTGTTGTGCACCTGCAGGTCGGCCGCGCCCGTGCCGCCGAACGGATCGGAAAGGAGCACCGTGCCCGCCTCGCGGTCGGCGAATACCCGCCACGCACCGGGGCCATCGGTCTCCGCCACGGCGGTGGCCGCCAGTTGCAGGCGCACCAGTTGGCGGTACTGTGTCTCGGTATCGATGGCGCCGAACTGGCCGCCCGCGACCACTTTGCCGTCATCCTGCGCGGCCAGGCTACGGATGGCGGCCGCAGGCAGGCCGGATGCGGGCAAGGCCCCTTGGCCGATGGGGAAACCGTCGTCGCGGCTGCCGTCGCCGTGCAGGAGCGTGATGGCATTGGGGCCCTCCACCGCGGGCTGGTACATGGATGCGGTGTATTCGCCCCCCACCATGATCCGCCCATCGGGCAGCACGGCCATGGCCCGCACCTGGGCATAGGGGTAGAAGGGTGAGGTGAACGACGGGTCGCGGGTGCCGTCGAGGTGCAGGCGGGCGATGCCGTTGGCGGAAAGCGCATGGTGGAGGTTGAAGTCGCCGGCCACGAGGAGCTGGCTATCGGGCTGCAGGACGAGGGCCCTGGCCGGACCACCGGCAAAGCCGGGCACATTGCCCATGGACGGGTCGTACGGGCCACCGGAAGTGAGCCGCGCCACCCGGCCGCAAGGGTTGCCGTTGTAGGCCGTGAACTTGCCGGCGCAGAGGATGCCTTGGCCCGGCAGCACCACCAGGTCGTACACCGCGTCGTTGAAGCCCGTGCCGATGTCGAAGCCCTGGTCCAGTGAGCCGTCGTGGTTGAACCGGGTGATGTAGGGCCGGCTGTGCCCGTAGCAGAGGAAGAAGTCGCCGGCGGCGAGCACCTTGCCGTCCTTGTGCAGGGCCACGGCATGCACGGCGCCGTTGATGGCGTTGGCCGGGATGTTGAACGTGGTGTCGGGCAGGCCGTTGGGCAGCAGCCGGGCCACGAAGTGGATGGGCCTGCCGTTGTACGCGGTGAAGGCCCCGGCGATGAGGATGCGCCCATCGGGCATCAGGTCGATGTCCTCCACGAGGTGGCCGGGACCGGTGCCGCCGGGGTTCCAGTCGGGGTCAAGGGTGCCGTCGCTGAGCAGGCGCACCAGGTTCTGCCTGCCGCTGCCGGCGTAGTTGCTGAAGGAACCGCCGACCAGGACCTTGCCATCGGGCTGCACCACCACCTTGTTGACCACGGTTGAAGGCGGCACGGCCAGGAATCCGTAGTCGATGACGGGAACCTGCTGGGCGTGGGCCAGTGTGCCGAAGGCCAGCAGGACGGGAAGCAGGTAAGGGCGCATGGTCCATGGAAGACGGGGCCTCCGGGAGGCGGGTTGCTTGCGGGCTGCCGGTGCCGTGGTGCGGGCGATGGCGGGTTGGAGGCGAGGTGCCGCGTGAGGGGGCGCAGCGGCGGCCCCGCGAAGCCTGCGGCTTGCGCCGGGGTGCCGGCGAGGAGGCTGCGACCGGG
>JAGFIV010000114.1 GCA_024103275.1 Flavobacteriales bacterium
TCCGGGAACAGCGCCTGCTCATCATCCCCAACCCCGTGGCGGACATCACCACGCTGGAGTACTTCGTGCCCAAGGCGGGCAAGGTGAGCTTGTCCGTGAGCACCGGCGACGGCAAGCCTTTGGGCACATTGCGGGAAGAACAGGCTGAGACGGGTGCGTACAGCTACCCGTGGAACACCACGGCATTGGCCGCTGGCACCTACTTCTGCACCTATACGCTGGACGGCCAGGTGGTGGTGAAGCGGGCGGTGAAGGTGAAGTGATCGGCACTTTCCCGCAGGACCGGCCCGGGCAGCTTTCACCTGTCCGGGCCTTTCCTTTGCCGCCATGAAGCGCGCCATCGTCAGCGTCACCAATGACCTGGCCACCGACAACCGGGTGGCGCGCACCTGTGCCGTGCTGCAGGACTTGGGCCATGAGGTGCTGCTGGTGGGCCGCAAACTGCCGGGCAGCCTGCCGCTGGAGCGGCCCTATCGCACCAAGCGGATGCGGCTGCTCTTCAACAATGGCCCGCTGTTCTACGCCGAGTACAACCTGCGCCTCTTCTTCCTCCTGCTTTTCAGCCGCTGCACCCTGCTGGTCAGCAACGACCTGGACACGCTCCTGGCCAATTTCCTTGCGGCCCGATTGCGCGGCAAGCAGCTGGTATACGACACGCATGAGTTCTACACCGAAGTGCCCGAACTGGTGGAAAGGCCCCGGGTGCGAGCCGTCTGGCTGGCCATCGAGCGGCGGATCTTTCCCAAGCTGAAGCACGTGATCACCGTGAACCAAAGCATCGCCAACGCCTACCGGGAACGGTACGGGAACGAGGTGCAGGTGGTGCGCAACATCCCCGCACCGCGTGAGCTGCCCCCGGCGCCGGAGCGCGCGGCGCTGGACCTGCCGGAGGGCAAACGGATCCTGGTGATGCAGGGTGCGGGCATCAACGTGCAGCGCGGGGCCGAGGAGGCCGTGCTGGCCATGCGGGAACTGCCGGATTGCCTGCTGTTGATCATCGGGGGGGGCGATGCCTGGCCCGTGTTGGAGCGCCTGGCGCGGGAGCGCGGCCTGCAGGACCGCGTACACCTGTTGGGCAAGATGCCCTACGCCCGCATGATGGACTACACCCGCAACGCGGACCTGGGCCTCACGCTGGACAAGGACACCAACCTGAACTACCGCTTCAGCCTGCCCAACAAGCTCTTCGACTACCTGCACGCGGGCATCCCGGTGCTGGCCACCGACCTGCCGGAGGTGGCGGCCATCGTGCGCGGCCGTGATTGTGGCGTGGTGCTGCCCGCCGCCGATCCCGCCGCCATTGCCGAAGCGGTGCGGGCTCTCTTCGCCGATCCGGAACGCTATGCCGCCTTGCGCGGGAACGCTATTTTCGCGGCCCGCGAATTGGACGGCGGAAAAGAAGCCGCCAAACTGCGGTCGATCCTGGAGGGCCTTGGCTGATCCCCATCTGCATATCGTCAGTTTCGACATCCCCTGGCCGGCGGACTACGGCGGGGTGATCGACGTGTATTACAAGGTGAAGGCGCTGCATCAGCTCGGCGTGCGCGTCCATTTGCATTGCTTCGAGTATGGCCGGGCCCATGCGCCGCAGCTGGAGGCGGTTTGCGAAAGCGTGCATTACTACAAGCGCGATACGGGTAAGCACCAGTTGTTCAACAGCCTGCCCTACGTGGTGGTCAGTCGCAGGAGCGAGGAGCTGGTGGAGGAACTTTGCAAGGGCGACCATCCGATCCTCTTCGAGGGGCTGCATTCGTGCTTCTACCTCGGTGATCCGCGCCTGGTGGGCCGCAAGCGGATCGTGCGCACCCACAACGTGGAGCATGATTATTATGAGGCGCTGGCCTCGGCCGAAAGGGGCGCCTTCAAGCGGACCTATTTCCTGCAGGAGGCCCGCAAGCTGCGCAAGTTCGAGCCCGTGCTCAGCGAGGCGGACCACATCCTGGCCATCTCCCCGCACGACCAGCGCTACTTCGCGGCGCAGTTCGCCAACGTGCACCACGTACCGGCCTTCCATCCCAGCGCGAAAGTGGACCCGCCTGAGGGCCTGGGCGATTTCTGCCTGTACCACGGGGCGCTCAGCGTGCCGGAGAACGATAAGGCAGCACTCTTTCTGGTGAACGAGGTGTTCCGCGGGTTGCCGGTACCCCTGGTGATCGCCGGGCGCGGCGCCAGTTCCGAGCTGCGCAGCGCCGTGGCCCGCGCCAACAACGTGAAGCTGCGCGAGAACATCCCGACCGACGAGATCACCGCCCTGGTGCGCGCCGCCCAAGTGAACGTGCTGCCCACCTTCCAGGCCACCGGCATCAAGCTCAAGCTGCTGCTCTGCCTGTTCAACGGCCGCCACGTGGTATGCAACACGCCCATGGTGCAGGACACCGGCCTGGAAAGCCTCTGCCGGGTGCACGACGACCCGGAGACCATGCGCCTGAGCATTCAGGCCTGCATGGCCGTGCCCGCCGGCGGCGCCGCGCTGGAAGCCCGGGTACGCGTGCTCGAGGAGCGCTTCTGCAACCTGGGCAATGCCCGGAAGATCAAGGCGCTTTTGGAGGATTGAGGTTCGTGGTTCCCAGTTGGCAGTTGGCAGTGGCAGTTGGCAGGCGCAGCTCGCGGCTCAAGGCTCGCAGCTCATAGCCTGTGGCTTAAGGCTCACGGCTCGCAACTCGTAACCCTTCAACCCGTAACCCGTCAAACCAAGTGGCAGTTGGCAGGGGCAGTTGGCAGGCGCAGCTCGCGGCTCAAGGCTCGCAGCTCATAGCCTGTGGCTTAAGGCTCACGGCTCGCAACTCGTAACCCTTCAACCCGTAACCCGTCAAACCAAGTGGCAGTTGGCAGTAGCAGTTCGCAGGGGCAGAGGGCAGAGGCAGCTCGCGGCTCATGGCTCGCGGCTCGCAGCTAATGGCTCGTAACTCGTAACCCTTCAACCCGTAACCCGTCAACTTCAACCCGCCAACCGCATTCCGCGATGCCCGGCGCCATTTCCTCAAACCGCCGCGGCAGCGCTCACTTCCAGCAGCTTGCCGTCCTCGCAGCGCACCACCCGGGCGTTCACCTTCTTCATGTGCGTGTAGTCGTGGGTGGCCATCAGCACGCAGCGCCCGCCGTGGCTGATGGTGTACAGCAGCTCCACGATCTCCGCCGTGGTCTCCGGGTCCAGGTTGCCCGTGGGTTCGTCGGCCAGCACCAGCTCGGGGTCGTTCACCAGCGCCCGTGCGATGCTCACGCGTTGCTGCTCGCCGCCGCTCAGCTCGTGGGGCATCTTGTAGCCCTTGTTGCCCAGGCCCACCTTCTCCAGCACCTCGCGCACCTTGTTGTCCATCGCCTTCTTGTCGCGCCAGCCGGTGCTGCGCATCACGAAGGTGAGGTTGTCGTTCACCGTGCGGTCGCCCAGCAGCTGGAAGTCCTGGAAGACGATGCCGATCTTCCGCCGCAGGTAGGGCACCTGCCGCCGCTTCAGCTTCCGCAGGTTGAAGCCCGCCACATGGCCTTCGCCTTCCACGAACGGCAGGTCGCCGTACAGCGTACGCATCAGGCTGCTCTTGCCGCTGCCCGTACGGCCCACCAGGTAGATGAACTCCCCCGCATGCACGGTCAGTTCCACATGGTTCAGCACCAGGTTTTCCTGCTGGAAGATGCGGCCGTCGTGCAGCTCGATGATGGGGGAGGATCCACTCATGGATGGGACTGGCTGGATAAGGATGGCCAAAGGAAGAAAATTCCGGGGTGCCTTTTCGCGTTGTCCTGCCCAACATGTCCACAAAACACCGGGGAGGGGTGAACACGCCGACGTGGATAAGTACGCACGAGGACAACCCGGTGCGCCCATGGGCCCCGGACCTTTGATGCGATGATGAAGCACCTTCCTCGTCCGCCCTTCCTGCGCCTCGTCGCGCCGCTGGCGATCATCCTGTGCACCGCCCCGATCACGGCCCAAAGACCGGCACACTACGAACACACCGGGGCACCGCTGGCACAGGCCATGGAACTCTTCGACAAGGCCCAATACGGCGCGGCCCTGTACCAGTTTGACCGCATCGCGGACCAAGCGGCCCACCCCAACGGGGACCTCCGCATCGAGGCCGAGTTCTGGGGCGCCATCAGCAGTGTGCGCCTTTACCACGGCGATGCCCCCAACCGCCTGCTCGCCTTCATCGATGCACACCCGGAGAACTTCCACGTGGCCGCCGTACGCCTGGAGCTGTTCCGCTACTACTTCAACGGCAAGCGGTGGCACAATGCCCTGGCCTGGGCCGCGCAGGTGGACGAGGCCGCCTTGGGGGAAAGCGACCATACCGAGTTCGCCTTCAAGAAGGGATACGCCCTTTTCATGGACGACCAGCCCGACAAGGCGTTGATCGAGTTCGCCAAGGTGAAGGGAGGCAACAGCCTCTATGCCGCCCCCGCCACGTACTACACCGCCCACATCAACTACACCAAGCGCAACTACGCCGCGGCCTTGGAGGACTTCAACAAGCTGAGGGACGACCCCAACTTCGGGCGGGTGGTGCCCTACTACATCGCCCAGATCCAGTTCCTGCAAGGCCACTATGAGGCCCTGCTGGAATACGTGCAGCCCCTGCTGGAGGACCCCTCGGGCACCAAGCGGACAGGAGACATCAACCGCCTCGCGGGGGAGGCCTACTACCGCACCGGCCAGTACAAGGAGGCCCTGCCCTACCTGGAGAAAAGCCTGCAGCGGCCCGGCGTGGGGCGCGGCGACCGATACATCGCCGGCTATGCCTACTACAAGAACGGGCAGTGCCAGCAGGCCATCACGCAATTCACCCAGGTGGTGAACAACAGCGAGGACAGCCTGGCCCAGCTGGCGGTGTACCACATGGCCGACTGCTACCTGCAGCTCAACCAGAAGAACTACGCCCGCAACGCCTTCAAGCGGGCCTACGACCTGGGCAAGGACCCCAAGGTGACCGAGGATGCCCTGTTCAACTACGCCAAGCTCGCCTACGAACTTTCCTTCGACCCCTACAACGAGGCCATCATCGCCCTGCGCGACTACATGGCCAAGTACCCCGGCTCCGCCCGGCACGACGAGGCCCAGGAGTTCCTCCTCGACGTATACCTGAAGACCAGGAACTACGAGGCGGCACTGGGGGCGCTGGATGCCATCAAGAACAAGGACATCCGCCTGCAAGAGGCCTACCAGAAGCTCGCCTTCGACCGGGGCGTGGAACTGTATGAGGGACGCAAGTACGCCGACGCCAAGGCGGCCTTCCAACGGGCGCTCACCTACAAGGTGGACCCCAAGGTGACCGTGCAGGCGCACTACTGGGGAGGGGAAAGCAGCTATGCCCTGGGCGACTACAACGGCGCCCTCGCCAAGTACGACAACCTGCGCAACGCCACCGGGGCCTACGCTTCCTCGCTGTATAACCAGGCCAGCTACAGCATGGGCTACGCCTACTTCAAGATGAAGCAGTACGACGAGGCCGCCACCGCCTTCCGCCGCGCCGTGGAACAGGGCGAACTGCCCAAGGCCCAGAAGGACGACGCCCTGGTGCGCACCGGCGACTGCTACTACGTCACCAAGGATTTCCCCGTGGCCATCACCTGGTACGACCGCGCCATCGCCCAGGGGGCCGTGGCCCGCGACTACGCCCTCTACCAGAAGGGCGTATGCCAAGGCTTGGACAAGAAGAACGAGGCCAAGGTGGCCACGCTGAAGCAATTGCTGCGCGAGAAACCCAACAGCCAGTATGCCGCCGATGCCAAGTACGAACTGGGCCAGACGTACTTGAACATGGGCAAGGACCTCGAAGCCATGGATTTCTACCGGCAGGTGGTGGCCAACCACCCCAACTCGCCGCACGTGCGGCAAAGCATGCTGCAGATCGCCCTGATCGACAAGCGGCAGGGCCGCACCCGGGAAGCCCTGGACGGCTTCAAGGCCGTGGTGGCCAAGTACCCCACCATGGACGGTTCCCGCGAGGCCCTTGCCGGCATCGAAAGCATCTACTCGCAGCAGGGCAACGTGGCCGCCTATGAGGAATACGTGAGGTCGCTCTCCTTCGTGGATGCCGCCTCGCTGGACCTCGATGAGAAGTATTACCGCAGCGCGGAGCAACTGTACTTCGACGAGAAGTGCGAACCCGCCATCGGCGCCTTCCGCGACTACCTCAACAAGTATCCGCAAGGCGCATTCGCGGTGAACGCCGAGTACTATGCCGCCGACTGCCTCCTGCGCTCCGGCAAGACCGCCCAGGCGCTGCCCGGCCTGGAGAAGGTGATCGCCGCCGGCGAAGGCCAGTTCCTGGAGCCCGCATTGGCGGCCGCCAGCCAGATCCTCTTCCAGGACCGGCGCTACGACGCGGCGTTGGACTACTTCACCCGGCTGGCCCGGACCGCGGCCTTGCCCGTGAACGTCCTCGCCGGGGAAGTGGGCCGCATGCGCTGCCTGGTGTTGCTGGAACGAAAGGCCGAGGCCGCACAGGCCGCGGAAAAGGTGATCGCTAATGAAGGGGCGACCAACGACCTGAAGGCGGAGGCCGGCATGGCCATCGGCCGCGCCGCCATCGACAACAATGAACTGGATGCCGCCTACACCCGCTTCAAGGGACTGGCCAAGCCGGCCAATGGTGCCATCGGGGCCGAGGCCGCCTACTGGATGGCCTACGTGCGCTACCTCCAGAAACGGTACAAGGACGGCGAGAACGAGGTGTTCGACCTGGCCAAGAAGTACCCCAGCTACGACCATTGGAAGGCCAAGGCCTTCATCCTGCTGGGCGACATCTACGTGGGCATGGACGACCTCTTCCAGGCGCGCGCCACCCTGCAAAGCGTGGTCGACAACTGTGCCGAGCCCGACCTGGTGGAGCAGGCGGCCCTGCGCCTGGCCAACATCACCGAGGCCGCCGAGCCCAAGGGCAACGGCGCCGATAGCAACCCCGACGAAGAATGAGCACGATGACCAGGGCCACCGGCGGACGAAGCTGCATGATGGCCGCCGCCATCCTCGCCTCCGCCGCGCTCAGCGCACAGGCCGGGGAGGAGTATTACTTCAACGGCATCTACAACCCCACCCTGTCCGACGTCAACAAGATCAACCTGCAGCCGCAGCCCTTTGACACCATCCTGCCCGCCAAGGACATCACCTACCAGCTCTTGTCCGTCAAAGGGGAGGTGCCCGCCCATGTGGACAGCATCGAGGCCGCCAGGCTCAACATCCAGCTGGCCCAGGAGAAGCTGTACAAGGGCTTCGTCAAGGCCGGCTTCGGGCTGTACACCACCCCGCTGGCGGAGCTGTATTATGACCAGGGCCGATCCAAGTCCAACGGCTACGGCCTGCACTTCCGGCACATGAGCAGCAATGGCGGCATCGGTGACCGCGGGCCCAGCGACTACAGCTTCAACAACGTGGACGGCTTCTACAACGCCTACTTGCCCAAACATGCGCTGGAAGGCCGGGTCATGTATGACCGCCGCCGCGTGGGCTACTACGGGTATCCGGCCACGGACAGCCTGGAGAACCTGCACCAGATGCCGCCCGCCCCGCCGGGGGATGCCATCAAGCAGGTGTACAACGACATCGGCTTCGCCTTCCGGGTGAAAAGCCTGTACAAGGACAGCACCAAGCTCGCCCATGAGGCCGGGCTGGAGGTGCACAACTACACCAACCTCAGCAATAGCCGCGAGCTGAACGTGAAGTTGGACGCGCTGCTTTCCACGCGGCAGGGGAGCGAAACGTACGGCGGCACCGTCATCATCGACAACAACACCTACCGGGCCGACCGGGACACCCTGCCCGAGCTGCGCCAGAACGGCACCATGGTGGGCATCTCGCCCTTCGTGTCCACCACCGACGGACATTACCTCGTGAAGGTCGGCGCGGGCATATTCGTGGATGCCCTGGGCAAGACCACCTTCCATTTCTACCCGCAGGCCTATGCCCACTACCGCCTGTTCGATGATATCCTGGTGCCCTATGTGGGCGTGGATGGCCGCCGTATCCGCAACAACCTGCGCAGCCTCACCCGCGAAAACCCCTTCATCGAGGGTGCCCCCTTCCAACGCAACTCGAGCCTGATGTACGACCTGTACGGCGGTCTGCGCGGCAGCCTCAGCCGGGACATCGGCTTCGATGTCCGCATCAGCCAAAGCCGTACCAAGGACCGCCCCCTGTTCCTGGCCCGCGAGACCGACTACAAGGGCGTGCGCTACGGCGACCAGTTCGTGGCCGTGTACGACCGTGTGGACCAGCTGGACATCGGCGGTGAGCTGCGCTACAGCCACGATGAGCACATCAATGTCCACGGCGGGCTCCATGTCTTCAGCTACAAGAAGGACGAACAGGCCGAGGCCTGGAACCTGCCCATCTATGCCATCAACCTGGGTGCCGTGTACGACTTCCAGGACAAGCTGCTGCTGAAGGTGGAGGCGCAGTTCCTGGGAAGGCGGAAGATGGCCCGGTCGCTGCCCGCCGGGTGGAACGACCTGTCACCGGCCCCGGAGACCGTGGATGCACCGGGCTTCGTGGACCTGTACCTCGGCCTGGAATACCGCTACACCAAGCGACTGGGCGTATTCCTGGACTTCAGCAACCTGAGCGCCAGCAAGTACGAGCGCTGGTACAACTATCCCGTGCAAAGGGGTTTGGTGCTCGGCGGGGCCACCTTCGCCTTCTGACCAAGTCCTAACCTGCGGATCATCAGGAGGATGTAAAGGAGGACGAGGGGCGCGAACGGAAGGCTCAGGGGTGGGTTTTCAACAACCACGCCCATTGTGTTGGTAAAAAGCGTGATTGTGCCCGCCGTTATTGGGATTTTCAGGCGTTTCCCACCTCTCTGGATGGTATCTTCGCGTGCCCTTAAAAAGCAAGGGGTGGAACTGAGCAGAAAATGGCAGATACAGTGGAAATGAGCGAAGCGAAAAAGAAGGAGGCGACGGGGTATGGTGCGGACAGCATCCAGGTCCTGGAGGGGTTGGAGGCGGTGCGCAAGCGCCCGGCGATGTACATCGGCGACATCGGCGTGAAGGGCCTGCACCATCTGGTGTATGAAGTGGTGGACAACTCCATCGACGAGGCGTTGGCGGGCCACTGTGATACCATCAACGTCTCCATCCTGCCGGGCAACAGCATCCGCGTGCGTGACAATGGCCGGGGCATCCCCGTGGACATCATGGCCAAGGAAGGGCGCAGCGCCCTGGAGGTGGTGATGACCGTGCTCCACGCCGGCGGCAAGTTCGACAAGGGGTCCTACAAGGTGTCCGGCGGCCTGCACGGCGTGGGCGTCAGTTGCGTGAACGCCCTGAGCGACCACATGACCGTGGAGGTCCACCGCCAGGGCCACCGCTGGGTGCAGGAATACAGCAAGGGCAAGCCCCTCTACGCCGTGAAACCCGACGGGGATGCCGGCGATCGGGGCACGGTGGTCACTTTCCACCCCGACCCGTCCATCTTCCAGGTCTCGGAATACAACTACGACACCTTGGCCGCCCGGCTGCGCGAGCTGGCCTACCTCAACAAGGGCATCAAGCTCACCCTGGTCGACGAGCGCAATCCCCAGGAGGACGGAAGCTTCCGGGGAGAGACCTTCCACAGCGAGCAGGGCCTGGTGGAGTTTGTAAAGTACCTCGATGGCACGCGCCTGCCGCTGATCGAGTCCGTGATCTACATGGAGGGCGAGAAGCAGGGTATCCCCGTGGAGATCGCCATGATCTACAACGATTCCTACACGGAGAATATCCATTCCTACGTCAACAACATCAACACCCACGAGGGCGGCACGCACTTGGCGGGCTTCCGCCGCGGCCTTACCCGCACACTGAAGAAATACGCGGACAACAGCGGGGCCACCAAGAACCTCAAGTTCGAGATCGCGGGCGACGATTTCCGTGAGGGCCTCACCTGCGTAGTGAGCGTGAAGGTGCAGGAACCCCAGTTCGAGGGGCAGACCAAGACCAAGCTCGGCAACAGCGAGGTGATGGGTGCCGTGGACCAGGCCGTGAGCGAGATGCTCGAGAACTACCTGGAGGAGCATCCCAAGGATGCCAAACGCATCGTGGACAAGGTGATCCTGGCCGCCACCGCCCGCCACGCCGCCCGCAAGGCCCGTGAGATGGTGCAGCGCAAGGGGGCCATGAACGGCGTGGGGCTGCCCGGCAAGCTCGCCGACTGCCAGAGCAAGGACCCCGGGGCCAGCGAGATCTTCCTGGTCGAGGGCGATTCCGCCGGCGGTACCGCCAAGCAGGGCCGCAACCGCGAGTTCCAGGCCATCCTGCCCCTGCGCGGAAAGATCCTCAACGTGGAGAAGGCCATGGTCCACAAGATCTACGAGAACGAGGAGATCCGAAACATCTACACCGCGCTGGGCGTGCACATCGGCACCGAGGAGGACAGCAAGGCCCTCAACATGGAGAAGCTGCGCTACCACAAGGTCATCATCATGTCCGATGCCGACGTGGACGGCAGCCACATCCAAACCCTTATCCTCACCTTCTTCTACCGCTATATGAAGGAGCTAATCGAGAACGGCTACGTGTACATCGCCACACCGCCGCTCTATCAGGTGAAGAAGGGCAAGGAGGCCGTGTATTGCTGGACCGAGGATGAGCGTGACCGCAACATCGAGCGCATGAAGGCCGGCAGCAAGGATGCCAGCGTGCATGTGCAGCGATACAAAGGCCTCGGGGAAATGAACGCCGAGCAATTGTGGGAGACCACCATGAACCCGGATACCCGCACCCTGCGCCAGGTCACCATCGAGAACGGGGGGGAGGCCGACCGCATCTTCAGCATGCTCATGGGCGACGAAGTACCGCCGCGCCGCGAGTTCATCGAGAAGAACGCCATCTACGCGAAGCTGGACGTCTGAACATCCGGTCTTTGGAATTGGAAAGGGCCCCGGACCCCCGGGGCTTTTCCTTTTGCCGGTGGCCCCGGCCGGGTGGATAATCAAACGGCGCCTGTGGAAAGAGCACGCCCCCCGTCGGAGGCTGCTTGCGCCGAATGAATAGTTTAGGTCCGTCGTTGCGTGGATACTGGCCGGGGCATGTCCCGGGGAACGCCACGGAGGAACCCTACCCCATGACCATCGATGAGCTGAACCGCCTCCCGGAGGATGATGCCTTTACGGCCTTTGAGCAATGCTGCGGTGCCTCCCAATGGGTGGAGCGCATGGTGTTCTCGCGCCCGTTCGAGGATTTCAACGAGGTGATGGAGACCTGCGACAATATTTGGGAGGAATGCGACGTGGACGACTACGAGGAGGCTTTCTCCTTCTATCCGCGCATCGGAGACCCGGAGGAACTGGAGGAGATGAGGAACGCCGGGGCGGGCCTGGAGGATCTGGGCCTGAAGTGGGCGGCCATGGAACTCAAGGGCCTGGAGGACGGACCGCCCGCAGTGCAGGAGGAGCTGGCGAAGGCAAATGCCGAATACGAGGACAAGTTCGGGTATGTCTTCGTGATCTGCGCACCGGGGAAGAATGCGGTCGAGATCATCGCCGCCATCCGCGAACGCCTCCGCAACGGGCCCGCCGAAGAGATCTACATCGCCGCCACCGAGCAGCACAAGATCACCCACCTGAGATTGAAGAAGCTGTTGGCCTGAACCGGGCCGCCGCACGGTGATCAGCGCACCACGGTCACGTGGCCGCGCAGTTCACGGTTCTCAATTTCCCCCTGGAACCGGAACACCAGCTTCCACACATAGACGTCAGGGGTCACTTCCCGCCCATGGAAGGTGCCGTCCCATCCCGATCCGGGGTCGGTGGCCGTATAGATGCACTCGCCCCAACGATTGAAAATGAGCAGCTCGAAATGGTCGGACGCAATCCGCGAACCCGCCACCCGGAATATGTCGTTGCGGCCGTCCTGGTCCGGGGTGAAGGCGTTGGGTACAAAGATCCCGGGCAGGCCCACCACGGGCAACCGGGCGCAATAGGTGTCCGGGCAGCCGTTGTCCGTGGTGGCCGTCAGGCAAATGGTGTACACCGTTTCGATGCCCATCGGGAATGCATGCACGGGATTCACCTCGCCGCTCTCCTGGCCGTCGCCGAATTGCCACAGGTAATGGGTGGCGTTGGCGCTGGACGTGTTCGTCAGTTCCACCACCGGGTCGTTCATCGCCACGGTGTCCGGATGCACGGAGAAACCGGCGACCACGGGTGGCGGGCTGGCGACCACGGCCGTGGTGCCCGCGCCACAGCCATGGGCATCCAGCATCGTGATGGAATACGTGCCCGGGCAAAGCCCGCTGAAGAGATTGGCCTCCTGGAAGGGGCCGCCATTGATGCTGAACAGCACGCCTTGGGGGTCGTTGACCAGGATGGTGCCATCGCAGCTTTCCGGGCACAACGTGTTGGAGGGGGCCACCTCGGCGATCGCCAAGGGTTCCGGCTGCAGGATGGTGAACCCCGCCATGGCCGCGCAGTTGTTTGTGTCCAGCACGGTCACCAGATGGTCGCCGGCGCAGTAGCCCGTGCTATGCGCCCCGTTGGCGCTGGTTCCCGCGGGCCAGGTGTAATGGTATCCCCCCGCCCCGACGTTGCCCCCGGTGGCCGTAACCGTAGCCTCGCCATCGCAGGAGCCATGGCAGGTCGCAGGGGTGGTTGCCACCTCGGGGATGATCGGACCGGTAAAGACGATGGATACGCTGTCGGCGCTGACACATCCTTCCGCGCTGATGGTGTTCCACACGAAGGTGTAGGAACCTCCGGTGTTCACCGTTACCGGCGTGGAGGCCGAGCCGGGGTCGGTAATGACGGCACCCGGGGTGATGCTGCCCCACGAGCCCGTAGCCCAAGTCCCGGTGGCGGCCAGGTTGCCCGCGTAGGAGCAGCTTACCATGTCGTTGCCCGCGTGGGGTGCCGGCACCACGTGGATGACCATGGTGGCGCTGGCCTGGTCGTTTGGGCACGGTGCCGATCCCGGCACGGTGTACGTATAGGGGCCTGGTGCATCCACCGATGGATCGAACAAACCAGCGTGGGGCAGGCCGTTCGGCCCGGTCCAGGTGCCACCGGTCTGTGGACCGCCGTTCAGCACGCTGAACAGGCTGACTGCGGCGGCCTCCGGGCAGATGGAAAGGCTCCCGTCAAGGCCGGCATCGGGCATGGGGTTCACCGCGATGCTCACTGTGGCACTGGCATTGGGGCAGGGCGGGGTGCCCACCACCAGGTAGGTGTAATCACCCGGCGGGTCGATCCCCGGATGGAACGCCATGCTGGAGGGCCCTTCCGGGCCGGTCCAGGAACCCACCTCGTCCGGGGTGCCGCCCAGTTGCGCGTTCAAGCTGATCACGCCATCGGTGTTGCACAGCACGATGCTGGTGTCCGTCCCGGCGCTTACCGCCTGTTCCACCTGCACCACCACCTGCGCGGTGTCGTTCACGCAGGGCAGCGGCACTGCGACCACGTAGGTGTATGTGCCGGAAGGATGCCCTTGGGGATCGAACAGCCCGTTGAACATACCTCCGTTGGGCAGGAACCAGGAGCCGCCCGTATTCGGCGCGCCTTGCAGGCGGGTGAACAGGTTGACCGCATCGTTCGAGGAGCATAAGGACAGGTCACCATCCCCGCCGGCATCGGCATTGTCCACCACGTTCACAGACAGGAACGCACTGGCGGAGGGGCAGGGGGGACCACCGGCCACCGTGTAGGTGTATTCACCCGGGACGGACATGCCCGGAATGAACGTGCCATCGAAGGTGCCGCCGTTCGGAGGGGTCCAACTGCCGTTGGGGTCGGCTCCATCGCCAAGTGCCGGGAAAAGGTCCAAGGGGTCTCCGCTGCTGCAGAGGTTCAGGACGCCATTCGTTCCGGCGTGAGGCACTTCCACGACACCGACGCTCACCACGGCCATGTCGCCGGGACAGGGCGATGTGCCTTCCACGGTGTAGGTGTAGTCGCCGGGGGGCATGCTTCCCGGATCGAAAAGGCCATCCACCACGGTGCCCGGGCCGCTCCAGGACCCGCCTGCGTCCGGCGTTCCGCCCAGTGCGCCGAACAACGCTGCCGGTGCGCCGGTGATGCACAAGGTGAGCGTACCGTCATGTCCGGCATCGGGCGGTGTTTCCAGGGTCACCTCCACCGCGCTGCTGGCATCGGCGCAGGGCGGGGGCACGCTGATGGTGTAGGTATAGGTCCCCGCTGCCATCGTCGCGGGGTCGAATTGGCCGCCGGCCACGGAGCTTGGGCCGTTCCAGGAACCGCCAATGTCCGGTGTCCCGCCCAGTGCGTCGAACAGGGATACCGGTTTGTCGCTTGTACAAAGCGCGATGGCACCCGGCGTTCCCGCGTCGGGTGCCGACATCACGGACACGCTGACCACGGCGGCATCGGCGGGGCAGGGTGCATTGCCCTGCACGGTGTAGGTGTAGTCACCGGCGTTCATCGTGGCGGGATCGAACAGCCCGCCGGCCACCGCGCTCGGCCCGGCCCAGGAGCCGCCGGCATCGGGGCTGCCGCCCAGCGCATCGAAGAGGGAAGCGGCGGGGCTGCTGATGCAGAGGGTGATCGCGCCGTCGCTGCCCGCGTCGGGCGGGGCCACGCGTGCGATGGTGACGGTGCTGGCGGCGTTGGTGCAGGGCGGGGGCACGCTGATGGTGTAGGTGTACACGCCGGGGTCCATGGTGGCGGGGTCGTACAACCCCCCGTTGACGGCGGAGGGCCCTGTCCAGGTGCCGCCCGCGTCAGGCGTTCCGCCCAGCTGCGCGAAGAGCAGGATCGGCCCGTCGGTGGCGCAGAGCGTGGCGGAACCAGGCATGCCTGCATCGGGGTTGGTGACTACCGCCACATCCACCGTCGCAGTCACGGTGGGGCATGGGGCAACACCTTGGACAGTATAGGTGTATGGCCCGACAGGACTTGCCCCCGGCGTGAAAAAACCATCGGACTGTGCGCCCCCAGGAGCCGTCCATGTGCCACCGGTATCGGGATTCCCATTGAGGCCGCTGATCAAGGTTGTTGCCGGACTGGATGAGCAGAGCGTCAAACCGCCATCAATACCGGCATTGGGCATGGCATGGACCACCACATCGACGACGGCCGTTTCATCCGGGCAAGGCGCAACGCC
>JAGFIV010000124.1 GCA_024103275.1 Flavobacteriales bacterium
GGCTATGCCGAAGACCCCGCACGGCCCGCCTATGATGTGGTGCTGCAGGCGGAGAGCGGCTACATGGGCATGACGGGCACCGATGAGGAGCACTTGGCGAAGGTCCCGGTGGCCCTGATCGACATCCTGGCCGCCCACCAGCTGAAGGAAGGCCTGTTGCTGGCACTGATGCACCGGGCGACAAGCGGCAAGGGCGCCTATGTGGAAGTGAGCCTGGAGGAAGCCGCCCTCACCGGCCTGGTGAACCAGGCTACCAACTGGCTGATGGCCGGACAGGTGGCCCGGCCCTTGGGCACCTTGCACCCGAACATCGCCCCTTACGGCGAGGTGTTTGCCTGCGCGGATGGTGGCCGCATCGTGCTGGCCGTGGGCAGCGATGCCCAGTTCCGCTCGCTATGCGCGGTGCTGGAATTGCCGGAGGTGGCGTCCGGTACGCGCTTCCGCACGAATGCGGACCGGGTGGAGCACCGTGCTGCCTTGGCAGAGGTCTTGGCACCGGCCATGGCCGCTGCGGAAAGGGACGTGTTGCTTGAGCGATTGCAGGTGGCCAACGTACCGGCCGGTGCCGTGCGCGGCATCGATGAGGCGCTGGGCACCTCTGTGGCGAACCGCATGGTGCTCGAAAGCTTGATCGACGGATCACCAACGCGAAGGATCAGCGGCAACGCCTTTCGGATCACCTGGCATTAGGGAGCCCCATCCACCAGAACACCATTGATCCATCGGCCTTCGCCCCATTCACCAATTCGTGCATTGGCGCATTGGCGAATTGGCGAGTTGCCCCATTGGCAACTTCCTTCACCGCCCCGCCTTCCTTTCCCGCTTCAACTCCTTGTCCACCACGTGCGCCAAGGCATCGGCCTCCTGCTTGGTGAGGCCCCGGCCGAAGGCCATCTTCTTGCCTTGGTATTCAAAGCCCAGGCGTTCCGCGCCCCGCGTCCAGAAGGAATCGCTCATCTGCCATTTCCAGGAGGCCTCATCCATGTTCAGCAAGCCGAAGCGCCGGATGTTGTCGATGAAATACCGGTTCGCCTTGCCGTAGCCGAAGAGGCTGTCCTTGATGGTGAACTCGCCGTCCTTGATGCGCCATAGCTCGAAACCCTTGGTGCGCCACAAGGCCACACGCAGGATCCGCACCTCGAAATACAGCCAGAAGGCGATCAGGATGATGTACGGGATGCGCAGCGCGGGATCGCCGTTCCGGCCCGCCTCGCGGAAAAAGACCACCCCACAGAAGGTCCACGCGAGCAGCCAGGCCACCAGCAGGAAGGTCTGCATCCTCCGGGGCCGGTTTGCGATCACCACGCTCAGGCCGTTGCCCGGCCGTTCGATGCTTACGCGTTCACTGATGAACTCCATTGGCCTTCACCTCTTGCACCACTTTCCCGTAAAGCGCCTCGTACCGCGGCAGCACCTTGGCGATGTCGAACCGCTTGGCCGACCGCTTCGCGCCCTCGCGGAAGCGCCGCAAGGTGGGGTCGTCCTTCAGGATCTGCGCCGCATGGGCCGCCATGGCCGCCGTGTCCCCCACCGCGTTCAACAGCCCGGCCACGCCCTCCTCCACCACCTCGGGGATGCCACCGGCGTTGGTGCTCACGACCGGGACACCGCTCGCCATGGCCTCCAGGGCGGCCAGGCCGAAGCTTTCCGTTTCACTCGCCAGCACGAACAGGTCGCAGCTGGCCACCACCTCCTCCGGTTCGGTCATCTTTCCCAGGAACAGCACATCGCCGCAGGTGCCGTTGGCCCGGCACATCGCCTCCGCCGCCGGCCGGTCGGGGCCGTCGCCGATGAGGAGCAGCCGCGAGGGGACCTTGGCGCGCAGCTTCAGGAAGAGGTCCAGCACGTCCAATACCCGCTTCACCGGCCGGAAGTTGCTCACATGCACCAGCAGCCTTTCGCCGTTGGGCGCAAAGCGCTTGCGCAACAGCGGGTCCGGTGGGGTGTCGTAGTGCTCCGTGCGGATGAAGTTGGGGATGACCTCGATCTCCCGCTTCACCGGAAAATGCTCGCAGGTCTCGTTCCGCAGGCTTGCGGAGACCGCTGTCACCGCCGTGCTGCGCTCAATGGCGAAGGTGATCACCGGCTCAAAGCTCGGGTCGCGCCCCACCAGGGTGATGTCCGTGCCGTGCAGCGTGGTGATGAACGGGATGCGGATGCCCTGGGCCCGCAGGATCTGCTGGGCCATCCATGCCGCCGAAGCATGCGGAATGGCGTAGTGCACGTGGAGCAGGTCCAGCCGTTCGTGCTTCACCACGTCCACCAGCTTGCTGGTGAGCACCAGCTCGTACGGCTGGTAGTCGAACAGCGGGTAGTCGCTCACCCGCACCTCGTGATAGAACACGTTGGCCCTCCCCGTGCCCAGCCGCACCGGCCGGTCGTAAGTGATGAAATGGACCACGTGGCCCTCGTTGGCGAGTTCCAGCCCCAATTCCGTGGCCACCACCCCGGAGCCGCCGAAGGTGGGGTAGCAAACAATCCCGATGCGCATGTTGATGGTCGTCCGCGAGGACGGGGCAAAGTTCGGCACCATGGGCCAATGGGATCACCCCGGTGCCCGCTGGCCGGTGGCCGGTGCAGACATACGCCTCATCAACACGGCACCTCCGCCCCCCCGTGTGCCGCCGCCATCCAACCCGCCTGAAGGAAGCCTACCTTTGTGCCCCGAAAATCAATCGTTATGGCCATTGAAACGCAGATGAAGGTCCACAATTTCAGCGCAGGCCCCTGCATCCTGCCGCGCGAGGTCTTTGAAAAAGCGGCACAAGCCGTCCTCGACCTGGACGGCAGCGGGCTGAGCATCTTGGAGATCAGCCACCGCAGCAAGCCGTTCATCGAGGTCATGGAAAAGGCCCGCGCCCTGGTGAAGGAGCTGCTGGGCGCCCCCGAACGCTATCAAGTGGTGTTCCTCGGAGGCGGGGCCAGCATGGGCTTCCACCTGGTGCCGCAAAACTTCATGAAGACCGGTGGCCGGGGGGCTTATGTCAACACCGGTACCTGGGCCAAGCGCGCCATCGCCGAGGCCAAGCTGGCCGGTGAAGCCGTGGTGCTGGCTTCCAGCGAGGACAGCAACTTCAACTACATCCCCAAGGGCTACACCATCCCGGCGGACGTGGATTATTTCCACTTCACCAGCAACAACACCATCGTGGGCACCCAGTACAAGGCGCTGCCCAAGGGCCCGGTGCCGGTGGTCAGCGACATGAGCAGCGACATCTTCAGCCGCCCGGTGAACGTGTCCGACTTCGCCCTGATCTACGCCGGGGCGCAGAAGAACATGGGGCCGGCGGGCGCCACCATGTACCTGTTCGACCCCGAGGCCCTGGGCAAGACCGGGCGCAAGCTCAGCCCCATGATGGACCTGGCCAACCATGCCGCCAAGGACAGCATGTACAATACGCCCCCGGTGTTCCCGGTGTATGTGATCATGCTCACCCTGGAATGGCTGCGCGGCATCGGCGGCATCGCCGAGATCGAAAAGCGCAACGCCGCCAAGGCCGGGCTGCTCTACGATACCATCGACCGGCTGCCCCTGTTCGAGGGCACGGCCGCCAAGGAGGACCGCTCCTTGATGAACGCCACCTTCGTGCTGAAGGACAAGAATTTGGAACCGGCCTTCGACGAACTGTGGAAGGCCGCGGGCATCAGCGGCATCCGGGGCCACCGCAGCGTGGGCGGCTACCGGGCCAGCCTGTACAATGCACTCCCGCTGGAAAGCGTGCGGGTGCTGACGGACGTGATGGAGGATTTTGCAAAAAGGAACGGGTGATCCATGCGGGTACATGCGAATGACGGCATCTCGACGGATGCCTTGGAACGATTGAAGGAGGAAGGCTTCGTGGTTTCCACGGAAAACGTGCCCCAGGAGAAACTGGCGGACTACATCAACAGCCAGAAGGTGGAGGCCCTGCTCGTACGCAGCGCCACCAAGGTCCGCAAGGAGCTCATCGATGCTTGTCCGGGCCTGAAGCTCATCGGCCGCGGCGGCGTAGGCATGGACAACATTGACGTGGCCTATGCCCGGGGAAAGGGCATCCGGGTGGTGAACACGCCCTCCAGCAGCAGCATCAGCGTGGCCGAGCTGGTGATGGCCCACCTCTTCGGCCTGTGCCGCGACCTGTACAAGGCCAACCGCCGCATGCCCACCGAGGGCCACACGGCCTTCAAGGAAATGAAGAAGGAGTACGGCAAGGGCACCGAGCTGCGCGGGAAGACCCTGGGCATCCTGGGCTATGGCCGTATCGGCCGATGGGTGGCACGCTATGCACTCGGCGCGGGCATGAAGGTGATCTACACCGACAACAAGGCCACCGTGGATTACATCGAGGTGGACCTGAACGGGGAGACACACCGGGTGGGCATCAAGGAAGTTCCCTTGGAGGAACTGCTCGCCAAGAGCGACTTCCTGACGGTCCATGTCAATGCCCATCCCGAAGGGAGGCCGGCCTTGGGCCCCGAGGAATTCAACAAGATGAAGCCGGGGATGATCCTGGTGAATGCCGCACGCGGCAATTCCATCGATGAAAAGGCCCTGACCGCCGCGCTGAAGGATGGCCGCGTGAAGGCCGCTGGGCTGGATGTGTTCATGGACGAGCCGGCACCGCACGCCGAGCTGCTGGCCTTGCCCAACGTGAGCCTGAGCCCCCATATCGGGGCGGCCACCGTGGAGGCACAACAGCGGGTGGGTCAAGAGCTGGCCGAGCTGCTGATCGCCTGGCGGGAAGAAGTGGCCGTGAACCGCGGATGATCCACGTACGCCCCTTCCGGGCGTGGCGCCCCGTGGCACATGCCGCCCACTTGGTCGGGTCACGGTCCTTTGTGCAGTATTCACGTCAGGAACTGCTGGAAAAATTGGCGGGCAACCCATACACCTTCCTGCATGTCCTGTACGCCGGCCCCGAAGGGCAGGAACTGCCCCGCGCAGAGCATTATGACCAGGTGAGGGCGAAGTTCATCGAGTTCATCCGTCAAGGCACCTTGGTGCGCGAGGCACGGCCGGCCTATTACCTGTACGAGCAAAGCTGTGCCGCCTTCACCTCGCGCGGGTTGATCGGCGCGGTGGCCGTGGATGACTACCTGGACGGGCGCATCAAGCGGCACGAGCAGACCATCGAGGCGCGGGAACGGATGTTCTGCGAATACCTCGATCATACCGCCATCAATGCCGAACCCGTCCTGTTGGCCGTGCCCCGCGAGGCGGGGCTGGGCCCCGAGCTCGAAGCCTGCATGCAGGGCGCACCCTTGTTTGATTTCAGCACCACCGACCGGATCCGCCACCGCTTCTGGAAAGTGGAGGCACCGGCGGACGTGGAACGGTACGCCAAGCTTTTCGCCCGGCTGCCCGCCGCCTACATCGCCGACGGCCACCACCGCTGCGCCAGCAGCGCCTTGAGGGCCCGGCAGGCCAACGCCCCCGCCTCCGCCGCCCTGTCCGCCTTCATGGCCATACTGGTACCGGCCGACGAGCTGCACCTGTACAACTACGACCGCACCGTGAAGGGCCTGAACGGGCTGTCCCCGCGGCAGTTCCAAGAGGCCATGGCCCGGGTGGGCCCCTGGCGCGACCTGGGCGGCGAAAGGAAGGCGCCGGGCCCCGGAGAGGTCCAGGCATACATCAACAACCGCTGGTATGCGCTGGCGCTGCCCGAGCCGCGTTCCGGGGCGCCCGTGGAGCTGCTGGAGACGCAGCGGCTCAGCGAACACGTGCTGGGGCCGGTTTTGGGGATCACCGACCTGCGGGCCGACCCGCGCATGGGCTTCGTGCCCGGCATCCTGGGGCGGGAAGCCCTGGAAAAGAAGGTGGATGCCGGCAAGGCCGACGTGGCCTTCCACCTGCCGGCGGTTACCTTCGCCCAACTGCGCGCCGTGGCCGACAGCGGCGGTTGCATGCCGCCCAAAAGCACATGGATAGAGCCCAAGCTGCGCAGCGGTTTGACCATCTATAGCCTGGAGGACGAGTGATGGACAAGGCGGCATTGGCCGGACGCTACGAACGGACAAAGGCCGCGATCCCCGCGGGCGTGAAGCTCATCGCGGTGAGCAAAACACGAACCGTGGAAGAGATCAAGGCCCTGTACGACCTGGGCCAACGCGCCTTCGGGGAGAACTACCCGCAGGAGCTGAGGGACAAGCAGCCCCTGCTACCCGCCGACATCGAGTGGCACTTCATCGGCCATCTGCAAGGCAACAAGGTGAAATACATCGCCCCGTTCGTGCACCTGGTCCATGGGGTGGACAGCGAAAAGCTGCTGGGCCAGCTCAACACCAGGGCCGGGGCCGCCGGGAGGGAACTGGCGGTGCTGCTCCAGGTGCACATCGCCCGGGAAGAGACCAAGCACGGCTTCCTGCCGGATGAGTTGCGGGCCTTGTTCACCGGCGGCAGCCTGCAAGCGCGCTGGCCGTCCCTGCGTTTCCGGGGCCTGATGGGCATGGCCACCCTCACCGATGACCGGGAACAGGTGCGCCGCGAATTCGAGGCGTTGGCGGCGCTGAAGCACGAATTGGCCGCAACAGGCATGGTCCCCGCCGATGCATTCAGCGAGCTTTCCATGGGCATGAGCGGCGACCTGGACGAAGCCTTGAAGGCCGGCAGCACCATGGTGCGCATCGGCACGGCCATTTTCGGGGAGCGGAAGTGAGCCGGCCCGGTCAAGCAACCCCAACCCTGCTCCCGCGTCTTCCCGATGTACCTTCGGGTACCCCTACCCCGTGCCCATGCGTCCCATTTACATCCTTCCCCTCGCCGCCTGCCTGTTGTGGACGGGCCGTGCCCTTGGCCAACGAAACCTGGATGTCGGCGTACAATTCGGTGTGGACCACTTCTCCGGCGACCTCGGCAACTGGACCGGCCCCGTGCAGTGGAACGGCATCCGCCCGGCCATGTCCATCACCTTCCGCGATTACCTGAACAACCCGAAACGGTACATCACCCGGGCCTTGACCACCGAGACGCGCCTGGGCTGGTACCGGCTGGGCTATAACGAACTGGAACCCACCGGCGGCAAGGCCGGCCGTGAAATGCGCAACTATGCGCGCGGCCTCAATTTCCGCAACGACCTGTTCGGCATCAGCCAACACCTGGTGCTGAACATGTACCGCGAACCGTTCCAGCCCCTCTACGAACAGCGGTTCTTCGCGTTCTCCTTCATCGGCATCGGCTTGTTCTACGGCAGGCCCAAGGCCGACCTGTTCCATGGCGCCGTGGACCTTTCCAACCGCTACTACGCTTGGGCCGACGGCACCATCCGCAATGCCCCCAGGGGTGATGCGGATGCGCAGGTGATCGGCATGGACGGCGTGTACGAGACCGACCTGTACAGCTGGGTGGCCGAAGGCACCGGCGGCGGGCGCGAGGGACACGCCTTGGACAAGCGGCCCAGCCCGTGGCACGTGGGCGTACCCGTCGGCGTGGGCCTCCGGTACATGATCACCCGCCAACTTTCCGTGGGCATGGAGGTGAGCTACTACATGTTCTTCACCGACATGCTCGACGCGGTGAGCGACCGCTACGCCACCTACGCGGAATTGGCGCAAGCCTACCCGGACAGCACGCAGCAGATGATGGCCCGCTACATCAGCGACCCCACCGGCTGGGGCACCAACGGCGAGGAAAGCCTGTACACCAGCCGCAGGGGCAACCCCGGCCTGAAGGACTCCTTCAGCTACTTCAACTTCGAGGTCTGCTGGAAATTCAAGCGCAGCCCGGGGCGGCGCAGCTACCTGACGCTGAAGCCCAATTCATAGGCCGGCAACCGCCCGGTTGATCTCCACACACGCCTGGTCCGCGCCAGCGCTGGCCTCCATGCCGCGCACCCCGCCGTCCACCCACAGGTCGATGCTCCCGCCGATCATCGCCGAATCCAGGTGGCACGCCCGGAAGAACAAGTTCCCGCCGTCCTCCACCTGCACCGTCCAGCGCCGTTCCTCCGGGAGGGTATCGCCCGTGCCGGGGTCCACCGCCCCGTACAGGGTGTCCTTCTTCGACTGGAACACCCCGCCCGCATAACTGACCACGCAGCCTTTGCACCGCGCATGCAGGGAGGCCGTGTACTCAGGCTTCTCCTTGGCGCAACCGCCCGCCAGCACCAAGGTGGCCATGACCGGAAGGAATGGGCGGCGTGACATGCGGCTGCAAGGTATTCAAGGCCGGCATTTCACATCCTACGGTACCACCCCTTGATCCGCTCGCGGTCCAGCACCTTTTCCCATTCCGGCCCGAAGGCGTGGTCCCACATGTGCGGCAGGTTGTACGCCACCTCGGCCATGGCATCGATGGTCTCCTCGCTCCAGTCTTTCGCCAACCCTTGCGGGATATGCACGTTGTTGTGCTTCACCATGCCCTTGAACTCCTGCACGTATTCGCCATACACGTCCTCCAGCTTGTCGAAGGCGATGCAGTTGGCGATGCAGTGGTGGATGTCCAGCACTTTGCCCAGGCCGTAGCTCAGCGCGTGGCACACGCCCACCTCGCTGTAGGTGAGGCTGAGCCCGCCCATGTAGCTGGCCACCATCAGCAGTTCGTCGCTTTTCGGGTCCTTGCGGTCGCGGCGCAGGTACACCTCGCGGCACATCTCCAGGGCCTTCTCGCTGTATGCCTCGGCGAAGGTGTTCTTCTTGGTGCCGGTGATGGCCTCCACGCTGTGGATATACGTGTCCATGCCCGTGTAAAACCATTGGTCCTGCGGCACGGTGGCGATCAGGTCCGGGTCCAGCACGATCTGGTCGCACACGGTCCAGTCGCATTTCAGGCCCAGCTTCTTCACCGGGCCCGTCAGCACGGCGGTCATGCTCACCTCCGCGCCCGTGCCGCTGATGGTGGGGATGGCGCAATGCCAGATGCCGGGTTTCTTGATCAGGTTCAGGCCCTGGTACTGCACGCTGCTGCCCTCGTTGGTGAACATCAGCGAAGCGGCCTTGGCGATGTCCATCATGGTGCCGCCGCCGATGCCGATGATGCCCGCCGGCAGGCCCTTGCGCCCCAGCACGTCGTCGCGCAGGGCATCGATCTGGCTGGTCTTCGGCTCGTCCTTCGCACTGATGAAGAAGAGCTCGTCGCCTTCGTGGACCGGGATGCGCTTCTTGAAATCGGCCTTGTCGGCGAACCAGTCGTCCACCACGAACACCATGAAGCCCTTGTTGGCCGCGCGCTGCGGCGCCAGGATCTCGTCGAGTTTGCCGAAGCTGCCCCGGCCGTAGCAGGTTTTGGTGACGGACTTGAAATTGCGGAAAAGGTTCATGTCGATCAGAAAATTGGATGATCAGAAAATCAGACGCCTTCGCGAAGACGCTTCGTCGTCCGAGGGATGATCAGACGATGGGATGGTCGTTCGTCAGCTGAAAGGTGCTGCAAAGGAACGATACGGGAGCTTCTTTTTTCGGGCGTGCCCCTCGCCGCGCACGGTGCGCCGCACGGGTCGGGCCATCCGCTGTGGCCGTCCTGGTCCGCGCGGCGGCACCGGCCGGCTCCGGGGTCCCTCCTGCGTCGGGCCTCCTCGACCGGGGTGCCGCAGGCGCGTCCTACGGCCGGGCCGCCGCTGCTGTCCCTCACGCGGGCATCCCGTCCAACTTCCCCGGTTACATTCGCTTCCATGAACAGCGTAGCCCAATGCCTCGCCGACCACGGCCTCACCACCCAGCATGTGATGCAGCTGGCCTTTTCCGCCTTCGTGGCCATCCTCTTCGTGCAGTCCAGCTTGGACAAGCTCTTCAACTGGAAAAGTGAAAAGGACTTCTACACCAAGCACTTCAGCAAGAGCATCCTCAACGGCTCCGTGCCCCTGCTGATGCCGGTGCTCACCTTGGCCGAGCTCGCCACCGGGGTGTTTTGTGCCATCGGCTTTTTCCAGGTGCTGATCAGCGGCAACGGCACTCTCGGCACGATCGGCATGCTGTGCGGGGTGGTGGCGTTGTGCATGCTCTTCTTCGGCCAGCGCGTGGCGAAGGACTACAAGGGCGCGGCAGTGCTGGTGCCGTATTTCCTGCTGGTGGCCTTCGGGTTGTTCGCGTTTTTGGGGTGAGTTACTACTTTGCCCATTCGAGGTCCTCAGGGTAAGTAGCCGGTGGCTGAGGCACTCGAAGCCACCGTTCGGAGAGTACCCTGCGTGAACCTCAGGGTACGGAGACCCGGTGGCTGAGGCCCTCGGGACCACCATCCACGTCTGAGCAACTGTGCACCCGACAGCCGCACGATCGTCTTCGCGCGCAACTGTGCATTTGACAGTTGCGAAGCGATCTTTGATTCGAACCAGGCCTGGGAATTAAAGATCGCTTCGGCTGCCCATCGGCATCCCCGCGATGACGGTAAGAAAGGCCGGACCGACCAGCGGCCTGCCGACCCCGGAGGGGTCGCAGCCTATTGCTGGAATACAGCATGCAGCACGACCCCGCAGGGGTCGCAGCCGGTGTTCGCGTTAGGGATAGAAGCAAGTAGCCCGCAAGCGAGGAGGTACGACGAGCGCGGACTACTGCGGATAGCCCGACGGCGCGGCGCATTTGGCCGCGCCGGAACGCCCAAAGCACCTACGCCTTCACCCCTTCCATCGCGCCCTTCACCGCCTTTTCCACCTTGCCGAGGAAGGCATCCAGCTCCGACTCCGTCCACGTGACGCGGATGTTGAAGCTGATCAGGCGGCTGAGGACGGCATCGCTCTTGGGGAGCTTCAACTTCTTGAGGTCCTGCGGCAGGCCGAGCTCGTGGGCCACGGTGCGGAAGGGCATCTTCAGGTCCTTCAGCTGGTTCCACTGCTTGATGTAGTGGTACATGTTGTCGTACCAATACGCGCCGCCGACGCCGGCCTCGACCATCGCCTTGTTCGCTGCGCGCGCCACGGCCTCGCTGGGGAAGAGCATGTGGAAGAAGGTGGCGCTGTCGCCCGCATCATCGCATTGCTTGCGGAAGCCGAGGCCCGGGATCTTCGACAGCCGCTGCTGGATGATGGCCTTGTGCTTGCGCTGCTGGCCGAGGATGTAAGGCAGCTTGCGCGCCTGCGCCAGGCCGATGGCGGCGTTGATCTCGCCCAAGCGGTAGTTGGTGCCCAGGATGTAGTGCGGCTCCATGCCCCGGTTGTCGCCCTCGTGGCTGTGGCCGTGGTCGCTGAAGTGCTCGGCCGTGGTGGCCAGCTTGTCGTCGTTGGTGATCACCACGCCGCCTTCGCCGCAGGTGTTGATCTTGAAAAAGTCGAAGCTGAAGCTACCCATCTGGCCGTACAGGCCGAGGTGCTTGCCCTTGTACGTGGCGCCCAAGGCCTGCGCGGTGTCCTCGATCAGCATCACGTTCTTCTCCTTGCACACGGCGAGGATGCCGTCCAGGTCGGCGGCGGCGCCGCACATGTGGACGAGCAGCACGGCCTTGGTCCGGGGCGTGATGGCGTTGCGGATGCCCTCGGCGCTGAGGCAGAGTGTCTCGTCGATCTCGGCGAACACCGGGATGGCCCCGGCGAGCAGCACGCTTTCGATGGTGGCGATGAAGGTGAAGGGCGGCACGATCACATGGTCGCCGTAGCCCACACCGCAGGCCGCGAGCATCGTGCTCACCGCCGTGCTGCCGCTGCTGACGCCCAAGGCATGCTTCGCGCCGGTGAACTTGGCGATCTCCGCCTCGAATTCCTTGGCCTTCCAATGGCCCTTGCGCTGGGCATCGTGGTTGTAGCGGAACAGCACGCCCGTTTCCAGGACGTCCATCACTTCCTTGCGTTCCTCATCCCCAAAAAGTTCAGTACCTGGCATGGCTCGGTGATTGTTTGCCCAAAGGTAGACTTCACGCCGGGCTTTGACAGGCCGGTGACAGTGCGCCGAACACTCCGGCCTTTCGCTTGTTGACCCTCCAAAAACCAACCAATGATGGAACGCACGGCAAGAGCACAATGGAAAGGGACGATCAAGGAAGGAGCGGGCACAATGAGTACGCCCAGCGGGCTGTTCAGCAACAGCCCTTATTCGTTCGTCACACGTTTTGAGAACGCCAAGGGCACCAATCCCGAGGAACTGATCGGTGCAGCCCACGCGGGCTGCTTCGCGATGATGACCTCGCTGCTCCTCACACAAGCGGGCCACAAGCCCGAGCAGCTGGACACGGAGGCAAAGGTGGTCCTGGGTGAAGTGAACGGCCTTCCGACGATCACGGACATCCACCTGAAGATCAATGGCAAGGTGCCTGGCATGACCGCGGAAGCATTCAGGAAGGTGGCAACCGAGGCCAAGGAGAAGTGCCCGGTATCACGCCTGCTTACGGGTGCCAAGACCCACTTGGAGGTAAACTTCCAGCCCGAGAAGGTTACCGCCTAAGCAGTACCTGACGCAGCGAAAAGGCCCCGCGGAGCGACGGGGCCTTTTCGCATTTGGCGGTTACCTTCAGCCCGTCAACGTGCACAATGAAAAAACGCCCCCTGAGCGGCCTTGGCGGCCTGGTTTACAGCACCAACAAGAACATCGGCACGGAGCGGGAGCCCGCCACGTTGCCCCCGCAACAGCAGGACCTGCGCATCCACCTGGACCGGTTGGGCGGCAACAAGACCGTCACGCGCATCACGGGATTCGTGGGCAAACCGGCCGACCTGGACGACCTGGGCCGCACGTTGAAAAGCAAATGTGGCGTGGGCGGCAACACCAAGGACGGCGTGATCCTGCTGCAAGGCGACCACCGCGACAAGGTGCTGGCATTTCTGACGGAGAAAGGCTACAAGGCGAAGAAGGCCGGAGGATGATCCAACCGCCGGGAACGGCGAATTGACAACCGGGAACTGACAACCGGGAACTAACAACTGGGAACTGACAGCTGGGAACTAACAACTGGGAACTGACAGCTGGGAACTGACAGCTGGGAACTAACAACTGGGAACTAACAACCAACAACCGAGAACAGTAAGCCAGAAAATGGCCGGACAGGAACCAAATGCCGGCCGGACTGTTTCCTTGTTGAAATCCCAGGGATCATGGACATCCGCATCAAACGCATCTACGAGGACCGCACCAAGGACGACGGTTACCGCGTGCTGGTGGACCGCCTGTGGCCGCGCGGCATCAGCAAGGAAGGAGCGCACGTGGACGAATGGCTGAAGGAGATCGGCCCGAGCAATGAGCTGCGGAAGTGGTTCGGCCATGAGCCGCCGAAGTACCCGGAATTCAAAAAGCGCTACGAGCAGGAATTGCACGCACAGCCCGAATTGCTGAAGCATCTCCGCGAGTTGGCCAGGAAGCAGCGCGTCACCTTGGTTTACAGCGCGAAGGACGAGGAGCACAACCAGGCGGTGGTGCTGCGCGAGGTGCTGCTGGCATGAGGCATGTTGATGCCTCCCGGATCCGTGATCGGGAGTGCGTTGAAATTTGTACCCCATGAAGGAATTGCACCATGCCGAGGCCGGTGCCGGGATGCCGTTGGTCTTGATCCATGGCTTCCCGCTTGACCACACACTATGGCACCACCAATTGGCCGGCCTGCACGATGTGGCCCGGGTGATCGCGCCGGACCTGCGGGGGTTTGGAAAGAGCCCTCAGGCTCGCCAGGTGGCGACCATGGAGCAGCACGCCCGCGATGTGGCGCAGCTGTTGGACCGGCTCGGCATTGAACGCGCGGTGATCGGTGGCCTTTCGATGGGCGGCTATGTGGCCTTGGCCTTTGCGGAGCTGTTCCCGAAGCGGTTGGCCGGCCTGGTGCTGTGCAACACCCGCGCCGTGGCCGATGGCGAGGAAGCCAGGAAAACCCGTGAGACCGTGGCCCGCCGGGCGATTGAGGAGGGCATGGCGGCATTGGCGCCCATCCTGGTACACCCGCTCCTGTCCGAACCGACGCGAAAGGCGCATCCCGAGCTGATCGGCTTCATCGAGGCGATGATTGCAAGGCAGGACCCCGCCGGCGTGGCCGCCTCCTCGCGCGGCATGGCCATGCGCCCCGACCGGACACCGATGTTGGGCCAAGTGCAAGTGCCCGCCTTGGTGGTCACCGGCAGCAGCGACACGCTGATCGCACCAGCCGAAAGCGAAGCCATGGCCGCCCGTTTGCCCAAGGGGCAATTGGTGACCATCCCGGACGTGGGGCACCTTTCCTGCCTGGAGGATCCAGCGGCTTTCAACACCGCGGTCCGCGATTTCCTCAAAAGGGTCAAGTAGCGCTCGGGCAAGGCATCACCAATCCACCAGCTTCCGCAGCGTTTCCCGCAGCCTTTGCTTGGGCAGGAACTGCGCCTCCAGCTCGTGGGAGAACGGTATGGGCGTGTCGATGGAGGCCACGCGCATCACCGGCGCATCCAGGTCAGTGAAGCATTCCTCCATGATGGTGGCGCTGATCTCGCCGCCGATGCCGCCCGTGAGCGTGTCCTCGTGCAGCACCAGCACCTTGCCGGTCTTGCGGGCGCTTTCCAGCACACGTTCCTTGTCCCACGGCAGCAGGCTGCGCAGGTCGACCAGGTCGGCCGATAGCTCCGGCATCTCCTTCAGGGCCTCCAGCGCCCAATGCACGCCCATGCCGTAGGTGATGATGCTCAGGTCCGCGCCTTCGCGCAGCAGGGCCGCCTCGCCGATGGGCAGCGTGAACCAGCCTTCGCGCACGTTGCCGTGCAGGCTGCGGTACAGCGCCTTGTGCTCGAAGTACATCACCGGGTCGGGATCCTCCAGCGCCGCGCAGAGCAGGCCCTTGGCATCGTTCGGGAAGGCCGGGTAGACGATCTTCAGGCCGGGCGTCTTGAAGAACCACGCCTCGTTGCTTTGGCTGTGGAAGGGCCCTGCGCCGGTGCCCGCGCCGGTGGGCATGCGCACCACCACATCGGCGTTCTGGCCCCAGCGCCAGTGCGCCTTCGCCAGGTTGTTGCAGATCTGCGTCATGCCCTCGCTCACGAAGTCGGCGAACTGCATCTCCACCATGGCCTTCATGCCGTTGATGCTCAGGCCCAGGCCCGTGCCCAAGATGGCGCTTTCGCACAGCGGCGTGTTGCGCACGCGGTCCTTGCCGAATTCCGCCACAAAGCCGTCGGTCACCTTGAAGGCGCCGCCGTACTCGGCGATGTCCTGGCCCATGAGCACCAGGTTGTCGAAGCGCCGCATGCCTTCGCGCAGGCCGTCGGTGATGCCGTCGATGAAGCGCATCTCCTTGCCCTGCGCCGGGGCCTCCACACGCGCCGGGCCGCGGGCCCCGGGCACGATCGGTTTGGCGTACACGTCGTTCAGTTCGGTGGCGAGGTCGGCCTTCACCGGCTCCTCGGAGAAGGCGATCTCCACGGCCTGGGCCACTTCCTGCTTGATCGCGTTGTGCGTGGCGTCGCGTACAGTCTCGCTCAGGACGCCCTGCGCCAGCAGCCAGTTCTCGTAGTTGGTCACGGGGTCCTTCCGCCCCCACTCCTCCATCAGTTCCTTGGGCACGTACTTGGTGCCGCTGGCCTCCTCGTGGCCGCGCATCCGGAAGGTCATGCACTCCACCAGCACCGGGCGCGGCCGGCGGCGGATGCTGGCGGCCACCTCGCGCAGCGTGTGCACCACCTCCAGGATGTTGTTGCCCGCCACCACGCGGCTTTCGATGCCGTAGCCCAGGGCCTTGTCGCTGATGAAGCGGCAACGGAACTGCTCGCTGGTGGGCGTGCTCAGTCCGTAGCCGTTGTTCTCCACCACGATGATCACCGGAAGGTCCCATACGGCAGCCGTGTTGACGGCTTCGTGGAAATCACCTTCGCTGGTGGCCCCTTCACCCGAGAAGACCAGCGTGCATTTCTGCTCTTTGCGCAGCTTGTGCGCCAGGGCGATGCCGTCCGCCACGCCCATCTGCGGGCCCAGGTGGCTGATCATGCCCACGATCTTGTGCTCCTGCGTGCCGAAGTGGAAGCTGCGGTCGCGGCCCTTGGTGAAGCCGCTGGCATGGCCCTGGAACTGCCCGAAGAGCCGCGCCATGGGCACGCCCCGCGTGGTGAACACGCCCAGGTTGCGGTGCATGGGCAGGATGTACTCATCGTCGTGCATGGCCATGGCGGTGCCCACGGCGATGGCTTCCTGGCCGATGCCGCTGAACCACTTGCTGATCCGCCCTTGGCGCAGCATGCTCAGCATCTTCTCCTCGATCAGCCTTGGGCGCAACAGCTTCCCGTAGATGTCCAACAATTCGGCATCCTGCAGCTTCTTGCGGTCGAAGGTGAGCTGCTTTTTCTCGATGGTTTCCAGGAACATGGGGGCAAGGCGTCTTGCTGATGCAAGGATTTCGCGGGGCAAATGTACCGGGCGGGAAGGATGCTTCACCACGGATCTCAGGTGATGATGAACCGTTTTCATGCGTGCACTTCCTGTGATTGGGTTGAACCACGGATCCACACGGATGGACACGGATAATGTGTGGCTTTGTGGTCAGATCAAGTGCCCAGGCAAAAACCCATCCGTGTTCATCCATGTCCATCCGTGGTCCGGATTGAAAGAGATTGCGCTATTCCCGTTTCCCGTGGTTCAGGGATCGATGGATGCGCCCTGCGTGCCGATCTTCGCCCCGTGCCCAACCTGCGCCCCCTTCGCGTGTGGCTGCTGCGCCTTGGCGTGGTGGCCCTGGTCTTCTCCCTGCAACGGGTGCTCTTCGTGTTGCTGAACCACGAGGCCTTCCCGGCCACGCCCGCCGCGGCCTTCCTCGGCGGCATCCGCTTCGACCTCAGCGCCATCGCCTGGCTCTACCTGCCCTGGACGCTCACCGCGCTGATCGCTGAACGGCCTTCCGGCTGGTTCCGCCACCTGCAAAAGGGCCTGTTCCACCTGAGCAACGTGGTCTGCTTCTTCCTGAACTGCACCGACCTGGAGTATTTCAAGTTCACCCTGAAGCGCAGCACGGCCGACCTCTTCGGCATCGCCGCCGGCGGGAACGACCTGGCCAACCTCGCGCCGGTCTTCCTCACCGACTACTGGTACGTGGTGCTGATCTTCCTGGGCTCCGTGGCCTTGGCCGAATGGGGCTATCGCCTTGCCGGGCGGAAGCCCGCGGCGGAAAACGCCCGCCCCTGGTGGCTGTGGCGCGTCGCGCTGGTGGGTCTGGTGGTGCTGCTCTCGCGCGGCGGCCTGCAATACATCCCCCTCACGGTGATCGATGCCGGCAAGTACGCCGCCCCCGCCTACATGCCCGTGGTGCTGAACACGCCGTTCACCTTCATGACCAGCATCGGCAAGCCGTTGGTGGTGGAGAAGGATTTCATGCCGCAGGAGGAGGCCGACCACCTGTGGCCCGTGGTGCACCGCTATGGCGATACCACGCTCATCCCCCATCGGCCCAACGTGGCGATCATCATCCTGGAAAGCTTCAGCGCGGCCTACAGCGGGCGGCTCAACGGCTCCGGCGAAGGCTACATGCCCTTCCTGGATTCGCTGATGGGCCAGAGCCTCTGGTACAGCCGGGCCTACGCCAACGGGCGCCGCAGCATCGACGGCATCCCCGCCGTGGTGGCCTCCATGCCGAAGATGATGGAGGAAGCCTTCATCGAATCGCCCTACGCCACCCGGCCCATCACCGCGCTGCCCGGGCTGCTCGGCGCCGAGGGCTACGCCACCAGCTTCTTCCACGGCGGACACAACGGCACCATGGGCTTCGATGCCTTCGCGCGTTCGGCGGGTTTCGACACGTACGTGGGCCGCGACCAGTACCCCGACCCGAAGGACGACGACGGCGTGTGGGGCATCCGCGACCGGCCCTTCCTGCAGTTCTGGGCGCGGCAACTGGACCGGGATAGGCAACCGTTCCTGAGCTGCCTCTTCACGCTGTCCTCCCACCATCCCTACAAATTGCCCGCGGCCGATGCCAAGCGCTTCGCCGGCGGCGAGCTGGCCATCATGCCCACGCTGCGCTACGCCGACGACGCCTTGCGCCGTTTCTTCGCCACCGCGCGCACCATGCCCTGGTTCCGGAACACGCTCTTCGTCATCACCGCCGACCACACCGCCGACCTGCTGCGCCAGGGTGAGACCAGCGGCTCGGCCTACGACCACTGGGTACCGCTGTGCTACTACATGCCGGGCCGCATCGCGCCGCGCCACGAGACCCGCGTCACCCAGCAGATCGACATCCTGCCCACCGTGCTGGACCTCATCGGCTACCCCAAGCCCTTCTTCGCTTTCGGCAGCAGCAGCCTGCGCAACGAACGCATCCCTGCCGCCGTGAGCGAAAGCAACGCCACCTGGCTCATCGTGGGCGACAGTGCCCAGTTGCGCACCGACGGTGAGCGCGTGCTCTGGTCGTCCGGCGCGGTGGAAAACGGACAAGCCGCACCGGACAGCGTGCAACAGCGCCTGATGCCCGTGCTGCAGGCGGCCATCCAGCAGTACAACTTCCACATGCTGCGCGGCGACATGGCCGCACCCCGCTGATGCAGGTGACCGTGGTGATCAATCCCCGCTCGGGAAAGGGCCGTGCGGCCGGCATGCAGGCCGAGGCGGAGCGCTTGGCCAAGCTGCATGGCGCGGAGCTGGAGCTTCGCTTCATTGCGGCGCCGGGTGATGGCATGCGCTTCGGGCAAGAGGCCGTGGCACAAGGGCGGCAGCGCATCATCTCCATCGGCGGCGACGGCACCCTGAACGCCGTGGCCGCGGGCATCGCGGGCAGCACCGTGCAGCTCGGCATCGTGCCCATGGGCTCCGGCAACGGTTATGCCCGCTCGCTGCAGCTGCCACGCGACCCCAAGGCCGCATTGCAGCAGGCCTTCACCGGCCAAGCCCGGTTGGTGGACGTGTGCTACCTGAACGACCGCCTCTTCCTCGGCACCGCCGGCATCGGCTTCGATGCCCGCGTGGCGTGGGAGTTCGACCAAAGCCGCGGTCGCGGCATGTGGAACTATGCCCGGCTGATCATGAAGCACGTGATCGGCGCCAAGCCCATGCGCGTGGTGGTGAAGGCCAACAATGAGACCCGCGAGGAGCACGTGCTGATGCTCGTATTCTGCAACACGCGCGAGTTCGGCAACGGTGCGGTGATCAGCCCCGGCTCCCTGCCGGACGACGGCCTGGCCGAACTGCGTATCGTACGTAAACCACCATTGCCCCAGCTCGTCGGTGCGTTCATCCGCATGTACTCCGGCACCATCGACATGAGCCGCTACCTCACCAACGTGGCGACCACCGGCGCCACCGTCTTCCAGGAAGGCACGCTGGCCCACCTCGATGGCGAACCCGTGGAGATCGGTCCGGAATTGCAGTTCCGGTTGGATGCGAAGAAGCTATGGGTGGTGGTTGAAAGTGCTTGATGCAGATCATGAAGGACAGCCCAGGCCGTGCCGAAAGCGAGGCGTTGATGCGCCGATGCATCGCGCTGGCCCGCATCGCCCAAGCGCGCGGCGAAAGCCCGGTGGGCGCGGTGATCGTACGCAACGGCGAAGTGGTCGCCGAAGGCATCGAGGCAGGGAAGTCCGCACAGGACGTCACCCGCCATGCCGAAGTGGAGGCCATCTCCGCGGCGCGGAAGGTGCTGGGCACTTCCGACCTCTCGGACTGCCTGCTCGTCACTACGCACGAACCGTGTATCCTTTGCTCGTACGTGATCCGTCATCACCACATTCCCGTGGTGGTCTTCGGGGTGGCCGTGGGCGAGATCGGCGGGTACAATTCCGAACTGGCCGTGCTGAAGGACCGGACCGTGAAACGCTGGGGCGAGCCGCCGGAGGTGATCGGCGGGGTGCTGGAGGAGGAGTGTTGCACTTTATGTCACGAATGACGTATTTTTGACCATTCGTGACATAAATGAATATTCGGGAGTTCAGCCAAGTATTCGGCGATCGTCCGTGCTTCTCGGCGCACGATGCCGCCCTGCATTTCCCGGAAATGAGCGGGCGGCAACTGCCGCGCTGGCGAACAAGCGGCTGGTTGAGGCTCTTGCGAAGACCTTACTACCGCATGGCTTCCAAGCCGTGGACGGCGATGGAACGTTGGGCCGTGGCCAACACGGTGTACAGTCCCTCATACATTTCGTTGGAGAGCGCGCTGGGACACTACGGCTTCATCCCGGAAGGTGTCTTCCACATCACATGCATCACCACACGGCACACCCGCACGTTCGAGATCGAAGGGGTGAAGCACTTCTACCGTAACGTGCTTCCCTCCTGGTTCTTCGGTTACACCATTCTGGAGCAGGGCGATGCGATGGTGCGCATGGCCAAGCCGGAGAAGGCCCTGCTCGATGTGCTGCATTTCGATCGCACCCTCCGCGGCCCGGATGATCTTGAGGCCATGCGCTTCGACCGTCCCGGCATCCGTGCAGCTATTGACAAGCGCGTGTGGCACGACCACCTCTCCCTTTCCACCAACAAGGCGCTCCATCGCCGGGCGCGCGCCTTCCTGAACTGGTTGCGATGATCGGCTTGGACGAGATCAAACGGCCCTATCCCGAGGTCTTGCATGTGCATGAGGGGTTTCTCCTCCGTGAATACCTGCAGTACCGGATCCTGGCGATCATTTTTTCCTCGCCGTTCGCGGATAAGCTGGTGTTCCTGGGGGGCACCTGCCTGCGGATCGTCCACGGCAACAGGCGATTCAGTGAGGACCTGGACTTTGACAACCTCGGGCTCGACCGTGCCGAGTTCGCACAGGTCGGCGAATTGGTCGGGCGTGAACTGGAACTGGAAGGCTACGAGGTGACCACCGAAATGGCGGGCATCGCGGCGTTCAGATGTCGTGTGCGCCTTCCGGGCCTGTTGTTCCGTCATGGGCTCAGCGGGCACAAGGAGCAGAGCATCCTGATCCAATTGGACACCGAACCGCAACGGTACACGTACGAGCCGGAACCTTGGTACATGGCGCGCTGGGACATCCGGCAGGACATCCGCTGCTGCCCATTGCCGTTGCTGCTCGCGCAGAAATGCCATGCCATCATAGACCGCAAACGGGCCAAGGGGCGTGACTTCTTCGATGTCTCCTTCCTGCTCGGCCTGAACGTACAGCCGGACCTGGGTTATACCACGCAGAAGCTGGGCCTTGCGTCCACGGAAACGCTGGCCACGGCTCTATTGAAGCGTACCGCGCAACTGGACTTGGAAGCATTGGCCAGGGACGTGGAAAAATTCCTTTTCGATGCGAACGGACGACTGGCCGTGACCCGCTTCCCGCAATTGATCCGCCAACAGTGGCTTCGCTGATCGATCCCGATCGGCATGTGCCCATCGATGCGGGACCGGTAGCTCGCAGGAACGCTTGCATCACGACGGTCTGCAAGGCCGGGGATCGGGCGGCCCTGGCCCGGCTTACCCGCGCCTTCGAGGAAGAACGCAAGCTCGCCCGCCCCGTACGCTGCTTCATCCTGCACCGCAAGGGCGACCGACGAACCCCGAGAAGCCTTGCCCATGGCATAAAAGCGATGGAGCTGACCGAGTGGCTACGGCAGGGTCGACCTTTCGGCAGGACATGAGTTATTAAAAGTTGGACTTTAGGAATCTCATAAGTCGCCATCCCGATCCCACCGCTATTGCCACCTTCGCCCCTCTCACCCGCATTCCCACATGACCCGCACCGAAAAAGCCGCCTTCGTCCTCAAGACACTCAACAAGCTCTACCCGCATCCGGCCATCCCCCTGGACCACACCGATGCCTACACGCTGCTGGTGGCGGTGGTGCTCAGCGCCCAATGCACCGACAAGAAGGTGAATGAGGTGACGCCCGTGCTTTTCGCCAAGGCCCGTACGCCCAAGGCCATGGCCGCCATGGACGTGGATGCGATCCGGGAGATCATCAAACCCTGCGGACTTTCGCCGGCCAAGAGCAAGGCGCTGCACGGGCTGTCCCGGATCATCATGGAGAAGCACGGCGGCCGGGTGCCGGGCAGTTTCGAGGAGCTGGAGGCGCTGCCCGGCGTGGGCCACAAGACCGCCAGCGTGGTAATGTCACAGGCCTTCGGCGTGCCGGCCTTCCCGGTGGACACGCACATCCATCGCTTGGCCTGGCGCTGGGGCCTGAGCACCGGAAAGAGCGTGGAGCAGACCGAGAAGGACCTGAAGCGCTTGTTCCCCAAGCACACGTGGAACACGTTGCACCTGCAGATCATCTACTTCGGGCGGGAGCATTGCCCGGCGAAGAAGCACGACCCGCGGGTATGTCCGATCTGCAAGGTGGTCGGGCGGAAGGAGCTCTTTCGGGAGAAGTGAAGGATGACAAGCTTCAGCCTGCGGAGACCCCACACCGAACGCTGAGGTTCCCGAAGCGTGGGGTTCCACGGAATGCAAGCACGGTGCCCTTCGAGGGCCTCAGGGCACGAGGGACGGGTTGTGCATTCAACGCCCCCCTGAAGTCTTCGCGAGGGATCGTGCATTCAACGATCCCGAAGCGATCTTTGATCTGAGCCCGGCTTGGGAATTAAAGATCGCTTCGGCCGAGACGGCCTCGCGAAGACGGATGGGCTCAGTTCAGCACGATACCCACCTGCCCCACCGGCGGCACCTTCACCACCTTCAGCGCCTTGCTGTAGTTCAGGATGGCATTGACCGTATCCGGCCGCGGGCCCGGGAGCACTGGCATCGTATGGCGGTTGCGGGAATACTTGCGGAGAGTAGAATGTGCCATGTAGTGGATTTTGCTCAAGAACGGACCTTCCCGTCTCCTTATTGCATGGCCCTGCGGCGGCCGGAAAACACGAACACCGGCTTACGGGCCGGCGTTCCTGGGGCGGGATCCCACACGTGTTGGGATCAGGCCCGTTCAAGCTGCATGCCGTGCTGCTTGATCAGTTTCCGCATGTTGATCAGCGCGTAGCGCATGCGCCCCAGCGCCGTATTGATGCTCACGTCCGTCTGCTCCGCGATCTCCTTGAAGCTCATTCCCAGGTACGTACGCATCACCACCACTTCCTTCTGTTCCGGCGGCAGGTGGTCGATCAGCTTGCGCACGTCGGCATCGATCTGCGTGTTCACCAACTGTTCCTCCACGTTCTTGCCGGGCTGGGCATGGGTGGCAAACACGTCGTACTCATCCGTGCTGCGCACCTTGGGCATCTTCTTGTTGCGCCGGAAATGGTCGATCACCAGGTTGTGCGCGATCCGCATCACCCACGGCAGGAACTTGCCTTCCTCATTGTAGCGTCCCTCCTTCAAGTGGTGGACCACCTTGATGAAGGCATCCTGGAAGAGGTCCTCGGTCACCTCCCGGTCCCTGACCATCAGGAAGATGTGCGACCACACCTTGCGCTTGTGGCGGTGGAGGAGCACCTCGAACGCCGGCTCCTCGCCGCTGACATAGCGACGCACGAGCTCTACATCTGTTAAAGACTTGGACAGCATGACCTTGTACCGTTTAGGTCCGAAGGGGATTCACTACTTCGGGGTATAGGTCTCTGCTATGCGCTGTCCGTTTGGTTGGTTGGTTGGCCGCCTGCACGGCAATCCGCTGCGAACTTAAGGAAGACGTTTGATGTTGGTCAAACGTTGCCTGGGCCGTTCTATTGTCCAAAAGCGGGCATTCCGCCAAGCCAAATGTACGGGATCCGTGGGAGGCGGGACCTGCGGCCGTAATTTTGCACGCCTTTTCAAGCCATGTCCAGCAAAGCTGCCGATCCCGCCCCAGTGGCGATGTCCTCCAACGGACAATACCGGTCCCGCCGTGCCGAAAGCGGCACCATCAGCGTGCAAGGCGCCCGCGTGCACAACCTGAAGAACATCAGCGTGGACATCCCGCGCGGCAAGCTGGTCGTGATCACCGGTCTGAGCGGAAGCGGCAAGAGCTCCCTCGCGTTCGACACGCTTTACGCCGAGGGCCAGCGCCGCTATGTGGTCAGCCTCAGCAGCTATGCCCGCCAGTTCCTGGGCCGCCTGGAAAAGCCGGACGTGGACCGCATCACCGGCATCAGCCCGGCCATCGCCATCGAGCAGAAGGTGCGTACCAGCAACCCGCGCAGCACCGTGGGCACCAGCACCGAGGTGTGGGACCACCTGAAGCTGCTCTATGCCCGCATCGGCCGCACCTTCAGCCCCGTCTCCGGCCACGAGGTGAAACGCAATTCCGTGGAGGACGTGGTGGCCGCAGCCAACGCCTTCCCCAAGGACGGCACCGTGCTGCTGATGAGCCCCATCACCACGCCGGAAGGACGTTCCTTGCGCGAACATCTCGACGTGCTCCAGCAACAAGGTTTCGCCCGCGTGCATGACGGCCGGGAAGTGCACCGCATCGAGGACCTGCTGCTGGCCAAGACGCTGGGCAAAGGACCGTGGAGCCTGGTCCTGGACCGCATCACCATCCAGCCCGGCGACCCCGAGATGGAAAGCCGCGTGGCCGACAGCGCCGAGGCCGCCTTCTTCGAGGGGCAGGGCGACTGCATGCTGCTGGGCGAGGATGCCAAAGGCAATCCCGTACTGCGCGAGTTCAGCGACCGCTTCGAGCTGGACGGCATCACCTTCGAGGACCCCACGCCCAACCTCTTCAGCTTCAATGACCCGGTGGGCGCCTGCCCGCGCTGCGAAGGCTACGGCAACATCATCGGCATCGATGCCGACCTGGTGATCCCCGACAAGAGCCGGTCGGTGTATGACGATTGCGTGTCCCCCTGGCGCGGCGACAAGCTCAGCGAATGGAAAAACGATTTCATCCGCGACAGTGCCGCGCACGACTTCCCCATCCACCGGCCTTACCGCGACCTGACGGAGGCCCAGCGCAAACTGCTCTGGAACGGAGCGCCCGGCGTGCATGGCATCGACGCCTTCTTCCAGTACTGCGAACAGAAGAGCTACAAGATCCAGTACCGCGTGCTGGCCAGCCGCTACCGCGGGAAGACCGCCTGCACGCTTTGCCACGGCACACGCCTGAAGCAGGAGGCCCGCTACGTGAAAGTGGCCGGCAAGGACATCACCGAACTGGGGCGCATGCCCATTGCCGAGTGCCTGGCCTTCTTCCGGCAGCTCGACCTGCCACCCACGGACCGCAAGATCGCGGAGCGGCTGCTGAAGGAGATCACCAACCGGCTGCGGTACCTCCATGAAGTGGGCGTGAGCTACCTCACGCTGGACCGCCGCAGCAACACGCTCAGCGGCGGCGAGACCCAGCGCATCGACCTGGCCACCTCGCTCGGCAGCAGCCTGGTGGGCAGCATGTACATCCTGGACGAGCCCAGCATCGGCCTGCACCCGCGCGATACGCAGCGCCTGATCGACGTGCTGAAACAGTTGCGCGACCTGGGCAACACCGTGATCGTGGTGGAGCACGACGAGGAGGTGATGCGCGCCGCCGACCACATCATCGACATGGGGCCGGAGGCCGGCACCCTCGGCGGCCAGGTGGTGTTCAGCGGCACGCACGACCAATTGGTGCACAGCGACAGCCTCACCGCCAAGTACCTCACCGGCCGCGAACGCATCGAACGGCCCGCACGCCGCAGGCCCGTGCGCGACCAGTTGCTGCTGAAAGGCGCGCATGAGAACAACCTGAAGGGCATCGACGTGGCCTTCCCCCTGCACATGCTCACGGTGGTGACCGGCGTGAGTGGCAGCGGCAAGACCACGCTGGTGAAACGCATCCTCTACCCTGCCCTGCGGCGCCAGCTGGAGGGTGGCGGCGGCGAACGCCCCGGCGAATTCAAGGAACTGGCCGGCGACATCCACCGCGTGAAGGCCGTGGAACTGGTGGACCAGGACCCCATCGGCCGCAGCTCGCGCAGCAACCCGGTCACCTACGTGAAGGCCTGGGACGACATCCGCCAGTTGTACAGCGAGATCGACGTGGCCAAGCAACGCGGCTACCGGCCGGCCTACTTCAGCTTCAACGTGGACGGCGGCCGCTGCGAGACCTGCCAGGGCGAGGGTGAGGTACACATCGAAATGCAGTTCATGGCCGACATCAGCCTGCGCTGCGAGGCCTGCCACGGCAAACGCTTCAAGGACGAGATCCTCGACGTGAAGTTCCACGGCAAGGACGTGAGCGACCTGCTGGACATGACCGTGGATGACGCCATCGCCTTCTTCCGCGAGCATGAAGGGAAGAACCACGCCGTGAAACGCATCCTGGAGAAGCTGGGCCCCTTGCAGGAAACGGGCCTGGGCTACGTCACCCTCGGCCAAAGCAGCAGCACCCTCAGCGGCGGCGAGGCCCAGCGCATCAAGCTGGCCTCCTTCCTGATCAAGGGCAGCAGCGAGCAGCCCACGCTCTTCATCTTCGACGAACCCACCACCGGCCTGCACTTCCACGACATCGCCAAGCTGCTGAAGGCCCTGAACGCGTTGATCGCCAATGGCCACAGCGTGCTGGTGATCGAGCATAACCAGGAGGTGATCGCCTGCGCCGACCATGTGATCGACCTGGGCCCCGAGGCGGGTGATGCCGGCGGCGAGATCGTGTTCACCGGCACGCCCGAGGAGCTGGTGAAGAGCGGCAAGGGCCACACCGCCCGCTTCCTGAAGGCCGCGCTGGAAGGCCACATGGCCGCCAAGCGCTGAGCCCGGCTACCGCTTGATGAACCGGGTGGAAATGGATCGGCCCGCCGTGCGAAGGCCCATGACATAGATGCCCGCCGGCAGCCGGGACACATCGAGCCCTGAAGCACCCAGCATGCCACGGTCCCAGCAGCGGCCCAGGGCATCGCGCAACTCATAGCGCCATTCGCTCGCGCCTGCCGGCAGCTCCACGTGAATGCGGTCCACCGCCGGGTTGGGCCACACCCTTACGGCGCTCTCTACGACCGTGCGATGCCCCAGGCCTACGGTAATGTCACCATCGGGCACGCCGTTGATGATGGATCCGATAAGCGTCCATTTCCGGATGTTGCCGATCACATCGCTCCAATCAACCACGTTGGCCCCGGCCCGGGTATCCAACCGGGCACCAAATCCAATATCAAACACTTCTCCGGCGATGCAATCCGTGGGGTCCAGCCATTGTCCACTGATGCCATAGCCCCATTGCACGATCGTGTCGAAGGTCCCCGGCCCGGCCAGCAATTCGTATGCGGAGGTGCCGAAGAAGGCCTGGTCGAAGTTGGCGTTTGGAAAATAGGGGTCCACCCCTTCTGACGCATCCCCTATCGTGATGGCTCCGGGACCGGCATCCACCAAATACTGGTACTGGGCCCGGCGTCCGGTGAACGAGAGATCAAGCACCGCGTCCAGTTCGCCGGACCACTGATACTTCATCCTGTGCACCTCATAGGTTACCGAGTCTACGCCCAGCACCGAATTGACAATGCTGTCACGAGCGTAGAAATGCGTCCATGGCTGGCTGATATCCCCCGGATAGTGTTCATACTCCCATACCAGCAAATCCCCGGGGTGCAAATGGAAAAAGTCCGTGAATCGGGGTTTCGTGAATCCGATGCTCCCATCGTCAACGTCCAAACCGATCAATGACAGCGCGCGGAACTGCACAGATGACGGGTGAAACAGGAACAGGTTGAACGGCACAAACTCCACCAGTCCATGCGCTTTGCTGAGGACTACCTGGAAGTCGCTGATCGGGGTTTGACCCGGCGAGGAGCCGTTCGGCGTGAGCGAGAAGACCTTCACACTGTCCGTGATCCCCAGGAAAGTCCGTTCTTCCTGGCCGATGCATGCAATGGTGATCTGGTCATAATCGTTGCCGGGGTAATCGGAGACCACGGTCCATGCCTGGCCTAACGCGGCCTGTGGCAGGAAGAAAAATGGCAAAGTCCCATATGCCGAGTACTGGAACACCGTATCGTTCCTAATGATCAACGAATCCTTCGGCCATTGGTTCTGCAGGCTGCCCCAGGGATCGGAGAAGGTGGAGGCACAGTCGCCCAACGCCTGCTTCCAGGCTTGCATGTTGAAGAACTGCAATTCCTGGCCGCCTTCATTCCGCACGGAATCCATGAGGCATTGCTCCACCGTGACCGGCGAGGCGGAACTGTCGGCGTAGTAGTGCGCGGTGCCAAGCGGGAACAAGGCCCAGTCCTGGGCCGGTGCGGCCAGCGAAAGGAACGTCGCCAGGGATAGAAGCAAAGGTTTCATCCCGTTGCCGTTTGGATGATCAAGGTAGGAAAACCATTTCCCGTCAAGGCGGACATGATGAAGCTACCGTTTTCATGCTCACCACACGGGCACGGAAGGAAGGGAATAGGCGGCCATCCGTGCCACAAGCCATGGGCCTCACTCTTTTGCCTGATATAACCGGGCGGCCAGTCGTTGCCTTTGCATTCCATCAATCAAATGGAAGACGTAATGGCCGATCAAATTGCTGCCCGGCACCTCCGGCGCAATTCGTTCTTGGGATGCACGTTCGTGGAAGCGGTTCTTCCCCACCTTTGCACCATGCCCATCGACCAGCAGCACATCCAGGCGCTCAGCCAGCTGGAGTTCCATGCCCGGCAAGTGGTGGAAGGCTTCCTCGCCGGCCTGCACAAGAGCCCGTTCCACGGCTTCAGCGTGGAGTTCGCCGAGCACCGGGCGTACAACCCCGGGGAAAGCACGCGCCACATCGATTGGAAGCTCTTCGCCCGCACGGACAAGCTTTTCGTGAAGCGCTACGAAGAGGAGACCAACCTGCGCTGCCAACTGGTGATCGACGCCAGCAGCAGCATGTACTACCCGCAGGTGAAGGAGAAGGCGCCCCGGCAGTTCAACAAGATCGAGTTCAGCGTGTATGCCGCCGCGGCACTGATCGCCTTGCTGCGCAAACAGCGCGATGCCGTGGGCCTCACCGTTTTCGCCGATGAATTGTTGGTCAGTGAGCAGGCCCGCAGCAACGCCGTCCACCTGCGGCACCTGATGGCCGAGCTGGAGGAACTGCTCAGTACCTCCGCCCCCGCGAAGGACCGCCGCACCAACGCCGTGGAGGCGCTGCACGACATCGCCCAACGCACCCACCGCCGTTCCTTGGTGGTGCTCTTCAGCGACATGATGGACAACAGCACGCGGAGCGCCGAGCTCTTCGATGCGCTGCAGCACCTGCGCTACAACAAGCACGATGTGATCCTCTTCCACGTGGTGGACCGCCAGCACGAGCTGGAGCTGGCCCTGGAGGACCGCCCCTACACCTTCGTGGACAAGGAGAGCGGCCTGCAGGTGAAGGCCCACGCCGCCGAGGTGCGCGGGGAATACCGTGCCGCCATGGCCGCCTACTGGCACGAACTGAAGCTGAAGTGCGGCCAATACCGCATCGAACTGGTGGAGGCCGACATCAATGCAGGATTCGAGAACATCCTGCTGCAGTTCCTGCTGAAGCGGAGCAGGCTGTATTGAGCGTGAGCTTGGGCGTCGCTCATTCGAAAACGATCCTCCCCGTGTACCGCGTATTGCCGTTGACCACCTCGGCCATATACGTGCCCGCGGCCTGTGCGCGGATGTCCAAATGCACGGTGCCTTCCGTGATGTTCAATGGTCCTTCCTGCACCACTTGGCCCTGCGCATCCAGGATGCGGAGCACCAGGCCCTGTTCGTGCAAAAGCTCCGGCGGAAGCTCGATGCTGCACGTGCCTTGGTTGGGGTTGGCATAGATGAGCAACTGCCCGCCACCGCCCGGCATCGCATAGGACTGCACGCTGGTGATGAGGCCCAGCTTGGCCACGAAAACATCCCCACCGCCCGTCAAGCTGAGGTCGTTGCCGAAATCGATGGTGCCGGTGAACGGGCAGGTGATCACGGGACTCCCATCACCCATGGTAATCATATCTATCCATCCTTGCAGCACAGGTCCATTGGTCACCAAGCCAAGTGGGCTGCCGTTTGCGGCGCACCGTATAACGGCATAGTCAAGGGCATGTGCCGGTGTGATGGTTTGGCCGTTGAAGGTGAACGGTTCCTCGAACGTGAAAGCCAGGTTGAAAGTGCCGTCAGCCGCCTGTGACAAGCAGATGTTGGACCAACCCGAAGCATCCATTGCCTGGTGCCAGATCTCCTGCCCCATGGAATCCGTGCGCATATAGAACAGTTTCCTCGACGGGCTACTGGAAGTAATGGTGTCCGATGCCAGAAAGAGGTTGTCGCGGAAGTACCCGGACAAGAGGAAGCCGCCATCCGCCGTGAATTCGGGGCTACCAAAAGCGGAGCTCGTGCTGGAACCAAGCACTTGCATCCATTGCATTGAAGCGCAGCTGGTATCCATTGCGGCAAACAAGGCAAGGCCATTGGCTTCAGTGTCCGGAATGGACTGGCCCAAGATGGTGGAACCTGAACTGTAACTCCCCCCAACGAAATACAAGTGACCCTTCCGTACCAATATGGTTCCATCGATGTTATGGCCGATGCTCTTGGCCCATAGGAGCTGTCCATCCGGTGAATACTTGGCCACGGATTGTCCGTTGGGCAGCATGATGGGTGATGCTCCGTCAAACACGGTGTTTTGCATGAAATAGCTGTCGTCACTGAAAACATACAGGTACACTTGTCCCAACTCATCCACGGCAAGGCTTCCCGCGCCCCCGTTCTGCGTGGTGCGCACCCAAAGGCAGGTGCCGTCCAGCGCGTATTTGGCCAAGAAGGCGCCCCGGCCACCATTCACCACGAGGCCCGGGCCGAACCACGCCGTATGGTCCCCTTGCGTAGCTTGGTATACGCCCGCCAAGTAGATACAATTGGAAATGCTGTCGTACACTACCTGACTTGCTCCGTCCCCTTCGTTCCAATCCGCCGGCCCGCCAAGCGTGTTGCCCCCGGCAGTCCGGATCCATTGGAAACTGCCGTCGGAACTGAACTTGGCCAAAAATGCATCGTAGGTCCCCCCCACGCCAAACGGCTGGCCGTCCACATTGCCGGAACTGGCATCTCCGCAGACGTACACATTGTCCTCATTGTCGCGGCAAAGTGTACCAAGGCTTTCCGTGTACTGCCCGTGGATCAGTTTGGCCCATGCGGCGTTCTGGGCCCAAAGCAGACCAGGCAGGCCAAGCATGGCGGCTGTAACAAGGCAATAGGATCGGCTCAGGAGCTTCATGGTCAGGGCTGTTTGATGAAGGTGTGGGAGGTTTCAGTACCGCGCTGAATGATCCGCAGGCGGTACGGGCCTACTGCCATCCGCGCCACATCGATCGTGATGCTTTGGCCGGAAGCCGACCAGCGACCGGCCAGTCGGCCGAGGCCATCGTACAGCTCAAGGATTGATGGATCGGCCGCAGGCAACTCCACCCATACCTCCGCTTGCGCCGGATTGGGGAAGATGCGAGGCCTGTTCCCTGCCTGGAAGCGCAGTTCCAACTTGGGGGCAACGGGCGTGCTTTTCAGCTGGTGTTCCGGCGGGGCAGGGGGGCCAAGGACCAAGGTGGGATATTGGAAGCTTTCATCCACGCAATCCGGAAAAGTTTCCTCCAGGTGGACATGCGCCTCGCTGCCGGCCTCCGCATGGAAACCCGGTTGCAGGTATACGCTGCGGCGGGCCACCATTTCAATGGGCTGCGTTTCCGGGGGGACAGGACTTGGGTGGACGGTGACGTCCTGCGCCTGCAGGTCCGTCCAAGCGGCAAAGCGGTGCGGGTCCTCAGCGGTGGAACTGGTCAATTCCAATCCATGCAGCCTGCCCGAGTACACGAACGGGTTGCGGTGCAGGGAGAATGTATAACTAGCCGGAATTGGAGTGCCGTACCAACCCCCAAACTGGATGGAATTGGAGCCAAGCCCGACCACGATTAAGTTATCGACATAGGGATCATAGAAGCCTTGCAAGGCTGGCTCATCATATATGGTGAACTGCCCATTTCCATCCGTCACATCAAAATGCGAACTTCCGTAATCATCGTGATTAGGGTTGTCCGGTTGGGTCCAGGGATCATCTTCTGCCGCAAACCAATACCGCACATTGGCGTTGGGTATGGGCACCCCGGAGGCATCATCCACCACGGTGCCCGTTGTGAGCACATCCCCGGGCAAGTTGTCCCAATTGTAGTAGTTGGCCGGTGGGGGCGCGGGCGTTTCCGGCATGGGCGCGGGGCTGTAGTTCTGCACCACGGGCACGGCCAGCTTGTCGTAGTAGTCGTTGTTGGCATCGCCGGGCTTCAGCAGGGCGTAGTAGATGCCGTGCATGAGGTCACCGTGCTTGTATGCCGGTCCAATGGCGTCGCTGGTGTTATTGGGGTAATAGTAATCCCACCAGCGGAACTCCTGGAAGTACCACCAGGACCAACCGGAGCCCCCGTACTGGCGTGTGAGGCCCAGGCTCCATTGCACGAAATCGGCCTGCTCGGCCTCGGTGCCGTCCATGTATGGATACTGGTGATATTGTGGACCGATGCCGGTGTGTGGCGGCTCTTCGTCGTCATTGGCGCTGTACCCGATCTCGCCGATGATCCAAGGCATCGGGCACTCCTGGCCAAACCAATAGAGTTCGGCCTGCAGCCGGGCACGGCTTTGGGGATCGTTCCAATTTCCACGGTAATCGGCATATGGATATATGTGAAGCGAATAGAAATCCAGGTGCAGGGCTCCCATGTC
>JAGFIV010000126.1 GCA_024103275.1 Flavobacteriales bacterium
ACCAGGACGCAGGCCGGTTGCGTGGCACCCGGAACATGCAGTAGGATTTCTACTACGGCCCGAAATCGCTGTACCGGGTCGGTGCCCGGCACAAGCTGCAAGCGTTTCACTGGCTTTCCTTTCGTCATAATGGCATAAGCTATTCCTCCTCAACGAAAGCCTTGCTGCCATTGCGCTTTCGACCCTCGCAACGAACCCTACTGCATAATCCGGGTGGCAGGGGTCAGGGCAGCAGCAGGCGGCGGACAGCAGCCTGGCCGTCCCTGGTGCGCAGCTGCAGCAGGTACAAGCCACTGCCGCAGGAGGCCAGGTCCAGCATTGCCCCGGTGCCCGTATTGGCCAAGGGCCGTTTCCACAGCAGCTTGCCGGTGGCGTCGTACAGCAACAGTTCCGCGGGGAAGCCCGTGCCCTCGCCGGGTAGCAGCTGCCATTGGCCCCGGCCGGGCAGCGGCAGCAGCGTGAACGAAACGGCTTGCGGGCCGTTCACGGCCGTTACCCCTCCCAGATCGAAGCCGATGTCCTGCCACGTGGTGGATGTGGTGGATCCGGTGGTCTCCTCCATGTTGTTGGCGTAGAGCTTGCGCCCGTTGTTGGCCGTCCCCAAGGTGCCGAACACGTTGTTGTCTGAGCCCATGAACCAGATGTCCACGATCAAGGTCCGGGAGGCATCGTAGGGGAAAGGCATGACGGGGAAGCTGAACCATTCGCCGGGGGTCCCGGGCTGGATGTTCAGCGCCGGGCCGGCCTGCACCTGCTGCAGGCCGGTGAAGAACGTGTTGCCCCCGGCGAAGCCGGTTTCCGTGGTCTGGCCCAGGCGGATGACGAAGTTGGTCAGCGTCACGCCGTTGTCCACGCCCGTGGTGCCATAGCGGAAGTAGAGCCTGTCGATCACGCCGTCGGCGGCATTGGTGAGGTCCGATGGCAGGTACAGGCTTTGGGTGTGGCGCGCAAAGTTGGCGTTGCCCAGCAGGAATGTGTTGCTGTTGGTGCCGCAGCATTTGACCACGGTCTGGGCGGAAACGGCCGTGCCGGCGGACAGTACCAAGGCAATCAGTAACACGTGGGTTTTCATCACGATCGGTTTCAGGGTTCCTGCGTTCCCCTTGGACAAGATGCGGCACCACCGCCTTGTGGTCCATGGTCCCGCTGCCATATAAAGATCGTAACTTCACGCTACATTCCAATCCCGATGAACACGCAAAACGTCGTCATGTTCGGCCTGGTGGCTGCGGCATCGGCGGGCCTGTTCGGGTCCCGAGCCTTCCGGAAACCGGGGCAGCAGGCCAGCCCGGCGGACCATGTGGCCTACGCCAAGGACGGCCTGCAGATCGATATCGCCTACTGCCGCCCGTACAAAAGGGACCGTGTGATCTTCGGCGGCCTGGTGCCCTTCGATGAAGTGTGGCGCACCGGTGCCAACCAGGCCACCACCTTCGCCACCAACCGGGACCTCGTCATCGGCGGCAAGAAGCTGCCCGCGGGCAAGTACACGCTCTGGACCATCCCGCATCGGGGCAGCTGGCAGGTCATCTTCAACAAGAAGATGTACAACTGGGGCATCAACATGGACGGCAAGGCCAGCCGGGAGCCCGCGGAGGATGCCCTGGAGGTGTCGGTGCCCGTGGAGGAACTTGCGCAGGCGGTGGAGCAGTTCACCATCAGCGTGGAGGATCCCGGGCCGGTGCTGGTGCTGGCCTGGGACCGGACGAAGGTGGCCGTGCCGCTGAAGTAGTTCCGCTACATTCGTCCCTCCAACGCGATCGCGATGAACACCAATTGGGCGAAGATCCTCCTGTTCAGCCTCCTCTTCCTGGTCCTCGGCTTCCTGCTGGGCCGGCTATGCGGCGCGGGATGCGGCACCTCCGGGTGCGGGCCTGGCGGCATGCGTGGCGGCACCTGCATGATGCACGGCGGAATGGGCGGCGATGCCTGCATGCACGGCAGGAAGGGCAAGTGCTGCGCCATGCAGGATGATTCCGCCATGGACCCCCACGCCGCAGCGCCGGCCCCGGCTGACAGCGCGGCCATGAAGCCCTGACCGCCCGATGGCCAGGGGATGGTTGATGGCCGCCGTGGCCGCCACCGGCCTGGCCTGTACGGCCAGCGCGCAGCGCATCGAAAATTCCTCGCGGGGCACCATCGGCTATTTGAACGGCGACGGCCGCATTGAAAACGCCTCGCGCAGCACCGTGGGCCACATCGTGGCCAGCGGCGCGGGCTGGCGGATCGAGAATGCCTCGCGCGGCACCATCGGGTATGTCGAGGCCGCCGGTGACGGGTTCCGGGTGGAAAACGCCTCCCGCAGCACCGTTGGGTACCTGCAGAAGAGCGGCGGCGATTGGCGCGTGGAGAACGCCTCGCGCAGCACCGTGGGCTACATCAACGGCGATGGCCGGGTGGAGGACGCCTCGCGCAGCACCTTGGGCTACGCCCCCGGCCTGCACCCCGCCTGGGTGGCCGTGCATTTCTTCTTCTTCCGGTTCCCGTGATCGCGCAGCAGGGCATGCCCGGCCCATTGCATGCCGCTCCTATCTTCGCGCTCCCGTGCCCCACCATCCATTTGCACGGACGAGCCATGCAATTCACCGCCGAACAGATCGCGGGACTCCTCCACGGCGAGGTGGAAGGCAACGCACAGGTGGCGGTGGGCGACGTGGCCAAGATCGAGGAAGGCCGCCCCGGCACCCTGACCTTCCTGGCCAACCCGGTGTATACCGAGTACCTGTACACCACCAAGGCCAGCATCGCCATCGTGGGCGCCGATTTCAAGTCCGCCAAGGACCTGCCCGGGACGCTGACCCTGGTGCGTGTGGCCGACCCGCGGGCGGCCTTCGCCAAGCTGCTCGAGATCTACGAGGCCCACCGCTTCACCAAGACCGGCCTGGAACAGCCCTGCCACATCAGCCCCAAGGCCACCGTGGCCGGCGATGTGTACGTGGGTGCCTTCACCTACATCGGTGACGGGGCCGTGGTGGCCGAGGGGGCGAAGATCTACCCCGGATGCTACATCGGCGACGGGGTGCGCATCGGCAAGGGCACGCGCCTGCATGCCGGGGTGAAGGTGTACGCCAACTGCGTGATCGGGGCCAACTGCATCCTGCACGGCGGCGTGGTCATCGGGGCCGACGGGTTCGGCTTCGTGCCCGGTGCCGGGGGCGGGCATGAGAAGATGCCGCAGATCGGCAACGTGGTCATCGAGGATGACGTGGAGATCGGCGCCAACACCACCGTGGACCGCGCCACCTTGGGCCACACCGTCATCCGCAAGGGCGCCAAGCTGGACAACCTGATCCAGGTGGGCCACAACGTGGAGATCGGCGCGCACACCGTGGTGGTGGCCCAGACCGGCATCGCCGGAAGCACCCGCATCGGCAGCCATTGCCTCATCGGCGGGCAAGTGGGCATCGTGGGCCACCTGCACATCGGCAACCGGGTGAAGATCGCCGCCCAGAGCGGCATCGGCACCAACCTGCCCGACGATGCCGTGGTGCAGGGTTCCCCGGCCTTCGGCATCGGCGACTATAAACGCAGCTATGTGCTGTTCCGCAACCTGCCCGACATGAAACAGCGCCTGGACCAGCTGGACAAGGCCTGGCGGGGCGCGAAGACCGGGAAACGGGCCGCCGCACGGAACGGCGGGCAGCGCAAAACGAATGATGAGTGACAAGCAGCACACCCTCAAGGGCAAGGCCGGTGTGAAAGGCGTGGGCCTGCATACCGGGGCGAAGACCACCTTGACCCTGTGCCCCGCACCGGTGGGCCACGGCCTGAAATTCCAGCGCACCGACCTGGAGGGCCAACCGGTGATCCCCGCGGACGCCGACCTGGTGGTGAGTACCGCCCGCGGCACCACCCTGGGCAAGGGTGAGGTGAAGGTGAACACCACCGAGCACGTGCTGGCCGCCCTCTACGCCATGGGCGTGGACAACTGCCTGATCCAGCTCGACGGACCCGAGGTGCCCATCATGGACGGCAGCGCCACCCCCTTCGTGGACGCCATCGAGAAAGCCGGGTTCCAGGAACAGGACGCACCGCGCAACTGGTGGGTGCTGAAGGAGCCCATCTGGTTCGAGACCGAGGAACGCGGCACCGAGATGCTCGCCGTGCCCGCGCCCGGCGGTGAATTCCGCCTGACGGTGATGGTGGACTACAACAGCCCCGTGCTCGGCACCCAGCACGCCAGCATGTACAATGCCGGCGAGTTCAAGGCCGAGATCGCCCCCTGCCGCACCTTCGTCTTCCTGCGCGAGGTGGAGCAACTGGCCAAGGCCGGCCTGATCAAAGGCGGCGACCTGGACAACGCCATCGTGCTGGAGGACCGCGAGGACATCACCCGGGAAGACCTGAAGGCCCTGGCCAAAAGCATCGGACGCGAATTCAAGGACGTGGAGATCCGGCGGAACGGCGTGCTCAACACCACCGACCTGAAGTTCCTCAACGAACCGGCCCGCCACAAGCTGATGGACATCATCGGCGACCTCGCCCTGGTGGGCAGGCCCATCAAGGGCCACATCCTCGCCGCCCGGCCGGGGCACTTCGGCAACACCACCTTCGCCAAGAAGATCAAGGACCGCATCCGCGAGGAGGAAAAGGACCCGCGCATGTTCTTCGACCTCACCAAGGAGCCGCTGTTCGACATCAACGACATCACCCGCATGCTGCCCCACCGCTACCCTTTCCTGCTGGTGG
>JAGFIV010000044.1 GCA_024103275.1 Flavobacteriales bacterium
TTCATGGCCTCGTCGAAGGGCATGCGGGGGAAGGGCGCGCTGAACTCCTTGCCCAGCACGGTGCGGAACAGGTGCTTGGCCAGGCCCTCGAAGGTGTTCAGGATGTCCTCCTGCTCCACGAAGGCCATCTCGCAGTCGATCTGGGTGAACTCGGGCTGGCGGTCGGCGCGCAGGTCCTCGTCGCGGAAGCATTTCACCAGCTGGAAGTAGCGGTCGAAGCCGGCCACCATCAGCAGCTGCTTGAAGGTCTGCGGGCTTTGGGGCAGGGCGTAGAACTCGCCCTGGTGCATGCGGCTGGGCACCACGAAGTCGCGGGCGCCCTCGGGCGTGCTCTTGATCAGCACGGGCGTCTCCACTTCGAGGAAGTGCTGTGCGCTGAGGTAATTGCGCACCTCGATGGCCATGCGGTGGCGCAGCTCGAAGTTCTTGCGGACGGAAGGGCGGCGCAGGTCCAGGTAGCGGTACTTCATGCGCAGCTCGTCGCCGCCGTCGGTCTCCTCCTCGATGGTGAAGGGTGGCGTCTTGGCGCCGTTGAGCACCTTCAGCCCGGTGACGATCAGCTCCACCTCGCCGGTGGGGATGTTCGTGTTCTTGCTTTCGCGCTCCTTCACGGTACCGGTGGCCTGCACCACGCATTCGCGGCCCAGTTGGCGGGCCTGCTCGCACAGGACCTTGTCGCGCTCCATGTTGAAGCCGAGCTGGGTGATGCCGTAGCGGTCGCGCAGGTCGATGAAGGTGAGGCCGCCGAGATCGCGGGCGCGCTGGACCCATCCGGCGAGGGTCACGGTCTTTCCGGCATCGGCGAGGCGCAGCTCGCCGCAGGTGTGGGTGCGGTACATGGTGTGTTCGGTCCGCGAAAGTACCGGGCGCGGGCCTTTCCCGCTATTCGGTCACGGTGAAGGTGAGGCTGCGCCGGGTGGCATCGCCGTTGCGTTCCACGGCCAGGATGCTCCAGTCCTCGGTGCGGGGCACGTCGCCCATGATGGCCTGCACGTCCAGGGCCATGGGGTTCTGGGTGAAGGGTACGCTGTCCTTCTGCACCCACGAACCGCCGTTCACGCGCATCTGCACGTACACCGTTTGCAGGCGCTGCGAGCCTTCGGCCACCATGGCACCGATCAGCAGGGTATCCTGCACCGGCACGGTATCGTTCAGGTAGGTGTAGCCGCTGTCGCTGCGGAAGGTGATGCCTGCGGAGCGGTAGCCTTCATCATCGTCCTTGGTGCAACCCGTGGCGAGCAGCAGGGCGAGCAGGGAGAGTACGGCGAACGGACGCATGGCACAAAGCTAGGGCGTGGGAAGGGAAGGATGCCCAGCTGGAAAGCCTTTTCCGGCACTGTCGCGCCGCCGGGCTTTACAGCGTCCCCCGCGCTTCCTGCTCCCGCTCGATGGCCTCGAACAGCGCCTTGAAGTTGCCCTTGCCGAAGCTCTTGGCGCCCTTGCGCTGGATGATCTCGATGAAGAGCGTGGGTCGGTCCTGCAGCGGCTTGGTGAAGAGCTGCAAGAGGTAGCCTTCATCGTCGCGGTCCACCAGGATGCCCAGTTCGCTCAGCGGGCCGAGGTCCTCATCGATCTTGCCCACGCGGTCCAACAGATTGTCGTAGTAGCTGCTGGGCACTTTCAGGAATTCCACGCCGCGGGCCATCAGTTCGCGCACGGTCTTCACGATGTCGTCCGTGGCCATGGCCATGTGCTGCACGCCGGGGCCGTTGTAGAAGTCCAGGTATTCCTCCACCTGGCTCTTCTTCTTGCCCTCGGCCGGCTCGTTGATGGGGAACTTGATGCGCCCGTTGCCGTTGCTCATCACCTTGCTCATCAGGGCGCTGTACTCGGTGCTGATGTCCTTGTCGTCAAAACCCAGCACGTTGGCGAAGCCCATCACGTCCTCGTAGAACTTCACCCAGGGGTTCATCTCGTTCCAGCCCACGTTGGCCACCATGTGGTCCACGTACTTCAGGCCGGCGGTGGGCGGATTGTAGGCGCTCTTCCACGGCTTGAAGCCCGGCAGGAAGGTGCCGTGGTAGTTCTTTCGCTCCACGAAGATGTGCACCGTGTCGCCATACAGCTTGATGCCGCTCTTCACCACCTCGCCGTCGGCGTCCTTCTCCACGCGGGGTTCGAAGTAGGGCTTGGCGCCGCGCTTGGTGGTCTCGGCGAAGGCCTTGCGCGCATCATCCACCCACAGGGCGATCACTTTCACGCCGTCGCCGTGCAGGCGCAGGTGCTCGTTGATCTCATGGTCCTTGGTGAGCGGCGTGGTGAGCACCAGGCGCATCTTGCCCTGCTCCACCACGTAGCTGGTGCGGTCCTTCACGCCCGTCTCCAGGCCGGCGTAGGCCATGCTCTGGAAGCCGAAGGCGCTCTTGTAGAAATGCGCCGCCTGCTTGGCATTGCCCACGTACAGTTCCACGTAGTCGGTGCCGAGGAGCGGCAGGAAGTCCTGGGCTTCGGGGACTACTTTTTCCAGTTCAGGGGTTGCGCTTTGGATGGCCATGGTAGTAAGGTTCAAGATCAATGGAACGCCAAAGTTCGGAAATTCCATCGGTGTGTGGGCGTGTCCCGGCGTACCATGAGGCGCTCGAAGGGTACGACCGGGTCGGGCTACCTGCCTGCCGGCCGGCAGGTCCGCTGCAAGTCCGCGGCCTGATCACAGGCCTGTGGGCTTTCCGCTGCTATCCCTCGCGCGGGTACCGGCAAGCGCGGTGGGCATGGCGGAAACGGTGCCCACCGTGTCCGCCATGCCCACCCGAACACCAACCCCAGCCCGGCGCTCTACAGATTGCCGGGACCACCGCTCAGGCCGAATGCCGGGGTGCGGGGAAAGGAAAAATCCGTGGTCATGCCTTCACCAAGGCCACGTCATAGGCCGCAAAGTGCAGGTCGGCTGTCAGCAGTTCCATTCCTTCGTTCCTGGCCTGTGCGATCAGCATGCGGTCGAAGGGGTCGCGGTGGTGGAAGGGAAGCATCGCAACCTCAAGGAAGTGTTCTTCCCTGAAGGGAAGGACCAGGAACCCGGCATCCCGGATGTCCTTGAAGGTCGCCGCCAGGTCCTGGCTAAGTCTCAACTTCCCGAGGGATGCTTTGATCGCAATCTCCCAGAACGAGACCTGGCTCACGTAATGGGCTTCAGGGGAACGTTCGATCCGGTTGCGAAGTGATGCGGAAAGCCTCTTGTCAAGCAATTGGAACCAGAGCAGCACATGGGTGTCGAGCAGCACGCTCATTCCATGTACTCCTTGAAGTCGTCAAGGGGCGCATCGAAGTCGTCCGCTATCCAGATCTTGCCCTTTGACAAACCCGCCATGCGCTTTTTCGGGGTTTCCTTCGGCTTGGGTTGGCCAGCGATGAGTGCCTCGATATACGCGAGCACCTTCTTGCGCAGATGCTCGGGCATGGAGTTGATCTTCACCAGAAGGTCCGCCGTTGACATGTTTGCGAAGATAAGGCAATTGAACACAGGAACAGAACCGCCAACCCGGCGCTCAGTAGATTGCCGGAATCACGGGTCAGGTCGAGTGCCGGGGATGAGTTTTTCGCGGCTCTCGCGTGAGCGATAGGAGCATGTAACCAGCACGTCGAGGGGGTGGACTACTGGCCCGGTTCAAGCCCGGGCTAAACTCCTGGCCCGACCCCGGTTGCATTTGAACCGGGGGCACGCCCACCCTTCGACCCCACTCAGGGTGGCAACTCACTCCAACCAGCTCTTCCAGTACTTGCCGTCGTCGATCTTCATCGCCTCCTCGGTCACCATCAGGGGCTTGAAGGTGTCGATCATCACCGCCAGCTCATTGGTCTCCTTCTTGCCGATGCTGCGCTCCATGGCCCCGGGTTGCGGCCCGTGTACGATGCCTGCCGGATGCAGGGTGAGGTTGCCCTCCTTGATGTCGTTGCGGCTCATGAATTCACCGGCCACGTAGTACAGCAGCTCATCGCTGTCGATGTTGCTGTGGTTGTACGGCGCGGGGATGGCCTGCGGGTGGTAGTCGTACAGGCGCGGGCAGAAGCTGCACACCACCATGGCCTTGGTCTCGAAGGTCTGGTGTACGGGTGGCGGCTGGTGTACGCGCCCGGTGAGGGGCTCGAAGTCCTGGATGTTGAAGGCGTACGGGTAATTGTAGCCGTCCCAGCCCACCACGTCGAAGGGGTGGGTGGCGTAGATCATCTCGTGCATGATGCCCTGCTTCTTGATCATCATGCGGAAGTCGCCCTTCTTGTCGTGCGTCTCCAGGCTGTGCGGCCTGCGGATGTCGCGCTCGCAGAAGGGAGAGCTTTCCAGCAGCTGGCCGAACTCGTTGCGGTAGCGGTGCGGCGTGTACATCGGGTTGTGGCTTTCCACGATCAGCAGCCGGTTGTCCTTGGTGTCGAACTCCAGCGTGTAGATGATGCCCCGCGGGATCAGCAGGTAGTCGCCGTAGCCGAAATCGAGGGTGCCGAAGGTGCTGCGGAAACGGCCTGTGCCCTTGTGGACGAAGATCATCTCGTCGCAGTCCGTGTTCTTGTAGAAGTAGTCCACCTCCTTGGCGGTGGGCGCCGCCAGTACAACGGCCACATCGTTGTTCACCAGGATGGTCTTGCGCGCGGCCAGGTGGTCGGCGGTGGGCTTCACCTTGAAGCCGTCCAGGCGGAGCGGGCGCAGGTTGTGCGCTTCGGCGATCTTGGGCGAGACGTCCTTCTGTCCCACGATCTTCTTGATCTGCGTGGGCCGATGGGTGTGGTAGAGCAATGCGCTCATGCCGCTGAAGCCCTCGGTGCCGAAGAGCTGCTCGTAGTAGTACTTGCCCTTGGGGCTCTTGAACACGGTGTGCCGCTTGTGGGGGATCTTGCCGAGGCTGTGGTAGATGGGCATGGTTGCTATGGATAGGGGTCAGGCTTGGGCCTGAATGATTTCGGGATGCAAGGTACCGTTTCGCACGCGGAATTGTGCCAACGGGAATATGCACATCCCGGATTGCCGCGTATAGCTTTGCAGCCCGGTATTCAACCATGGCAAACAGCTCCAAGAAGATCCTCGTCATCGGCTCCAGTGGCCAGATCGGCACCGAACTGGTGGAAGGCTTGCGCCAACGCTTCGGCACAGAGGCCGTAGTGGCTGGCGACATCAAGGAGCCCCAGGTGAAGCAGGAAGGGCCCTTCGTGATGGTGAATGCCATGGACCGCCACGGCATCGAGCGCATCCTGGACAAGTACGGCATCACCGAGGTGTATCTGCTGGCGGCCTTGCTCAGCGCCACGGCGGAGAAGGATCCGGCCTTCGCCTGGAAGCTGAACATGGAGAGCCTGCTGATCATCCTGGAGCTGGCACGGGAAGGACGGATCCAACACGTGTATTGGCCCAGCAGCATCGCGGTTTTCGGGCCGTCCACCCCCAAGGACCGCACGCCGCAGCACACCATCACCGAGCCGAGCACCGTTTATGGCATCAGCAAAAAGGCGGGCGAGGGTTGGTGCAACTACTACCGGCACCGTTATGGCGTGGACGTGCGCAGCCTGCGCTACCCCGGCCTGATCGGCTGGAAGAGCGCACCCGGCGGAGGTACCACCGATTATGCCGTGCACATCTTCCATGAGGCCGTCAAGCATGGGCGGTACACCAGCTTCCTGGGACCGAAGAGCACGCTGCCGATGATGTACATGCCCGATGCCATCCGTGCCACCATCGAGTTGATGGAGGCCCCGGCGGAACGGATCACGGTACATACGGCATACAATCTGGCGGGCATCAGCTTCAGCCCGGAGGAGATCGCCGCCGAGGTGGCCAAGCGGATCCCGGGTTTCGTGATGGACTATGCCCCCGACGAGCGCCAGGCCTACGCGGATTCCTGGCCCCGCAGCATTGATGACGGCGATGCACGCCGCGACTGGGGCTGGCAACCGCGCTACGATCTCCCCGCCATGGTGGAGGACATGCTTCGCCACCTGAAGCCCAGGCTGCAGGCATCGCACAAGGAGCACGTGTAACCTTGCCGGCCCGCATTCCGTTTCGCCGGGGGCGAACCTGACCTTGCCCCATGCGGACCCCCGTCGGCCTACGGACCTTTGCGACCCTCCTGGTGGGAGCCTTGATGGCGAGCAGTGTGGCGGCACAGGCCGGCAGCCTGGCGGACACGCTCAACCAGCTTGACGGGCAAGGCCGCAGGCAGGGTTGGTGGCAGGTCTCTGGACCCGTGGAAGACCGGCCCGAGTATGCCGCAGGGGTGCTTTTCGAGGAAGGGCGCTATGCGGACGGACGGCGCACGGGCGTTTGGAAACGCTACTGGCCCAATGGCCATCCAAAAACGGAGATCAACTATGTCAAAGGATTCCCCAAGGGTGCATATACCATTTACTACCCCGATGGCACACCTGAGGAAAAGGGCACCTGGGACCTGGACCGGAACACCGGCGGGTTCAAGCGTTGGCATGCCAATGGCAACCTGGCCCAGGATTTCACCTTCAACGAATTCGGCACCCGTGACGGGGTGCAGAAATACTACTACGAGAACGGCCGCATCGAAGTGGAGGTGACCGTGGAAAAGGGCCGCGAGGAGGGTGTGCTGAAGCGTTACCATCCCAACGGGGACCTTTGGGAGACGGCCCGATTCCAGGCGGGGACCATGGAGGAAGGGTCCTTCAAGAGCTATAGGCCCAAAGGACCGGTGCCCGAGGCGCATCCTTCCGCGGAGGACCGGCCCGCACCGGCCCGGGTGGCCGGGGAAGCGACCAATTCCGCGGAATTCAAGCCGGATGGCTGGAACACCCTCTATGACAACCAGCACCGCTTGTCCCAGCAGGGTCTTTATCGAAAGGGACGCTTGTGGAACGGCAAGGTGTACAAGTACGATCCCAACGGGATCCTCTACAAAGTGGAAATGTACCGCAATGGGCGTTATGCGGGAAAAGGCGTGCTGACGAAGGACGATCAATGACCAGCACCCCGGAAACAAGAAAAGGGTATCCCGTAAGGTACCCTTTTCTTGTTTGATGCCGGATCAGCAGAACTCCGCGTAGGCCGACTTCAGGTGGTCGGCGATCATCGCGGCGCTGCGCCCCTCGATGTGGTGGCGCTCCACGAAGTGCACCAGCTTTCCGTCCTTCAGCAATGCGATGCTCGGGCTGCTGGGCGGATAGGGCAGGAAGTGGTTGCGGGCCTGCATGGTGGCCTCATTGTCCACGCCGGCGAACACGGTCACCAGGTGGTCGGGCCGCTTGTCCCCGTCGAGCGAGGCCAGCACGCCCGGGCGGCAGGTGCCCGCCGCACACCCGCAAACGCTGTTCACCACGCATAGCGTGGTGCCGGATTGCAGGAAGGCCTGGTCCACCTGGGCAGGGGTCTTCAATTCGGTAAAGCCGGAACCGGTCAACTCGGCGATCATCGGCGCGGTCAATTCCTCGGGATACATCTTCTTGTTTTTTGGTTCGGGATGGCCGGGGCCTCCCCTGGTTGTTCTTGCCGCAAAGATACCCTGCCGCCCCCTACTGCTTGCCCGTTCCTGGATAGGGCCGGCAGGTGGATTTGCCTTGCCGGGCACCGATCCGATACATTGCCGGCCTTACATACCCCCATAAACCAAATTCGATGCAGTCCATCCGTGTCGCGTGTTTCCTGATCCCTGTGTGTTGCACGATCATCCAAGCACAAGCCCAGAAATCGGAAAATGCGGCGGATCCCGTTGAATTGGCACGTACCAAGCTGGTCGGCCATGGTTATGTGCAGGGCGATCTCGGCGACCTGGTGATCAAGGACCAATACCAGGACGCGCACAATGGGGTGCGGCATACCTATCTGAGGCAGCGCTGGCAGGGGGTGGAGGTTTTCAATGGCGACATCGCGGTGCACCAGGCCGCCGATGGCAAGCTGTTGAGCATGAACAACGGGGCATGGCCGTATGCCGGAAAGACCGCTGAGGCGCCGGGACCGGCCATCACGGCCGAACAGGCCCTGGGCATGGTCCTGGCCAAGGATGGTGTGCGGGTACCGATGCCGGGACGCATCGCTGAGGAGGAGAATGGCCATGTGGTCGTGTTCGATGGTACCGCGTTCAACGGGCAGCCGGTGCGCGTTCAGTTGATGTACCTGCCCACCCGGGATACCCTGCGCCTGGTGTGGAACGTGAACTACTACGAACCGGGTGGGGCCCATTGGTGGAGCGTGCAGGTAAGCGCCCGGAATGCCAAGGAACTTCGTAGGAACGACTGGGTCAGCAACTGCCATTTCGGGCATGGTGACGCGCCCATGGCGGCCGGGGAATGGGGAATCGATGCCCCGGTACCGGCAGTGCCCATGGCACCGGCGGGCAGCATGGAATACAACGTGTACGCCATCCCGGTCGAAAGCCCGAGCCACGGCCCGCGGTCCATCGTCACTGCTCCTTGGGCCGCCGCCGGGGTGGCATCCCCTTACGGCTGGCATGACACCAACGGGGCCGCTGGGGCGGAATACACGATCACCCGCGGAAACAACGTGCATGCACAGGAGGATGCGAATGCGAACAACGGCACCGGCTATTCCCCGGACGGTGGCAGTTCGCTCTCATTCGACTTCCCCATCAATTTCAGCCAGGCGCCAAGCAATTACCAGGATGCAGCCATCACCAACCTCTTCTACTGGAACAACGTGATGCACGACGTGTGGTACCAGTATGGCTTCAACGAGGTGAGCGGCAACTTCCAGCAGAACAACTACGGGCGCGGAGGCCAGGGCAACGATCACGTGTATGCCGATGCCCAGGACGGCTCGGGTACCAACAACGCCAACTTCGCCACACCGCCCGACGGCAGCAACCCGCGCATGCAGATGTACCTGTGGAACCAGACCAGCCCCATGCGGGACGGTGACCTCGATGCGGGGATCATCGCCCATGAGTACGGCCATGGCATCAGCATCCGTCTGGTGGGCGGGCCGTCCAACTCCAACTGCCTGGACAATGCCGAGCAGATGGGCGAGGGCTGGAGCGATTTCTTCGGCCTGATGATGACCATGAAGGCGGGGGACACGCGCACCACCAACCGGGGCATCGGGACGTACGTGCTGGGCGAACCGACCACCGGGACGGGCATCAGGCCCGCACCGTACAACACGTCGTTCAGCGTGAACAACTTCACCTACGGGGCCACCACCAACCCCAGCTACCAGTATGTCCACGACATCGGGTTCATCTGGTGCACCATCCTGTGGGAGATGGCTTGGGACCTGATCGATCAATATGGCTTCGACCCGGACCTGTACAACGGCACGGGCGGGAACAACATCGCCATGCAGCTGGTCATCGACGGGCTGAAGCTCACCCCATGTAGCCCCGGCTTCGTGGACGGCCGCGACGCCATCCTGGCCGCCGACCAGCAGACCTACGGCGGAGCGCACCAAAACCTGTTGTGGGCCGCCTTCGCCCGGCGTGGGCTGGGGTATGATGCCTCCCAAGGCAGCTCCAATAGCCTGAACGACCAGGTGGAAGCCTTCAACCTGCCGCTGGACAAGAACGTGGGCATTTTTTCCGCCACACCCGCCGGGACCATGTTGGCCTGTGCGGTGAACGACGTACCCGTGGTAGCTACCGTGTCCAACAACGGACTGCAGGCGCAAAGCGGCATTTCCGTGCGCTACTCCTTCGATGGCGGTGCCTATGTGACGGAATCCTTGCCCGGCACCCTGGCCGCGGGTGCGTCCCAGGTGTTCACGTTCAGCCAGACCATCGATATCGCGCCCGGCACCCATACGCTGGAAGTGGCGGCCGTCCTGGCCGGCGACCAATATGCAGGTGATGATGCCGTGACGAACCAGGTCATCGGCACCAATGAGCAGCCGGCCACTCCCCCTGTGGAAGACGGTGCGGAGGGCGGCGCGGTGCCTGCGGGCTGGACCTTGGAGAACCCGGACAACAGCACGACGTGGACCACCGCCACCGTGTCCAACGGACCCCATTGCAATTCCACCACCGCGTGGATGATCAACAACTACGCCTATGGTGCCGTGGGCCAGGAAGACCGCCTGCTGGCACCGCCCATCAACCTTACGGGCCTGAGCGGCGCCCAGCTGAGCTTCGACCATGCCTATGCCCGGTACGGCGGTTCGTACTTTGATGGCTTCCGCGTGGATGTGAGCGCGGATTGCGGGGGAAGCTGGACCACCGTTTATCAGGCGGAAGGCAGCGCATTGGCCACGGCACCGGACAATACCGGCAGCAACTGGGCACCTTCCAATTGCAGCCAATGGGCCTCGCACGACATTAGCTTGGGGGCATACGACGGGGAGACCATCATCGTCCGGTTCGTGGCCATCTGCGGTTATGGCCAACGGCTGTACATGGACAACATCAAGGTATCGGTACCCATGCAGAACGATGTCGGTGTAACCGGGGCGACACCAACGGGCGACCTGGACCTGTGCAACGGTGGATCCATGACCGTGGAGGCCACGCTCCAAAACTTCGGGGCACAGTCCCAAAGTGGATTCGGTGTCCGCTATTCGCTGGATGGCGGGGCGTACGTGATTGAAACATACCCGGGCAGCCTGGCCGCCGGGGCCACGGCGATGTTCACCTTCAGCCAACCGCTCAACATATCCGTCGCAGGTGCACACAGCCTGCTGGTGGAAGCGGTGCTTGCCGGGGACCAGAACGCCGGCAATGATGGCATCACCAATACCCTCGAAGCCCGGATGCCCGTGCCCGTGCCGGTGGAGGAGGGGGCGGAGAACGGGACCGTGCCGGACGGATGGACGCTGGAAAACCCCGACGGAGGCCTCACCTGGACCACCGCTTCCATCGCCAACGGGCCAGCCTGTTCCGCCACCAACGCGTGGATGATCAATTACTACAGCTACAATGCGCAGGGCCAGGAGGACCGCTTGGTCACGCCGGCCATAGACCTGTCCGGCATGTCCGGTGCACGCTTGGGCTTTGACCATGCCTATGCGCAATACAATGGCGGCTATTCCGATGGGATGCGGGTGGAGATCAGCAACGACTGCGGCGCCACCTGGACTACGCTGTTCGAGGCCTCGGGCAGTGCGTTGGCAACGGCCCCCTACAACACGAGCAGCAGTTGGGCACCGGCCAACTGCAGCCAATGGGCATCGCACGACATCGATCTGGGCGCCTACGATGGGCAAGTCGTCAAGGTCCGCTTCGTGGGGATATGCGGCTATGGGCAGAAGCTGTACATGGACAACATCCAAGTAACGGCATCACCCGCCCCGCAGGCGCTCAACGTCCGTATGTACCTGGACGGGCCCTATGACGCGACGGGGCACCAGATGGGCGACCAACTGCGTGCCGGCGGCCTGATCCCATCAACCGAACCATACAGCGCCCTGGGCTTTGCCCTGCCCGGAGGCGGTGGCGAAACCTTGGACGCGGATCTCCTGGCCGTCACGGGGGCCGATGCCGTGGTGGATTGGGTGGTGGTGGAACTGCGCGACCCGGCCCAACCTGCCACCATCATCGCCGCCCAATGCGCACTGCTGCAACGGGACGGCGATGTGATCTCGCCGGATGGTGCCGCCACCCTGTTGTTCAACGTGCCGCCGGGGGCGTACCATGTGGCCGTGCGGCATCGTAACCACCTCGGGTGCATGACCGCCGCCGGGATCACTTTGGGCAGCACCGCCCAAATGGTGGATTTCGGCCTGGGCGGCACCGCCACATATGGCACCAATGCGCAGCGTTCGTTCGACGGCAAGCGGATGCTATGGGGTGGCAACGTGTTGCGTGACGGACAGGTGAAGTACACCGGCCAAGCCAACGACCGGGAATTGATCCTGGTGGCCATCGGGGCGGCCGTGCCGACCGCCGTCATCAACGGCTACCGCCAAGAGGACGTGAACCTGGACGGCGCGGTGAAATACACGGGCCAAGCCAACGACCGGGATGCCTTGCTGCACGCCATTACGGAGGGCACGCCCACCTCGGTACGCCTGGAGCAACTGCCCTGAGCGGGGTTGCTCAGCCTTGCGCGTTGCGGAATTCGCGGATGAAGCTGCCTATCTTCTTGCGGAACAGCAGGAACAGCAGCACGTAGGGCACGGCCATCATGAACAGGATGCCGGTGTTCAGCCCCGCACCGACGGCCTGCGAGCCGCCATAGAGGCTCCCGCTGGCACCGGTCTCGGCCACGGCCTTGCACATGGCGCAACCCTGCGCCCACAGGTCGGCAGGGGCAAGGGCCGCCAGCACAACGGCGGCAAGCAGGAGGATACGGCGCGTGCTCATGGGGCCAAAGGTAGGGCCTGCGGCAGATTTCCGTAGCCGGTTGCTCAATGGCATTCCGTCACCGGTCCGGTCACCGTCATGGGGCCGGGGCTGAGGTACGGGATGCCCAGCTCCAGACCGCGCAAGATCATCAGCACGGCCACCGCCGAGAGCAGCACCGGCGACAAACGGCGCAACATCGCCCTGGACGAGGGCCCCAACAGGCCGGTACTCATCCGCAGTGCAACCAGGGCAGGCCAGGTGCCCAGTCCGAAGGCCAACATGAACAGGGCCCCATGAATGGGGGAGGCCATCGCCGCCGCCCCCAGCAGGGCGGCATACAGGAGGCCGCAAGGCAGCAGCCCGTTGAGCACGCCGCTGAAGAACACGGCCTCCGGTGCCGTGCGTTTCAAGGTCCGGGCCATCCGGCTTCTCAAGCGGCTGATGCCGATGGCCATCCGCCCCTTCGGCGACCACCGCCGGAAGATGCCGGGCACCAGCACGGACAACAAGATCAACAGGCCGCCGCCAATTGTCACCACCTGCTGCAGCCCCGCCAGGCGCATGCCCATTCCCAAGGTGCCCACGGCAAGGCCCAGCAACAGGTAAGTGGCCAAGCGGCCGCCATTGAGCAAGAGCGTGCCCGCCCATCGGCCCTTGGCCGTGTTGGACAGGGACGGTACGGCCAGCGCGATGGGGCCGCACATGCCTACGCAGTGGGCGCTGCCTGCCGCACCCATCGCCAAGGCCGCCATCAACCAGGTGCTCATGGCACGTACGCCTTGTGTTCCGTGAAATAGGTCACACCGTCCCGCTCCCATTCCAGGGAGGCATTGTAGCGGCCGGCCATCAAGGTGATCGCCGTGGACAAGTAGCGGGCGCTGTCCGTGGCGATCGCGATGGACACATCGCCGGCAGGGTCGTTCGGCCGCAACAGGGTCAGCGTCCCGATGATCATCCCGCCGTCAAGCTCCCGTGGGAAACGCAGGTCCACCGAACCCCGCCGCAGATCCATTTGCACCGGTGCCGAAAGCGCCGCCGCCCGTGTGGACCTGTCGATGCGCTGTTGGAATTTCAGTTCGGCCTTGTAGTATTCCTCGGTTACCAGCGGTTCCGTGTTCCGTACGGCCTTCACCACGAACCAGGCCATCATCGCGGCGAATGCGATCAGCGCCAATGCGAGTCCCTTCCCCCAATTCATGCTGTTCACATGGGCCCCATGAAGGAGGTCTTCACCTTCTCCAACAGTTTGTCACCGCTGTAAATGCCTACGACCACCTTGGTCTTGATCCCGGCCAACTGGTCCTTGGGCAGGATGATGAACACCTCGGTCTGGGCCAGTTCGCCCGGTGCCAGTTCCAGTGCCTTGCCGATCACCTTGATCTCGCCGTCCAGGTTCATCAGCTCAAGCCGCAAGGGAAGGGTGCGCTGCGTCTTGTTCACGGCTTTCAGTGCGTACAGGTTGCTGATGCGGCCGTCGGCCTGCTTTTGGAACAGCATGCCCGGCCGGCGCAGCAGGGTGCTGTCCACGTCGCTGCGCATCAGGATCAAGGTGGCCAACACGCCGATGATGGCCACCAGGACGGCGCTGTATGCCTTCAGCCGCAGGTTGAACGTGAACGGTTTCTTGTCGGCGATCTCCGTCTCGCTGGCATAGCGGATCAGCCCCGTGGGCAGGCCCACGCTTTCCATCATGTGGTCGCAGGCATCGATGCAGGCGGTGCAGTTCACGCATTCCAGCTGGGTGCCGTTGCGGATGTCGATGCCCGTGGGGCACACATGCACGCAGGCCCTGCAATCGATGCAGTCGCCCTTGCCGGCCTCATGGCGCACTTCACCCTTGCGGAATTTCGCCCGCTGCTCACCACGCACATGGTCGTACGCGATCACGATGCTCTTGCGGTCCAGCAGCACGCCCTGCAAGCGGCCATAAGGGCATACCGTGGTGCAGGCCTGCTCCCGGAAGAAGGCGAAGTTGCCGTAGAACGCGCCGCTGAACAGGAACATGGCCGTAAGCCCTCCCAGATGTTGTGAGGCCGGTTCACGGATGATATCGAGCAGCTCCCCGCTGCCGATGATGTATGCCAGGAAGATGTTGCCGATCAGGAAGCTGATGCCGAAGAAGACAAGATGCTTGGCCGTTTTCTTCAAAGCCTTGTCCGCGGTCCAAGGCCCTTTGTTCAACGCCATTTGCTGTTTCCAGTCGCCCTCGATGAAGTATTCGATGCGCCGGAACACATGCTCCATGAATACGGTTTGCGGGCAGGCCCATCCGCAAAACAAGCGCCCGAAGGCCACGGTGAAGAGCGCCACGAATACGATGAAGGCCAGGAAGCCCAGCACGAAGATCAGGAAGTCCTGGGGCCAGAAGGTTTGCCCGAGGAAGACGAAACGACGCTCCACCAGGTTGATCATCAGCAACGGCTCGCCGCCGATGTGGATGAAGGGACCTGCCAGCAACAACGCCACCAGCGCATAGGCCACGCGTTGGCGCCAGCGTGTCAGCTTGCCCTTGGGCTTCTTCGGGTATACCCACACCCGCTTGCCCTGCTGGTCCACCGTGCTGATCCGGTCGCGGAAGTTCGCGTCCTGCGCCTTGGTGTCACGTTTGATATGAGCGGGCTGCAACGCCATCCTGGTGCCGGAGCCGTGCCAATGGATGCATGGCCCCGGAGCGGCCAAAGATCATCGCCCCGGCCCGTGCCCATGCTGATCAAGCTCAGGTGCCCGGACTGACCCCGGTCAGCCCGGACGTCAGTCCCCGGTCAATCGGCCTCCCTATGGACGACCCCTGCCGGTGGCACAACGGCATCCACCTCAGCGGCCCCTTCGTCCCCCTTCCATAATTCGCCTTGTGGTGCCTTCTGGTTGGGCCCACCCTGTCCTTCGCGCGACATGATGTAGCAGGCGATGGCTCGGATCTCCGAGGGCTGCAACTGGGCCTTCCAGGCGATCATGCCTTTTTCGGGAACGCCGTACTTGATCGTGTGGAAGATGTTCTTCACCCCGCCCCCATGGAGCCAATAGCCATCGGTGAGGTTGGGCCCGACGCTGTTTTCCGAGCCGGCCGCATCCGCGCCGTGGCAGGCCGTGCAAAACTCGCTGAACAGGGAGCGGCCCTCGGCGATCACCGCCGGATCATCCGTGAAGGTCACGGTATTCTCGTCCACCAGGTTGGTCTGCGTGGCCAGGTATGCGGCCACATCAGCCTGGGCTTGGACCATCTCCGCTTGATATTCCTTCTGCGAATCCGGCCAGACCTTGATGACGTGCACGTTCACCAGGTAGATCACGCCCCAGGCGATGGTGCCATAGAACAGCCAGAGCCACCAGGGAGGCAGTACGTTGTCCAGTTCCTTGATGCCGTCGTATTCATGGTCCAGTTCGATGGTCTTTTCTTCCTCCACTTCCACTTGGCGGTTCAGTTTGGCCACCAGTGCCGCCCATCGTGCTGCCCGGCTGCTGCGCACCGGGCGTTGCACACCTTCCACCGGGGGAGCGATGTCGGTGGTGCGGGACCGGATCCACCTGAGCTGGAACACGATCACGGCAAAGAGGAACAGGTTCACGCCCACCAAGGTCCATAGGGTGGTGCCCGTCGAGGGATCGGAGGGGGGCACGTAGGCCTGTGCGTTGGCGGTGGCGGCCCCGAAAGCGATGGGAATGGCCACCCATGCACGTGTACCGTTGCCCCCGCGGGCCCAGCGGCCCAACCCGGCCAGGTTCCGCATCACGCCGGACAGTGCCAGGATGATGATGGCTTGGGCCACGGCGATACCGACCAGGATCCACATCAGGGTCGGGTAGGGTGCCGCTGCGGTCGCCATGCCTGGATCCTGGGCCTGGGCCCCCAGCGCCGACAAGGCCAGCGCCAGCGTGTACGGGAGACGATGGTTCATGCTACGGTTGTGCATGGTCTTGGTGTTCATTCGATGCAATGGGATCGGACAGGGGCATGGCCGCCATGTGATCGATGTGGCCGCGGCGGGCCTTTCGCACATACAGCAGGGCGATCAGGAATACGCCGAAGAAGATCACGAAGGACAACACCGGATAAATGCCGACCCCTGCGATGGTGTCCATGTGGTGCTTGATGAACTTCAGCATGGCCTAGCGTTGGGCGTTTGCGGCGGTGCCCGGGGCCACCTTGATGTCCGTGCCGATGCGCTGGAGGTAGGCGATCATCGCGATGATCTCGCGGTCGGCCAAGGCATCGATACCGCCCTTTTTGAGCCCGTCGGCGATCTCCGCGCTTTGCTTCACCAAATGGGTGTTGGCCTGTTCGGGGAAGTCTTTTGCATAAGGCACGCCGAGGGTGATCATGGCTTCCACCTTCCGGCGCGTGGTGCTGGTGTCCAACACGTCGGTGAACAGGTGTGGATAGGCCGGCATCAGGGAGCCGAAGCTCATGGTGGTGGGGTCCAGCATGTGGTAATAGTGCCAGCTGTCCGGGTACTTCCCGCCCACGCGGTGCAGGTCGGGCCCGGTACGCTTGCTGCCCCACTGGAAGGGATGGTCGTAAACAAATTCGCCAGCCTTGCTGTATTCGCCGTAGCGCTCGGTCTCGCTGCGGAACGGACGCACCATCTGGCTGTGGCAGGTGTAGCAGCCCTCACGCACATAGATATCCCGGCCGTGCAGCTCCAGCGGGGTATAGGGCTTCACGCTGCTGAGGGTGGGCACGTTGCTTTTCACCAGGAAGGTGGGCACCATCTCCACGATGCCGCCGATGGCCACCACCACCAGGCTCCATACCAGCATCTGCATGGGGCGGCGCTCGATCCAGGTATGCCAATGCCCGACCGGCTCGGCCTGCAGCTTTTCCAGCGCGGGCGCCTCGGCATCCTCATTGGCGATCAGCTTGCCGGCCTTTACGGTCTTCGCCAGGTTGTACACCATGATGAACACCCCGGTGAGGTAGATGGTGCCGCCCAGGGCGCGCAGCCAATAGGCGTATTTGATCTCCAGCACCGTGTCCAGGAAGTTCTTGTACACCAGGAACCCGTCCGGGGTGAACTGCTTCCACATCAGGCTCTGGAAGAAGCCGGCGAAATACAGCGGGATGGCGTAGAAGATGATGCCCATGGTGCCCAGCCAGAAGTGGGCGTTGGCCAGGCGTACGCTGTAGAGCCTGGTGCCGAAAAGGCGGGGCACCAGCCAGTATACCATGCCGAAGGTGAGGAAGCCGTTCCAGCCGATGCCGCCGATGTGGACGTGGGCGATGATCCAGTCCGTGAAATGGGCGATGGCGTTGATGCCTTTCACGCTCAGCAAGGGGCCCTCCAAGGTGGCCATGCCGTAGCAGGTGACGGCCACCACGAAGAACTTCAGCACGGGGTCCTCGCGCACGCGGTCCCAGGCCCCGCGGAGGGTGAGCAGGCCGTTGAGCATGCCGCCCCAGCTGGGGGCGATCAGCATCACGCTGAACACCACGCCCAACGACTGGGCCCACTCCGGCAGCGCGGTGTACAGCAGGTGGTGCGGCCCCGCCCAGATGTACAGGAAAATGAGCGACCAGAAATGGATGATGGACAAGCGGTAGCTGTACACGGGACGGTTGGCCGCCTTGGGCAGGAAGTAGTACATCAGGCCCAGGAAGGGCGTGGTGAGGAAGAACGCCACCGCGTTGTGCCCGTACCACCATTGCACCAACGCATCCTGCACCCCGGCGTACCAACTGTAGCTCTTGCCCAGGTTCACGGGGAGGGCGAAGCTGTTCACGATGTGCAGCATGGCCACCGTCACCCACGTGGCGATGTAGAACCAGATGGCCACGTACAGGTGGCGCTCGCGACGCTTGAGGATGGTGCCCATCATGTTGATGCCGAACACCACCCATACCAGGGTGATGGCGATGTCGATCGGCCACTCCAGCTCGGCGTATTCCTTGCCCTGGGTCATGCCCAGCGGCAGCGTGATGGCCGCCGAGAGGATGATCAGTTGCCAGCCCCAGAAATGGATCTTGCCCAGCAGGTCGCTGTACATGCGCGTCTTCAGCAGGCGCTGCAAGCTGTAGTAGGCACCTGCGAAAAAGGCATTGCCCACGAAGGCGAAGATCACCGCGTTGGTGTGCAGCGGACGGATCCGGCCGAAGGTGAAGTATTTGGCCAGGTTCAGTTCGGGGATCACCAGCTCCAAGGCCGCGTAAAGGCCCACCAGCATGCCCACGGCACCCCATAGGATGGTGATGAACACGAAGTTCTTGACGATGCGGTTGTCGTATTGGAAACGTTCGATCATGGACGGTCCGATTGTGTAGGCTCGTGGTGCAGGGCTTTCCGGGACGGCGGCTTTCCGGCCGAAGGGGCCGCACGGGGCGCGTCATCCATCAGGATGCGCACCGCCGGCGATCGGTCATCGTCATATTGGCCCCTGCGGACGGCCCAGATGAAGCCCAGCACGAAGACCGTGGCCACCACCGTGCTTACCGTCAGCAGAAGGAAAATGACGCCCATCGGAAACCAATGGCTGCGAAAATGCCCCGGGTGCCGGGGCCGGGCATTGATGGGCGTTACATGCCGGGCTGACTTTTGTCACCGGATCGTCGGGGAATGCCGTTCGGGGTGAAGCTCATACGGGCGGCCATCCAGGCCGCGATGGAGACGAAGGCCACCACGCTCACGCTGCTCAAAGGCATCAGGACGGCGGCGAAGAGCGGCGTGAGAAGGCCTGCCACGGCCACCGATACGCCGGTGATGTTGTACGCCAAGGACAAGGCCAGGCTGGCCACCACGATGCGGTGGGCGCGGCGCGAGAAGGCCAGGAAACCGGGCAGGCGGTGCAGGGCGGCCGCATCCATGATGGCATCGCTCGCGGGGGTGAGGGCCGCGCTGGTTTCCGTCACCGTGATGCCGATGTCCGCCTGGGCCAAGGCCCCCGCATCGTTCAGCCCATCGCCCACCATGAGCACACGGCGGCCTTGCCCCTGGTAGCCGCGGATGGCCTGTTGCTTGTCCAACGGGGAGCAGCCCGTGCGCACGTCGCTGCCGGCAAATGCCCGGGCCAGGTCCGCATCCACTTGCGCATCGCCCGTGAGCAGCGCCGTTCCCATCTGGCCCCGCAGCTCCCGCACGGCCTGGTCCATTCCGTCCCGGGCCTGCTTCCGCACCGCGAAGTAGCCGTGGTGCGCGCCGTCCACCGAGACATGGACATGGGCATCGCCGGACGATCGCCCCGGTTCCGGCACTTCGCAGAACAGGGCGGAACCAAGACGGACCTCCCGGCCGCCCACCATGCCGCGGATCCCCTGCCCGGCGATCTCCTGCACGTCGTACACGGCCAGGTCTGCCGTTGCGGCCTTCAACTCGCCCGCCACCACCGTGCTTAGCGGATGGGTGCTGTTGCGTGCCAGTGCCTGGACGGAGGACCGGTCAGCCGGGCCGAGGGACGTGCCGTGCCACCGCACCGCATGGGCCTCGCGGGCGGTGAGCGTGCCCGTCTTGTCGAACACCACCAGGTCCACGCGTGACATGCGTTCCACCACTTCGGTGCCGCGCAGGAAAAGGCCCCGGCGGCCCATCAACCGGACCGTGTGGCCGTATGCGAAGGGCATGCTCAGGGCCAAGGCGCACGGGCAGGCCACGATGAGCACCGAGGTGACCACCATCCACACCTGTGACGGGTCCCGGCCCCACCAGAACAGCCCGGCACCCAGCGCGATCAGCAGGACGGCCACCGTGAAGCGGCGCGCCACCTTGTCGATCAGGCGCGGCATGGCGGGCCGTTCATGGGCCGAATCCTGTTCCGCCCACAACTTCTTCAGCCGGCTGTCGGCAAAGCTGCGCAACACCTCCACCTCGATGGCCGCACCTCGCTGGCGGCCGCCCGCCTTCAGCGTCTCGCCCTCCGCCTTGCGCACGGGCAGCGGCTCCCCCGTGATGAAGCTGTTGTCGATGTGCCCGGTGCCCCGCCGCAGGATGCCGTCCACGGGCACCAGTTCCTGGTCACGCACCACGATGCGGTCGCCCGGCCTGAGGTCGGCCACGCGCACCGCTTCCTCGCCCCGTTCCGTGCGCCGCAGCACTACCAGTGGCAGGAAATCATCGAGCGTGCGGTCGAAGCGCAGTGCCTGATAGGTGCGCGCCTGGTACCAGCGTCCCACCAGCAGGAAGAAAAGCAGGCCGGCCAGCGAGTCGAAGTAGCCGGGACCGGCGCCGGCGATCACGTCGTACAGGCTGCGGGTCCACAGGGCCACGATGCCCAAGGCGATGGGCTGGTCGATGTTGACCATGCGCGTGCGGATGCCCGCCCAGGCACTGCGGAAAAAATCGGTGCTGAGAAAGAACACCACGGGGATGGAGAACAGCACGGTGAGCCACTGGAAGCCCGTCTTCAGGCCCGCTTCGGAGTCCGCCCCCAGGTATTCGGGAATGGCGAACAGCATGGTGTTGCCGAAGATGAACCCGGCCACGCCCACGCGGACCAGCAGCATGTCGGGGGTCCGGGCCTTGCGCCCGCTGCCCGCCGTGACCTGCGGGCCGTATCCGATGCGTCGCAACAGCTCCACCAGCCCCGGGAGCGCAAGACGGTCCTCGCGGAAGGTGACGGCCAGTTCCTTCCCGCTGAACGAGACCCGCGACCGCAGGATGGCCGGATCGATCCGGTTCAGGTGCTCCAGCAGCCAGATGCACGAACTGCAATGCATCTGCGGCACATGGAAGCGGACCCGGGTGATCCCCTCCTCGCTGAACTCCACCAGCCTGGAACGCACCTCCTCCAAGGCGAACAGCTCCGGACGGTGTTCATCCACATTTACCTGCTGCTTCACCCCCGGTTGGCCGCCCAGCTCGTAGTAGTTGCACAGCCCGGCCTCGTTCAGCAGGTCGTACACCACCTGGCAGCCCCGGCAGCAAAAATCCTTCCCCTCATGCAGGCGGTGTTCGGCAACGCAGGGATCGCCGCAATGGAAGCAGGCTACTTGGATCGATTCCTTTTCCACCGTGCAAAGAGCGGAACAAACGGAAGGACGGGCAATGACGGCCATCAGCCCGGCGGCGCCTGCCGGAGTGACCGGCTCAGTAGTAAGGGGCGCACATCAGGTACACCACCACGCCCGTGATGCTGACGTACAACCACAGCGGCATGGCCCAGCGTGCCAACCGACGGTGCCGGTCGAACCGTCCGGCCATGGCGCGGAACAAGGTGAGGAGTACCAGGGGCACGATGGCCGCGGCGAGCAGGATGTGGGAGACCAGCACCGGGTAGTACACCATACCCCGGTTGCCGCCGTAGTGTACGGAGGGGAAACTGCCGTGCTGAACGAGGTAGCTTGCCAAGAACAGCGTGGTGGAGCCCAGTGCCGCCCATATCAGGCCCCGGTGCAGGTTGATCTTCTTGCGCAACACCGCCCACCATGCCATCAGGAGCAGCAGGGTGGTGGTGCCGCTCAGGACGGCGTTCACCTTGGGCAATGTGGAGATGGACAGACCGGTGACCCGTATGAGCCTGGGGCCGAAGAGCACTCCGGCGATGGCACCGAGCACGACGAAGGTGAAGGTCCAAGCGATCAATGCGCCCCGGCGCTCCAGCAGGGAAGGCATCTCACCGTTCTTTGGGGATACCGTGGGCCATGCGTTCCTCCTCCATCTGCAGGGCTTTCAGGTCCACCACCAGGTCCCGCATGGCATCGGTATTGGTGCCGTCGTACATGCCCCGGATGTGGCGTTGCTTGTCCACCAGCACGAATTGCGGCGAATGCACGAACATCTCGGCGGCCGCCGAATCCGCGTTGGCGGTGAGCAGATAGCCCAGGTTGCCTTGCCGGTAGATGTCCGGCGCGTTGCCGGTGAGGAACTTCCACCGTTTGGGATCGGCCTGCAGCCCCCGGGCATATTCCTTCAGCACCTCGGGGGTGTCATGCTCGGGGTCCACGGTGTGGCTCAGGAAGAGCACATCGTCATACCGCGGCTTGTCCAGCTGCAGCTGCAGCTGTTGCATCTGGGCGCTCATGCGCGGGCAAATGCTGGTGCAGCGCGTGAAGAAGAAGTCCACGATCAGGATCTTTCCCTGCGTGTCCTTGTCGCTGAACGGCTTCCCGTCCTCATCGATGAAATGGAACGGCGGCACCGTGAAATAGGTGGTGTCGCCCGGCCCGTTCACCTCCCGTTCGCCGATGTATGGAAGGGTGGTGTAATGGTTCTTGCTGCCCACGCCCAGGAAGATGGCGCCCGGGATCAGCACGAGCAGGACGATCAGGAGGATGGCCTTCTTCCGCTTGCTCGCCGGTTTTATTTCAGAGGTCACAGGAAGATTCTCAAGGTATGGTGCACGTACAGCGACTCCCAGATGATGACGAAGACGATGTACATCAGGAACAGGCCGTAGGGCATCAGGATCACCTTGCGGATGCTGCGCCGCTCATCGCCCAGGTGCATGAAGGTCATCACGATGTATGTGGCCTTCACCAGCGTCATCATGATGAAAGTCCATTTCACCCAGTGCCAGGAATTGGGGAACAGGGACATCCAGAAGACCCCCAGCAGCACCTCAATGGCCGTGACCACCGACAGCAAGGCCGTTACGAAATAGATCTTCTTGCGGACCACGCGTCCCTCTTCCTCGTTGTGCCCGGACTGCAGGCCGTACTCAATGATGTCGTCGCGTTCCATGTTCAGTTCGCCGAGGCCCGGCGCAGGCATTGTGGTTGGAGTGCAATCTTGTTCAGGCAGCGGCCTACGCGGTCAGATCAGGTAGAAGAAGGTGAACACGAACACCCATACCAGGTCCACGAAGTGCCAGTACAGGCCGGCCTTTTCGACCCGCTCGTAGTGGCCGCGCCGGTGGAACACGCCCCGCATGGCCTGGCTGAGCACCACGATGTTGAGGATCACTCCCGTGGTGACGTGGAAGCCGTGGAACCCGGTGATGAAGAAGAAGAAGTTGGCGTACTGCGTAGGCCCGTATTCGTTCTCGGTCATGTTGGCCCCGCTCACCACGGAGATGGCGCTTTGGTACAGCTTGTATGCTTCCGGGCCCTTCACCACCTCCCCGTTCAGGGGGTGGCCCATGGTCATGGCGAAGGTGTTCGGGTCAATGGCCTCGCCGTGGTGCGGGTTCTCCACCAAGTAGGCGATCTGGCCGTCGGCCAAGGTCACCCGTGCATGGCTGCCATGGATGAAGTGGCTCCACTCGAAGGCTTGGGACCCCAGGAAGAACAGGCCCCCGACGATCGTCAGGAACAGCCATTTCACCACGCCCTTCTTGTCCATGCGGTGCCCGGCCTCCACGGCCAGCACCATGGTCACCGAGCTGATGATCAGGATGAAGGTCATCAACGCCACGTACATCAGCGGGTAGCTGCCGCTCAGGCCCGGGAAGGAGCGGAACACCTCTTCCCCGATGGGCCACTCCAGGCCGGGGCCCAGCGCATGCCGGGCAAACCCGTAGGCCGAAAGCAGGCCGGTGAAGGTCAGCGCATCGGAGACCAGGAAGAACCACATCATCATCTTCCCGTAGCTGATGCTGAACGGGGAACGATGGCCCCCCCAGAGGACCTCGGTGCTGATCGCTTTGGATGCTTCGCCTGACATGCGTAAGTGTTTCGGTGGGCAATGTTAGTGAACGAAGGCCAAGAACAAAAACAGGTATACCCACAGGCCGGCCAAAAAGTGCCAGAAGAGGGTACCCGCCCATAGCCCTTGGTGGTCCGCTTGGCCATACCGCCCCATCGCGGCCATGACGGACATGACCACCAAGGCCACCAGGCCGCCGATGATATGGGCGAAGTGCGCGTAGGTAAGCGCATAGAAGTATGAACTGGCCGAATTCAGCACCTGGTCCATTTCCGCGTTCAGCGGGTGTTCAAACCCCGTGTCCTCCGGCAGGAAATACTGGTCGCCCTGCTTCACCAAGGTTTCCCCCATCCGTTGGATGGTGTAGTCCCGGCCATATTCCCCCTGCAGGCTCTTCAGGCGGGACACCAGGGCGTAGCCGTCCTCAAGCAGCGCATGCCATCCCTTGAACTGGCTTACGGTGAAGCACAGGCCAAGGGCCAAGGTGGCCACCACCCACGGGGCCACCTGCCGCTTGCGGTCGCGCCGCGCATTCACCAGGGCCATGTGCAGGGTGAGGCTGCTGGCCAGGATGAACGCCGTGCTCCACCAGAAGGCCGCGGGCAGGTCGAAGTTCACCCAATAGGTGGACCCTCCCTTGCTGACCAGGTAGGCGCTGGTAAGCCCGGCGAAGAACATGACGATGGAGAAGCACAGCAGGTAGGTGATGCTGCGCTTGGCCTTGATCAGGCGGCCCTGCTGTTCGGCGGTCGGTCCGGTATTGCTCATAATTTATCCAGCACGTAGGCCAGTTGCACCCCGGGCAGGTAAAGGAAGCCGGCATACAGCAGCCGCCGTGCGTCCGCCTTGTCCAGGCTGCGCATCAGGCGCAACGCGCGGTAGAGGAGGTTCAGGCCCAGCAGCACGGCCACCAGGGCGGACCAATGGCCCGTGAGGCCGAAGACCCAGGGAAGCAACCCGATAAGCAACGTGAAGAACGCATAGATGGCCACCAGGAAGCCGCTGAAATGGTCGCGGCCACCCCGGGAAGGCAACAGGTGGTAGCTGGCCTTGGCATAGTCATCGTGCAGCAGCCAGGAGACGCTCCAAAAATGCGGGTATTGCCAAAGGAATTGAAGGGCAAAGAGCAGCCCCGCGCCGAGGCTGAAGGAACCGGTGGCCGCCACATGGCCGATCATGGGCGGGAGTGCGCCGGGGATGGCGCCCACGAAAACGGCCCATGCGCTGACCCGTTTCAAAGGCGTGTACAGCGCCACGTAGATGAACAACGACAACAGGCTGAGCAGCCCCGCCAGCTGGCCGAACAGGTACCACAGCAGCACGGTCCCCAGGATGCCCGCCACCACCGCGATCACCACGGCCTCGGTGGCGCTCATGGTGCCGCGCACCAGGGGACGCCCCTTCGTGCGCTCCATGCGGCTGTCCTGCTCCATCTCGATCACCTCGTTCAGCGCGGTGGAGGAACCGGTGACCAGGAAGCCCCCGATGGCCAACAGCAAGGCATCCAGCACGCTGAACCCGCCCGCCTGCACGCCCATGCCGTAGCCCAGCACGGCCGTGATCACCACCAGCATCGTCACGCGGAACTTGAAGAGCAGCCCCAGGTCCTTCAGCTTGGCGGCCAGGCCCGGTCGTGCGGAGTATGTTTCGTGCGTCTCCAAAACCGGCGGCGAAAGTAAGTCAGCCCGGGCGGAACGGGATGTGTCGTTGCGGCAGCCTCCGTCAACGCACGACCTGGAAGGTGTGCCGGTCGTGCAAATGCGCCGAAATGCCGAACCGCAGATAGTTGGTGGCCTGGGCCGGACCGTGCCCAAGTACCTGGGCACGGTATGTCCAGGCCAACTCCAGCAGCAGGCCGCTGGCGGGTGCCAGCAACCGGCCCGCCCGCAGTTCGTTCTGGAACACCGTGGCCTGCGAAGGCTTTCCCACCCAGAATCCGTAGACCAGGGGCTTCCCGTCCGGGCCCAAAGGCCGGTCCGAGTCGGACAGGAAGATGTTGTTTCCGTAGTTCCCGTGGTCCCACGCCTGGGCCGTGTCCTGGCCCAGGGCGGCAATGCTGGCCGTGGTGCCCAGGATCCATGGCCCCTTGCGCCATTCCCCTTCCAGCAGGGCCTCCAGGAAGCCGGCACCATAGGGATGCGCCAATGCCTCGCCTTCGTGTGCATAATTCTGCCGTCGGTCGGTGTGCGCGTACATGAACGGCCGGGCATAGTTCACCTCGGCCCGCAGCATCAGCCCCTTCCGGCCGAAGGTGTCGTGGGCGATGGCGCCCACCTGCACCCCCTGCTTGTTCCCGTACCACCCGTCGCCCGCCCGCACGTGGTTGAGCAGGAATTCATCCAAGGCCACCTGCGAATAGAGCAGGGTTTGCCGCCCCGCCTTCACGTTCAGGGCGATGCCCATCAGTGCGTTGTCCGGCGAGCCCAGGCCGAACTCCACCGGCCGCAGGAAGATCACCGGGTTCAGGTAGGAGAGGTCGAAGCCGCGGGGATATCGCGGATCGTTGTCCTGCCATACGATGGCCTCGAAAAAGCCCGCATTCACCCGCTTGGAGACGTTCCAGCTCAGGTAGTGGATACTGGCGAATTTCCGGGATGGCGCGGACAGCGGGCTCCGTCCGCCCGGCAGGTCCCTCATCAGCGTGAACAGGTTCATGTACCTCAGGTGCCACGCCGTGGTGGTGATCCGCAAATACGGATACCCCGTTGCGCCATCGCCCAGGAACAGCGAGCGGCGCCCCTCGCCGAGGAAGGTGCGGCCCTTGCCCAGGGTGAAGTGGAAGTATTCGCCCGCCTTGTAATCGGCGTAGCCATTCCAATCGTAGTGCACGATGGCATCGTCAAGCGCATAGGCATAACCCTCGCCTGGAACCACCTTTTGGGCCTGCGCAAACCGGGCGAGGTAGCCGGGCAGCCGCTCCTGCCACACCCGGCCGTCCAGGCCCAGCGTGAAGCGGGGGGCGGCATTCCATCCCAGCCAGGCACCCGCGCCACCGCGGTACTTCAGCGCTTCGTCCTCGCCGAAGGAGGCCCCGGCCTGCGCATCCAGCAGGGGCCCGCCATGCCAGCGCCGGGCGGGGTCGCCCAGATGGTCCAGCCATGGTCTCCAGGCCGGTGGTGCCGCGGAGTCGGCCCCGGGCAGCGCCCGTACATCCTCCCACAGGTAGGGCCTTATGGCACTGTGTGCGGCCACGTCCTTGCGGTGCATCAGCGCGGTGTAGGGTGCATCCACGGTGCGGCCCAGGGGCAGGAAGCCCTGTTGCGCCATGGCCGGTGCCGGCAGCAGCAACACCGGCACCAGGGCAGGCAAGGCGGCCGGCCACCTCATGCCGCCTTGCGTTTTCGGAAGGCGAACGGCAGCATGGCCAACAGGAAGGCCGATCCGCCCAGCAGCAGCAAGCCCTTGGTGGGCATCACGTCCCGCGTGAGCAGGCCCAGCAGGATGACGGCCACGGAGTAGCCGTACAACGCCAGCACGGTGCCCCGGTGCCCCAGGCCCAGCGCCAGCAGCCGGTGGTGGATGTGGTTGCGGTCCGCGTGGAAGGGGGAGACGCCGCGTGCCGCACGTACCACGAACACGCGGAAGGTGTCCACCAGCGGATAGGCGATCACGCTCATGGCGAAGAGCGGGGTGGGCACCGTGCGCAGCCATCCGGGCAGGCGGTTGATGTCGTGGTCCACCACCCGCATGGCCAGCACGCTGATGATGGCGCCGATGATGAGCGAGCCGCTGTCGCCCATGAAGATGCGCGCGGGGTGGAAGTTGAACACGAGGAAGCCCACCAGGGCGCCCGCCAGGGTGAAGGCCAGCAGCGCCAGTGCCACGTCGCCGGCCCAGTACAGCCAAATGCCGTAGGTGGTGGCGCCGATCAGGCCGATGCCGCCGGCCAGGCCGTCCACGCCATCGATCAGGTTGAAGGCGTTCACCAGCACGATGTAGGTGAAGAACGAGAAGGCGATGCTCACTTCATGGGGCAGTTCATACAGGCCGAGGATGCCGTGCATGTCGCGGATGCGGACATCGCCCATGATCACCAGGATGTACGCCACCACGAAATGGCCCACCAGCTTCTTCACCGGGCTGAAACCGATGATGTCGTCCTTCACGCCGATGAAGAACAGCAGCACCATGGCCGCGATCACGATCTTGAAGTCGGCGTAGGCCGCACCCATTTCCAGGTACAGCGCCTTGAAATCCCCGATCGACCCGTCCAGCCCCATGGTCCCGCGCGGAAACCACAGGCTGTAACTGAAGAGGATGGCGGCGAAGATGATGATGCCCCCGATGGTGGGGATGCTGCGGTGGTGGAGCTTGCGTTCCTCGGAGGGCTCGTCCACCAGGTGCTTCATGCGGGCCACCTTGATCAGGCTGGGCATGGTGAACAGCACCACGAGGAACGCGGTGAGGAAGCCCATGAGCAATATGTAGCCGTGTTCTTTCAAAGGGAGCGGTCAAAGATCGTAGTAGCGGTTGAACAGGCCGGTGTGGAACGCCAGGAAGAAATAGCCGCTGTCCCGGCCCGGCACGCCCGGCTGCAGGTCGCGCATGGAATAGCCCAAGGTAAGCTGCATGTTGTACATCTGGTTCAGCCGGTAGGAGGCGTTCGCCCCGGCAAAAAGCCGCCGGTAGGTCCGTCCTTCCTCGCCGGTGGGCTGCGTGGGCCCGAAGATGTCGCCGCCGGCCGCTTCGGCCATGGCCGTGCCCCAGGGATGCTCCATCCAGCTCAACTCCCCTTGGAACCAGATGCGCTGCCGGATGCCGTAGTCGGCCCGCACGACCAGTTCCGTGTAGCCGGTGCCCAAGGGCGATGCCATCGGCTGGTTGTCATGCGTCCAGCTCATCCGCGGGTCTTCCTTGGTGTAGGCGAAGGGGGTGGCCTGGTCGTATTCGGCCAGCAGGTGCAGGTCCTTGCGCAGCAGGTCGAACCACTGCAGGCCCGCCTGCCAGGCGTAGCGTGCGCGGCCGGGGTCGGTGAGGGCATACTGGCCGTATGCGAAGACCCGGTCCGTGACCCGGTACTTGGCGTCCACCCCGAGCAGCTGGGTGTTCCGGCCCTCAAATCCGTTCGCCGCCGTGTTCAGGCCGGGCACCGGGTTGAGCTGCATGGCGTTGAACGGCATCACGCCGTCCTTGTTGATGGTCTTCCACATGGTGCCCTCGAACACCGCCAGTTGCAATGGGCCGAGGTTGGCGCTCAGGTGCAGGAAGGTGGCGCGCTTCCACCAGAAGAGCGATTCGCCCGCGTCGCCGGTGGGCAGCCGGTCGGCCCGTGCCACCTGTTGCAGCTTCGCGAAGATGGCCGTGTACTGGAAGCGTTTGTTGTTGGTCTGCGCGCTGAGCTTCACGTAGGGATAGGGGCTGGCATTGTCGCTCAGCAGCACCGAACGGTAGCCGTTGCCCACGAAGTGCCTGCCTTGGCCCAGCTGGGCATTGATCCATGGCCGGGGCGTCCAGCTCACGTTGCCTGTTGCCCACGCGAAATCCAGCCCGCGCTGGTTGAAGTTCTTGATGCGCCCCTGGCCCGGCATTACCCCATGCTGCTGCGAGTAGTAGAACAGGTAGTCCGGCGGCGTGGCCTGGTTTTCCATGAACATGGACTGGAACGACACCGTGGGGCCCAGGTCCGCCGCGATGCGGAACCCACGGCTGTTCTGCTGCAGCACCGCGTCCTCCACGTAGTCGCTTGCCTCGCGGTAATCCAGGCCCACCTCGAAGCGGAAGGCCGGGTCCACGACCAGGTGGAAGCCGCCTTCCTTCACCTGCACCAGGTGTTCCTTGAACAGCTTTTCGGTGATCCAGTAGTACTGCGGAATGGTATCGCGCCGATGGCCCATCACGTTGTGCAGGTCGGCCCTGCTCCCGATGATCGGCCGCAAGCCGGTGTGCATGGTGCTGCCCTTCACCGCGCCGTTGCGATCGATGTCGTAGTAGATGTCCCGGTTCAGCGGGATGTCGTTCTGCTGGGCGTGGGCGGCCCAGCTGAGCAGAAAGGCCCAGAGCAGGGTGGATATGCGCGGGGAAGGATGGGGCATCCGGCAATGGACCGGCGCCGAAGGTAGTTCAGCACGCGGCGCGTGGACCGTGTGCCAGGGCAACTGGAGGCCATGCCAAAGCCACACCCTCACACCTTCGCCCCCTCATACTTCTTGAAGGCCTCGTACACCTGCGTGATGCCTTCGCGCAGTTCAATCTTGTGCTTCCAGCCCAACGCGTGCAGGCGGCTCACGTCCATCAGCTTGCGGGGCGTGCCGTCGGGCTTGGTGCGGTCCCATTGCAGTTCACCCTGGAAGCCGGTGATCTCTTGGATCAGTTCCGCGAGCGCCTTGATGGTGAGGTCCTCGCCGGTGCCGATGTTGATGAAAAGCTCATCGTGGTAGTGCTGCAGCAGGAAGTAGCAGGCATCGGCGAGGTCGTCCACGTGGAGGAACTCACGCATGGGCGATCCGGTGCCCCAGACCTCCACGCTGGGCGCGCCCTCCTGCTTCGCCGTGTGGAACTTGCGGATCAGCGCGGGCATCACGTGGCTGTTGTTCAGGTCGTAGTTGTCGTTGGGCCCGTAGAGGTTGGTGGGCATGGCGCTGATCCAGTCGCAGCCATACTGGCGGCGGTAGCTCTCCACCAGCTTGATGCCGGCGATCTTGGCGATGGCGTAGGGCTCGTTGGTGGGCTCCAGCAGGCCGGTGAGCAGGCTTTCCTCCTTGAGCGGCTGCGGCGCCAGCTTGGGGTAGATGCACGAGGAGCCCAGGAAGAGCAGGCGCTTCACGCCATGCTCGTAGGCCTGATGGATCACGTTGCATTCGATCATCAGGTTCTCGTAGATGAACTGGGCACGGTAGGTATTGTTGGCCTGGATGCCGCCCACCTTGGCCGCGGCCAGCACCACGTGGTCCGGCCTTTCCGTGCGGAAGAAGTCGCGCACCGCCGCCTGGTCCTTCAGGTCCAGTTCCTTGCTGGTGCGCACCACGATGTTCCGGAAGCCCTCATCCATGAGCTTGCGCATGATGGCGCTGCCCACCATGCCCCGGTGCCCGGCGATGTAGATCTTGTCCTGTTTTTCCATTTTCGCTGCGTTGGGGCGCGATACATCGCGCCCTTGCGAACGAGGAGGAGTGATCGCCCTACGGCGTCACTCCTCCTCGTTCAGGATCTTGTGGCCGCCCTTCATCAAGTATACGTCACGTTCGAAGAGCTTGATGTCCTCGCGCACCATTTCCTTCACCAGGTCCTCCAGCTCGTAGGTATGCTTCCAGCCCAGCACCCGGCGTGCCTTGGCGGGGTCGCCCTCCAGGTGGTCCACTTCGGCGGGGCGGTAGTAGCGCGGGTCGATGGCCACCACCACCTTGCCCGTCTTCTTGTCGTATGCCTTCTCATCGGCGCCCCTGCCCTTCCACTCCAGCTTCATGCCGGCCTCGGCAAAGGCAAGGTTCACGAAATGCCGCACGGTATGGGTCTTCCCGGTGGCCAGCACAAAGTCATCGGGTTTCTTGGCCTGCAGCATCATCCACATGCCTTGCACGTAATCCTTGGCATGGCCCCAATCGCGCTTGCTGTCCAGGTTGCCCAGGTAAAGGGTCTTCTGCAGGCCCAGCTTGATCTTGGCCGCGGCACGCGTGATCTTGCGCGTCACGAAGGTCTCCCCGCGAAGCGGGCTTTCGTGGTTGAACAGGATGCCGTTGCACGCGAAGATGCCGTAGCTCTCCCGGTAGTTCTTGGTGATCCAGAAGCCATAGAGCTTGGCCACGCCGTAAGGGCTGCGCGGATGGAACGGGGTCTCCTCGTTCTGCGCATGATGGACCACGCCCCCGTAAAGTTCGCTGGTGCTGGCCTGGTAGAACCGGGTCTTCTTCTGCAGGCCCAGGATGCGGATGGCTTCCAGGAAGCGCAGCGTGCCGATGGCATCGGCGTTGGCGGTGTACTCCGGCATCTCAAAGCTGACGGCCACATGGCTCATGGCCGCCAGGTTGTAGATCTCGTCGGGCTGCGTTTGCTGCACCAGGCGCAGGCAGTTCACGCTGTCGGTGAGGTCGCCGTAGTGCAAGTGGAAAGGCAGGCCGCGCTCATGGCTGTCGTGGTAGAGGTGGTCGATGCGGTCGGTGTTGAAGAGGGAGCTGCGGCGTTTCACCCCGTGGACCTCGTAGCCTTTGTTGAGCAGGAACTCGCTCAGGTAGGCGCCATCCTGCCCGGTGATGCCGGTGATCAATGCCACCTTGCGCTTGCCGCGCCTCGCAGCCGCCTTCCTCGGCGCGGCCTTGGCCACCACTTTGCGCGCCGCAGCCGAGGTGCGTTTCGTTCCGTGGGCCGTGTGGGCCTTTGCGGTTGCTTTCTTCGTTGCCATTTCTTCCACTTCGTGTTGTGCTATTGGACGATGAACCACGGGTTCAGCAGGTCGTGTTTGTTGTAGCGCATGGGGGCGTTCGTGCCCACGTCGATCAGGCTTTTGCCCGCCGCCTCGGCGATGGCCTGCCCCGCCGCGGTGTCCCATTCCATGGTGGGCGCATAGCGCGGATAGGCATCGGCGGTCCCTTCGGCCACCAGGCAGATCTTCAGGGCGCTGCCCATGCTGATGGTCTCCACCCTTCCATGGCGCTCCTCCATCCGCTGGATGTAGGCATCGGTGTCCGGTGAGGCGTGTGATCGGCTGGCCACGATGGTGAAGGTCTTCCTGTTATGGGCCAAGGGCAACCGCTCGGCCCCGGCGGCGAGTTCATACGCCGCTTTGCCTTCCAAGGTTGTGGCCGATGACAAGCGGAATGCCCCTCCGCCCTCCCATGCCAGGTAAAGCAGGTCCTTGGCGGGAACGTAGAGCACGCCGGCCACCGGGCGATGGGATCCCAAGGCGCCGATCGGCGCCCCATCCCGGGCCATCAAGGCGATGTTCACCGTGAACTCGCCGTTCCGTTTGATGAATTCCTTGGTGCCGTCGAGGGGGTCCACCAGCCAATACCTCGGCCAGGCTTGGCGTTGTTCCGGTGGCCGTTTTTTCCCTTCCTCGCTCAACACCGGCAGGTGCGTGCCCGCCAGGGTCTCCACGATGGCGGCATGCGCGCGCTTGTCCGCTTCCGTCAGCGGGCTGCGGTCATCCTTCAGCTCCACGCCGATGGGGCGGGAATACACATCGAGGATCTCGCGCCCGGCGGCGAATGCGGCTGCAACGGCCCGGTCCATCATGGGAAGAAGGTCGCTCATGGCGGCGAAGGTAGCGCGGCAGCCACGCCCGTCTCGGTGCCCACCTTTACCATCCTTTCCATCCTCACCATCCTCACCATCCTCACCATCCTCACCATCCTCACCATCCTCACC
>JAGFIV010000047.1 GCA_024103275.1 Flavobacteriales bacterium
GCATTTCAAAATCGTTTCAGTGGCCCTATATTGGCCCCCGTACGGCCAGCATACCGGACCCGAAGATAACAAAAGCCCCACTCTCCATCGTTCGCCCCAGGCCGGGACCGGCCCGCCCCACTCTCCAAACACTCCCCAGAACCGGACCCGGCCCAAGGCCCGCCCCACTCTCCAAGCGCCCCGATCCCGTGCATGAAAACACTTTCGGCTTTCCTGCTGGCCCTTGCCCTTCCGGCTTCGCTCTTCGCCCAGGAGATCTGCAACAACGGCATCGATGACGACGGCGACGGGCTGATCGACCTGAACGACCCGGACTGCCCGTGCTCCACGGTGTTGATGTCGGACAGCCTGCCCAGTTACATCCGTAACCATTCCTTTGAGGTCCGGGGTTGCTGTCCGCTGGGGTTCGTATCACCCCTGGGCCCCCCCTATCTGGACTGTGCCACCGGCTGGCACCAGGCCACCTCATCCACGTCGGATTATTTCCACGAATGCGGCTATTCGCCCCCGGGCATGCCCTTGCCGCCACCCGACGGCGACGGGGCCGTGGGCTTTTATGCGATGACCACCTACAAGGAGTACGTGGGAACCTGCCTGACGTGGCCCCTGCCCTCCAACCCGCTGATCGCGGGCACCACCTACACCATTTCGCTGTGGATCGCGGGGGCGGCGGCCGACGACCAGCATAGCCAATCGCCGTCGGAGGGCCAGATGATCGGTGCGCTCTTCCCGGACCAGTTGCCCTTGGCCATTTTCGGCTACGCCGATGCCTGCGTGCCCTTCCCCGTACCGGTGCTGAATTCCACAAGGGACTGCATCGGCGATGAGCCCGGCTGGAATGAATTGGGCCGCGTGCTGGTACAGCCTTCGTGGGACTGGGTGCGGGTGTCCATCACCTTCACCCCCACCCAGGACATCCACAGCATCATGATCGGCAGCGCGTGCGACCTCCCTGTTTCCTTCACGGGACGCACCATCGTGGATGACCAGGGCGCGAACGTGACGCTGATGCCCTATTTCATCGTGGACGACCTGATGCTGACCATCGCCGGCGACCAGGTGCTCAGCCCCACGGCCACCACGGGCAACCTCTGCGCCAACAACGTGATGGCCACCGCCCAACCCCCGGCCGGCGCCACCGGTTTCCAATGGTACCTGGACGGCGTGGCCCTGCCGGGACAAACGGGCAGCACGCTGAACGTCTCCGCCGGCAACTACGGCCCGGGGCTCTACACCATGACCAGCACGTTCAGCGGCGAATGCCTGATGGGTTCGGCACCGGTGGCGCCCGCCGCCTCCCCCTTGCCATGGCCCTGGCTGCACCCCACCACCGGTTGCGCACCGCTCTCCGTGGCCTTCGCCGACACCACCGGCGGGGGCACCTCCACGGTGCTGTGGGACATGGGCGACGGCACGACGAGCAACCTCGCCCAGCATGTCCACACCTACAACGCGCCCGGCGTTTACGATGTGGCCTTGACCGTGATCGATGCCCAAGGCTGCCAAGGCACCCTGCTGCTGGACAGTGCCGTGGTGGTGCATCCGCCGGTGAACGCGCAGATCACGGCCACGCCCAACCCGGCCTTGGTCGAGGATCCCATGGTGGTGCTGGCCGGCGCGGGCACCTCCAACATCATCTCCTGGTGGTGGGACCTGGGTGCCGCCGACCCGCCCGTGTCGACGGACCAGGACGTGCAGGCCCACTTCCCCCCCGTGCCCGGGGACTACCCCGTGGTGCTGGTGGTCACCTCGGCCGACGGTTGCGCCGATACCGTGCGGTCGGTGGTCCATGTGATCGACCCCGGG
>JAGFIV010000116.1 GCA_024103275.1 Flavobacteriales bacterium
GGTGCGCGTGGAGTGGATCAGGTAGCGCAGCTGTCAAAGATCTGTGCTGGTGTCAATTCACAGCTGCCGCAGCTCGCCCTTGTTGGTGAGCATGGCTGTCAAAGATCTGTGCTGGTGTCAATTCACAGCCCTCTACGCATGCCACGTCAAGGACCGCATGCTGTCAACGATCTGTGCTGGTGTCAATTCGCAGCGGGTGCGCTGGGAGTGCGTCGGGTAGCGCAGCTGTCAAAGATCTGTGCTGGTGTCAATTCACAGCTGCGGCGGTTCGCCCGTGTCGGTGAGCATGGCTGTCAAAGATCTGTGCTGGTGTCAATTCACAGCCATCTAGGCATGCCACGTCAAGGACCGCATGCTGTCAAAGATCTGTGCTGGTGTCAATTCACAGCCGATGGGTTGGCGACTAGAACCGCTTGCCTTGGCTCGCGCCATCGCCCGCGGCCCAAGCCGCCAACCCAGCCGCCTATGGCGGCAGCATATAGGGTGTTGCCGCCGCGCTTCGCGCAGGAATGCCGCTATCCCATGAACCCAGCTGCCCGGATGCCAAAACAATCGCATCGCGCTGCGCGTCCGACCTTCGGGTCGGGCGCGGATTGCCCCACATCCCCACCATCCCACACCCGGCCTCGTGCGACGATACCGCCAGGCAATCGCCCCATGCCGTTGCGGCCGCTTGCCGGTCTTGACGGGCCTGGCCACCGATCCGCCAACACCGTATTTTCGGTCCTCCATGCGCCTCCTCCCCCTGCTCGCGCTGTTGGCGGCGGTCACCGTCCGCGGCCAGGACTGCTCCATCCCCTACACCGATTCCCTTTTCGCCGTGCAGGTGGAGAGCGATGTGTGGTACGGCAATGCCACCCGGTTCGATGGCGGCACCGACAGCCTGCGGCTGAACCTGTACAAGCCGGTGGGCGACGGGCAGACCGAACGGCCGCTGGTGGTGCTGATCCACGGCGGCGGCTTTTTCGAGGGCAGCCGGAACGAGTTCAACCCGTGGGCCTGGGAGCTGGCCTCCAAGGGTTGGGCGGCGGCCACCATCAGCTACCGCCTGGGCTTTTATGGCTCGTGGCTCTTCGGGCCGCCCTACGCCAACGACCCGCACGAGCTGCGGCGGGCCATCTACCGCGCCATGCAGGATGCCAAGGGCGCCGTCCGCTTCCTGAAGGGGCGGCATGCGCAGGACAGCACCAGCACCACCGCGGTGTTCCTGCTGGGCGGCAGCGCGGGGGCCATCACGGCGCTGCATGCGACCTATCTGGACAACGCGTTGGAGAAGCCCGCCGATTGCGGCGCCATCGGCGATGTGCAGCACTTCCTCACCTTCTACCCGCGGCCCGACCTGGGCGGCGTGGAGGGCGACCTGAACCTGAACGGGCACGATGCCTCCGTGATGGGCGTGGTGAACATCTACGGGGCGCTGATGGACACGGCCTACATCGGCAGCGCGGACGACGCGGCGCTGTTCAGCTACCACCAGGGCGGCGACCCCGTGGTGGGCTGCGGCGTGCAGCAGCCGTATTGGGGCATCGGCCTGGGTATACCGGACAACAACCCGTGGCTCTACGGGTCGTGCGCCATCGATGGGCGGATGCAGCACCTGGGCTTCGGCGCGGACCGCTACCGGTTCGTCCTGTATGCGGGAAACGAGCATGCCATACACGACCTCCCGGGCCTCACGGCGGAGGTGGTGCAATGGATGCGCGACCTGATGTGCGGGCTCACCACGGGCCTTCCGTCCGCCACGGGGCCTTCCGCACGCCTTTTCCCGAACCCTGCCGGCGAAGCGGCCACGGTGTTGCTGCCGGACGGTGCCGGGGCGACGCTCCTGCTGCGGGATGCCCAAGGCAGGACGCTGCGGCGCTGGGCGCTGGCCGGCGGGCGTGCGAAGCTGGACCTGCACGGGCTTCCCCCCGGCCTGTACGCGCTCGAGGTGATGGGCGGGGCGGGCCGCCAGGCGCTCCGGCTGATCAAGGAATAAGGCCGTGCGCAACGCGCGCGGACCCGCCCCCGGGCGCGGAACGAGATTTGCATGGGGCAGGTGGTTTCCTACCTTTAACCGTCAAACACCCCCCGAGCCATGCGTACAACGTTCCTCTTTCTGGCCGTGGTGAGCATCCCGGCCATGGCCGCCGACCCGTCGAACTTCGCGGTGGTGGTCCATTCCACCGACCGGGTGATTGCCAGGTACCTGTGCGACCAGGACCCCACGCAGCAGCCGTTCGTGTATAAGACCGTGGTGCGCAAGGAAGGCACTTTCCGGTGGCACGTGGTGGGCGGCGTGGCGCCCTACACCATCCTGAAGGACGTGATGAAGCCGGGCAACACGCGGTGCATCACGGTGATGGATGCCGAAGGGCAGGTGGCCACGGCGTGCAAGGTGATGAACACGCAGGAGATCTTGATCCGCGAAGGGTGCGGCGAACTGGAGAAGCTCGATTTCCCGTGGATGGGGATCACCCCGGACAGCCTCTCCGACTCCCGGCGCGGCAAGGAATTTAACGGACAAGGCGCGCAGATGAGCGAAGTGGAAGCCAAGAAAACATCGGACGGCGTGCTTGGGCCCCAAGGGTACAAGCCGCCGGTGAAGCAGGTGTCGGACCCGGCCGCACCGCCGTCCGTGAAGCCCGACCTCTCGCGGGTGAAGCCGGAAAAGCAACGCGAAGGCGCCAACACGCGCCCGGTTCCACCGCAGCCCAAGACCGTGCCGGTCCACGGCCCGACGGGACCGGTGTACCACGGGACAGGTGGCGGTTCCGGCCATCCGCCTGCGCCCGGTCCCTCGCGTGAACAAGGTCTTCAGCCACGGCCGGGCAAGTAGCGGTGGTCTTGGGCGCGGTGCGTGCAGGGAAGCGGGGCCGGGGCGTGGAGGCCGGTTTGCCGGACGATGCGGTCCGGGAACTGCTGGAGGCGGCCTATGAGCGCTTTGCGGTGCCGGCCTTCATCGCCGACGACCCCATCCAGGTGCCGCGCGCATTCGGGCGCAGGGAGGATGCGGAGGTGATCGGCTTCCTGACGGCCACCATTGCGTGGGGCCGGCGCCAGACCATCATCGCGAACGCGTGGAAGCTGGTGCGGCTGATGGACGGTTCGCCCCACGGTTTCGTGCTGCACGCCTCCGAGGCCGAGCTGGGGCGCACGGCGCGTTTCGTACACCGCACCTTCAACGGCGGGGACCTGCGGCAATTCATCCTGGGCCTGCGCCACCTGTATGCGGCCCATGGCGGCCTGGAGGCGGCCTTCCTGCCGGCGGAGGCCCGTGGACCCCTTCCGCCCATGGCGGAGATGATCTCGCTGTTCCGCGGCCGCCTGCTGGAGCCTGCCCACGAGCGGCGCATGGAGAAGCATGTGGCCGATCCGCTGCGCGGCAGCAACGCAAAGCGCATCAACATGTTCCTGCGGTGGATGGTGCGCCCCGCGGACAGGGGCGTAGACCTGGGCCGATGGAAACGGATCCCCACCCGGGCCTTGCACGTGCCGCTGGACGTGCATACCGGGCGCGTGGCCCGCGGGCTGGGCCTGTTGCACCGCAAGCAGGACGATTGGAAGGCGGTGGAGGAGCTCACCGCCACCCTGCGGCGCTACGACCCGGAAGACCCGGTGAAGTACGATATCGCCCTGTTTGGGTTAGGCGTGGAAGGGAGAGAAAAGTGAAGGGTTCGTAGTTCGGAGTTCGTAGGGACATCCTCCGAACCACGAACTACGAACTAAAATCCAAAGCCTACCCCACACTGTAATTGGGTGCCTCCCGGGTGATGAACACGTCGTGCGGGTGGCTCTCGCGCATGCCGGCGGGGGTGATGCGCATGAAGGTGGCCTGTTGCAGCGCACCGATGTCCTTGGCACCGCAATAGCCCATGCCGGCGCGCAGGCCGCCCTCGAGCTGGTGTACCACTTCGTGCAGCGGGCCCTTGAACGGCACCCGGCCGCTGATCCCCTCGGGCACCAGCTTCTTGATGTCGTCCTCCATGTCCTGGAAGTAGCGGTCCTTGCTGCCCTTCTGCATGGCCTCCAGGCTGCCCATGCCGCGGTAGGTCTTGAAGCGGCGGCCTTCGTAGATCACGGTCTCGCCGGGGCTTTCCTCCACGCCGGCGAACATCGATCCGATCATCACACAATCGCCGCCGGCGGCGAGGGCCTTCACCACGTCGCCGGTATAGCGGATGCCGCCGTCGGCGATCACCGGCACGCCGCTGCCACCCAGGGCGGTGGCGCAATCGTACACGGCGGTGAGCTGGGGCACGCCCACGCCCGCGATCACGCGGGTGGTGCAGATGCTGCCCGGTCCGATGCCCACCTTCACCGCATCGGCGCCGGCATCCACCAGGGCGCGGGCGGCGGCGGCGGTGGCCACGTTGCCCACCACCAGGTCCACGCGGGTGAAGGTCTTGCGCACCTCGCGCAACATGCGCTGCACGCCGATGTGGTGGCCGTGCGCGGTGTCGATCACCAAGGCGTCCACGCCGGCCTCCACCAGCGCCGAGGCACGCTCGATGCTGTCGGCGGTGACCCCGATGGCGGCGGCCACGCGCAGCCGTCCCAGGCCGTCCTTGCAGGCATTGGGCCGCTCCTTCAGCTTGATGATGTCCTTGTAGGTGATGAGGCCGACCAGCCGGCCTTGTGCATCCACCACGGGCAGCTTCTCGATCTTGTACTCCTGCAGGATGTCCGAGGCTTGCGCCATGCTCACCTCCTGCTTGGCGGTCACCAGGTTGTCCTTGGTCATCACCTCGGCGATGGGCTTGGTCATTTGCCGCTCGAAGCGCAGGTCGCGGTTGGTGACGATGCCCACCAGGCGGCCGTCGGCGTTCACCACGGGGATGCCGCCGATCTTGTGTTCGGCCATCAGCTTCAGCGCATCGCCCACCAGGGCGCTTTCAAGCAGCTTCACCGGGTCGGTGATCATACCGCTCTCGCTGCGCTTCACCTTGCGCACCTCGGCGGCCTGCTCGGCGGTGCTTTGGTTCTTGTGGATCACACCGATGCCGCCTTGCTGGGCGATGGCGATGGCCAGCGCCGAACCCGTCACGGTGTCCATGGCGGCGGACACCACGGGCAGGTTCAAGGCGATGTTGCGGCTGAACTGCGTGCGGATGTCCACCTCGCGCGGCAGCACCTCCGAGTAGGCGGGCACCAGCAACACATCATCGTAGGTGAGGCCTTGGGACGCGAAGCGGTCGTATGGCCGACGGGCCCTTGTGGCCGGGCGCTCGCCCTGCCTGGGGGCGATGGCGGCAGAGGAATTTTCCATGCACAAAGGTAAAACGCCCCGGGAAATGGCCATGGCTCGTGCCTCCCATCATTCCGGCATGCCCGGTTGCGCCCCGGGGCCGCGGACCGCGGCGGGCGTGCTTCCACGATCTATTCCACGGGCAGGTACAAACCGATCCAGTTGGTGATCTTCCCGAACATGTCATCCATGTCGCTTTGCGGCCAGCCGTTGTGGCCGCCGGGATAGATGGTCAGCTCGTGGGGGATGCCGTGTGCGGCCAGGGCAGAATCCAGCGTGTGGCCATTGGAAACGGGCACCAGGTCGTCCGTGGCACCGTAGAACAGGACCGTGGGGCTGCTGGCATCGGAAACCAGCCAGGCCGGGCTGAGGGCCTGTTGGAGGTTGGTGCCCGGCGGATAGGCCGAGGCATCGGTGAGCAGGGCCATCGCCAACGGGAACAGCGGGTTCGAGGTGTACTGCGGGTCGGTGAAGTCGGCGGGGCCCACCACATCCGCCACGAGTTTTACACGGTCGGAGGCATCGTACACGTAATCGTACATCAAGGCGATGTGCGCGCCTGCGCTGGCGCCCACGAGGGCAAACTCGGGCTTCACCTGCAGCTGGGCATGCCGGTCATCCAGCTGGTCCAGCACGGCCCCCAGGTCCAGGAACTGGTCGGGGAAGGCCTTGGTGGCCCCGCTGTCGGCCAGTACGTAGTTGATGTTGGCAATGGCGTGGTGCGGGAGGCGCTGGCGGAAGTAGTCCTTCACGAAATCCATGTCCGCCTTGTCGCCTTGGATCCACCCTCCGCCATGCACCAGCACGATCACCTTGGTGGTCGCGGCGGAACGGCCGGCGGGCAGGTACAGGTCATACACCTGCTGGGGGTCGTTGCCGTAGGGCACGTTGAGGAAGGTCTGTTCTTCCAGGGGCGGACCCGGGGTTTGCGGGGTGGCGGGCTCGTCCTTGGAGCAGCCACCGGCCAGCAACAGCAGGGCGGCACCCGCCAAGGGAGGGAACAGGCTTTTCATGGATGATGGCCAAATGTAGGGGCAGGCATCCCGCCGGGCCCCTTTGGCGTACGAACCAATGAAGCAGGAACCTGCTACCTGCCGGACAGGAAAGTGACGGTACCGCTGCGCACCACCGTCTTTCCCGCGCCGTTCACGAAGGAACAGTAGTAGGCATACACGCCCTGGGGCACCAATTCGCCGTCCACACGGCCGTCCCAGGCCTGGTCGCGGTCCGTGGTGGCCCAGATCTGCTGGCCCCAGCGGTTATAGATGATCAACTCGTAGCGGGAGGCATTGGTGAAGGCAAGCACGGGCTTGAAGGTATCGTTGACACCTCCGCTGATGAAAGCGTTGGGGATCCAGGCCTCTTCCTGTTGGACGGCGCAACTGATGTTGCTCATGGCCTCGGCATTGATACCGGACGGATTGCCGGCCTCACCCGCTACCACGTAATAGCAGAACGGTCCCGGGCTTGCGGCGTACGCCGCCACGTTGTCCGCGTAGCTCCATTGCGCGCCCGGCACCTGGGCGATGGGATCAAAGGGCCCGTCCCCGATACGGCGGTACACGGTAAAGTGGTCCACGGTGCCCGCCCACTGCACGTAGCCGTTCCAGTCCAGCACGTTGGCCCCATCGGCCCGCGGCCGGGTGGAAAGCAGGATGGAGGTTCCCTTGTTGCTGGTGGCCACCTCATGGCCGCAACTGTCCAACACGGTGATGCGGTAGGTATAGCTGCGCTCGTTGGGCAGCACGTCCCCATCCACCAGGATGGCCAAGGGCCCGAAGCCGCCCGGGTAGGTCCCCACCTGCCCGAAGGGCCCGCCGTTGAACGACTTCTCCAGGATCAGGCTGCGGTTGTAGGCATTGGCGTCCAAGCTGTCCACGATGACCACCGTGCCCCCGGGGTCCACGTTGACCGTGCGGATGTAGTTCCACTGGGGCACGGCGGGATAAGCGGCCACCCGGCAGGAACGGTTGGAGAGCGACTCCTGCCCCGGCTGGGTCCCCACCGCCTTGGCCGTGAAGCAATACTTCAGCCCCGGCTGCATGCCGATGGCCTCGTACCCGTGTTGGCCGTTGTCCAGCACCGCGGCCAGGAACGGGGGCCCGTCGTTGATGTCCCCGTAGATCCCATAGTGGTCCACCTCCCATCCGCCGTAGTCGGTGCGCTGCACCTGTATGGAGGCTTCGCACCGGTCGTATGTGGTCTGGAGGTGCACGGTGGTGTGCGGCGCGGAGGCTGCACTGGTGTTGGGGCTGGGCGGGTTGCCCCTCCAGCAGGAATCGATGGCGGCCACGGTATAGGCCTCCGGCGCGTTCCCGGCCGCGCTGAGCGGCCATTCATACGTGGTGTTGAGCCGCCCGTAGATGGTGTCCAGGATCGTGTTGCCCGCAGAGGCCAGCACGATGATGTACCCTTGGGTATCGGCCTCGGGGCTGGGGTCCCAGGTGAGCACGGCCCGGTTGGAGGTGGTATCCACGGTTACCTCGGTGATCACGGGAATGCCCGGCGGGGTGATGTCCTGGAAACCGGCCCCGGCAATGTTGCTGTTGGAGTAGCAGCCGGAACTGTCACGGGCCGCTACCATGAAGACCAGTGCCACGTCGCATTCGTCCACCACGCGTTGCCAGTGGTGAATGGCGTTGGGCACCGAGTCGATCCCTTGCAGGTCGGCGATGCCGTGGCCTTGGCCCACGATGGTCAGCGGCTTGTGGGTGGGCAGGGGCGGATCGTGCGGCAGGTTCCAATCCACCACGGAGCTTCCCAGGGGAACGCTTTGGGAGACCTGGATGAACATGGTCGCCAGGGTATCACTGGGCGCGGAGGTTTCCGCCGGCGGCCCGATGGAGACGGACTGCATGAAATAATAGCGCGGGCCCGTATCGGCCCCGGCCCCCGCGTGGACATAGGAGGGCGGGGCCGGGGGAACCGTGGCGACCAGGGTGAAGGGCCCGGCGGGGGAAGTAGCCTGGAAAACCTCGTAGTGATCGATCGTCCCCGGCGGCCCCGGCGGCGGCACCCAGTTCAGCCTGACATCGCTGCCCATCACCGAGGCGCAACGCAGCGAAGGGGGCTCCACACTTTGGGCATGTACCAGGGCCGGTCCGGCCAGCAACAGGAAAAGTCCGCACGCACGCACGTTTGCCCAACGCAATTCCATCCCGATCCTTATCCCTTGAAAGACGCTGAAACGCGCGCAGAAGTTTGTCCGCGCCCTACCATCCGGCGGGGAAGGCCGCCACCTTCCGTTGGGTTTCAGCGAATTCACGCATGACGTTTTCCACGATCCGGGCTGCGGGCAGGATGTCCTTGAGGGCTGCCGCCACCTGGCCGATCTCCAATTCCCCCTGCTCGAGGTCGCCCTCGAACATGCCGCGCTTGGCGCGTGCCCGCCCCAGGATCTGCTTCAGCTCGTCGGGGGTGGCGCAGCGCTGGTAGGCTTCCTTGATCTGCTCGTAAAAGGCGTTGCGCATCAGGCGCACCGGTGCCAGTTCCTTCAGGGTGAGCAGCGTGTCCCCCTCGCCGCTTTCCACGATATGCCGCTTGAAGTCCGGGTGGCTGCTGGCCTCCTCGGAGCAGACGAAGCGGCTGCCCATCTGCACGCCGTCGGCGCCCAAGGCCATGGCGGCCAGCATGGCGCGCCCGTCGGCGATGCCGCCCGCAGCGATCACCGGCACCTGCACGGCATCGCACACCATGGGCACCAGCACCAGGGTGGTGGTCTCCTCGCGGCCGTTGTGGCCGCCGGCCTCGAAGCCTTCGGCCACCACCGCATCCACCCCGGCCTTCTCGGCCTTGAGGGCGAATTTCACGCTGGCCACCACATGCACCACGGTGATGCCCGCATCCTTGAGCTTCGCGGTCCACGTGGCGGGGTTCCCCGCGCTGGTGAAGACGATGGGCACCTTTTCGGCGATCACCGTGGCGATGTGTTCCTCCACGGCGGGGTACAGCATGGGGATGTTGACGGCGAAGGGCCGGTCGGTGGCCGCCTTGCACTTGCGCACATGCTCCTCCAGCACCTGCGGATACATGGACCCCGAGCCGATGATGCCCAGCCCGCCCGCATTGCTGACCGCCGAGGCCAGGCGCCAACCGGCATTCCAGATCATCCCCGCCTGCACCAAAGGGTAGCGGATGCCGAAAAGGGACGTGACGCGGTTGGGCAAAAGCGGCGGATCGACCATGGCTGCCGGAGGGCGCGAAAGTAACCCTGGCCCCCCATTGGCCGTTGTTGATATTCCCTGGACCGGTCCGGTGTCGGGCAAGGCCGGTTTTCTTTATGTTTGCCGTTCAAGTGGAGAACCCCTTTCCGGATGCAGGCAGGAAGAATACACTATGCGCTGATGGCCCTGATGGTCATGGGCTTGGCCAATGAATCCCGCGCCCAGTATGACTGGGACATCGGAGGCCACCTCGGCGGGGCCAACTACCTGGGCGAGTTCGGCGGAAAGGAAAAGACGCGCCAGGACTTCGTGTGGGACATGAAATTGGGCCAGACGCGCTGGGCCTTGGGGGCGTTTGCGCGCCGCAAGCTCAACCGCAGCTTCTCGGTGAACGTGGGCCTGATGTATTTCCGCCTGCAGGGAGGTGACCACCTGAGCACGAACCCTGCCCGCGTGGGCCGGAACCTGAGCTTCCGCAACGACATGTGGGAACTGTACGCGCGGCCGGAATTCACCCTGTTCCAGGACAATGACCTGGGCGGCCGCGGGCGGTACCGCACGGATTTCCGGCTGTTCGCCTATGTGGGCGCGGCCGTGTACATGAGCAACCCCAAGGGACAGATCAACCACGCCGGCGAGTTCTACAAGCTGCGGGAGATGAACACCGAGCTGGCCGACTATTCCAACCTGGGCTTTGCCATCCCCGCGGGCCTGGGCTTCCACTTCACGTTCAAGCGGCGCCACCGCGTGGGCTGGGACTTCGGCTGGCGCACCACCTTCAGCGATTACGTGGATGATGCCAGCACCGTGTACGCCGAACCGGACCAGCTGCCGGGCGGGGCCAACGGGTTGGCCGCCGAACTGGCCCACCAGACCGAATATGTGTACGGCCCGAACGGCACCACGCCCAACCCCGTGGAAAACGTGCAATACGGTCCCGGCATGAAGCGCGGCGACCCCACGCACAACGACAGCTACCTGACCATGACCTTCACGTACAGCTACGTGTTGCGTGGCCAGTCCAACTTCTACCGCCAGCGTTACAGCTGGATGCGCGGCAAGAAGCGCATCGGACGCAAGAGCCGGGCGAAGTTCTAAGAGGGCCAGGGTCTCTTTGCACCGCCATCACGCGAGGCCGATCGCCGGCCCCGGTGGCAGGCTACCGCATCCGGTGCAGGTCCAGCCAATGCTCCAGGACCACCAAGGTCCAGATGTGCAAGGCCGTTACCCCCGGGTCCCTGTGCAGGAACCGGTCCCACAAGGCCATGATGCCATCCCGGAGGAACTGCGGCCGGGCGGCCAAGGCGTGGATGCGTGACCGGCAGAACGCGTGCAGTTGATCGCGCATCCAGCGGTCCCAGGGCAGGGTGAACCCCATCTTGGGCCGATGGACCACTTCATGCGGAAGCAGGTCACCCAAGGCGTTGGTGAGCAACTGCTTGGGGCTGTGCGGGTATTTGACGGCATCGCCCACGCCGAGGACGAATTCCAGCAGGACATGGTCCAGGAAGGGAGAACGGACCTCAAGGGCGTGGGCCATGGACATTTGGTCCGTGTCCCGCAACAGCACGTCGGGGATGTACGTCATCAATTCGGCCACGCTTACCTGGCTCAGGACGGGCAGTTGCCGGCCTGCCCCGTTGCCCAAGAGGCCCCGCACCCCGGCCAGCACGGCATCGGGCGGGACCTGGTGGGCAAGCAGGGTGCCCAGCTCGGGATCCAAATACCCCAGCCGGGCCCACGGATAGGTGTGCACCACGTCCCAGCGCTTTTGGCCCAGCACCGCCTGCATCTTCCAGCCGGCCGCCCCGGGCCGGACCTTCCGGACGACCTGGCCCAGCATCGCGCGCACGGGCCGGGGCACCCCTGCCAAGAGGCGGAAGCGGTGCAAGGCATAGGACCGCTTGAACACGTTGTAGCCGGCAAACACCTCATCGCCGCCCAATCCGCTGAGCGCCATGGTGATGCCGGCCTCCTTGGTCATCTTGGCCACCACCCACGTGTTGGGGCCGTCCGCACTGGGATGGTCCATATCGCCCAGGATCTCCGGGATCCAGCGCAACATGTCCTCGGGCTTCAAGCGGATCTCCGTATGGTGCGTCCCGAATTTCCGGGCGACGACCTTGGCGAAATCGGCTTCATTGAACCGGGCCTCGTCGAAGGTGACCGTGAACGAGCGCACCGGCTCCTGCGTGATGCGGGCCATGGCCCCCACCACGGCGCTGCTGTCGATGCCCCCGCTGAGGAAGGCCCCGAAGGGAACATCGGCCACCAGGCGCTTCTCCACGGCGCGGAAGAAATGCTCCCGGACCTGCCGGTGGATGCTTTCCCGGTCCAAGCCATCGGCGGAAGCATCCGCACGTTGCACCATGTCCCACCAAGGCCAGGTGGAGGACTTCCCCTGCGACCAGCGCAGCACGTGGCCCGGCAACAGGATCTGCACCCCCCTCACGATGGTATCCGGGCCGTGTACCGTGCCGTATCGCAACTGGTCGCCCAGCGCGGCTTCGTTGATCCGCCGTTCCACCCGGCCCGAGGCGAGCAGCGCACGCACCTCGCTGGCGAAGAGCAGCTGCCCATCGACGGCGGTGTGGTACAGCGGCTTTTCGCCCAGGCGGTCGCGCACCAGGAACAGTTCGCCTTCCCGCGCATCCCAAATGGCAAAGGCGAACATGCCCTCCAGCCTGTCCAGGCATTGCACGCCCCACCGGCCCCATGCGGCCAACAGCACTTCCGCGTCACCCTTGGTGCGGAACGGGTACGGGGCCAACTCTCGGCGCAGTTCAGCGTAGTTGTACAGTTCGCCGTTGTACACCAGGGTGAACCGCCCGTCGGCATCGGCCATGGGCTGGCAGCTCGCGGGGTCGATGTCGATGATGGCCAGGCGGCGATGGCCCAACACGGCCCGGTCATCGGCCCAGAGGCCTTCCGCATCGGGGCCCCGGTGGGCCAAGGCCCCCACCATGGCGGCCACGGTTTTTTCCCGGCTCCCCCGGTCTTCCGCGCCGGGTACCGCCACCACCGAGCCCGCAATGCCGCACATGGCCCCGGGCTCAATCCAGGATGAAGGACGTGTCGTCCAGGATCCGCTTCAATCCCTCGCGCAGCGGCAGCAGGTCGCGGCCCAGCAGCTGGCGCATGCGCCGGATGTCGGGCATGCGGCGGGTCATGTCCCCTTCCGCCAACGGCGGCAGGTGGACGATCTTGGACCGGCTGGCGGTGAGCTCGATCACCAGCTTGGCCAGGTCGATGATGTGCGTCTCCCGGTCGTTGCCGATGTTGGCCACGTCATTCAGCACCTCGTTGTTGCGGAAGGCGTTCACCGTGGCCTCGATGTTGTCGTCGATGAAGCAGAAGGTGCGCGACTGGCTGCCGTCGCCGTACACGGTGATGTCCTGCCCCTTGAGGGCGGCGCGGATGAACTTGCTGACGACGAAATCCTTGCTCTGCTTGGGCCCGTAGGTGTTGAAGAAGCGGAAGACGGTGTATTCCAGCCCGTACTCGCGGTGGTAGCTGCGCAGGAAGGCTTCGCCCACGTTCTTCACGATGGCGTACGGCAGCTTGCTGTTCAGCGGGGTGGTGTGCTCGTTCTGGGGGAACTCCACGGGCTCGCCGTACACCTCGCTGCTGCTGCTGAAAAAGATGCGTTGCACCCCCGTGTTCTTGCACAGGTCGAGCACATTGCGGATGCCGTCGATGTCGTGCAGCACGTTCACCGGATGGTCGGTGGTGCGCTTCACCCCCACCACGGCGGCGTAGTGGAACACGAACTGGGGGCGATAGGCATAGAACACCGCGCTGATGTCCTGGAAACGGTTCACATCACACTTGATGAAGCGCAGGCCCGGGTGCTTCCCCAATTCCAGCTTCCGCAGGTCGCCGGTGGAGAGGTTGTCCACGGCCACCACTTCGGTGTCGGGCAATTGGGACAGGCGGATGGCGATGGCGCTGGGGATGAAGCCGGCGCCGCCGGTGACGAGTATGCGTGGCATGGTTGGATTCGGGGTGCAAAGAAAGCAGTTAGCGCGCAGGCAGGATGAGGGGCGGGCCGACCGGCGCGGCTTCCGCCTCCGCCACCGGTTTCTCCCCGGCACCAACGGTCCCGATGATCTCCTCCTCGGACATGATGGTGAGCACCACCAACAGCAGGATGGTATACGGGTTGAGCGAAGCGGTAAGCCAACTTTCGTACAGGACGGAGAAGAGCACGGAACAGAGCACGGCCAAGGCGATGGAGGTGTTTTTGCTGGCCTTGATGAAGATGAGCAGGAAGCTGCGGAAAAACAGGATCAGCCCCACGATGCCCACGTTGAGCCAAAAGGTGAGGTAGCTGTTGTGCGCGCCGCCCTCATGGCCCAGCTGCGAAAGGTACCTGTATGCCTTGAACATGATGACGTATTCATTCTCAAACCCGGCCCCGAAGAGGAAATACCCGTGGTTGTTGATCTGGTCCCAGACGTAATTCCAGGCCACATAGCGCCCGGAGCCGTCGCTCAAGGTATCCACCCGCAGGTAATCGTGCAGTCCCAGCGCGGTGATGACCGCCGGGAGGTTGCTCGTCAACAATTCGCTGATCCCGATGAATGCCACGAAGGAGATCAGGCCCAGCCACACCGAGATGCGGAAGAACTGGATGAAAAAGACGAACATCAGGGAGGCCATCAAGGAGGTGCGCGCGCCACAGGTGACCAGGTAATAGATCAGCACCGCATAAATGAAAATGGTCTCCACCCTGGAAAACATGCCGGGGCGCAGGTACTTGACCACCCCGAAGAGCACGAAGGTGAGGTAGGTAAAAATGGCCATGCCGTTGGGATTCCCGAAGTATCCGCGGAACCGGCCCACGACGTAGAAAGCTTCGGCATCGCCGATGAACGGCAGCAGCTTTTGCGAGAGGAGGATAAAGATGAGGAACCAGCACAGGTTGCGGAAGAAAGGCCAACCGTACAACCTGAAGTTGTAAAGGACATAATTGGGCACCACCAGGAACAGGAGCGCATAGGAAAGCGTCTTTTCCATCGCCACAAAGGGCACCTCCGAAGCGATGATCGGGAAGAAGGCGTACACGAAAAACGGCAAAAACAGGCCGAAGATCTTGGCGAGCGGCTGCATCCTGGCCTGGTCTGCCAGCAGCACCAGCGCCAAGGTGAGGATATACACGGACTTCGCCGATTTCATCACCGCCATGGAAGGCAGCCCGCCCAGGTTGTCGGACAGGACCAGCACCATGATGAAGCCGAACAGGATGTCCTGCCAGTGATCGATGCGGCGCAGCAGGATGATGCCCAACGGGAGCAACACGTACAGTAGCCCGGGGGCGATCCGCGCCACCAGGAACCACAGGATGAGAAAGATCACCGTGTAGCGGTTTTCGAGAAGGAAGCTCCGCATGCGTGCCGCCCCGGAACGGGGAGCGCAAATGTAGCCGTCATGCAGGGCGGGACCCGCGCCATGCGCGGCCATTGCCGCCATTCACCCGGACCTCAGGCGGCGGCCGCCGGAAGGGACCTGCCCGGCCAAGATGATAGGTACGACGGCACCAACGCCGGCTCTTACGGTCACGGATACACCGCCTGATACGGATACAGGAAAGCCCGGTGGCCGTACGGGTTCAAACGGTTGGGTGATGCATGGGGGCGGTGATGCCCATGGGACCCGTTCCTGGCCATGAACGGCTGAAGCCGGCACCGGGCAGTACCGATCAGGCCAAAGCCCGTATCCCCCCCATGGACCGCAGGCATGGCCGATGGCGCTGTGCTTGTCCTTACCCTCGCTTGTCCAATGGCCGGTCGGCATTCGCCCCTGGTCGGCTGGCCCCATGCAGCCTTCCCCAGGGCTATCGCGTCTTAATCCATCAACGGCCATGACTTCGGCAAAGGGGTAGGAACAGCAGGCCCAGCGTGCGTTCCTTGCTCCCCGGCCCGCCGCTCGCTTTGGTCCGCCCCCTCGCCCTGGGCCCGCCGTTCGGCGGGCACGAGGGGGACAGGATCGCCGCACACTGGGCCTGCTGTTCCGGCACATTCCCAGTACTGACGGGAGAAATTAGACGCGATAGCCCTGCCGGTGCCTTCCGGCGCCGTGCATACGGCGCTACATTTGCGGCCATTTTCAGCCTGATGGGCCTATCCGAGGAAATTGCCAAGCGGCGCACATTCGCCATCATCAGCCACCCGGACGCGGGCAAGACCACGCTGACCGAGAAATTCCTGCTGTACGGGGGTGCCATCCAAACTGCGGGTGCGGTGAAGAGCAACAAGATCCGCAAGGGTGCCACCAGCGACTTCCTCGACATCGAACGCCAGCGCGGCATCTCCGTGACCACCTCGGTGATGACCTTCCAGTACGGCGGCACGCTGATCAACCTGTTGGACACCCCGGGGCACAAGGATTTCGCCGAGGACACCTACCGCACCCTCACGGCCGTGGACAGCGTGATCCTGGTGATCGACTCCACCAAGGGCGTGGAGCCGCAGACGGAACGGCTGATGGAAGTGTGCCGCATGCGGCAAACGCCGGTGATCGTGTTCATCAACAAGCTGGACCTGGAAGGGCGAGACCCCTTCTCCCTGATGGATGAACTCGAGGAGATGCTGTCCATCCGGGTGCGCCCGCTCACCTGGCCGATCGGCGTGGGCGCCACCTTCCAAGGGGTGTACGACCTGTACAACCGCAACCTGCGCTTGTTCGAATCGATAAAGACCAGGAAGGAAGCCACCAGCGAACGGATCGACGACCTTGCCGACCACCGCCTGGACCAGTTGTTGGGGCCAGGCCCTGCCCAGGAATTGCGTGAGGAAACGGAACTCATAAACGGGGTGTACGACCCGTTCGACCTGGTTCCCTACAGGCAGGGCAAGCTGGCACCGCTGTTCTTCGGCAGCGCGTTCAACAATTTCGGGGTTCGCGAAGTGCTGGACACCTTCGTCCGCATCGCGCCGCCGCCGGGCCCGCGCGAGACCGACCAGGGCCTGGTGAAACCGGAAGACCCCGAATTCAGCGGCTTCGTGTTCAAGATCCACGCCAACCTGGACCCCAACCACCGCGACCGCATGGCCTTCCTGCGCATCTGCTCGGGGCAGTTCAAGCGGAACACGTTTTACCACCACGTCCGCCAGGACAAGCAACTACGGTTCGCCAACCCCACCACCTTCCTGGCCGCACAGAAGACCTTGGTGGACGAAGCTTGGCCCGGGGATGTGATCGGCCTATACGATACCGGGAATTTCAAGATCGGCGACACCCTCACCGCCGGGGCCTCCTTCAATTTCCGCGGCATCCCCTCCTTCTCGCCGGAGCTGTTCCGGGAACTGGTGAACCTGGACCCCATGCGCAGCAAGCAACTGGAGAAGGGGATCCGCCAGCTCACGGACGAGGGCGTGGCCCAATTGTTCACCCAGCAGCCCGGCAACAAGAAGATCGTGGGGTGCGTGGGCGAACTGCAATTCGATGTGATCCGCTACCGCTTGGAACATGAATATGGCGCCCAGTGTGCATTCCAGGCCATCCAGGCACACAAGGCCTGCTGGATCACCAGCGATGACCCGGCCGCCCTGGAGAATTTCATCCGCATCAAGACCACCCAGGTGGTCAGCGACAAGGACGGCAACCCGGTGTTCATGGCCCCTTCGGCGTACATGCTCGACCTGGAGCAGCGCAACAACCCGGAGATCACCTTCCACCTCACCAGCGAGTTCAAGACGCTGCAGGCCTGAAGCGGGGCGGGCGGGCACGGCGGCCCGATCTTTGTTTGCGCATCAAACGATCGTTAACGGCCCACCCCTGTCGGTGCGGCCTTTTACATTTGGCCCACATGTACAAACAGCTCTTTCTTGCAGCGCTCCTGGCCCTCGGCACGGTGGTCCATGCCCAGGAAAAGCGGCGAATGCAGTTCACCATCCAAGGGACGGCCAACGACACCATCTTCCTGGCCAACTATTACGGGAACAAGCTGTACTACGCCGACACCACCGTGGCCAGCCCGAAAGGCGTGGCGGTCTTTGACCGCCCGAGCGGATACAAGGCGGGGGTTTATGCCGTGGTGGTGCCCGGGCCGAAGTATTTCGAATTCATCGTGAACGAGCCCGTGGTGGAAATGAAGAGCGACACGGCGGCGCTGAACGACCATCTGGAGGTGGTGCGCTCGGAAGAGAACAAGCTCTTCCTGGCGTACGTGCGCTACCTGGCCGACCAGCGCAAGGAGGCGGACGCCATCAAGGCGCAGATGGAGGGCATGGAAGACCCCATCGGCAAGGCGGCCGCCAACGAAAGGCTGAAGAAGCTGGACGAGGAGATCCTGAAGTACCAGAAGTCGTTGGTGGCCGGGCACCCTTCCACGCTGGTGGCCAACTTCGTGAAGATGGGCATCACGCCCGAAAACACGGACGTGTACAAAGCCGATGGCGCGCTCGACAGTGCGGCGAGCTATTACAACTACAGGGCCCATTTCTGGGACAACACCAACCTGAAGGACGAGCGGAACCTGCGCACGCCGGTGTTCCAGAACAAGTTCGATGAGTACATCGGGAAGGTGATCCCCCAGGTCCCGGACACCATCAACAAGTACGCCGATGACCTGATCCGCCGCATGGACGACGGGGGCGACCTCTTCAAGTTCGCGGTGAATGCCATCACCTACAAGTATGAGACCAGCAACCTCATGGGCATGGATGCGGTGTTCGTTCACATGGCGCAGACCTATTACTGCCCCAAGGACGGCAAGCCGAACCGGGTGGACTGGATGACCCCGGAAAAGCTGGAAAAGCTGTGCGAGCGGGCACGCAAGGAAGCCCCGCTGGTCATCGGCGCGCAGGCCAAGGACATCATCCTTCCGGACACCACGGAAAGCCAGTGGTTCAGCTTGTACAAAATGCCGGAGAAGTACGTGCTCCTGGTTTTCTGGGACCCGCATTGCGGCCACTGCAAGAAGGTGCTGCCCACGATCCACGAGGATTGGAAGACCAAGCTCAAACCCCTTGACGTGGGCGTGTTCGCCGTGGCCAATGCCACGGACAGCATCCTGTTCACCGACTGGAAGAAGTTCATCGTGGACAACAACCTGGACTGGACCAACGTGGGGCGCACCTGGCATGTGTTCCAGGAAGCCAAGGTCGCGTCGTGGAAGTTCATCCCGAAATACACCACCATTGAGAGCCTGAACTACCCGGACACCTGGGATGTGTACGCCACGCCCCGGTTCTACCTGCTGGACAAGGACCGGAAGATCATCGCCAAGCAACTGGACGTGGACCAGATGGCGGACCTGGTGAAGGCGCTTGAAAAGCGTGCCGCCGACCGGCAGTAACGCGCTCAGGCACGGCTGAGCCGGTGGCGCAACCAGTGGTCCGCAAGCACCAGGCAGGCCATAGCCTCCACGATGGGCACGGCCCGCGGCACCACGCAGGGATCGTGGCGTCCCTTCCCTTCCAGGACCACGGTGCGCCCTTCCCTGTCGACGGTGGCCTGCGGCCGCATCAACGTGCTCACCGGCCTGAAGGCCACGTCGAACACGATGTCCTCCCCGTTGCTGATGCCGCCCTGCACGCCGCCGCCCCGGTTGGTGGCCGTGCGGATGGCACCATCGACCACCGTGTAGGCATCGTTGTGTTCGGAGCCCCGCAGGGCAATGGAATCGAAACCGCTGCCGAACTGCACGCCTTTCACCGCGTTGATGCTGAACAGGGCCTTGCCCAGGTCCGCGTGCAGTTTGTCGAACACGGGTTCGCCCAGGCCGGGCGGGACCCCGCGCAACAGACCGGTGATCCGCCCCCCGATGGTGTCGCCTTCCTTCCGCACCTCGGCGATCAAGGCTTCCATGCGTGCGGCCGCACCGGGATCGGGGCAGCGCACGTCGCTCCTGTACACGGCATCCAGGTCCAGGCCCGCAGGGCCCACCCGCAGGCGTTCGCCGCCCACCTGGCTCACCCAGGCCCGCACCTGCATGCCGGCCGTGGCCAACAGCTGCCGGGCGATGGCACCGCCCACCACGCGCGCCGCCGTTTCCCTTGCGCTGGCACGGCCTCCGCCCCGGTGGTCGCGGACCCCGAACTTCTGCTCCCAGGTACGGTCGGCATGGCCCGGGCGGTAGGCTTGCTGCAAGTGGCCGTAGTCCGACGGGCGTGCATCCGCATTGCGGATGATGAAGCCGATGGGCGTGCCCAAGGTGACGCCGTCCAACAGGCCGCTGAGGAACTCCACGGTGTCCGCCTCCCGGCGCGTGGTGCCCAAGGGCGTGCTGCCCGGCCGGCGCCGGTCCAGCTCGGCCTGCACCTGGGCCAGGTCCAGCTTCAGCCCGGCCGGGCATGCGTCCACCACGCCGCCGATGGCGGGGCCGTGGCTTTCGCCGAAGGTGGCCAGTTTGAAAGCAGTGCCGAAGGTGCTCCCTGCCATGGCGGCGAAGGTACTGGCCGCTCCTTTCCTTTGTAATGCGGCATGGGTGATCACAGGGGGCACATAGCGGTGCTGCAGGACGACGGCCACCTGACCGGGGCGGCGGTGGCCGCCTTGCATGCGGTCAGCGGCGTGGACACGGCGTTGTTGCGCGCCGCGAAAGTGAGGCCTTCCAGCGCCAACTGGCTGCATGCCCCATGGTATCCCTATCGGCGTGGCGGGGCCCTCACCATCGGGCGTACCATCTGGTTCACCGGCATCTGGTTCTCCAAGCATGGCCTTGGCGACGGCAGCCCCTCCTCCACCCTGCGATGGCTGTTGCATCTGGCCCACGAGGTGGGACACCTGGCGCAGGCCGAGCGATTCGGGCCAAGCCTTTGGGGGAAAACGCGCTACGTGGCCGCCTTTGCCTGGCAATACGCCACCCGGGCCCTGCTCCGGCGCCGACCCATCCACGACGGCAGCCCGCTTGAGCGCGAGGCCGATGCCGGTCGCCGGGTCCTGCGCGCCGTGGTGGGCGACCAACAGGAACGGCATCCCTTGGTGGCCGCGGTACACGGCCACGCCGCCCCCGTGGTGGAGCGCTGGTGTGTGCAGCACCGGCAATACCTGGCGGAAATCGCCGGGCGGGTACAGGCCGGGAACCTGGCCTAACGGCCGATCACCACGCGCCGGACCGGGCCGTTATCCGGGGCCTTCAGCAGGTACGTGCCCGGTGCCAGGCCGATCACCTCCAAGGTCCGCACGGGCTGGTGCGAGGCAGGGAACCGCCGTACCACGCGGCCATCGGCACCGATCAGCTGCAATGGACCGGCACCCATGCCCCCTACCTGCACCGTCGCACCGGCCGGGTTGGGCCACACCTGGGCCGATGTTCCCGGCGTAGGTCCGGCCACCCCCGTGGTGATGCTGTCCGGGCTGTACCAAAAGCGAACGACGGTGTTCACCCCGCCCGTGGTGGTGACCTGCAGCACCGGTTCGTCCACGCCGGCCGCGATCCATTTGTATTCCACCGTTTCCGGCTCCGGCAGGCTGAACCCGATGTTGAACTGATCGATGTGGACGGTATCGGTGCGGTTGATGCGCGAACGCACCCGCAGCACCTCGAAGGTGTCCGCAGGCAGGATGAGCGTGCCCCACCCGTCCACTTCATTGCGCCGCCATTGGTCCTGTGCGAAAAAACCCAGGGTGGGCACCGCGACCTGGAAATGGCTGAACGAACTGTCCACGTCCCCGTATTCCAGCGGGAAGCGGTAGATCCAATCCACCGGGTTCCGTTGCACGGAGGCGGGAAGCCCGTTCACGTTGGCGCCGAACCCCACGTTGCGGAAACCCTCATCATTGTTCTTGTAATAGTCGAAGAGATCGCTCAGCGAAAAACCCTGGAACCCGATGGCGGTGCCGCGCATGGCATAGTTGGCCTTGTGTGCCGGATAGAGCAGTGCATTGTTGAAGAAGAACTGGTAGGCCAAGGGTGTGCTGCCCACGCTGACCATGGTATCGGCACCTTCCGTGCCGGGCACCAGGCCGCTGAAGTCCCACAGGAAACCGGGGCCGGCAGGCGCCGGGTCCTGGGCGGTCACGGCATTCCGGTAGCGCACGGTGTCGCCGGCCGAGGGCATATCGCCCACGCCAATGACGATCTGGGCGCCCGACGTGGCACACACCAATAAGGAGGCCGCAAACGGGTACAGGTTTGTTTTCATGAGGCCAAGTTACAGTGCGGCACGAAAGGCCATGGCATGGGCCTTGCCGATGGGGGCACCGGCCATTGCCCGGCCCCGGCCATCCGCTGGCGTGTGACGGCAGGGATCGCCGGCGCGGCCGGACTTACCTTTGCAACCATGCGCCACCTGTTCCTCCCATCGGCCCTTGCCCTGTGCTGTGCGGCATTCGGACAATCCCAACCGCGGCACCTGGTGCAGTTCAGCGGGGTGGTGGTCACGGGTGACAGCCTGGAGGCGGTCCCGTTCACCAGCATCCTGACCAAGGGGAGCTACCGGGGCACCATGAGCGACGTGTATGGGTATTTCAGTTTCGTGGCCCAGAACGGCGACACCATCGAATTCTCCGCCGTGGGCTTCAAGCGCGGCAGCTATGTGATCCCGGACACCCTCTCGGACGACAAGTACTCCATGATCCACGTGCTGATGCCTGACACCGTGCTGCTGAAGCCCCTGGAGGTGTACCCGTGGCCCAGCAAGGAGCAGTTCCGCGATGCCTTCCTGGCCTTGAACCTTACTGACAGCGAGTACCAGCGCGCCCTGAAGCACCTGAACAGCGCGGAGGCCATCCAGCGCATGGAGAACCTGCCGCCCGACGCGGGGATCGCGGCACATTACCAGGCCTCGTTGGACAACACCCGGATCTACAACCAAGGGCGCGCACCCACGGTGAACCTGTTCAATCCCATTGCTTGGGCGCAGTTCATCCAGGCGTGGAAGGCCGGGAACTTCAAGAAGCAATAGTCATTGATCCGTCCGGCAGCCCGGTGGTTGCCGGCCCCAACATGGCCAAGGCAGGGCTTCCCCTTCTCGAAAACATCGATGTGACGGGCTGGGCCGCCAAGGGGCGGGCGCTCGCCAAAGTGGACGGCCTGGTAGTGTTCATCACCGGTGCCGTGCCCGGCGATGTGGCCGACCTGCAAATCACACGCAAGAAAAAAAGCTTTGCGGAGGCGCGCGTGCTTCGCATTGTCAACCCTTCCCCGCAACGGGAAACGCCCTTTTGCAAGCACTTCGGCACATGCGGGGGATGCACCTGGCAGGACCTGGCCTATCCGGCCCAACTGGCCTTCAAGCGGCAAGAGGTGGTGGACAACCTGGAGCGGATCGGCGGCTTGGGCCCGTTGGAGGTGTTGCCCACCTTGGCCTCACCCCGGACCCGGTTCTACCGGAACAAGCTGGAGTACACCTTTTCCGCCCGGCGCTGGCTTACGCGCGAGGAACTGGAACACGGCGGGCCCATTGACCGGCGCAGGGCCTTGGGCTTCCACCTGCCGGGCCGCTTCGACAAGGTGCTGGACATCTCGGAATGTTGGCTGCAACCCGAGCCGGGCAACGCCATCCGCAATTTCATCCGCGACTACGGTGAACGGCACGGCCTGGACTATTACGACATCCGCAAGCAGGAGGGCTGGCTGCGCACCCTGACCGTGCGCACGGCCACCACGGGGGAAGCCATGGTACTGCTCTCTTTCGGCCATGAGGACACCCCCGCGAGGGAACGGCTCCTTTTGGCCCTGGTGAAGGCATTCCCCGCCCTCGATGCGGTGCTGTGGTGCATCAACCCGAAGAAGAACGACACCATTTGGGACCTGGACGTCCACGTGTTCCACGGCAAGGACCACATCATCGAGGAGTTGCCCGACGAGGGCTTTGCGCCGCTGCGGTTCCGCATCGGGCCCAAGAGCTTTTTCCAGACCAACCCGGAGCAAGCCGCGATCCTGTATGACCAAGTGCGCCAACTGGCCGCGCCGGGTGCGGACGACCGGGTGTACGACCTTTACTGCGGCGCGGGCAGCATCTCTCTTTTCCTGGCGCGCCACTGCGGCCACGTGGCCGGTGCCGAGATCGTGCCCTCCGCCGTGGACGATGCCCGGATCAATGCCCGGCTGAACGGGATCGGCAACGCGGCCTTCGAGGCCGGCGACCTGAAGGACCTGCTGGACGGCGGTTTCGTGTCCCGCCATGGCAAACCCGATGTGCTGGTAACCGACCCGCCCCGCGCGGGCATGCATCCTGCGGTGGTGGAGCGCATCCGCGACATGGCCCCGGCGCGCATCGTATACGTAAGCTGCAACCCGGCCACGCAGGCACGCGACCTCGCGCTGCTGAAGGACCGCTTCCACATCACCCACGTGCAGCCCGTGGACATGTTCCCCCACACCTCGCACGTGGAAAACATCGTCCGGCTGGAGCGGATGTGAGACGTGCCAGGGCCCTCACGGCCTGATGCCTTGTTCGTATACCTCTGCCGAGCAGGGCCGTCCGTCGCGGAAATAGGTGACACCACCGTAGTAGCTCACCACGCGCCGATACTCCGTGCACATCAAGCCGTCCTGCCGGGTCACAATGGTGGTGACATGCAGGCGTTCCACCTTCACTTCGCTCCCGATCCGCACCGGGTCCCGCGAGGCAATCGGCCCGCTTGGCCCGCTATCTTCCATGCGGGGATGCACATCCCGAACCCTTGGCCGCTCCAATGCCCCGGTGGCTTCCGTTGGCCTCTCGGACGATCCGGGCAGGAAATCATCGTCCGGGTCGGCCAGCACATGCACCTTGGGCGCCACCCGGCTAACCATGGGAGCGGTCCGTTCACCGAGATGAAGCGCTTTCGGCCCGGTGTCCTCCGCTTGCAGCCGGGATACCGCCATCCCTTCCGGACCGCCATTTTTTCCGGATCTCGACGCTCGCACCACGGCAGCCGGCACATCGAGCTTGGCACGGACCGATTCCAGCCTTTCCTGCATGACGGCATCCCGCTGGATGCGATAGTCGGTGCTGTACCCGAAATTCCCCGTCGCTTCATCAAAATGGATATAGCCCACCGGGCCGGCATATTCCATCCGTTGGCCGGGCGGAACAGGCTCCAGGGTCACCTGGAACGGAAAGCTGAACCCCCTCGGGGAGAGCCGGTCCGGTGGCACTGCCGTGTTGAACCGTAATTGCTTGCTCATGCATCCGGGCCGTTCAAAGGAGAAGAGATATTCCTTCTGGAGGCCCAGCTCCAGCCTGAAGTGTGAAGGATTTTCATCCACCACCTGCTGTTCCGTGTCCCTCGACACCACGATCACGCGGGTACCCTCCATGGGCAAGCCCTTCACGATCACCTTCACGTCCACCAGCAAGGCTTCCGGCCCCGAAAACCCGAGCACAGGACCATTGGCCAGCAGCACCGGCAAGCAAGCGACCATCAACATGGTTCTCCCCGATCCCATCTGCCCGGAAGCACAAGCTTGAATGCGGAAAATTAAGGTATCGGGGGCAAATTGTACAGCGTCAGGCATTAACCACGGGTGGCAACATGGCCATTCCCGAAATTGGCACGGGACTTGATCTCCCATGTACCCGATAACCGACCCTCAAGATGAACCACGCCGCATTCCTACCACGGGTATACTGGCTTGCCTGGGCCTTGCTGCCCGCGCTTCACTTAGCGGCACAGGACGATCAGGCGGATTGGCCGCTCTCGTTCACCGCCGACGGCAATCAGGTGCAAGTATTCAAGCCCCAGCCCGAATCATTCGATGGTTCCAGCTTCACCGCCAGGGCGGCCGTGTCCATCCAGCGACCGCAGGACAGCAGCCCCGTGTTCGGGGCTGCATGGGGCAGCGGCACTTTGGCCATCGACCGCACGAACCGCATGGGAACGCTCACGGCGTTCAATGTTACCGACGTCCGGCTCCCCGGCATCACCGGCGAGGGCGAGCGTGAACGGATCGCCCGAATGCTGTCCAGCGGCATCTTGAAAAATGCGCGGCCCATCGCCATCGATTGGCTGGTGGCCGCCTTGGAGGATGAGCACGAGTCATCGGAGGCCTACGACAATTCGCCGCCCGAGATCATCTATCGCGAAAAGCCCGGCCTGCTTCTATTCATCGACGGGCAACCGATCATGGAACCGGTGAAGAACGCGGGGAACACCACCGACCCGGTATATGCGGCCAACGCACCCGAGGTGGAACGCGTGGTGAACACCCCGTTCTTCGTGGTCCGCCCCAAAGGAGGGGCCTATTGGCTCTATGGCTCGGGCCTGTGGTACAACGCGAACAACATCAACGGGCCTTGGGTTTCGCAAAAGAAAGCCCCGGCCAATCTGGAAAAGCTTGCTGCGGCGGTGGACAGTTCCTATCAAGTTGAACGGCCCCAGGGCGTGGTACCCGAAGTGGTGGTGAGCCTGAAGCCCGCCGTGCTGCTTGACCTGGACGGGCCGCCGCAGATGCAGCCCTTGGAAAACAGTTCGCTGATGTACGCCACGAACACGGACAAGGACCTGTTCCTGTACATCCCCACACAGGAGTACTACTTCCTCGCATCGGGCCGCTGGTACGCCACCACCGACCTGCGGAACGGCCCCTGGCACTACGTGGCATCCGATGCCTTGCCGGCCGATTTTGCCCGCATCCCGGAGGGATCGGCCAAGGACGGCGTATTGGCCCACATCGCCGGCACGGATGCGGCCCGCGAAGCCGTGAGGGATGCCCAGATCCCCCAGACCGCCAAGGTGGACCGCAAGACGGCGACCGTGCAGGTTACCTACGACGGTTCACCGCAATTCGAGCGGATCGCCGGGACCGAGGTGTATTCGGCGGTCAACGCCAGCACCGTGGTGCTGAGGATCAACGGCCGGTATTACGTGGTGGACAATGCGGTGTGGTTTGAAGGCGATAGTCCCGACGGGCCTTGGATGGTGAGCACCGCCGTGCCTTCCGAGGTGAACACCATTCCGCCCTCCGACCCCAATTACCGGGTGCGTTACGTCTACATCTACGACTACACCCCCGACTGGGTGTTCATCGGCTACACACCGGGCTATATCGGTGCCTTCGTGCAAGGCGGAGTGGTGATCTATGGCACGGGCCACTACTACAATCCATGGCGGCACACCTACTGGTACCCAAGGCCTTATACCTGGGGCTTCAACATGTACTACAACCCGTGGTACGGTTGGGGATTCGGGGCTTCTTGGGGCTACAACTGGTTCTATCCGGGATGGTTCAGCTACTACCGGCCCTATTCCTGGGGCTGGTGGGGACCATACGCATATTGCCCGCCGATCGCCACGTGGTACGGCCACGGCCACTATTGGCACGGGCATTACTGGCCGGGCACGGGCCGTGGCGGGTCGTGGTACTATGGCCACCGGCCCAGCATGTCCTCCTCCAACCGGCCAAGCCGCATGGCCCCGGGTGGTGGTGGCATGCGCCCCAGCGACCTGTATCGCAACCGGCCCACGGCAGGCGTCACCCCATCAGTGAGCAATGGGCGGCCCACCATCGCGGCTACGGCGAGGGACCGCAACCTGGCAGGCAAGACCCCGGATGTCGGGATGAAGAAGCCTGCCGTACGCGACTACTTCACCGATCGGCAAGGCAATGTGTACCGCAACCAGGACGGGGCCACCGAGAAGTGGCAGGACGGCAAATGGGACCAAGTGGCGCGGCCCAAAGAAGAACGACCTGCCCATGGGAAGGTCAATGAAGGGGCCGCACGGCCGGGCGGAACGACCACGGACCGGCCGGCTGGCAGGCCTGCCGCCCCGTCGGTCACAAGGCCGCCCCAGCGGGAACCGTCGTGGCGCATGCCGGACAATCCGGGCAACATCCAGCGGGAACGGGAACGCGGGGACAAGCGCGTGAACGATTACCGGGGCTATCAGCAGCAACAATGGCAGGCGCCGCGCGCACCGAGGAATGAGGGTACGACGCCGCGCATCTCCACCCCGCAGGTACGGCCATCGGCCCCGCCCATGCGGTCGGCACCCTCCACGCCCAGCCCTTCCCGGGGCACGGGTGGCGGCCGAAGGACGCGCTGAGCCGCCCCGGTAGCACCTTTTCACAAGCCGTGGCCGCCGTTCTTCCCCATTTTTGCCGGGAATGAACGGTAGCCCGATGCATACGGCGGTGGTGATCCTGAACTGGAACGGCCTGCCATGGCTGCAACGGTTCCTCCCGCAGCTGATCACGCACAGCGCCGCCCATGCCCGCATCATCGTGGCCGACAACGGCAGCACCGACGGCTCGGTGGACTGGCTGAGGCAACACGCGCCAGCGGCCGAGGTGATCCAGCTGAAGGAAAACCTCGGCTTCGCCGGCGGGTACAACGCCGCCCTGGAGCAGGTGCAAGCCAAGTACTTCCTGCTGGTGAACTCCGACGTGGAAGTGCCGCCCGGCTGGGTGACGGCCCTGGAGGCCCATTTGGAGGCACGGCCGGACATGGCCGCCTGCCAGCCCAAGATGCTCAGCTTTCACCACCGCACGCGGTTTGAGCACGCCGGGGCCGCCGGCGGGTTCATCGACCGCAACGGCTATCCCTTCTGCCGGGGCCGCATCTTCGACATCACGGAGGAGGACCACGGCCAGTACGACGACGACCGGGACGTGTTCTGGGCCACCGGCGCCTGCCTGATGATCCGATCCGACGCGTTCCGCCAAGTGGGCGGGTTCGATGCCTCGCTCTTCGCCCACATGGAGGAGATCGACCTGTGCTGGAGCTTGCGGCGAAGGGGCTGGCGCATCGGATACACCAGTGCCACCGCCGTGTACCATGTGGGCGGCGGTGCCCTGGCCTACGGCGATCCGCGGAAGACCTTCCTGAACTTCCGCAACAGCCTGGCCGTGCTCACCAAGCAGCTCCACTCCCGGTGGATCTATTACCGCATCCTGCACCGCATCCTGCTGGACCTTTTCGCCAGCGCCAAATTCACGCTGGAAGGACACGGGGCGCATGCCCGGCAGGTGCTGCGCGCGCATGCCCATTTCCTGCGCTGGCTGCCCCACCTGCTGCGCGAACGCCGCAGGCTGCAACGCCTGGAGGAACGCCCCGACCTGACGGGCATGTACCACCGCAGCATCGCCTACGACCGCTACATACTGGGCTGGCGCAGGTTCACCCAGCTGGACCGGGCCGCCTTCGATCAGGCCAGGCGACGCAGCAAGTGATCCACCGCCAAACGGTAGCCGTCCAACCCCAGGCCCGTGATCACCCCGGCGCAGTGCATCCCCGTGAGCGAATGGCGGCGGAACTCCTCGCGTGCGTGGATGTTGCTGATGTGTACCTCCACCACCGGCACCTTCAACAGGGCCAGCGCATCGCGGATGGCCACGCTGGTGTGCGAATAGCCCGCCGCATTCAGCACCACCCCGTCGCTACCCGCCCCGGCCTTGCGCAGGGCCTCGATCAATTCGCCCTCGTGGTTGCTTTGGGCGCAGGTGATGGTGTGCGCGGGAAACACCCCTTGCAGTTCGCGCAGGTATTCCGGGAAGGACCGGGTGCCGTACAGTTCCGGTTCCCGAGTGCCCAACAGGTCGAGGTTCGGGCCATTGATGATCTGGATGTGCATGGCGTTGCGCAAAAGTGGTGATTCCCTTCCGTCGGGCCAGCACGGGGGGCGGCCAACTTTGTGCCATGCAATGGACCGAGGCCCTGAACGACTTCCACGCCTACCTGCGGATGGAGCGCGGCCTGGGCCCGCGCACGGTGGAGGCCTACCTGCGCGACGTGGGGAAGCTCCACACCTTTGCCGCCGGCCTGTCACCGGCCATCGCGCCGGACGCCATGGGCCTGGAAGACCTGCAGGGCTTCATCTCGCAACAGGTGAGGAAAGGGCTGAAGCCCTCCAGCCAGGCGCGGCTGCTGAGCGCCATCCGCTCGTTTTACAAGAGCCTGATGGTGGAGCGGCAGATCACCAGCGACCCCACCGAGCTGCTGGAAAGCCCGCGCATCGGACGGCACCTGCCCGACTTTTTGCACGTGGAGGAGATCGATGCCATGGTGCAGGCCATCGACATGGCCAGGCCCCTGGCGCACAGGGACCGGGCCATGCTGGAGACCTTGTATGGATGCGGCCTGCGGGTGAGCGAGCTGTGCGGGCTGCGGATCAGCCGGCTGCATTTCGATGAGGGGTTCGTGCGGGTGATCGGCAAGGGGGACAAGGAGCGGCTGGTGCCCATCAGCCCCGAGGCCATGAAGCAGATCGGCATCTACCGCGACGGGGAGCGCGTGCACCTGCCGGTGCAACGGCAGGCGGAGGATATCCTCTTCCTCAATGCCCGCGGGTCGGGGCTTTCACGCGTGGCGGTCTTCAAGCTGGTGAAGGCCCTGGCCGAAAAGGCGGGCATCCGCAAGACCATCAGCCCGCACACCTTCCGGCATTCCTTCGCCACGCACCTGGTGGAGGGTGGCGCCGACCTGCGTGCCGTGCAGGAGATGCTCGGCCATGCCAGCATCACCACCACGGAGATCTACACGCACCTGGACCGCGAGTACCTGCGCAGCAACATCATGCGCTTTCACCCGCGCGCCAACGCCCACGGCTAACGCGACACCACAAAGGCCGTCCCTGCGGTCCACGGGCCGCCCGCCGAACGGGCCCGGAGCAGGTAGCTGCCAGGCACCAGGGCGGAAACGTCCATCTCCAGCACCCCATCGGCCGCCGGCGTGCGCACGGCATGCAGCGCCATGGCACCCTGCACGGTGTACACGGCGAGTTCCACGGGGCCGCTCCCCGCCCATCCGCCGACGGCGATGCGGTCCGAGGCCGGCACCGGCCATACCTGGAGCGCCTGCGCTCCGGCATCGGACTGCTCCCCCACGCCGGTGAGGATGCCTTTGCCAAAGGCGTACTGCCCTTTCCGCAACACGTTGATGTCGATCGTCCCGCTTCCGTTGACCAGCACACCGGCATTCACCGTCTGGTCGGCATACACTTCCCAGGGGTCGGTGGCCTTCTCCCGGTACAGCAGGAGGACCCCGGCCTCATTGGTGCCCAGCATGTCGTGGTCCAACGCGCCCACCTGCAAGGCCGCATAGGCCAACCGGCCGGTCATCGCCGACCCTTCCGGCCACACGCCGTCCACGATCCAATAGTGGTCCGGGGAGATCTCGGCGATGCCCTGGCTGAGGTCCTGCTCCGGGGCCGCCCATATATGCTCCACGCGTACCAGTGCCGAGTCCGGCACATCCACGGACTGCAGCCGGAAATCAACGAGCGGCAAGATGGGCGTAACGGTCTCGCCCGGCCCGATCACACGCTCCCAGTCCATGCGTGCCTGGTTCAGGCGGTTGCGCCCGTTCAGCACCACCATCACCGGTTCAAAGGCACAGGACAAGGACAGGGATGCAAATTCGCCGCCCACCATCCTGAAGTAGTCCTGCCGTTGCCTGTCCGCACCCACCAGGGTGATGTCCAACGGCACGGCCGTGTGGAATCCCGTGGTGCCACGGAGCTTTTGCTTCAGCAACAGGTCCACGTCCCATAGCCCGCCGTTGGGCTGCGCCTGCATGCCCCAAGGCACCCACACGGAGAAGCCGGGTGCGAACACCTGGTCGGTGAAGAAGGGATGCAGGTCGTGGCCGGTGGCGGTCTCCAAGGCATCGCGGAAGCCTGCGGCATCGAGCGTGCCGTAGGCGTGGTCCACCTGCACTTGGTGCATGCCCTGGCGGAACAGCGTGTCGCCGAGGTAACCCCGCAGGTTGTGCATCACCGAGGCCCCCTTGTAGTAGGTATGGATGCCGTAGATGTAGGGGTCCGGCATGGGCGACAGCGCCTGGAAGCCCCCGTCCTGCACATGGGCCTGGCGCAGCACGTACAGCTGGTTGTTCTTCACCGCGTTGTCGTAGGCCGTGCGCCCGCCTATCCATTCCTCGATCAGGTGGGCGCTGTACTCGGCCGGCCCCTCCTTCAGCCACATGTCCTGCTGCGTCCGCGGGGTGACCATGTTGCCCCACCAATGATGCCCCAGTTCGTGCGTGAGCAGCTTGCGGTTCTGGGCCTGCGTCTGGGTGGGCATGAAATCGGGGTAGGCGATGTTGGTGGGGATCTCCAGGGCGCCATCGGTGGTGAGCACATAGCCCACGCGGCCCCAGGCGTAAGGCCCGTACCAATGCTCGCAGGCATCGATGGCGGCGCCCACGTCCACCATCTTGCCCGCCATGGCCGCCAGGCTGTTGGGCTTGGCCGTCAGCCGCACGGGCACCTCGCCGTAGGCCCCCATGTGCACATAGTTGCTGTCGCGGTATTCGGCCGCCGCGATGGCGGACAGGTGCGTGGTGATCGGCTGGGCCATGCGGAACGTGCGCACCACGGTATCGCCGCCCAATTGCACCTCGCCGAGGAAGTCACCCTGGCAATGCGCCCGGAACAGGCCCCTGCTCATCACATGGTAGGTGTACGTGGCCCGCTCCACGAAAGAGTCGAAACAGGGGTACCACACCTTGCCGAAGTTGGGCGGTATGGTGGTGAGCCCGATGCCCAGGTTGTAGATGTACCCGCTTTGGAAATAGAAGCCGCCCCAATCGGGGTCGCGGCGCGGGTGGCCATGGTAGTGCACCGTCAGCGTGTCGGGCTGCCCCACCACCGGCGCCTCCGCGAAATCCACGCGCAGCACCTCGCCGTCATACGCGAAGGACAAGGGCCCGTCCGCCGTGGTGACCGAGTCCACCTCCAGGTCCCACAGTTCGAAGCGGATGAAGGCCTGGTCCGCCATCAGGGCGCTGTAGGCGATGGTGGTGGCCGCCTTGATCTGTTGCCCGGTGTAGTCGGTGATGTCGATGGCAATGTCATAGTCCAGGATGTCGAACGTGTCGCTGCGCGCGATGACCTGATCGATCAGTTCGCGCTGCTGCGCCGTGGGCACGGGCGGCGCCGACGGGTGGTTGCGGAAATAGTGGCAGCCGTATTGAAAGGGTTGGGCGGCCAGCTCAACGGCCAGGATCAACAAGGCAGCGGGCAGCAGGGTGCGCAGGAGGGGCATGGGGGCATGGAATTGGACCAAGGCACCGAAGCTACGCGATACCCTGGGAAACCGATGCGAGGCCGCAGTTCCCCGTCGTCCGGACATCTACCCGGGTCATGCGGCGGAATTTCCACCACGGCCCGAAATCCATGCGGCGGCATGCGTTCCACTGGCTTTCCTTTCATCAGCATGGCTTGGGCCATTACTCCTGAACGAAGCCCTTGCAGCCTTTGCGCTTTCGACCCCCGGAACGAACCCTGCTGCATGATCCGTGCACGAAGAACCACCAACACGCGCGGTGCGTTGCCCGGCCCGTCCTTCCCGGCACGTGCAGACCGCAACCTGTACGCCGGGTTTGATCATGGCCCTCATCCTGCACCAGTGGCGTGCTTGGCGGCTGCCTTCACCTCACGGCCGTACAGGGCTTTTGCCCAGGGAAATGCTATCTTCAGCCAAAATCCAACCCATTACGCATCCTTACCATCATGACCTGCCCCGAGTGCGAAGCCAAGAACAAGACCTCAACCGTTTACCAGCGGAGCAGCACCCGCACGGACATGGGGTTCAAGGCATCGGCGCCGGGTCCCGGCGGACCCCATTTGCACGACCCCAACATCATCACGGAGGCCTTCGAATGCACCAACGGCCACCGGTTCAAGCGCGAAAGCCGCATCCCTTGCCCCAAGTGCGAATACGGCCATGAGGAACCGGTGATCACCATCCTGACGCCCAGGACCAAGTTCCAACCCGGCGTGACGGAGTAGGCCGGGCACCGGGTTGTCAACAGCCCTTTAAAAAATTATGACGGCACCGGGGGCGTAAGCGTGCAGATCCGCCGGATTGAATACCGATATTTGTGGAAGGCTATTGGCCACCAAGCTCCAAGCCCTGGAAGGCATGGTCCCAACGATGGCGGTAACGCACGGGATGAAGTCACGCAAACCATCCATTCGGATCGGGGCGATCGGCTTGCTCCTTTCCTTTTTCGGTTCGGTGCAGTTTGCCGCGGCCCAAGTGACGATCTTCTCGGAAAACATGGGGACCCCCCCGGGAAACACCGGGGTGAACGCATACACAGGTTGGCAGAACGGGGCGCCCATTACTTTTTCCACCACGGCGACGACGGATGTGCGAACGACCAATGCCTCCAGTGGGTATGGCGGCGCCTCGGGCGGCGGCAACGTGTACATGGGAACGGCAAGCGGCAATTTCAAGGACTTCCTGATCTCCGGGATCAATACAAGCGGCTACACGGGCCTGACTTTGAGCTTCGGGATCAGGCGGGATGCGAACCCCGCCAACTCCTTGGTGGTTGAGGTGAGCGCGGACGGCATTACGTGGGGCGCACTCTCCTTCCTTGAACCACCATCCCTCAACACGTGGGCGATGGCCACTGCATCGGGTACGATCCCTGCCACGGCCAACCTGCGGATCCGCTTCCAAAAGAACACCGCAGCGGCCTATCGCCTGGACGATATCAAGGTGGAGGGCACGGTTTCGGGCCCCATCGTGAACTTCAATGCGGCCACCAGCAGCCATAACGAAAGCGCCGGGGCCGTGGCGGTGAGCGTGGCCATCAGCCCGCCGCCGTCGGCCGCAGGCACCATCAGCTTCACCATCACCGGCGGGACGGCCACCTACGGCGTGGACTACACCACCACCCCGGCGGCCGTGGCCAATGTGGTCACGGTGAACGTGCCCATCGGTGCCACCAGCGCCAGCTTCAATGTGAACATCGTGGATGATGCGCTGAATGAAGCGGATGAGACCATCACCTTCAGCATCACCGGGGTGACCGGCGGGCTGAACATCGGCGGCGCCACCACGCACGTCCTTACGATCGTGGACAATGACAACACGCCCACCGTGGAGTTTGGCACGTTGAGCGTGAGTGCCTTGGAGGGGGCGGGGGGGCAATCCTTCGCGATCACGTTCACCACTCCACATCCCGCAGGATTCACATTGACCATTCAAGTAACCGGGACAGCGACCTACGGTGCCGGGAATGACTTCACCACGGCCCCTGCGGCAAGCGGAGGGATCATGACGCTCGGTCCATTCAGCGGCGCATCCACAGGCACCACCATCACGGCCACCCCGCTCCTGGACGGCCTGGCGGAACCCACTGAAGAGGTCATCTTCACGATCATTTCCGTCAGTGACCCAAGCTTTGTCATCGGCCCCAACAACAGCGCCACGCTGCATATCGGCGATATCGACTCCCCCCCTGCCCTGTTCAATCCCGGCGACCTGGTGGTGGTGGGCGTGAACGCCAATGAACAGGCATGTGGCGGCGGCACCGGCGAGGACCGGATCAGCTTCTTCTGCTTCAAGGAGATCACCTTCGGCACGGAGATCATCCTGACGGACAATGGTTATGAGCGGTGCCATCCGGGGCAATGGGGCAACGGCGAGGGCACCGTACGCATGAAGCGCACCGGGCCGGCGATCCCCGCCGGGCAGGTGATCACCTTCAAGATCAGCAACACAACGGGGCCGTCGAACGTGGTCTCGCTTGCGCCGGACGCCGCTTGGAGTTGTACGAACATCAATCCCATTGGGGCGGCACTGAACATGAACAACGGGGGCGATCAGCTCTTCTTCATGCAAGGAGGGACATGGACCCCGGGAACCGGCGGCAACAACGATGCCACCTATGACGGGACGGTACTGTATGCCTTCAGTACCAATCCCAGCCCACCATGGACGGCGATCTGCCCCACACCTTCCGGTGGCACGCAACAGAGCAACCTGCCGCCGGGCGTGGAATGCTTCAGCACGGCGCCAACGATGGTTTCCGACTTCAACAAATACGTCGGACCGATCACCGCCGCCTCGCAGCGCGACTGGATCATCCGGCTGGACAACCTAGCCAACTGGAACTCTTACGGCAGCTGCAGCATATACAACAGCACTGGCTACAACTGGTTGTCCGCGCCGATCATGCCGATCCTCCCCGGGGGGATGACGCACGGACTGTGGCGCGGGGCCGTCAACCAGGACTGGTTCGAGTGCAAGAACTGGGATGATGCACGTATCCCGGACGCAAGCACGGACGTGGCGATCAATGAGACGGCGATCAGGCACTGCATCGTGGGGCAAGCCGGGGGCCTGAACCCGGGGGGTACGGCATCCTGTGCCTCCTTGCTGCTCAACGGCACCGTGGTCAGGAACCTCACCGTAGACGTGGGCAGCACGTTGAATGTCGGTGGGCGGTTGCTGATCGACAACTACGACACGGGCAATGCAGGGATCTTGACCGCGCTGGTGCAATCCAATGGCACGATCAATGCGGACTCGGTGCGGATCAAGGGATATGACAACACGGTGAAGGCCTCGCTGCAAGCCAGTGCCGATGGAAGCCGGATCAATGTGGGCGGCGACCTCCAGATCGACCCCGGGGGGCGGCTCCACCTGCAAGGCAGCGCGGCGCTGTTCGGGGGCACCTTGGAGCTGGGCGGCGACTTCATCAACAAGAATGATGAAACCTTCTTCGCGGACATGTACAGCCAGGTGATCCTGGACGGAAGCGGCGACCAGTACATCCGGAACAGCAATGCCAACGAGTATTTCCACAACCTGCGGTTGAGCAAGCCGGGCGGCGACGTGTACCTGACCGCCCCCATCACCCTGCGGAATGAACTCGACCTCACCCAAGGGCGCCTGTTCACCACCGCCACCGAACTGCCCACGCTCAGCAACACCGGGGCCGTGGTGAATGCCAGCGACGCCAGTTTCGTGCACGGGCCGTTCAGGAAGGTCGGCAACACCGACTTCACCTTCCCCATCGGCAAGGAAAACAGCTACCGGCCTGCCTCACTTTCCGGGATCACGGGAGGAGGATCCGTGGCCTTCACCGCCGAGTATTTCCACCACCCCGGCCCCGGCGGCGGCGTACCCGGCAACCCGCTGGGCCTGGCCCATGATGCCACCTTGCACCACGTGAGCGACTGCGAGCACTGGCAGATCGACCGCAGCAATGGAAGCCCCAACGCCTTCGTGACCCTGAGCTGGCGCAACCCGGAAAGCTGCGTGGTGACCCTGCCCGCCGACATGCGCGTGGCGTACTGGGACGGATCCCAGTGGACGGACCGCGGCGGCACCCCGATCACGGGGAACAATTCGGCGGGTACCGTTACCACGGCCAACGTGCAGAGCAGCTTCGTGCAGCCGGCCAACTACTGGACCTTGGCTTCCTTGAGCAACGAGAACCCGCTGCCCATTGAACTCCTTTCGTTCACCGCGCAGGCCCAGGGGACCTTGGTGGACCTGGAATGGAGCACGGCCTCCGAGAAAAACAACGACTACTTCACCGTGGAGCGCAGCGCCGACGCGGTGGCGTTCGAGCCGGTGTTGCGCGTGGCCGGGGCCGGCAACAGCCAGCAATTGCTGCAGTACCGCGACGCGGACCGCGACCCGATGACCGGGCTGAGCTACTACCGGTTGCGGCAAACCGATTATGACGGCACCAGCCAAGTGAGCGATGCCGTGCCGGTGTTCTTCAGCCGTGCGGCGGACATGACGGTGCTCTACGGCACCGATGCCCTGTACCTGCAACACGGCTTTGCCCGGGGAAGCCGGCTGGACATCCTGGACCCCGTCGGGAGACTGGTGCGCAGCACGGCCATTGACCACGCCGGCCTGATGCAGTTGCCCCTGGAGGGCTTGGCACACGGGTCTTACCTGCTCCGCCTCACGGACGGCCGCCACGTGGCCACCACCCGACTGGCCTACTAGGAAGGGACCGGCGCGCAAGGATCAGCGGCCAGGTTCCGGCACCCGCTCCGCCAATACGCTGAACCGCCGGTCCAAGGGATCCAGTTCGGCCAGGAGCCGATCGAAGAAGGCGGGGCCTTCCACGGTGTACCAAGGCATGAAGTTGTCCCGGCGTTCCTGCAGCCCCCCGGCGGGAAACAGCCTGCCGTACACCATTTCCAACTGCCGGATGGGCAACTCCTGCCGCCGCTTGGCGGCGCGCACCAGCTTGTGCCCCAACTGCTCCAAGCCATGCAGCGCGCGCTTCTCAATGGCGTTCACCGCACCCTCCAAGGTGGGGTCGGCGGCGATGGCCCGCTGGCGCAGGTCTGCGTAAAAACGCACCACCGACCGCTGCTCCCCGTCCAGGGAAGTCCCGAAGGAGGCCCCGTTCAAGGCCACCTGTTGGCGAAGGGCCTCGAGCGGCTTGAACAAGTCCTGCACCGGAAGCCCCAGCTTCTCCAGGCGCTTCCGGTCGTTCGCCCCGATGAAGGCCGCCGAGGTACGCAGCAGGAGCACAGGCATCGGCACCTGTACCGCCTGGAAGAGCCATTTGAGCTGCATCCAATAGGCCAGCTCTCCGCCGCCCCCCACGTAGGCGATATTGGGCAATATGACCTCCTGGTACAAGGGGCGCATCAGCACGTTGGGGGAGAAATCCTCCGGCCGGTGGTCCAGTTCCGCCAGCAGTTCGTCCAGGCTGAAGGACGGTCCGCCATCGAGCACCTGGAAGCGGTTGCCGCGCAGCTCGATGCGGCCGCGGTGGCCGGGGCGCAGGTGGAACAGGTTGATGTCCCGGGCGAAGGCCTGGCTGCGCCAGTGGCCGTCCAGTTTTTCGTTGGCGTAGCGCACGCAGCGCACGGCCACCTGGTTGAGCAGCTCCTCGCGCATCACCGGCGCGAACAGGCGCTTCAGCGCGGGCTCGTCGGCATCGAGCACCAGCACACCGAAGCGGCCGAAGAGCGCATCGGCGAAAAGGCGCGTGGCCTGGGCCAGGGTATGGTCCGGGCGGTAACATCGGCGTAGCAGGGCACGCAGCTCATCGGCGTGGCTGCCGGGGCCCAATAAGTCATCCACCTGGTCCAGCACCGCACCGATGCCATCCAACGGCAAGCGCCCCACGGCACCGGCCGCCGCCCCGGGCCATTGCACCTTGGTCCCGTTGATCCACGCATGGTCGATCTCCGCACGGTCGTGGTCCTCCGTGGCCATCCAGAATACGGGCACCACGGGCCGTTCCGCCGTGGAGAGCGCCTTCGCCACCCGCACCGCATTGAGGACCTTGAACGGCACGTAGAGCGGACCGGTGAAGAGGCAGAGCTGGTGCCCCGTGGTGATGGTGAGCGCCCGCGGATGCCGCAGCCGTCCGAGGCTTTCCCGCACCTGCGGCTGCATGTCCATCCCGGCATACTGCCGCTCCAGCGTGTCGCAAAGCACCTGGCGCGCCGCCCGGCTGAAGGTGCGGCCGGCAGCCGCCGCTTCCAGCCCGTCGCGGTCGGGTGTCCATGTGTAGAACTCGCGCAGACCGGGATCTCCCTTCAGGTAGTCCTCCACGAGCGGGCTGAACCGGTGGGTTTCCGGGTATGGAATGGCAATGCGCTGCATGGGCAGCGAAGGTACGGGGAGGGAGGAGGCGATCAGAAGATCGGAAGAGTCGGAAGATCAGAAAATCAGAAGATTCGGATGATCGGAAAATCGGAAGATTGGATGATTGGATGTACGGGTCAGTTGACCAAACCGGCGGGGATGTCCGGTTCGCTTCCCACGGGCGTGCGATGGGCCCGGCGGTGGTTCTGTATTTTCCGCCCCTAAATCCCTTCGACGATGCCCATACGCATGACCCCCGATGAAGGACAAGGAGGCACGCCCGGCCCCGGGCCACGGCGCCCCGGTGGCGGCGGAGGGAACGCCTTGGTGAACCTGCTTCCGCTGTTGATCAGCTTCCTCATCAAGCGTCCCAAGCTGCTGCTGGTGGCCGCGGTGCTCTTCGGCCTGTATTACTTCTTCGGGCGGGGCGGTGCGGGCGGCACGGACAGCGGCGGGCTGACCAACGTGGTGAGCCAATTGCTGACCACGCGCGGCGCGGACCTGGATCCGGCACAGTACGACAAGGCCGAGGTGTATGAGCCGCTTGCCGACAACGTGAACAACCCCTTGCCGGAGCGGGTGAGCCTGGAACAATTCGCCCCGCGCCGGCTGAACCAAGGACAGCAAGGCTCGTGCGTGGCCTGGTCCAGCGCATACGCCGCGCGCACCATCGTGCAGGCCGAGGCCACCGGCCAGGACCCGAACAGCACCGCCTTCAGTCCGAGCTTCCTGTACAACCAGATCAAATTGGGCAACGATTGCCAAGGGGCTTACATCCTGAATGCCATGCAGAACATGCAGGCGGGCGGGGTGCTGCCCCTGAGCCAGTTCGGCTACACCGACCAGAGCTGCCGGAAGCTGCCGGGCGCCGCGGACAAGGCTGCCGCCGAGCAATACCGGATCAAGGGCTTCCAGCGGTTGAGCTACAGCGGCGACGACCAGCGCACGGACATGCTGGCGATGAAGCAGCAATTGAGCCAAGGCGCCCCGGTGGTGGTGGGCATGATGGTGGGCGGCAGCTTCATGCAGGACATGGAGGGCAAGGAGGTGTGGATCCCCACGCAAGGCGACTTCCGCATGGCCGGCTTCGGCGGGCACGCGATGTGCGTGATCGGCTACGACGACTACAAGGAGGGCGGGGCCTTCCAGATCATGAACAGCTGGGGACCGGAATGGGGCAAGAACGGTGTGGCCTGGGTGCCCTACAAGTACTTCGATTATTTCGCCAAGGAGGCTTATGCCATGTACCCCTTGGGCAAGGGCGTGGACGTGAAGCCCACGGAATTCGACATCCGCTTCGGCCTGGCGCAGGTGGACGCGAAAGGCCAGGCCACCGGGCAGCACATCGCCTTGCGGCATGAGGGGGGCCGCGTATTCCGCACCAACACGCCCATCCACAAGGGCGACCGGTTCAAGATCGAAGTGACCAACAACGCGGAGTGCTACACCTACGTGTTCGGCCAAGAGACCGACGGCAGCACCTACGTGCTCTTCCCCTATACGCCCAAGCATTCGCCATACTGCGGCATCACCGGCACACGGGTGTTTCCCAAGGACCAGAGCCTGACCGCGGATGAGATCGGGACACAGGACGTGATGGCGATCCTGGTGGCCAACCAGCCGTTGGACTACCCGAAGATCAACGCGGCCATGAAGGCCAGCACCGCCCAAGGGCTGGATGCCAAGCTGGCCGCCGTGCTGGGCGATGAGCTGACCCCTGCTGGCGATCCGGCCTATTCGGAAGGCGAGACCTTCGGTGCCAAGGCACCTGCCACAACGAATGCCTTGGCCATCGTGCTGCAGATCGACAAGCAATAGGGTTACACCGGCACGGCCTCCAACTCGTGCTCGCGGGCGGCGGTGATGCGCACCTCGGCGAAATCGCCGATGCGCAAATAGGGCCTCACCCCTTGCCCCACTCCGGTGGAGAGGGGGGCATTCCCCGCTGGCTTGACCGGAATGAGCACGTCGTTGTCCACCTCGGGTGAATCGTGCTCGGTGCGGGCGTAGTAGAAGCCACCCTCGGCCTTGTCCACCAGCACCTTGAAGACCTTGCCCACCTTTTGCTGGTTGAGGTCGAAGCTGATGCCGCCCTGCAGTTCCATGATCTCCGCGGCGCGCTGCTGCTTCACCTCCCCGGGCACGTCGTCGGCCATGGTGAATGCGTGCGTATCCTCCTCGTGGCTGTAGGTGAAGCAGCCCAGGCGGTCGAAGCGCATGCGCTCGATCCAGCGCAGGCTGTCCTCGTGGTCTTCCTCAGTCTCGCCGGGAAAGCCCGCGATGAGCGTGGTGCGGATGGCGATGCCGGGCACCTTTTCGCGGATGGCATGCACCAGGGCCTCGGTCTTTTCCTGGGTGATGCCGCGCCGCATACGCTTGAGCATGTTGGTGCTGCCGTGCTGCAGCGGCATGTCCAGGTACTTGCAGATGTTGGGCCGCTCGCGCATCACGTCGAGGACCTCCATGGGAAAGCCGCTGGGGAAGGCGTAGTGCAGGCGGATCCAGTCGATGCCCTCCACGTCGCTGAGGCGGGCCAGCAGCTCGTGCAGGTTGCGCTTGCCGTAGAGGTCCAGCCCGTAGAAGGTGAGGTCCTGGGCGATGAGGATGAGCTCCTTGGTGCCCTGCGCGGCGAGGCCCCTGGCCTGGGCCACGAGCTGCTCCATGGGCACGCTGACGTGGCCGCCGCGCATCAGCGGGATGGCGCAGAAGGAGCACTTGCGGTCGCAACCCTCGCTCACCTTGAAGTAGGCGAAGTGCGCCGGCGTGGTGAGCAGCCGCTCCCCCACCAGCTCGTGCTTGTAGTCGGCCTTCAGGGTCTTCAGCAGACGCGGCAGGTCGCGGGTGCCGAACCAGGCGTCCACCTGCGGGATGCCGTCCTTGAGCTCGGGCGCGTAGCGCTGGCTGAGGCAGCCGGTGACGTACACCTTCTCCACCAGGCCCTGCTCCTTGGCCTTGGCGTAGGCCAGGATCATGTCGATGCTTTCCTGCTTGGCGTTGTCGATGAAGCCGCAGGTATTGATCACCACCACGTTGTGGTCGCCGTCCTTGGCCTCGTGGTCCACGGCGATGTCGTTGGCCTTCAGCTGGGCCATGAGCACCTCGCTGTCCACCACGTTCTTGGAACAGCCGAGGGTGATCACGTTCACCTTGGTGGGCCTGAGTGTCTTGGCTTTCATCCGATGGAGCGGGCTAAGGTAGGCTGCCCGGGCAAGGATGCCTGCCGCCCGGTTTGCGTTCAGGCTGCCCCGAACAGGCTTTCCACGAACGCCTGCTTGTGGAACACCTGCAGGTGATCGATGCCCTCGCCCACGCCGAGGTACTTGATGGGCACCTGGAATTGGTCGCTGATACCGATGGCCACGCCGCCCTTGGCGGTGCCGTCCAGCTTGGTGAGCACCAGCCCGGTGACCTGCGTGGCCTTGGTGAACTCACGGGCTTGTTCGATGGCGTTCTGGCCGGTGCTGGCATCAAGCACAAGCAGCACCTCGTGCGGGGCATCCGGGATCACCTTGCGCATCACCTGCTTCACCTTGGTGAGCTCGTTCATCAGGTTCACCTTGTTGTGCAGGCGGCCCGCGGTGTCGATGATCACCACATCGATGGCCTTGGCCTTGGCGCTCTCCACCGTGTCGTAAGCCACGGCAGCGGGGTCGGCGCCCATGCCTTGCTGTACCAGGGGCACCCCCACCCTTTCGCCCCAGATCTTCAACTGGTCCACGGCCGCCGCGCGGAAGGTGTCCGCCGCGCCCAGCACCACGCTGTTGCCGGCCTGCTTATAGGCGTGTGCGAGCTTGCCGATGGTGGTGGTCTTGCCCACGCCGTTGACGCCCACCACCATGATGACGTGCGGTTTGGCCCCGGCCTCCTTGAACGGTTCCCCGGCGTGGTCGGCATCGCGCATCAGGGCGGCGATCTCCGCCCGCAGGATGCCGTTGAGCTCGGCGGTGCCCATATACCCGTCGCGCTTCACGCGGGCTTGGATGCGGCCGATGATCTTGAGCGTGGTGGCCACGCCCACGTCGCTGGTCACCAAGGTCTCCTCCAAGGCATCCAACACGTCGTCGTCCACCGTGTTCTTGCCGGCCACGGCGCGGGCCAGCTTGCCGAAGAAGGACGTGCGCGACCGGTCGAGCCCCTGCTCGAGCTGCTGTTTCTTCTCCTTGCCCCCGAACAATCCGAAAAGTGCCATGTCTTTCAACAGAAAAGGCCCCCGCCATCAGGTGGAAGCCTTTCCTTGGGATCTTTGGTCAACCGTTCACTTCTTCGCGGCCAGGGCCTTGTCCACCTCATCGGCGGGCATCACCTGCTCGGCAAATTGGTAACCCCCCGTCTGGTTGTTCTTCACCATGCGGATCACCTTGACGAACACCTTGGCGTCCGCCTTCTTCATGGATGCAACGCTCTTCTTTGCCATCTTTTACTTGATTTCCTTGTGAACGGTCATCTTGCGCATGATGGGGTTGTATTTCTTCAACTCCAGGCGCTCGGTGGTGTTCTTCCGGTTCTTGGTGGTGATGTAGCGTGAGGTGCCCGGCAGGCCCGAGTTCTTATGCTCGGTGCACTCCAGGATCACTTGCACGCGGTTTCCTTTCTTGGCCATCGCTTGTTGGAATGGGGCGCGAAAGTAATACGGATCGGCCTGCTGGCCAAATCGCCGGCCCATCAAGGGTTCACCGGCAACACGCGGGGGCTGCGCACGGGGCGCAGGTGGGCCGAGGCAGCGGCGGCGACCTTCGCACGGAGCAGGTCCAGGAGTTTACCCTTGATGGAATGGCGCCAGGTGACCATGGCGATCTCGCGTACGGGTACCGGGGCCTTGAATTCCCTTAGCCGGCGGCGTTGGGCCTTTGTCATGCCCACCGTGGCCAGTTCCGGCACGATGGTGAGCCCGCCCTGTGCGTCCACCATGCGCATCAGCGCCTCAATGCTGCCGGAAACGTAGGAGAACCGGGCCCCGTCGCCTCCCTGCTGGCGCAGTTCGCACAGGTCCATCACCTGGGAGCGCAGGCAATGCCCTTCCTCCAGCAGCCACAGGCGGTCGGGGCGGATATCACCGGGCAGCACGTACCGCTTGCGGCCGATCTCCTCGCCGGGTGACACGTACAGCAGGAAGCGCTCATTGAACAGGGGCTCTTCCCGGAGGCCGGGGACGGCCAACGGGGTGGCCAGCACGCCTACGTCCAACTGCCCATGCTCCAATTGGCCGATGATGGTCTCGGTGGTCAATTCCTCCACCGTGATGTTCAGGGCGGGATGCTTTTCCAGCAGATCACCCAGGAAGAGGGGCAGCAGGTACGGCGCCAACGTGGGGATCATGCCGATGCGCAGCTCGCCGGCCTCCTCTTCCCGCGCACTTTCCGCCATGGAACGCAGCACCTGCACCTCCTTCAAAACCGAACGGGCCTGCTCCACCAGCAACTCTCCTTCGGGCGTGGGCACAACCGGCACCTTGCTGCGGTCGAACAGCACAACGCCCAGCTCCTCCTCCAACTTTTTCACCATGCTGCTCAGGGTGGGCTGGGTGACGAAACACGCCTCGGCCGCCCGTGCAAAATGCCGGTGGGTATCGATGGCCACGATGTACTGCAGCTGCTGGATGGTCATGGTGCGCAAATCTACTTATAGATATCACCTATTACATTATAGATATATTCAGTTTGATTTATAAGCATGGATCCCGGACCTTTGCCGCACGATCAACCCGGGTCCACCACGGACCCCTGAAAAACACAACCCAAGCATGGAAAACACCAAGCAAGTACAGCTCGCCCCCCAGCGCATGGTGGGCCTGGGCAGCAAGTTCCCCATCTTCAGGAAGAAGGCCTGTGTGAGCCTGGAAAAGGGCAAGGAATTCACGGAGATCACCAGCGACGACCTGACCAACACCCCCGGCCGCTGGACGGTGATGTTCTGGTGGCCGAAGGACTTCACCTTCGTCTGCCCCACGGAGATCGCCGCCTTCAACAAGGCCCATGGCGACTTCGTGGACCGCAACACCCAGCTGATCGGGGCCAGCACCGACAGCGAGTACGTGCATGCCGCCTGGCGCCGCGACCACGCCGACCTGAAGGACCTGAAATTCCCGATGCTGGCCGATACGAGCAAGAGCCTTTCCGAGGAACTGGGGATATTGACCGCCGATGAGAAGGTGGCCTACCGCGTGACGTACATCATCGATCCCGATGGCAACGTCCGCTGGGTAAGCGCGTACGACCTGAGCGTGGGCCGCAGCGTGGACGAGGTGCTGCGCGTGCTGGACGCCCTGCAGACCGATGAACTGTGCCCCTGCAACTGGACCAAGGGTGAAGCAACCCTGAACTAAGATGGCCAACACGACCATGGCAGGATATGAGGAGGGTACCCGCGGCGTACTGGAGGAGGTGGGCGTTGCCGCCGACCATGCCAACGCGGCCCTGGAACTCCTGGGCGCGGTGCCCTCACGCTATGCCCGCGACCTGAAGCTGAACCTGAAGGCGGTGCTGAAAAGCGCGCATTTGGACGACAAGGAAACGGCGTTGCTGGCGTTGAGCGTGGCGGCCAACCTGAAGAACGACCTGCTGGCCGCCCACTTCAAGGGCCTGGCCATGGCCGCCGGCGCCACGGCGGACGAGGTGGCCGAGGCGGTGGCCTGTGCCAGCCTGCTATCGGCCAACAACGTGCTGTACCGGTTCCGCCACTTCGCCGGCAAGGAGAAGTACAACGAGCTGCGGCCCGGCCTGCGGATGAACATCATGATGAACCCCGCCACCGGCAAGCATTTGTTCGAACTGATGAGCCTGGCCGTGAGCGCCGTGAACGGATGTGAGCAGTGCGTGAAGAGCCACGAGGCCGCGCTGACCGGCATCGGCACCACGGAAGAACAAGTGTGGGACGCCATCCGCATTGCCTCGGTGGTGGCCAGCTACGACCGGATCGTCCATTGATCCCCCGCCCCGCCTGCAACAACAAAGCCGCCTTTGGGCGGCTTTGTTGTTGCAGGCAACCGGCTCACGGCAGCTGTTCCGGCCTTGTGGCCGACGGGTCCGAGCCGCCTATGTTCACAATGATCCGGTCGCGGTCATTGCCCATGCCGGTGTATTTCACCGCTCCATCCAAGTTCACGTCCTGCAAATAATAGCCGTGGATGGTGGCCGTGGGGTGTACGCCCCCGATGGCTTGCAGGATGGGGTCCCGGTCGTTGTTCCAGCCCGTGTATTTCAAGGCACCGTCGTTCACCGTGTTGCCCGCCCACAAGCCCAGGATGCCTGGGGCCAGCTCCTTTCGCGTGCCGGTCCCCGAGGTGCCCCTCCTGGGATCGGTGAAATCGACCAACGTGCCTTGCCTGTCCACCATGACATGCGTGTTGGTGACCACCCCCAAATGGTTCCGGTGCCGCACCGCCACGAAATAATTGTCCGCCGGCACGCTGAAGAGCAGCCGTTCACGGCCGTTCACGTCCACCACATCGCCGTCCCTTTGCAACAACGCCGCCTGGGTGGCGATGATCTGTGATACGTTGCCTTTGTTGCGCAGCTCCACGAGCACCCAATCGACGATGGCGTTTTTCCCTTCAGTGCCAAACGTGGTTGACGGCACGGACTCGCCGCTGCTGCCCACACGCGTGTACCCCAGGCCCGTGTATGGCTCTTGCAAGGGCAGCGCGCCCATGGCGCGGAGGTCATCACCCATCAGGCGCGTACCGGCATCAAACGGACCATCCAAGGCCATCCTCATCTTCACGCCGGGGCCGCAGTCCTGCCAGCGTGCCAGGTATGCACCACCCACGACGGTGAGCGTCGGGAACCCGGGACGGGTCCACCAGGCTGTTACATGGTCGCCCCCGCTGCCTTCCTTGTGCAGGAATTCAAAGTAGTAGTACTTCCCGGCGATCAACGGGATGGAATCGCTTTTCTGGGTGGGATACTTGTCGAACTGGTTGGTGTTGGTATATCCGGGGACCTGGCAAATGGGCACTTTCAGCTCCGGTTCGGCATTGGCACTGAGGTAAAACACCGAGGCATCGTCCGAGGTGATGGCGAAGGTGTATTTCCCCGTGGTGGGCGGGATGATATAGCCCCGCATGCGGGTGCCATAATTGTTCATGGCGTTCACCGGGCCTTGGATGCTGGAGGGATAGGTGGTCCCGTCCGGCGAATCGGGAAAACGGGCATTGTTGATGAGATCGTTGATGCTGGTCCCCGAGATCCCGGTCCAATACTCGCGCAGGATGGAGCCTGCGGGCCCGACACATTGGGGCGGATCCATATTGTACCCGCGAACCACCACCGTGGTGGAGCTGGACAGGCCGTCGTCATCCGTGACGGTCAGCTGCACGAGGTAGTCGCCGGTCTCGGTGAATGTCTTGGAAACCTGCGGACCGTCCGCAGTAGTGCCGTCACCGAAGTCCCAATGAAAGGACTCGATGGTCCCGTTGTCCACGCTCTTGAGCCCGTCCAGTTGCGCGTTGAACGGCACGATGCCCTGCACCTGGGAGGCCATGATCACCGGCGTAGGGGCAATACGGGCACAGTCCGGATAGAGGTGGTTCGTCACCGTGGTGCCCAGGCCTCCTGGATCGGTAACGGTAAGGGATACCTCGTAATGGAACGGATCCCCGTAGCATCCCACCCCGGAAATGACCGTGGAGGTGGACGCGGCGGTATCGATGGGTTCCGGATGGGTATGGATGTTGTGGTGCAACACGGTCCTCCACGCGTAGGCCAGTTCACCCGCCGGGCTTTCCGCATCGCTCACCGCTGCCGCCAGGGTGATGGTGGTGTCCACCCCCACCGGATAGAGCTGCCCATCGGGGAAGCTGGTGATGGAAACCACGGGCGGCGTGTTGTTGACGTTGACCTTGATGGTGGCGGTGTTGGGCTGGTTCTGGTCATCGCGTACCGTGAGCGAGACCGTATAGGCCGTGGGCACGCCCGGTGAGGCGTTGAAGGTGTGCGAGGGACCGGCCTCGGTGCTCGTGCCGCCATCACCGAAATTCCAGAGATAGGAAAGCGGCCCGTTCTCAGGGTCGCTGCTGGCGGTCCCGTCGAATTGCACGGTTAGCGGGGCCGGGCCGTACAGGATGTCCTGTTCGGCCACGGCCACGGGCGGCAGGTTGGTATAACCGATGGGTGACACCTTGCGGATCTGCCCGGTTTCATACCGTACATACCAAAGTGCACCATCCGGGCCCTCGCGAATGCACACGATGGCCCCCATGTTGGAGGCGAAGTTGTACACCTGCATGGCCTTGTTGTCCGGTGACATGGTAACCCTGCGCATCCAGCCGCCCGCATAGTCGGCGATGAAGTAGCTTCCCTGGTATCCCTGCGGCCACCCCACCCCGGCCACGAAGGCCGCGCCCACCGAGGCATTGCCGCCGAAACGCGGGCCCGGCACCGGGGACGACGGGTCGTCCAGGTCGTAGCTCACCGCGGTGTTCCCGGAAAAGGCGCTGCACCGGGAGCGGTTGCCGTGCAACCAATCGATCACGGGGCGTGCGTTGGTGAACACAGGGATGTTCGGCGGTACCAATTGCCCGGGATCGCATGGATTGGGCAGGCCGATCAGGTGTGTCGGGCGGTCTTGGACGATCAGGTCCTGGAAATCGAAATATGGCTTGGTGCAACCGGCCATGCCAAAGAGCGGATTGGGCGCGTCCCGGTTCTGGGTGAGGGCGGCCGAATAGCCCAGATGGGCGTCCATCCCCTCGAAAATGGGCCAGCCGAAGTTCATGCCCCCTGCCGTGCAAACATCCATCTCCTCAAAGCTCGTCAGGCCGACATCGCCGATGTAGAACACGCCTGGATCGCCCAGGGCCGGATCGGTGGACCCCGTTCCGGGACGGCGGGTGAACCGGTACGGGTTGCGCAATCCCAGGGCCCAAACCCGGCTGCGCGGGGAACGCGGGGCCGAGGCATCGTAGAACGGGTTGCTGGGCAGCCCGTCCCCGGTGGCAGGGTCCACGCGCATGATCTTGCCGTTCATGCAATCGACCAACTGCGAACGCAACGAGCCCACATTCTCGGCAGGGGTGATGATGCTGTCCGCCAACGCCTGTGCATAATAGGTGGGCGGGTCCGACCCCACGTCGACCGTGTTGTAGCTGGCACCATCCCCGGTGGACAGCAGCAACGTGCCATCACTGCCGAACACCAGCGCCCCCGTGCTATGGGACTCGAACAGCAGCGGCACCCCCGTCTTCTTGGTCTCACCGATCAGGATCAGCCGGCTGGCGGGGTTCACCGTGTTGAAATCAGGGCCGATGGCCGTATAGCGCGTCAGCCGCATGATGGTGGCGCTGAAATACTCGTTTGATGCGGGGTTGTAATTCGGCGTACCATAGTTCATCAGGTAATGGCGGTCCACCGTGTACAAGAGGTAGATATATCCGTTGACCAGGAAATTCGGGTCCAAGGTGAAGCCCAGGCAGCCGTGGTCACGCCAATTGCCCACTTCCTCGCTGATATCGATCAACGGCTGTGCCCGCTTCACGCCGTTCTCCACGATCCAAACCTTGCCAGCCTTTTCCCATACATAGAGCCGGTCGTTGGCGTCGAACGTGAAGCCCACGGGCTCGGTGAACCCGCTGACCACCACGGCATCATTGAATCCTGTCGGCACACTTTGGCCCCGAGCGGGCCACCAGGCCAAGAAACCGATAAGCAAGGAAAAACCACAGCTGCCGAATAGTTTCTGTTTCATCAGATAGCATTTTCGTCGGTACCGGATCTCGAATGGTCGAGCAAATTTCGTTCTCCAGCGAAGAATAGTCAACCTCCCGGGGCTTTACTTTTCAACCGTATGCGATACGGACGAAGGCCATTTCGCAGGCCCTCGAAATCCTTCCGGTGCCCGCAGTGTGGATAAAGCTTCCGAGGAGCAAGCAGCCACCGGCGGCATACAAGGGCCTCGTCCACAGGTATCAGGCGGTACCTTGCCCAAGCCTGACAATTGCCAACCAATTCAAGGATAGCTTCGCCGCCCATTTTCAACCATGAAGCACACCATAGCCCTTCTCCCTCTGGCCGCCCTGCTGGGCTGCACCGCAAGTCCCACGACCGAAACAACCACGCCGCCTCCGCCCCAAGAAACGGTGGCGATCGTGCCGGACAGTTCGTACTGGACCTCCGACTCGCTGATCGACTCCCTGGAGCGCAAGCATTTCGAGCATCTGCGGCAGCTCACCTTCGGCGGGGACAACGCGGAGGCCTATTGGAGCTTTGATGGCCAAAAGCTCGTCTTCCAGGCCACCAACCCCGCCTGGGGCGAATCCTGCGACCAGATCTACTTCTTCAACCCCTTCACCGACGACCTGAAGAACAACCGGCCCAAGCGCCTGAGCAACAATGGCGGCCGCACCACGTGCAGCTATTTCCTGCCGGGCGACACCACCGTACTGTTCGCCAGCACCCACCTGGGCGATACGGCCTGCCCGCCGGTGCCGCCGCACGTACCGGGAGGAAAGTACACCTGGCCCATCTACCCCAGCTTCGACATCTTCGTGAGCGACCTGGACGGCAACCTCGTGAAGCGCCTGACCGACACGCCCGGGTACGATGCGGAAGGCACCGTTTCCCCCAAAGGCGACCGCATCGTGTTCACCAGCATGCGCAACGGCGACCTGGACCTGTACACGATGAACATCGACGGCAGCGACGTGAAGCAGATCACCAACGAGCCCGGATATGACGGCGGGGCCTTCTTCAGCCCTGACGGCAGCAAGCTGGTGTGGCGTGCCAGCCGCCCCAAGACCCCGGAGGAACTGAAGGAATACCAGGACCTGCTGAAGCAAGGATTGGTGCAACCCACCCAGATGGAAGTGTTCATCGCCAACGCGGACGGCAGCGATGCCAAGCAGATCACCTCCCTGGGCCAAGCCAACTGGGCACCCTACTGGCACCCGGACGGCAAGCACATCATCTTCGCCACCAACCACCGCAGCAAGCGCGGCTTCCCCTTCACCCTGTTCATGATCGATACCGACGGGAACAACCTGGAACAGATCACCGAGACGGACCAGTTCGATGCGTTCCCGGTGTTCAGCCGCGACGGCAAATACCTCATGTTCAGCAGCAATCGCGGCGGGGTGAACAACGAGACCAACCTCTTTATCGCCAAGTGGAAGAACTGATCCCGGCGTGAGACCTGTGAAAAGGGGCGGAAGGGCAACCGACCGCCCCTTTTTATAAACAGCCGTCGCCTAACGCCGTGGGGGCCAACTTTGCACCCCACATGCAGGATACCACGGAAAAGAAGCCGACCTGGATGGAGCGCCTGGGCAAGCGCTGGGGCGTGAGCACCGTCCGTGCCGGGATCATCCTGGTGGTGTTTGCCTGCACCGGCTTCACGGTCATGTTCCTGAAGCAGCCGGTGGTGGGCTATTTCACGGAGAACGGTGAGCAGCCGCTGCTGTTCTCCATTGCCTACTACGTGCTGATCCTCCCGTTCTACAACGTGATCCTGCTGATTTACGGGGCGCTGTTCGGCCAGTTCAGGTTCTTCTGGGAATTCGAGAAGCGGTTCTTTGGCCGGCTGCTGGGCCGCAAGCCGAAGGATCAATCGCCCAAGTGAGGCGCATCCAAGGCCCGCTGTACGCGGCGCACCACGGCATCGGGGTTTTTCCGGAAGCGGCACTCCCAGGCGGTGACCACCCGCCAGCCCGCCTTGCGCAGGGCACGCAGGTTCCGCCGGTCGCGCCGTACGTTGCGGTCCAGCTTCTCATCCCAGAAATCCTGGTGCGTCTTGGGCCGCGGCGGTTGGCAATGCGGGCAGCAGTGCCAGAAGCAGCCATGGACGAACACCGCCACCTTGCGGCCCACGAAAGCCACATCGGGCTTGCCGGGCACCTTGGCGTAGTTGAGCCGGTAGCCCCGGATGCCCGCCTTCGTCAAAGCCGCACGCAGCGCCAACTCCGGCTTGGTGTTCTTTCCGCGGATGCGGCTCATCTGCTCGCTCACGCGGGGATCCACCGGAAAGGGCGCCCGGCCATCGCGGAGGTAGCTGTGCACCTTGGCCATGCCTGCAAAGGTCGCAAACAGGGCTGCTGGCTTTCTTTGCCGCATGAACTGGATACTCCTGATCCTCGGCGGGTTGTTCGAGGTGGGCTTCACCACGAGCATGGGCAAGGCACAAACTTCCACGGGCAACACGGCCCTGCTATGGTGGCTCAGCTTTGCCGTCAGCGTCAGTCTGAGCATGTACCTGCTGCACCGCGCCACCCTCACCATTCCCATGGGGACCGGCTATGCGGTATGGGCCGGAATCGGCGCGGTGGGCACGGCCCTGATGGGGATCTTCTTCTTCAAGGAACCTACCGATTTCTGGCGGGTGTTCTTCATTTTCACCCTTGTTGCCAGCATTGTGGGGCTGAAGCTGGTGAGCCGCTGAGAAAAGCTGAAAGGGGAAAGCTGAAAATGGAGTCCTCTGTTGTTCGTTGCCGGTTGTGAGGGAGTATACCACGCAGCTGACAACTGACAACCTAGCAACTAGCCCCGCTCCTTCCACGCCTGGTTCAACGCCCCCAGGAAGTGCCCGCTGGGCTGCGCGCCGGTAACGGCATACTTGTCGGCCAGCACGAAGAAGGGTACGCCGCGCACGCCGATCTGCTGCGCCTCGTATTCATCCAGGTGTACCGCCTCGGTGTAGGCATCGCTCGCCAGCATGGCGGCCACCTCCGGGCCGTCCAGCCCGATCTCTTCGCCGATCTCCCTCAGCTTGGCGTGGTCGCCGATGTGCTCGCCCAACACGAAGTGCGCCCTGAACAGGCGTTCCCCGGCCTCCGCGCCCTTGCCCTTGGTCTTGGCCATTTGGATCAGGCGGTGGGCATCGAAGGAGCTGCCCATGATGGCCTTGTCCATGTCGTACTCCAGCCCCACCGTGCGGGCACGTTCCACCACCCCGGCCACCATCTCCTTGGCCTGCTCGCGGGTGCGCCCGTACTTCTTCGCCAGGTGGTCGTACATGTCATCGGGGCTCCGTACCGGTGCCTCGCGGTCCAGCTCAAAGCTCTTCCACTCCACCTCCACTTCGTGTCGGTGCTCGAATTGTGCCAAGGCCTTCTCAAACTCGCGCTTGCCGATATAGCAGTAGGGACATACCACGTCCGACCAGATCTGAACGTTCATGATGCCGTAAAGGTCGGGCAAGCAGCCGGAAGGCCGCCCATCCGGACGACCTTCCGTGTTGCAATGCGGTATGGATCACCGCGAAACCTTCACCGCCCGCTTCACCACCACCTGCCCGTCCAGCGTATAGGTGCAGAAGTAGGTGCCAGCGGCCAATGCCGTGGTGTTCCACGGGTAGCTGTACGCACCCGCCTCAGCCTGTTCTTCCCGCAAGGTGCCCAAAGGCTTGCCGTCGCCGGTGCTCACGGACAAGCTCACCTTGCCCGCCTTGGGCACGAAGTACTCCAGCGTGGTGATGTCCGCCACGGGGTTGGGGATGATGAGCAGGCGCTGTTCCCGGA
>JAGFIV010000120.1 GCA_024103275.1 Flavobacteriales bacterium
GGAAGGCGCGCAGCTCGCCCAGGGGCATCAGCCGGTAATCCTCGCTGAACACGTAGTCCGGCCATGCGCCCAGCTTCACCAGCACATCGCGCGTGGCGATGCCGTCCTCCACGAAGAGGCGGTAGTCCTCCACCGCACCCGATGGCGGGACGGTGCCGATGCCCACCTTGCCGTCCGGGTCGATCCGCATGGTCTCCTGGCCCCCTTCGCCGAGGAGCCTCACTCCGCCGTGCTCGGAGAATTGCATGCGCACCTGGTTATTGGTGATGATGTGTACCGGACTGTTGCCCAGGGTACCCAAGCGGGGCGCCTCCACGTCCGGGCATAGGTCGGGAATGCTGTTCCCCTTTGTGAGCCAGATCGGCGAGGTGTAGGAAAAATCCAGGGCGCATGGCCCGGAGGGGAAGACCGGGAAGACGGGGCCGCCGCCGACCTTCAAGCTGCCATCCAGGTCCCGGTACAGCAGGCCTGCCGTGGTGTCCGCGCCCCACAGCCCGATCTCCCCATTCCCCTTCAGCCGCAGCCGTTCCTGGCCATTGCTCTTGAACACCACGTCCTTGTTGTCCGTTGTGCCGATGAAGTGCGGGCCGGGCATGGTGCCCGCATTGCCGGTCATGCTCCAGTCGCTGCGGTCGGGGCCGCGCAGGTAGATGGTGGCCGAAGCCCCGCTGCATCCGTTGGCGTCGCTCACGGTGATCTTGTAATCCTTGGGGCCAAGGTTATACCGTACTGCTGCCACCGGCCCGTCGCTCCAGGCAACCGTGAATGGCGCAGCTCCGCCCATGACCACCACCGCGGCGTTGCCGTTCGAGCAGTTGTAGCAGCTGGTGTTGTAGCCGTTGGCATACTCGTACACGTCCACGTCCAGCTTCATGGGCAGGGGCTGCTCCAGGGTGATCTCTACGGTGACCACCCGCTCTGCCTGATCGATCACGTCCACCTTGTAGTAGCCTGCGGCCAGGTCCGTGATGGTGGCCGTGCCCGCGCCATTGCTCCATTTGTCGGAATAGGGGGCCTCACCACCCGTTGCGGTCACGCTGATCCAGCCGTCCTTCATGCCGAAGCAGCTGACCGGGTAGCCGTTGTAATTGCTCACCTGTACGCTCACTTGGAGCGAATCAGCGGCGCGTACCGGCAAGCATGGAACACTTGCCACCGTCATGACGATCAATTTGGCCCAAATGGACCACCGCAGGTCATTCCCACGGATTACACGGGGGGGGCAATTTCATGGTCGTGCTGGTTTGGATCAGGCAGGAGGGTTGCGTGTACGAAATGAAACAATACAATCCAAATATCTTAACAAAATATAAATTCATTTGTGAACCAAGGGATTGCAACGATACCCCTCCCCACTTCCGGAAGCGTCCCGGCCCTCAACACGCCTACCTGACCCGTCGGCCGGGGCACTTGCGGCCGGGTGATCACCATTCCGTGCTGGCGATAGGGTG
>JAGFIV010000134.1 GCA_024103275.1 Flavobacteriales bacterium
GCATGCACCAGCACCCGGGTGCCGGGCAGCAGCACCGTGGCCACCTTCGCCATGTACCACGCCGTGGTGCCCTGCGTGGCCATGGCCATGGCCTGGCCCGGGTCCAGGTCGTCGGGGATCACGGCCACGGCGCGATGGTCGGTGCAGGCCAGCCGTGCGTACCCGCCGAAGCGCGTGAGCGCCACCACCCGCCGGCCCTCCAGCCCGGGCGGCACGTCCTGCCCGCAGCGCTCCACGCGGCCCACCACCTCATAGCCGATCACGCAGGGCGGCTTGGGCGCATCGGGGTACAGGCCGCGCATGGCCATGGTGTCGGCGTAGTTCAGGCCGAAGCCTTCGCAGCGGATCAGCACTTGGCCGGGACGGGGCGAGGGGTCGGGCAGTTCGCGCAGGGCGAAGGCCCTTTCGGGGCCGCCGGTGGAGATTTGTTGCCACGCTTTCATGGGCGAGGGGGTGTGGCCGGTCGCGGCATGCGAAGATCAATGTTATCCGGGGCTCACCGACAGGCCGGCCAAGCGTCCGCCGCGCAGATCCCGCGTGCCGGGCATTCCGCTGGCGGCAACCGGCGGCCTCAAGGTCCGTTCATCCTTCCTTCCTCCACCGCCACGTTGTAGTCCACCACTGCTTGGCGGATGCGGTCCATGTCGCCGTCCTCCCCGATGCGTTCCAGCAGGGCGGCATAGCCGGGCCACGCCAGCCGGAATTTTCCCGAGGGGGAACGGGTGTCGCCGGGCTTGAAGATGGCGGGCACGATCTCGCTGCCCAGGTCGTGGCTGAGGTAGGCGGGCGCGCCGTACTCAATGGCGGAGACCTCCACGCTGTCGCGCTGCATGTGCAGGTGGGCCAGGCCGTTTTCCCAATAGCAGATCGGCCCCTGGGCCATCAGCCGCACGGGCAGGAAACCTTCCCGCTCCATGCGATACAAGGCACCGCGGTTCATGAACCCCCACACCTTGCGGGCGGGCGTGCGCATCCGCTTCCCGTCCTTGCGGCAAAGGACCACGAAGCGGCCCAGGTACGGTTCCACGCGGATGGGGCCTTCCACCACCTGGCCGCGGCTTTCGGCGTATTCCACCGGGCTGCGGTAAAGCACGTCCTGCCCCAGGACGCCCATGGCGCACGGCAAGAGAAGCGCTGCGATCAACGTGCGCATGGCCGGTGATGCTGCAAGGTAGCCATGGCCGGTTCCGGGGCTGCCGCCCGGGATCAGGAGTTGTCAAGAAGGGGCGGGGGATTTCAACACCGCCGGCGGCGGGAATTCAGGAAGGCGGGGCCTTGCGGCGGCACCTGCCATGTTCAGATCCCTTTCCCCCCTCCTTGATCGCTTGCCCCGGGACGGATAGCTTTGGGCCTGCCAGGGAGGTGTGGGAATGGACCGGATCAAGGTGGTTGAGCTGTTCGCCGGCGTAGGAGGATTCCGGGTGGGGCTGGGGCAGGCATCCCCCCGCTACCGGATCGTGTGGAGCAACCAATGGGAACCTTCCCGGAAAAAGCAGGACGCATCCGCCATCTATGTGGGCCGCTTCGGGGCTGAGGGACACTCGAACGTGGACATCGCGACGGTGGACGTGCGCGATATCCCCGACCACGACCTCTTGGTCGGCGGGTTTCCCTGCCAGGACTATTCCGTGGCCCGGACCCTGAACCAGGCGGAGGGCCTCCAAGGGAAAAAAGGCGTGCTGTGGTGGGAGATCCACCGCATCCTGAAGGGAAAGCGGCACAAACCCGGGTACATCCTGCTTGAGAACGTGGACCGCCTGCTGAAGTCGCCGGCCAGGCAGCGGGGCCGCGATTTTGCCGTGATGCTGGCCTCGCTCGCCGACCTGGGCTACGTGGTGGAATGGCGGGTGATCAACGCCGCGGACTATGGCATGCCCCAGCGAAGGAGGCGGGTCTTCTTCATGGGCTTCCACAAAACGACGCCGATGGGCCGCGCCCTCCTGCAGGATGGGGCACAGGCCGGCCAGTGGCTGTCGGCCAAGGGGATCTTCGCGGAGGCATTCCCGGTCCGCAGGCCGGTACCGGCACCCTCGGCGTTCACCATCGACGGTGACCTGGCCGATGTTTCCGCGCACTTCAACGCGGGCAGGACCGCCGCGGCCAGCCCGTTCAGGCAGGCGGGCATCCTGGTGGGCAGGACGGTCCGGACCATGGACGTCATCCCCGACCACGAAGGTCCCTTCACCGTGTTGGGCGATGTGCTGCTTCCGGCGGCCGAGGTGCCCCCGGAATACTACATCGGGCAGCGGCACCTCAAGCAGTGGGGCTATCTGAAAGGCGGCAAGAAGGAGGTGCGGACCAACAAGTCCACCGGCCACGTGTACAACTATGCCGAGGGTGCCATGGCCTTCCCGGACGCGTTGGACAAGCCCTCGCGGACCATCATCACGGCGGAAGGCGGGCCGGCGCCGTCGCGCTTCAAGCATGTCATCCGCGATGAAAAGGGCCGCCTGCGGCGGCTGACACCGGTGGAGCTGGAACGCTTGAACATGTTCCCCGACGGCCACACGCGGGGCATCCCGGACGGCCGGCGGGCGTTCCTCATGGGCAACGCCTTGGTGGTGGGCATCATCAAGAAAGCCGGGGAGGTGCTGGCCGCGCGCATCGCGGAAGGGCCGGTGCGGGGCGCTGGGTAGGGAAGGTCGCGTAATACGAGCACCTTCCCCGGCGCGCGCGGTGGGCTGCCAGTCTTCATGGGTTCAGGTAGTGTCCGGGAAACGAGGCTTTCGACGAGCTTCCGTTGCCGACTGGTCAGGTTAAGGGTTACGCCTTTGGGATCCCTCCCATGACGGCCACCTAAGAAAACCCTACTGAATAACTAGGCGCTTGGTGCCGAATGCACCTGATGCGTCGGTTATACGCACCAAGTAGATCCCGGCGGGCAAACCTTCGATGTAAAGCGTGCTGCGTTGCAGGCCTGGCGCCCTTGTACGCAATGAAGCCTGTTGGACCACGCCTCCGGTTTGGTCCACTACCTGTACTGTGGCCCCGCCCGCCGCCAAGCTGCCACAAACCAGGTCAACACTGCCAGAAGCAGGGTTGGGATACAAGTCGATGCCGATGGCCTGGGCCAAAGCTTCCCGGATTCCGACGGCCGATTGATCGAGCATGAAGGTGAAATGATATACCGTGCCTGAGGTCAACGAAGAGTCCGTACGCACCGTAAGGACCGGATAATGTACTCCTGGCTTCACGAAAAAATAGGCTTCAGAGTGGCTTTGGGTCAAGCCAGAGGATGAATTCAGGTTCAGTGGTGTCCGGGGAAAGATATGAAGGCATGAAAAAGTTGAAGGGGGCTCGCGCCCCCTTCGGTGTGTAGGTTCGAGGTGTCTTACGCCAAGAGCCGAACACATGAGCCAAGGTAGCCTGTTTACCGGACAGCCGGTACTGTCTCAGTTGTTGAGCCTGATCCCCAGGAGTTTGGTGGAGCGCTTGGGCCGTGATCACCAGGCTGATCGGTACTGCAAACGGTTCTATACCTACGACCATGTGGTGACCATGCTGGCCGGGGTGTTCATGGGCTGCACCTCCCTTAGGGAGCTGACCACCGGTCTGCAAGCCTGCGAGCAGCGGCTGCGACACGCGGGATTGAAGCACACCCCACGCCGCAGCACGCTGGCCGATGCCAACGCCCGAAGACCCGAGGCCCTTTTCGGGGACCTGTTCCATGGACTGTACCACCGCTACTACGGCAGTTCCCCGGACAGCCGGCGGAAGAAGGACCCGCTATGCCGCTTGCACATCCTGGACTCCACCACCATCACTCTGTTCAGCGATGTAATGCATGGCACAGGCGCTTATGGCATGGACGGGCGCAAGAAGGGCGGCGCCAAGGCCCATGTGGTCATGCGCGCACAGGACCAGGTGCCCTGCTTCATCGACCTTACTGAGGGCCGGCGCAACGACAAGACCGCCATGGCCTCGGTGCCGCTGGCAAAGGGCTCGGTGCTTGTTTTCGACATGGGCTACACCAGCTTCGAGCAGTGGCAGGCCTGGACCATGCAAGGCGTCCACTGGGTGACCCGCCTACAGGATGGCGTGCGTGTACAAGTGACCGAGCACTTGCCGGTAAACGATACGCAGCGTGCTGCTGGCGTGATCGGCGACCAACTGGTGCTGCTGGGGGCGGGCAGCGACCCCTTGCAGGCCCGCATCATCCACTATCACCACCAGCCCTCCGGTCGGCTCTTCCGCTTCGTTACCAATCACCTGCATTGGGTGCCCTCCACCATCGCACACATCTACAAGTGCCGCTGGGATATCGAGCAGCTCTTCAAGCGCGTCAAGCAGAACTACCCGCTGCGCTACTTCCTGGGCGACAGCCCCAACGCCATCAAGATCCAGATCTGGTGCGCCTTCATCGCTGACCTGTTGCTCAAGATCGTGCGCGACCGCGTGCATCGCTCATGCCCGCGCCGATGGTCCTTCGCCAACATCGCCGGGCTTATCCGCATACACCTGCATACCTACATCGATGCCGTCCAGTTCCTGCGCGATCCGGACAGGGCATTGCTGAACTATCGGCCACCTGGGAATGACACTCAACTACCACTCTTTGGTTCACCTTGATCCACCAAGGGGCTTACCTTCAGCTTCAACAACATGCCCCCC
>JAGFIV010000032.1 GCA_024103275.1 Flavobacteriales bacterium
ACCACTCTTTGGTTCACCTTGATCCACCAAGGGGCTTACCTTCAGCTTCAACAACATGCCCCCCCTGAAATCAAGCCTTCCAATCAGGTGCAGGACCCGTTCTCAACTTTCCCCGGACACCACTGATTCCAAAATCACATCTATCAAGAAGGATCAAAAAAAGGACTGGGAACGATCGGCTCTATTTGGCACCTATTTTCTGCAAAAAATGTTCTTGCATTCTTTCAGAGGATTCCGTTGAGTTAGCGGTTTACCAATTATTGTTTGATGTAGCTGAAATGTGCGCAAGAGGCTTGAGAAAAGAGCTTATCGAGACTCAACAGGAAATGAATATTAACAATGCGAATGCCATGTTCTATACGACAATAAAGAATACATGGAACGAAAGAATGCGGGGGACTTGGGCTTCAATCATTAATGATGTTTTAATTCAGAAGAAAGACAGTTCATACGTTGAATGGCGGACATTGGTAGATGAGATGTTGGAAGCCAATAAAGACTTCGCAACACAACAATACGAAATTGACAGACTAATACTCGGTGAGCCGGTTGAAGAGGGTTATATTCAAGCAAGAACAATAATGGGTGACTTGAAAAATAACGATGAAAATTAATAAAATAATACCTACAACAGCACCACCTAAAAGGCTGGGTTTCGTGCTTCGCAGATAGATTTGTGGTAGCCGAGAGATCAGTTCTCCGAATGAAGTTTAGTGCTAACTATCCCTGCCTGCGCAAAGCTGCAAACGGTTAACCTCAGCATTTCCTCGCCAGAAAAGTGAGCGAATGCCATCTTCGGAACGCTCTTCACCGTATCACCCTTTGACTTTATCACCTTCTCACCTGCGTTCCCCGCCCCATGCTCCGCCACTACGCCCTTGACCTGAAGGACGATCCCGAGCTGATCGCGGCGTACGAGGCCTGGCACGAGAAGGTGTGGCCCGAGGTGCTGGAGCATCTGCGGCAGAGCGGCATCACACGCTGCACCATCCGCCGAGCGGGCAACCGGCTCTTCATGTCGGTGGAGAGCAGCACGGGTGCGGCCACGGATGGTGGCGGCGCGGCATTGCCCGCCCGCGTGCAGGAATGGGAGGACCTGATGGACACGTACCAGCTGCGTTTGCCCTTCGCGAAGCCCGGCGAGAAATGGGTGGAGCTCCGTACGATCTTCGACTGGAATGCTTCTGAGTGATCTTTTCCTCAGTGCTTCCTGAAGCCTGGATCAGCGCACCACGAACTCATCGGCGAAAATCCAGGACGGGTTGCCAGCGCCCAGGGAGCTGGCGGGCATCGGTCCGGAGTTCACCAATGTGGCCCGCATGTAGCGCGCCTTGGCCGGCGTTGCGGGCCGTGTGCCGAAGGCGTGGATGATGCGCGGGCCGGGATCGGTGGGCAGCGCATGCGTCGCACGCTCCAATGTGCGCCAGTGCTTGCCGTCCGTGGAAGTCTCGAAGATCACTTCGCGTGGCAGGAGGATCCAGACCGCCACATCCTGCAGGCAGCGGATGTTCAGCTCGCTGATCGCCTGCTCCTGCCCGAGGTCCAGCGTGATCACGGGATCGGGGCCCCACCAGCCCTGCCATTGGCCGTCGCGGAAGCTCCCCGAGCCGAGCAGCCCGTCGCTCATGCCCTTCGCGGGGTCGAAGCCGTACTTGGGATCGGGTAGCGGGCGTACAGTCTGCGCGGCCTCCACACCGAGGTGCCGCACGATCGGGATCGTCAGCGCATCCTGCACCGGCTGTCCGCGCCATAGCGGCGTGAGGCTCCAGGTCCCGGCTTTCGGTACACGCAGGCTGTCGGCGAACATGCCGCTGGTGTCGGGGCCGTTGAAGACCACGGTGATGTCGGGCCTTCCGCGCTGGGTGGTCACCAGCCAGTCCTTGCGCGCGGCCTCGTAGCGGATGTTGGCGGCGAAGAGGTCGGCATCGTGCGTGGCGGTGATCCAGCCTTCGCGCTCCACGCGTGCCACGTGCGGACGCATGCGTTCGCGGATGTCGGCGCGTGGCGCTTCGCCGGTCCACAGGCGTTCGGCGTAGGGAAACAGGCGCGGGAATACCGAGTAGCCGAGGTTGCGCGGGTCGCGCCCTTCGCTCCACGCGGGGCATTCGGCGCCGAGCACCTGTTGGTCGCTGCCGTCCACGCGCGGGTCGAACTGCTCCACGCGCTCCAGCGTGAGCGAGGCCGGGGAGGCATCGAAGTAGATGGTGCGGATCATGGCGTTTCCGTTGGCGCGCGCCTTCCGGGCCTGCTCGTCGCCGCGCCACACCTCGATCACCGCAGCGCTGTCCACGCCGCCTTCGAGGATCTCGTCCCAACCGATGAGGGTTTTGCCCTTGGCCTTCAGCATACCTTGAAGGCGCTTCACGGCCCAGGCCTGCAATGCGTACTCATCCGGCAGGCTTTCGGCGTGCATCCGGCGCTGGCACACGGGACAGGCATGCCAGCGGTGCTTGGGCACCTCGTCGCCGCCGATGTGGAAATACGGGGACGGGAACAGCGGCACCAGCTCGTCCAGCACATCCTGCATGAAGGTCCAGGTGGCATCCTGCCCCACGCAGTACACGTCCTGGAAGACGCCCCAGGTGGTGGGCACGGGCAGCGTGTCCTTGCGGCAGCCGAGGCCGGGATACGCGGCGAGCGCGGCACGGCAATGGCCGGGGAACTCGATCTCCGGCACCACGATGATCCCGCGTTCGGCGGCGTAGCGCACCACGCGCTTCACTTCCTCCTGCGTGTAGAAACCACCGTAGCGCCGTCCGTCGGCCTCGGTGCGCCAGGCACCCACTTCGGTGAGACGCGGGTACTTTTTCACCTCGATGCGCCAGCCTTGGTCGTCGGTGAGGTGCCAATGGAAGATGTTGATCTTGAGCCGCGCGAGCTCGTCGAGGTAGCGCTCCAGGAAGTTCACCGGATAGAAATGGCGGCTGACATCGAGCATGGTGCCGCGCCAGGCGTAGGCCGGATGGTCCGCGATGCGCGCGCAGGGCCAGTACGATCCGCCTTCCGAGGTAGTGGTCATTTGCCGCAATGTGGCCAAGGCGTTGAACACGCCGGCGGCATCGCTCACCCGGACCACGGCGCGTGTTGGGGTGATGTCCAGCACATAACCCTCCCTCGGCAGTTGCGGATCGCGGCGCAGGTAGAACGGATGGATCAACTCATCGTTCGCAGGGGCTTTGGCTCCGATCGCGGACAGGTAGTCCAGCAGCGGTGTTGTGCCTGTCTCCAAGCCGGGATCAGCGTGCAGCGAGACGTTCTCCAGGCGGAAGCGGCCATCGAGCCATTCCACGGAACGCGGCCAGGGGATCAGGGAAGGCTGGGCGTGCAGGGCAAGACTGAGGAGCCAGAGGATGAGGGGAAGGAGCCGGACCATGAGGGGTGAAAGATGGGCAAGAGATATGGACCGCAACGGCGCGACGGACGCAACGTCTGAGGGTAAACCGCAACGGACGCAAAGGGCGCAACGTCTGAGGGAATAGCCGCAACGGACGCAACGGACGCAACGGAAAAGACTCACCGCAACGGCGCAACGCACGCAATGGTCTGAGGGGAAACCGCAACGGCGCAACGAGCGCAACGTTTGAGGAAGAACCGCAACGGCGCAACGCACGCAACGGGAATGCGCGTGATCCGGAACAGTAGAACGCAAATGCCTTCAGTCGGGCATGCCGTTGGCGATGCGGCGGATGCCGTTCTTGAGCAGTTTCTCGTTGAAGTTGATGAGCAGGCCCAGCCTGTTGTCCGTCAGCTTCAGGTAGGTGATCAGCTGGGCGGAGTGGATGGGGTGCAGTGCCTCCACCGCCTTCACTTCCACGATGACTTTGCGGTCCACCCAGAGGTCCAAGCGGTAGCCGGCATCCAAGTACACCGAGCGATACTTCAGGGGCAGCGCCACCTGCATCCGGCAGTCCAACCCGAGTTCGGCGATCTCGAAGGCCAGGCAATGGGCATAAGCGTTCTCGAGCAAACCAGGACCCAACTCCCGGTGCACCCGAAAAGCGGCCTCCACCACCAGTTCAGCAATCTTGTTCTCGTCCATTTGTTGAGGTTTTGGTCTATGCCAAGCTACTCATCAAAGTCCTCCAGCCCACGTTGTGCGAGGTTCAGGGTCCGAGGTGCAACCAGCAACTCCGCGTGGCGCCCGTTGCGCCGTTGCGGTAAAACCTCTCTGGCTCTCAATTAAATCCGCCCTCCCCCCGGTACAACCGCACAGGCCCGTCCAGCTTCACCTTCACCACGTCCATCCATGGATCGGTGGGCTGCGCAGGCACGTCGATGAAGACCAGGCCGGGCACCTTGCTCCAGCCGATCTTGCCCACCACGCGGTGTTGCAGGGCCTGACCGGTGCCGAGCAGTTCGGCGGAGAGGATCTGGTTGTCCAGGCCCTTGATCTCCACGCTGCCCGTCATGCCGTTGGCGAGGAAGAGGTAGAGCGCGGTGCTGTCGGCGCTCAATGTGGTTGGGCCGAAGAAATGGCCGTTGGGCAGGCCGGCGCGTGTGCCGTAGATGGCCTCGGCGTGCTTGCCTGTCCATTGGCCGAAGCCTTCGAGCACCTTCACCTGACCGGGCGGGATGCTGCCGTCCTCCTTGGGGCCGATGTCCAGCAGCAGGTTGCCGCCATGGCCGATCACGTCGGCGAAAATGGCGATCAAGTCGTGCATGCTCTTGTACAGCGTGTCGTGCGGCTGCCAGCCCCAGTCGCTGCCGATGGTCATGCACAGTTCCCACGCGGGTGTTTTGGGCGTTTCCACGGGGATGTTCTGCTCCGGCGTGGCGTAGTCGCCAAAGCCTTGCAGCCGCCCGTTGATGATGGCCTTCGGGTCCTTGTCCAGGATCAGCGCACGGATCTTCGGCGCCTCCCATTCCTCGGCGCTGTGCTCCCAGTCGCCATCGAACCACCAGAGGTCGGGGCGGAGCTGGTCGGCGATCTCGGTGATCTGGCCTTCGTTGAAGCGCAGGAAGCGCTGCCAGCGCGCGGGATCGTCCTTGATGGCGTAGCGGCTGCTGTCGCGCAGGAAGCCGGGGTAGTCGGCATCGCTCCAATCGATCAGCGAGAAGTAGGCGCCGCACTTCAGGTCGCGTTTGCGCAGCTCGGCGAAGAAGGGCGCGATCACGTCGCGCTTCGCGGGGGAACGTTCCACCACGGAGAGCGGACGGCGTTCCTTGCCGGGCTTCAGCTTCGTGTCGTACAGCGCCACGCCATCGTGGTGCTTGGTGGTGATCACGGCGTATTTCGCGCCGCTGCGTCGGATCAGGTCGGCCCAGGCGGCCGGGTCGTACTTGCTTGCGGTGAAGCCGGTGATCTGCTTCATGTACTCGGCATGCGGTAGGGCCTTGTTGTGGAAGGACCAGCTTTCGCCCACGCCGTTCACGCTGTAGATGCCCCAGTGGATGAAGATGCCCAGCTTGGCATCCTGGAACCACTGCAGTTCAGGGCGCGTCGGTTGCTGCGCCGCCGCGAGCAAGGGGGGCAGGATCAGAAAATAAGAGAATGAGAAAATCAGAAAATGGTTCCGGATCGATTTCATGCTTTTCATGCTTGTGATGCCCCATGCCCCAAGCTCATCTCATCACCTCATCATCTAATTGTCTGATCATCTGATCATCTGATCAACTGTTCGATCCTCGCCTCCAACTCTTCCTTACGCGCCGTGTATGCGGCCAGCAGGTGCATCTGGTTCTTGGCACGGTCCAGGTTGTGGTCCGGCCGTCCGGCCTTGTAATACACGTCGCCCTGCAGATGGTCGGTGAGGAAGCGGATGCCTTGCTCGAACATGAGCATCTGGCCGCTCCAGAAGAGCAGGTCCTTTTCGCGGGGTGAGAGCAGCGGGGTCATTTCGCTCATCCAGCCGTCCACCAGTCCCTCGAAGAGATCGCCGTTGATGTGGCACTGGTCCGGGTCCGGGTCGTCCTCGGCCGCCGGGGAGATGAAAGTGCGTATCATATCACCCAGGTCGAAGAGGGCCTTACCGGGCATCAGGGTGTCCAGGTCAACCACATACTTGGCCTCGCCGCTCTGCTTGTCGAAAAGCACGTTGTTGAGCTTGGTGTCGTTGTGGGTGATCCGCGTGTGCACTTCCGGATCGTTCACCATTTCCCGGTAGGTGTCCACGATGCCGGCATGATCCCGGAAAAACTGGATCACCGGTCCGGCTTTCTCCATGCGGTCCGGTTCGGCCTTGAGGATGCTGTCGAGGAACACCTCGAAGCGGGCGGACAGGTCATGGAATCCGGGGATGATCTCCTGGAAGGCACCGACATAGACCCCGTCCAGGTAGCGCACCAGGCGCCCGAACTGCTGCGCCGCGCTGAAGGCCTGTTCCCGGGAATTGGCGCGGTCGTAACTGACGGTGTCGCGGAAGTAGGGGAACACGCGCCAGGTGCCGTGGACCGGATCGATGAGGAGGTCGCGCCCATCCACGGTCTTGCGGCCCCGCATGAACGGGTAGCCGGGATGGTGCGAGCGCAGGTGCTCGGCCGCGAGGTAGTTGTTGTAGGCGATCAGCTGGGGCCTGGCGAAGACCGTGGTGTTCACCTGCTGCAGCAGCCAGTCGTTGTCGCCTTGCCGGTCCTTCAGCAAAAAGGTACTGTTGATCAGGCCGCTTCCGAAGGGTACGCGGTCGTGATGCACGGGGGTGATCCCGAAGGCCTGGCAGATCCTGTCAACGTCAGCATCGGGTGGCATGTCATTCGGGGCTTAGGCTTCGTCGTACAAGATCGGCATCGGCGGCGAATGTCAGGCCCGTCCATTGTGCTTCGGTGGGGATCACGCGGAAACGCTGGCCTTGGGCGATGGCCGCTTGCACCACTTCGGGCAGGCCGAATTCGCCGCGCCGCTGGGCATCCGCCAGTTCGGTGAACAACGGGAAAAGGGAAGGCCGGAGGATCCACAGGTTCATGCTCACCATGCGGTCTTTTTCCCAGCGGGTCCCCGTTTCGTCCACCACGGTGTTCCCATCGCTACGGATGCCCGTCACTTCCTGCATCGATGCCAGGAAGCCGTGCGCATCCAGCGTACAAACAGCGCGGTTCACGCCACCGGAAGGGCTGAGCGTACGATCCAGACGGTAGCCCACCAGGGCATGATCAAACTCTGCACCGTTCAGGGCATGGTGCACGGCGGCGGCCACGGCTTCACGCCCATAGTGATCGTCACCGTTCACCACCACGATCGTGCCATCCACGTTGGCCAGCCCTTGCAGAACCGCATGGGCGGTGCCCGTGGGTTCCTGCTGCACGGCGATGGAGGTGCGGGGTCGATCACTGTATTTCCCCCGGAACGCGGATTCCAGGGCAGGGGAGGTGACCAACACAGCCAGGTGGCAACCGGCAGCCACGGCATCGGCCATGGTGAGGTCGATGAGGGTCCGTCCGTCCGTGGTCACCGGCTCCAATTGCTTGGGGCGACCGAAGCGGGTGCTGCGGCCGGCGGCGAGCACGAGCAGGGTGGGGGCGGCAGGCATGGCGGAAGCCCAAATATCGTGAGCCTTCGCGGGAATGGGGTCAGTGCCCGCCCACGGGCCGGTGGGCAGAATTTTTTCGGGGGATAGGGGTATTGGAGGTTGGCCTTGTCATGGGGATACATCAACACCAACAACACCTATGCGACTACACACAGGGATCATGGCGATGGCGCTGGCCGGGGGCCTGTTCGCCCAGCAGGCGGAAACGGAACCACGCACGCTTTTCGGGGCGGGAACGGACCGGGCCAATGGCGGCTGGGGCGGGCCTGTTGCGGCCCTTACCACCATCATGGACAAACCGGCGATGCTCACGGGCATCAAGGGCGGATGGATGATCGACCACCGGTTCACCTTGGGCATCGGTGGCCATGGCCTGGTGACGAATGCGCCGAACAAAGGCTACGACGATTGGCTTGTCGCCAATGGCGAAATGGTGCGCCGGACGAGCCAGTTCCGGATGGGTTACGGGGGTTTGCTCCTGGAACCAGTGATCGCCTACAGGAGCCCGGTCCATGTAACGCTTCCCATCCTGGTCGGTGCCGGGGGATGCGTCTACGAGACCTTCACGCCGCACGCGCCCGGCGATACCACCTTCGGCCGTCCATGGTTTGAGCAGGGGCAGGCCTTTTTCGTGGTGGAGCCCGGCGTGGAACTGGAATTGAGCGTGGTACGGCTGGTACGCGTTGCCTTCGGTGCTTCCTACCGCTACACCAGCGACATCGACCTGCCGGCCACCCCGAAGGACATCCTGCGCGGTGCCAATGCCTCGGTCACGGTGAAGGTGGGGCGGTTCTGAAGGGAAAGGGAAAAAGTTGGTGGGTGCATTTGTAATTAACCGAAAGGTTAAATACATTTGCCCCGTCAACCTCCCCATGGACCGCCTCTCGCTCACCTTCTCCGCGCTCGCCGACCCCACGCGCAGGGCCATCCTGGCGCGACTTTCCAGCGGTCCGGCCTCGGTGAACGAACTGGCCGCGCCCTTCAGCATGAGCCTGCCTGCGGTAAGCAAGCACCTGAAAGTGCTGGAGCGGGCGCAGCTGATCGCCCGGGGCAGGGAGGCGCAATGGCGACCGTGCGAGATCAAGGCGGCACCGCTGAAAGAGGCCACCGATTGGATGGAACAGTACCGCCAGTTCTGGGAGGCGCGCTTCGACCGGCTGGATGCTTACCTCCAGGAGTTGCAGGCCCAGCAGAAGCCGGTGAAAACAAAGGCCAACACCAAACGCAAGAAGAAAAGCAACACCTGACCCCCAACACCCCAATCCATGAACAAGCAAGCCCTCTTCAACTTCATCGTCTCGAAAGACGACCACACCGTCACCATTGAGCGATCCTTCGATGCGCCCCTGGATGCCGTATGGGATGCTTTCACCAAAGCCGAGATCCTTGACCGGTGGTGGGCACCCAAGCCATATGCTTCACGAACAAAGCGCATGGATTTCAAGGTTGGAGGCAGCAGGTTCTATGCCATGGTGGACCCTGACGGCCAAGCGGCCGGCTGGCAGGTGCAGCAATACACGTCGATCACGCCAAAGAGCAATTTCAAGTACTTCAGCGCATTTGCGGACAAGGATGGGAACCTCCAACTGCCCGGTTCCAACTGGAACCTCAGCTTCAGGGAAGAGAATGGAGGAACGGTCGTGAGCATCATTATCCACAACGATTCGCTCGAGCGTATGGAACGATTGATCGAAATGGGCTTCAAGGAAGGCTTCACCCAAGGCCTTGATCAATTGGATGAACTGCTCGGCAAACGGTAGCAACATATACACTCCCATCGCTTTCACTCTCTCATCCTCTCACCTCCTTCACCACGTAAGCGCGCAATCCATGATCACCCCGCCCGAGCTCATCACCACCAAGGAAGTCGCCACCGCCGTGATCCACCTCGTGATCCCCGGACGCGACATGCCCAAATACATGGACCCCGCGATCCAGGAGGTCATCAAGACCATCACCCGGCAGGGCGCATCGATCGCAGGCTCGATGTTCTGCTACCACCACCGCCGACCGAGCGACACCTTCGACTTCGAGATCGGCTTTCCGGTGAACAAGGCGATCAACGAAGAAGGCCGCGTGAAGAACAGCAGGCTGCCCGCGGTGCCGGTGGTGCGCAGCGTGTACCAAGGCCCCTACGAAGGACTGGCGCAGGCATGGCCTGCCTTGCAACAGTGGGTACGTTCCAACGGGCACGGCGAAACTGGCAAGTTCTGGGAGAGTTATCTGAACAACCCGGACGAGGTGAAGGACCCGAACGAATACCGCACGGAACTGAACTGGATCATAGGCTGATCCACTGTAACGTCGACCCACCGGGTCAACCTTGGACCATAGGCATATCCCATGTACCGTCGACCCACTTGAACCCATGTAACGTCGACCCACCGGGTCGACCCAAGCCAGCCCAATGACCAAGGCCACCGAAAGCATGCCATTGAACCTCGGCCGAACAGCCGGGGCCGATTCGCGAGCCATGGCGGACGGGCGGACCCTGGTGCTCACGCGCACCTTCAAAGCCCCGCGCGAGCTCGTCTTCGAAGCATGGACGCATCCCAAGCACCTGGTGAGATGGTGGGGGCCGACGGACTTCACGCTGCCCCATTGCGAGCAGGACTTCCGGTTGGGCGGTCAATACCGGTTCTGCATGCGCGCGCCCGAGGGCAGTGATCACTGGGTGCGTGGTGAGTACACCTACATCGATCCGCCGTCGCGGTTGGTGTTCACGTGGCTGCGCGAGGATGCCGAGGGCGACATCTGGTGCGATACGGTGGTGTCGATCACCCTGGAGGAGATCAAAGGAGGCACCTTGCTCACCCTGGAGCAGACCACCTTCACTACCGTGGCCCATTGCGAGGAGCATGCCTTCGGCTGGAACCAATGCCTGGACCGGCTGGAATACTTCGTGACTACCTTGACATAAACCTACAACCCCATGAAACCCCAACGCTTCCAACCCTGCTTTTGGACCGACGGTGATGTCGAGAAAGCTGCCAAGTTCTACGTGGGCATCTTCCCCAAGTCGCGCATTGTGGCCCGGATCCCGGTGACGCCGGAGGTGAGCGCGGCCAACGGTATGAAGATCGGCTCGGCGCTTTGCCTGGAGGTCGATCTCGATGGTCAGCGCTTCCTGGTGCTGAGTGGACGCCCGGCTGCGATCATGCCCAGCATGGCCGTGTCGCACATCATCCTGTGCAAGGACCAGAAGGAGGTGGACCACTACTGGAGGAAGCTCGGCGCGGGCGGCCCCAAGGAGATGCAGAACTGCGGCTGGCTGCAGGACAAGTATGGCGTCACCTGGCAGGTGATACCCGCGCGGCAGATGGAGATGGTGAAAGGCCGAGATCCCAAAAAGGTGGACCGCATGATGAAGGCGATGATGCCCATGAAGAAGATTGACCTGGCTAAACTGGAGAAGGCCTACAACGGATGAACCATGGTGATCGGTTCACCACAACGATGGGATACGCATGAAGAAGACCAACCCAAGTTCCAGCGCCCCCGAGATCCTCAGCTTCGAGACACCTGCGGAATGGGATGCTTGGCTCACAAAGAACCACGCCTCGTCCCAAGGCTTTTACATGCGGATCGCCAAGAAGGGCAGCGGCATCACTTCCGTTACCTATGCTGAAGCACTGGAGGTTGCGCTATGCCACGGCTGGATCGACGGCGTCAAGCGGAGCCATGATGAAAAGACCTTCCTTCAGCGGTTCACGCCGCGCGGTCCGCGCAGCATGTGGAGCGAAGTCAACAAGAAGAAGGTGCAAGCACTGATGAAGGCCAAATTGCTGCGCCCCGCAGGGCTTGCCGCCGTGGAGCGCGCCAAGGCCAACGGCAAATGGGCCAATGCCTACGCGCCAGCGAGCACCATCACCGTGCCACCTGACCTTGCAGCGGCGCTGAAGAAGAACAAGAAGGCCCGCACCTTCTTCGAAACGCTGAAGGGCAGCAACCGCTACGCCTTTCTGCATCGGTTGGTCACCGCGAAGAAACCCGAGACCCGGGCCAAGCGGCTGGAAACCTTCATCGGCATGCTGGAGCGCGGAGAAGTGTTCTATCCGTGAAATGGGCGGTTGATCGGAGAATCAGACGATCAGAGGATCAGATGATGAGCGGCATGGAAGATCGTGAGGTGCGGACAACACGGATGGTCGCAGCACCACGCGAGCGTGTGTTCGCCGCGTGGACCGACCCTGTGCAACTCGCACGCTGGTGGGGACCGAACGGCTTCACGAACACGATCCATCGATTCGAGCTGAAGCCGGAGGGCGTGTGGGACTTCACCATGCACGGCCCGAACGGCCAGGACTTCCACAACACCTGCGTCTTCAAGCGGCTCGAAACACCGGACTACCTGGAGTTCGACCACCTGAAGGAGATGCACTTCTACAAGGCCGTGGTGCGCTTCACCGACGTGGAGGGCGGCACCCGCATCGATTGGACCATGCGCTTCGATTCAGCGGAAGAGCTCACTCCGATCCGCAAGTTCGTGGAGCTCGCAAATGGGGAGAACTTGGATAGGCTTGCCCTTTTGGTCTCTGTGCTGCACTGAGACGGGCGCTGTATCGCCGGCGGTACGGGGTCAATCGAAAAGATCCAACTGCCCTGCGGGCGGGCGTTGGAAGAGGTCCGTGCGCAACAGTGGCATGGACCGCCCCGCGAAAACGCGCCGGTGCGTGACGCTGAACAATTGCTTCACCATTTGCGCGAACGCTCCTTGCCCTTTCATGCGGCGGCCGTAGGTGCTGTCGTTCATCGTGCCGCCGTGCATGGCGCTCACCTGCGCGATCACCTTGGCCGCGCGGTCCGGGAAGTGCTCGTGGAGCCAGGCATCGAACACCGGCTTCACCGCACCGTTGGTGCGCACGATGGTGTAGGCCGCACTCGACGCACCGGCATCGGCGGCGGCTTCCAGCAAGGCCGGGATCTCGTGTTCGTTCAACGCCGGGATGATCGGTGCCACCATCACATGCACCGGCACACCGGCCTTGCTCAACGCTTCGATGGTGCGCAACCGGTTCGCGGCGGTGCTCGTGCGCGGCTCCATCACCCGGCGCAGGTCCTCGTTCAGCGTCGTCAGGCTGATGGCCGCGCTGACGATGCCCAGGCCCGCCATTTCGGCGAGCAGGTCCAGGTCGCGCTGGATCAGTGCGTTCTTGGTGATCATCGCCACGGGCTGGCGGAACTCCAGGCACACCTCCAGCATTTTCCGCGTGATCCCCTCCTTGCGCTCCACCGGCTGGTAGCAATCGGTATTTCCGGCGAACATGATCGGGGCCGGTTCCCACTTCCTGTTCATCAATGTGGCGCGTAGCACCTGCGGGGCGTTACGCTTAACCAGCACCACGCGCTCGAAATCGAGGCCGGCGTTGTATCCCCAGTACTCATGCGTGGGCCGGGCATAGCAGTAGGTGCAGCCGTGCTCGCAGCCCTGGTAGGGGTTCATGCTCCAGCTGAACGGCAGGTCCGGCGCATCCACCTTGTTCACGATGGACCGCGCCTCCACGTCGATGTGGCGCGTGCGATGGTCTTCTTCCTCCAACTCATCGATGCCTTCCCAGTGCACCACGCCGTAGCTGTGCTGTTGGAAGCGGTTCGCAACCTGCGTCAATGCGCCGCGCCCCTTGATTGCTTTCCCGTCGATCGGCATGCGGTTAATGTACACCAGCCAGGGCCGTGGCCAGGTCCGGTCAAACTTAGAGCAGGGCCCTTCACGGTCGTTTCTTTGCCCCGCGGCGCATTACATGGCCGTGCCTGCCAAATGAGCGAGAATCCCAAGTGCCCCGAGTGCGCGTCGTTGATCACCTATCCCACGGGCACCTCCCAGATGTGCGCCGAATGCGGCCACGAGTGGAACCCCGAGGAAATTGAAGCAGCGGCCCAGGTGAAGGATGCCAACGGCAACGTGCTGCAGGACGGCGACGACGTGGTGGTGATCAAGGACCTGCCGGTGAAGGGCATGCCCAAGCCGGTGAAGGCCGGCACCAAGGTGAAGAACATCCGGCTGGTGGACGGGGCGGGCAACGCGGGCCACGACATCGATTGCAAGATCGACGGCTTCGGGGCCATGGGGCTGAAGAGCATCTACGTGCGGAAGGCATGATGGCCGGCACCAAGGGTTCTTGGTGATCATGTTTCTGAAGGATTGGACCGGCACGGGGGCAATCCTACTTTCGTGCTATGACGGGAACCATGGAATATGACCTCGGCCCGCTGCTGGCGGGGATCTTTTCGGAATTGGTCGATGGCGCAACGGGAGGGAACAACTTCGTCCTTAACGGCGGCGATCCCGGTCTGCTCGCGTCCTTGGACTTATTGAGCGCAGCTGATGCTTCGCGATCATCCCAGCAAGGCGGCACGATCGCCGCACACGCCGAGCACCTGCGATATGCCTTGAGCCTGATGAACCGATGGGCCCGAGAAGGCGGCAACCCGTTCGCCGGGGCTCGATGGTACGAAGCGTGGGAAACTGATGTGGTGGATGAGGTTCGTTGGGGAGAGATCCGAAAAGGCTTGCGCCAGGAAGCAGTGCAATGGAAGGAAGCGCTGCGCACCCCACGCGAACTACCGCCTATCGTTGCAGGAGGAATGACAGGGAGCGTGGTGCACCTGGCCTACCACATGGGGGCCATGCGGCAGATCGTGGCCTCCCTGCGCGGACCGAAGGATCGATCGAAGCCACACTGACCTAGGTCGCCGGAAAATTGAGGCGGCCTTAGTCGGGATCATCCAGCCCTTTACCGGCCAGGATCCGGTCCACGTGCTTCTCAATGCGCGCCATACGCGTCTTGCTCTGTTCGGCTCCGCCGAAGTACAGCAGGTAGCCGCGCTGCCTGCCCGGTGTCAGTGCGTTGAAGGCCTTCTTCAGCTCGGGCATCTGCTTCATCGCCGTGGCGAATTCCGCGGGCATGGCGAACTCGGCCGTCTTCTTCATCGGCACGTTCCGCCCGGCCTTTTCGTTGGCGATGGCCTCGGCCATGTAAGCCTTGATCAACGCCGTGCGCGCCTCGATCTCCTCCACATCCCGGAACCGGAGCTGCCGGCCGCTTTGCACGTTCGCTGTTTGCTGCACCAGCAGGCCTTTCGCATCCTTCAGCAGCGCGCCTTTGTGGAAGAGTACCGCGCAATAGTCCTTGAAGCCGTGGATCAGGAAGACGTTCTTCCCCTTCAATGTGTAGCAGGGATGGCCCCATTTCAGCTCTTCGGTGAGGCTGCTGTCCAACGCCATTTCGCGCAGCAGCCCGTAGGCCTCCTGCCAAGGGGTGCTTTTGTTGAAGAACCAATCGACCTTGGGGTTCATGGAGCGAAACTAAGAGCCGGTGGTGACCAGTGTCCTTTCCGCAGGCCGGAAATACCAGGATGCCGCGATCAGGACCAAGTACAGCAGTACCGGCGCGATCATACCGAAGCCATCGCCGGAACGAACATGGAAATACAGCGCTCCCGAGACAGTGAAGGAGATACCCGCATAGGCCCACTCCTTCAGCAAAGGCGTCCGCGGCATCAGCAGGGCCACCACGCCCAAGAGCTTCCACACGCCCAGAAGGAGGAGCACCTCAGCAGGAAAGCCCATGTGCACTACGTTCTCCAAACTGCCGGGGCCATCGGTATTCAACTGGAAGAGCTGGACCAGCGCCGTTGAGGTCAAGCCCAAGGCCAGCCATACCGTGGCCACCCAGTACGTGATCTTTTTTCCTTTGCTCATGGTGATCAGGAGTTGCTGTCCTTTCCACGTTTCGGTTCCAGTTCGGAAAGGCTGAATGAATTGCCGCTGTTGTCCTTCAGCACCGCGATGATGCCGTAGGGCTGCTGCGTGGGCGGCATGGGGAACTCCACGCCCTTGGCATGGAGTTCTTCGTAAGTGGCCCGCACATCCTTGCACTTGAAGGCGCCGAAGCCGAAGAGGCCCTGTTGCACCAAGCCACGCATGATGGCGGCGTTCTCCTCATTCCATGGCCCCCAGGGTGCGGTGGGCATCAGCGCCACTTCCAGCTCGGGCTGTTCCGGAGGCGTCACCGTGAGCCAACGTCCGCCGCCGTGCATGGGGATGTCCGTGTGTTTCTTGAAGCCGAGCTTGTTGACGTAGAAGTCCAGGGCCTGGTCCTGGTCGAGGACGAAGACCGAAAGGTGGGTGATGCGTGCGATCATCTGTCTTGGTTTGATGACGCAAAGGAAGACCCTCCGCCGGTCGCGGAATTATCCCGGATTGCGGTCTTCGATCTGCCAGCCCAACCACACCGCATAGCAGTTCGGGATGTGGTCCATGGGCTCCTCCATCATGCTTTGCAGGCGCTCCGCACGTGCTTTCCGATAGGCCGCAGGCGTTTTGCCGACCTGCTTCCGGAAGGCATGGCTGAAGGTGGGTATGCTCTCGAAACCGGCGTTCATGCACGCATCCGCCACGGGCATGCCTTGATCAAGAAGCTGGGCCGCGTGTTCGATCCGCAGCTTGGAGAGGTAGGCCTTGGGCGTGGCGCCATACACCTCCTTGAAGAGCCGGATGAAATGGAACTTGGAGAAGGAGGCCTCCCAACAGATCTTGGCCAGGTCGATGCGCTCGGCGAAGTGCTTGTCCATGAAGAGCTTGGCCTGTACGATCCGCTTGTAGAGGTAGGCCTTGGGGTAGGGTTCCATCACCGGCAAATGTGGTGCGGAACACGGGAACGCTCCGGCGCAAGCAGATGAAATGTGCCCGAAAGCAAGAAGCCGACGCACTACATCCGCACCCCCGGCAGTTTCGCCGCCTCCTTCACCCAGCGGGTGAACTGCTTTTCATCCAGCTTATCGTTCTCGCGGATGTGCAGGTAGCGCACGTCTTTCCGGGTGCTCGCATCGGGCGGCATGGGGTCCAGGTGGGCACCCATGAAGAAGGCCACCTTCACATAGTTCGTGGTGCAATTGAAGCCCATGAAGCGCGTGGCCTTGTCCAGCCCGTAGAGCGGTGTGTTCCACTTCACGGCCTTGGTCACTTTGGGCACGGCGCGGGTGATCAGGCGGTCCAGCAGTTCGCCCACCGTGCGCTTCCAACCGGGCATGGCCGCGATGTAGGTCTGTACCGTCTCGTCCCCATGGCCCAAGGCGATCTGCGGGTTGCCGCCGGAAAGGAGCTTGACCTCGGCGGTGGGGTTGGGGGCCTTTGGTTGATTGGCCTTGGTAACGCGGGATGGCATGAGATGGTGGTGTTTCCACAAAGTTGTGCAGAAGAGGTTCCACTCCAACGATACGGGTGATCAACCTTGCCCCGCATGTGGCATATCCATTGACCACTTATCGTTCACCTGCGCCTTGCCGCGTGTGGTGGCGTTGGGGTTGGTTGTCAGTTATGGGTTGTTTGTTGTCGGGGAATGCCCTGGCAACGAAGAACCGACAACCAAGCCCTTCCTACATTGGATCACGTCCTTTCGCGTGGCCAAGCCGGGTTGGGTACACCATGCTCCGTACAGACCGGCCTACGTCACTGGAACGACGAAGCCCCGTCCATGGCGGGGCTTCGAAACGAATGGGGTGGATCGATGGCGAGGGATCACGGCTCGGTGGGCACTTGCCGCCACTGGTCCGTCCAGTCACCATTGACGTTGGGGTCATGCATCACATCATTGGTGCCGAAGTACTGTCCATCGCTGTTCATCCAGTAGTTGTTGTAGCCGCTCTCAATCTTGCCGGTCTGGCCGGTATAGGGGTTGTAGGCATCCTGCTCGCCGCGGATGCCGTTGATGGTGGCGTTCTGCATACGGTCCATGGAGGCGCTGGTGCTGTTGTAGGTGCCCATGATGGAGTTGTTCACGCTGTTCACCATGTCGTTGTGTGCGGCCTGTGTGGCATTGAAGGCGCTCCACCGTTGCTGCATGCGCTGGTTGTGTGCGGCCCAGCTTTGTTGACCTTGCAGTTGTTGTTGTTGGGCCTGCACCTGCGCTTGCTGTTCCTTCATTTGTACATCGCGGCGCTGGGCGGTGATGACCTCGGGGGCCATCCGGGCGGTCAGCTCAGCCTGCACCAGGCTGTTTAACTCGGTCTCAAAGCTGCTGGCGGGTGCGTCCAGGATGGTGCCCGAGTAGTTCCAGGTGGTCATGGCGTTGCCGTCCATCTGCATCCAGTTCAGGAAGAAGGCCCTCCGTTGGTCTCCCTTGCGCCACACGGTCTGCAACGTTTGCATGTCGAAGTGGATCTGCTGCGGCACATAAAACTTGGCGGCTTCCGCCATGGCCTTGCGGCTCAGGTCGGGACGCCGCTTTTGGTCCACCAGCTCATAGCCTTCGGCCTGCATCCTGGGCGCGATGTCCTGTTGCACCACCTGTTCCGGGCTCAGGGGCGCCCGCATCCGCTCCCCGGCGTTGATGAGCATTTCACGCATGGGACCGGTTACATTCTTGAAATTGACCGGTTTGACCGGGGTGACCCGCAGGCCCGGAGCGGTGGCGCTCCAATAGCCCGTTTCCAGGCCGGACACCTTCCAATGCGCCGGAAGTTGGATGTGGCTCATGGGCACCTTGTAGGTGGCGCTGTACACCGTGTAATCGCGCAAGCCTTCGGTTGAGGTAGCCATGATCTCCTCCGTAGAATCCTGCCCCGCCTGGCCATCCCGGACGGGTCCTGTTTTCCCCGTGATGGCCGAAACCCGCGCCGCCAAAGCGTTGTACGGGTCGTCGCCCTGGGCTGCTGTCGGTTCCTGGTCGCTGTTCCCGCAGGCCAGAAGGAACAAGGGGGCAACGAGGAGGAAGTACGCAGGGTATCGCATTTCAGGGTCGTTTGCCTATCCATCGGGGAAGGGGGCGGAATGTGAACAGGGGATGGATAGTTTCTGATGGATGCACATTCCCGGAGATAGGGGGAATGGCGGCCATCGGTCGGGGAACCCTTGAGGCCTTTGATTGTATGCCCGGTGATTACGGAGAATCGGGCGGAAGTGGAGAACACCGATCTTCGGAACATGTCCGACCGTTTCCATCGGCAGTCCATTCGGCTGCGCGGATACGATTACCGACAGGCCGGCGCGTATTACGTGACGGTGTGCACACATGAACGAGTGCATTTGTTCGGACAGGTCACGGATGGCGCCATGCGCAATACGCCCATGGGCGACATCGTGCAACGGTATTGGGATGCGATACCGGAACACATGCCCATGGTGGTTTGCGATGCGTTCGTGGTGATGCCGAACCATGTGCACGGCATTGTTGTGATCACCAGACAGCCGGATGTTCCGCCCCCCGTAGGGGCCGGAAATTTCCGGCCCCTACGGGGGGCGGAACCGGACCTCGACGTACCTGCCAATCGCCCCGTGGCCATTATGGTGAAGGGTTCATTGGGCCACATCATGCAGACGTTCAAGGCCGCCGTTTCGCGGCAGGCCATACGCGATGGGTTGGTACAACGCGGAACGCCGATATGGCAACGTGGGTATTACGAACGCATCATCCGCGATGACGGCGAATGGGCACGCATCGCCCAATACATCCAGGACAACCCGGCCAAATGGAGGAAGGACAGGTTCAATCTACGGTGACCAACGTCTGCAACACCCCCATATTGAACGCCCGTGTCGCCGGGGCCGCAAGGAATATCGAACATGGAACACCGAATGGTGAATGACGAAGTGAACGCGGATACGACATGCCACTTCGATGTTCGGTGTTCATGATTGGGTGTTCGATATTCAGGTCTGTAGCACGCCCATGTTGAATTCCCGGGTAGCGGGGCTCTGTGACGCTGCTTCGATGCCCATGCTGATCCACGTTCGCGTTTCCAACGGGTCGATCACCGCATCCAGCCAGAGGCGGGCGGCGGCGTAGTAGGGGCTGGTGCTTTCGTGGTACTTCGCGCGGATGCGGCCCAGGATCTCCTCCTCGCGTTCCTTGGTGATCTCCTCGCCACGGCCTTTCAGCGCGGCCACCTCGATCTGCAGCAACACTTTCGCGGCCTGGTCGCCGCCCATCACGGCCACGTTGGCGCTGGGCCAGCCCACGATCAGGCGCGGGTCATAGGCCTTGCCGCACATGGCGTAGTTGCCGGCGCCGTAGCTGTTGCCCACCACCACGGTGAACTTGGGCACCACGCTGTTGCTCACGGCGTTCACCATTTTCGCGCCGTCCTTGATGATTCCGCCGTGCTCGCTGCGGCTGCCCACCATGAAGCCGGTGACGTCCTGCAGGAAGACCAGCGGGATGTTCTTCTGATTGCAGTTGGCGATGAAGCGCGTGGCCTTGTCGGCGCTGTCGCTGTAGATCACGCCGCCGAACTGCATCTCGCCCTTCTTGCTCTTCACCACCTTGCGCTGATTGGCCACGATGCCCACGGCCCAGCCGTCGATGCGGGCGTAGCCGGTGAGGATGCTCTGGCCGTAGCCCTGCTTGTATTCGGTGAACTCGCTGCCGTCCACCAGGCGGGCGATCAGCTCGCGCATGTCGTAGGGCTTGGCGCGCTCGTCCGGAAGGATGCCGTAGATCTCCTTCTCGTCGGCCTTGGGCGGTGCGGGCTTTTCGCGGCTGAAGCCGGCATCCTTCGGCTTGCCCAGCTTGTCCATGATGGCGCGGATCTTCTTCAGGCAGTCCGCATCGTCCTTGCATTGGTAGTCGGTCACGCCGCTGATCTGGCTGTGGGTGGTGGCGCCGCCGAGGGTCTCGTTGTCGATGTCCTCGCCGATGGCGGCTTTTACCAGGTAGCTGCCGGCGAGGAAGATGCTGCCGGTCTTCTCCACGATCAGGGCCTCATCGCTCATGATCGGCAGGTAGGCGCCGCCTGCCACGCAGCTGCCCATCACCGCGGCGATCTGCGTGATGCCCATGCTGCTCATCACCGCGTTGTTGCGAAAAATGCGGCCGAAATGCTCCTTGTCGGGGAAGATCTCGTCCTGCATGGGCAGGAACACGCCAGCGCTGTCCACCAGGTAGATGATGGGCAGGCGGTTCTCCATGGCGATCTCCTGCGCGCGCAGGTTCTTCTTGCCCGTCATGGGGAACCAGGCACCGGCCTTCACGGTGGCGTCGTTGGCCACCACGATGCACTGGCGCTTGCTCACGTAGCCGATCACCACCACCACGCCCGCGCTGGGGCAGCCGCCGTGGTCCTTGTACATGCCGTCGGCTGCGAAGGCGCCGATCTCGATGCGCGGCGCGCCCTTGTCCAGCAGCACGTCGATGCGCTCGCGCGCGGTCATCTTGCCCTTGGCCTTGTGCTTGGCCGTGTGCTTCTCGCCACCGCCTTGGTACACCTTCACCAGCCGCTTGTGCAGGTCGGAGACGGCGAGCTTGTTGTGGTCCTCGTTCTTGGATGCTTCAATGTCGATCTTTTCCATGGATGGGGTGGTCGGATAAACAGATGATCGGGAAATTGCAATGACTCACGTGTCGGCGACTGCGAAGGTCGGAAACGCCCACGACCCCCGACCGTTTTTCTGATCGTCCGATCACCGTCGCGTATCCGCCGTGGGGCCGAACAGCTCGGGGATGGGCACGTCGAGCAGGCGCAGGTACACGCTGAGCTGCCCGCGGTGATGGATCATGTGCTTGATGTGGTGGCGGGCATTCTCGGCCCGGCTCAGGGTGCTGATCACGTGTTCACCGCGGCTCATGCTCCATGTTACATCCAGGTCGGAATCGCTGGCCTTCCTCAGCAGCTCGGCCGCTTTGATCCACATTTCCTCCAACGTGGCCATGATCTCGGCATGGTTCTCCGGGGAGCGCGGAGCGTAGCCCGCGGCGATGAAGTCGAACTTGGGCATCTCAAAGGATTTGATGATCCAATGCGGAAGCTCGGCCACATGACGCCCCAAGCGTCCCAGCGTCATGGATTTTTCATGAGGTTTCCATGCCAACTTGTCGGCCGGGATGCGCTCAAGAAGTGTGTGGGTGGGGGGGTAGAAGTGCAGCAGTTCAGCGGCGATGGATGCTCCTTTGGTCATGGTTGATCTTGGTTTTTTTACTGTGTGAAGGATGGGACTGGGCAAATTTCACTTGCAGCCAGGAAAGAAAGCGGCGAAGCGGCGGGATGGTGGTTGCCGTCGCTCAACGGTTGCCCCAGGCATAGCGCACCAGCCGGGGCGGCGCATCCTTGCCCTCGGTGGCGATCAGCATATCGCCATTGGCCAGGAAGGTGATGCCCTCCGCCTTGGGGAGCAGCCTTGCATCCAACAGGTAGAGCGCCACGTAGCTGCCCTTGCGGTCCAGCACCAGCAGGGTCTGGTCCACGGCGGAAAGGATGAAGTAGTGGCCGGTGGCGGGTTCCACCGTGATGGAGGACATCCGGAACTTGATGTCCGGGATGCGGCGGCCCTTGTCGGTGGTGCGCATGGGGATGTCTACGCCGTCGGCTTGGGCGGCACGGATGATGTGCTTCACGGAGAAGGCGAGCACGGGTGACTGTTGCACTGCGAGCGTCGCGGGGTCGAAGGCGAAGACCTCGCGTTTGTCGCGCAGCTCCGGCCCTCCCTTCTGGCTGTCCTTCGGGGCCACGAGCACGCGGTCATCCACGGGGTCGTAGCCCAGCCCCTCGTAGTTCCGGTAGGGCAGGATCAGGTCAAATTGGTCGGTGGCGGCAAAGCGGTCGCCCTGGCGCCCGATGCGGTAGACGTGGCCATCGCTGCGCAGGGCGAACAAATGGTCCTTCACGCGGGTGATCCCTTCCATGTCGCCCGGGCCCGCAAAGGGATGGCGCCCAAGGATGCGTCCGCTGCGCAGGTCCACCAGGTACAGTGTTGCCGTCTCGTCCTGCAGGCAGGCCACGGTGTTTTCATCCATGGCGGTAAGCCCGCTCACCTCCCGCAGCTCGGCAGGCAGTTCGGTGACGGCAAAAGGCCTGGGCAGCGTTGGCTGGGCCTTCCCGGAAGAAAGTGCAAGGGTGAGGACAATGGTCGGGAGGATGCGCATGGCGTTGTTCACTGGACCTGGGCAAGCATCATGCCCGAACGGGACCACTGCAGGATGATGATGGCCAGTCCCAGCGCGAATTCCAGGACCATCATCGCCTTGAAGTACATCCCCGGGGCACCCATCCGGATGATCGACCACGCGCGGCCTGCACCGGCTGATGCCACCACGATGCCGATGAAGTACAGCAGGTCACGCTGTTGGGGAAGCGTATACGCCACGTATATCAACAGGAAGCCCAGTGCGAAGTAGATGCCGCTGGTGAAGCGGAGCAGGTGATTCAACACCACGGCGGGCGGGTGGCCCTTGGGCAGGAACGCCATGGCGCCCTTGTTCAGCAGGTTGAGGCCGCCGAGCAGGCAGATGGAGGCAGCCAGGCCGAGGATGATCTGCAGGGCGGTTTCCATGCCGGATATTCTTGTTGCGGGGATCGAAATTAGGGGATGGCCTTTGGCCTATATGGTCCGAAGATCGTGAAATGCAAAGGCAGGCCGCGCACGGTCTGCACGGCCTGCCTTTGCTGGAGAGAATAAAGGGTCAGCGCGTGGCCACTTTGGTCACGTTTTTCTTGTCGTACACGTACACGAAGTTGCCGCAGGTGCTCATGCTGGTCACCGCGCCGTTGCGGGCCTTGAACTCCTTGAAGGTGCAGTCGTCCAGGTCGAAGCAGGCGATGTCGGCCTTGGCGGTCTTCAGTATCAGGCGGTCGCCTTCCACGTCCTCCAGGTCGGCCTTCTTGTACTTGCCGCTGGCCACGGGTTCGCCGGTGGACATGTTGAAGGTGCTCACGCCCTTGTCGCCCACCACCACGATCACGTCCTTGTAGGTGAGGATCTGGTCGGCATTGCCCACGCCGCCCTTGGCCACGGGCACCACGAATTTCTCGGCACCGGTGTTGATGTCCATGCTGTACAGCTCCTTGCCGCTGCACACCACGAACTGGTCGCCCACCACCACGGCGTTGGTGATGCCCTTGCGGAAGCGCTCGCTGTCCCACACGAGGCTGCCGTCGGTGGTGCTGAACGCCTGTACGCCGTTGGGCTTCACGTTGGGCCGCCAGATGCGCCACTCCTCGGTGATCTTCCAGCCACCCTGCCCGTCGGGTTCGCGCTTGTAGATGTAGGCCTGGGCCTCCACGTTGCCGCCGATCTGCAGCAGCACGCGGTCGCCCACCACGTACATGTTGGGGATGGCTCGGGCATCCTTGATCTCGGGGCTGGTCCACAGGAGCTTGCCGCTGTTGCGGTCGTACTTCTTCAGGTACTGGCTCTTCTTGCTGCTCATGTCCAGCACATACAGGTCGTCACCCACGATCACGGGGTCGGCCACCGTGTGGTACACGCCGAACTTCTTGGTGCCTGCCGGCCGCCCCACGATCTTGCCGTCGGGGGTAAAGTCGAACGCGGCACTATAGATGTTGGCGCCGGTGTTCAGGTCGTATACCTGCATGCCGTTCATGCGCAGGAACACCTTGTCGCCCGCCACGTTGAGGGCGTAAAGGAACTCCTTGCTGATCACCTTGCGCTCGGCTCGGCCTACGTAGGTGTTTTCCCAGATGATGTTGCCGTTCCTCAGGTCGATGCGTGCGATCTGGTTCTTGAAGCCGGAGAGCAGGGCGAACAGGCCCTCAGGGATGAAGTTCACCATCACCATCTGCTTGTCGCCGGTCACCACGTACTTGCCCACGGTGCCCTTGAACTTGTCGGTGCTCCACTTCTCCTCGCCGGTCTTGGCCATCACCCACACGAGGCGGTCCTTCAGCGTGATCGCGAAGGCGTCTTCCTCGGGCACGTACACGATGCTCTCATCGGTAAGGCCCTGGTACTTGTCCGTATCCCACAGCAGCTTGCCGGTGGCCAGTTCCAGCACGGCCAGTTGGTCCTTGCCCATTTTGCGGTCGAAGAGGAAGACGGCGTTGCTTTCCCAGAAGGGGATCAGCTCGTCGACCTTGCGCAGCTTCGGCGTCAGGTCCTTGTAGCGGCCGGTCCAGATGGTCTTTCCGGTCTTGTTGTCGAACACGGTCATTTCCTTGTCGTCGGCGGAGTAGCTGTATCCGCGCTCTTCGGTGCCTGTGCCCGTGTAGTCGAAGCGGTGGCCGAGCTTGGTCTCCCAAACGGTGGGCATTTCTTTCTGCGCGTGCAGGCCGATCGTAGCGGTGATCAGCAATGGTGTAAGGAACTTCTTCATCTTGTTGTGGGTGTTTGTTGTCAACGGGGAATGGCGTTCAGGTCGAACGTGTGCTCGATGCGGTATTGGCGGCCTTTGGGCATCTTGAAGGGCATGCGCGAAAGGTGTACGAGGTCCTTGAAGCGGTTCTGCGAGCGGATGTCGTGGCCCTCGGCGCTCACCACCAGCACGCTGCTGATGTCGCCCTTGTCGCGGAAGCTCACCTGCAGCACGTAGCGGCCGATCAGGTTCTCCTTCAAGATGGCCGCATGCAGGTCGGCACCGGGCCGCAACGAAGCGTCGAGCACTTCCGCGGCGCGTGCAAGGATCGTCTCCTTGTCCTCCAGCAGCTCCCGTTTCTGCGCGTGGGTGCTGAAGGTGAGCGTGAGCAGGACGATCAGTCCGATCAAGTGTTTCATGTTCCGTAGGTCCATTCCACAACACGGGTACCGAACGTCATCAGGATGCGCCTGCCGTCCGGCATGAAGACGAAGGACACACGGCCGTCCGCGCCGAACTCGCCATCGATCAGGGGCGTGGCATCTCGGAAGCGGTAGCTGAGCTCGAAGCGGTCCACCATGCGGCCGGTCGTGCGGTCGTACAGGTGGATCTCCATGAACTTGTTGCCCTTGCTGGCAATGCCGAAAAGCGTCCCGTCCGGGCTGATCCCGAAGTCGGGGTCATAGGGATACAGGGAGGGGAAGGCCGTACGGCGCATTGCCCCGGTGGTGGCATCGGCGACGCTCACGTGGTGCTGGTTGACGTTGATGGAGCTGCCCTTGCGGGTGTGTGGCTTGGAAAGGATCCACAGGTCGCGCCCGTCGGGGCTGTATTCGAGGCGGAAGATCTTGTCGAAGGGCTCGTCCAGCACGTGCAAGGGCTTCAATGTGGCCGCGTCATGGATCACCACGAGCTCGCCTTGCTTCATCAGGTTCTTCAGGGCATCCTTGTCGCTGCGCACGGAAGGCATGGCGGCCAGCTCCGCCTTGGTAGGCTTGTGCGAGATCGCGAGGCGTGTACCATCGGTGTTCACGGCCACCGCATGGCCCAAGTGCTCCAGGTGCTTTATGCGATGCACCGCGCCGCCAGGGAGGTCCATCACGCGCAGGCCGTCGGGCCCGATGGCGTACAGGGTGCGTTCATCGGGCGCGAGGACTGCGTTATAGGTGTCTTCCAGCCGATGCACAAGCTTGCCGGTTGCCGCTTCGCGGATCTCGAACTTCACGGGGCGGACCTTGTTCGGCGCCAAGTCCAGGTAAAAGATCTGCTCCATAAGCAAGTAGGTCCCTTGGGCGCTGAAAGAGGTCCGGGCCCCGGCATACCAGTTGCCCGCGTCCAGGTCGGTGATGATCCGCTGCTCATGAAGGTCGTAGAGGCGGAAGGGATAGGATTGGGTGGGGGCGATGGCCAGGGTGCGCCGGTCGGGCGACAGGGCGAGCCCTGACAGGATGTGCCGCGTGGGATGCCCCTCGTCCCGAATGGCCAAGGTTT
>JAGFIV010000066.1 GCA_024103275.1 Flavobacteriales bacterium
TGCTGGTGCCATTCCGGGTGATCGGCATGCGGGAGCACCCGCGCGCCGGCGTGCTGGTGAAGTTCGAGGACCTGGGCGATCCACAGAGCGTGGCGTTCCTGGTGAATGCATCCGTCTATGCCGCGCCGGGCCGCGCCCTCGCCCTTGAGGACGGGGAAGAGGAGGACGAGGAGGATGACTGGGACCCGGACAGCCTGTTGGGCTTGCAGGTGCTGGATGAGGAACTCGGTGAACTGGGCACGGTGATGCGGCTGGGCGGCGTGGATGACAACCCGCTGCTGGTGGTGGGGCACCAAGGGCGGGAGATCCTGATCCCCATGGCCGATGAGATCATCACCGGCATCGACCTGGAGACGGGCCACCTGGTGGTGCGCACGCCGCCCGGGCTGGTGGACCTGTACCGCGACGGCTGAGCGAGGCACCTACTTGGCCCAAAAGATCTCCTTGACCTTCGGGTTTTTTCGCAGATCCTCCACCAAGGCCTCCAAGCTCTCCAAGTTGCGGTTGGTGTACTTCAGTTCGTACACCATCTCGTCGCCGTTCTTTTCGAAGAACATTTCCTCCACGGGCGCATCATCGTGCCTCATCAACCCTTGCATCAGCTGGGCCTGGTTGGCGTCCGGCTCGGTCACCACGCGCAGGGTGGCCTGCTTGAAGCGCCGCAGGTAGCGCTTCTCCAAGGGTTGTATGGCCCACAGGATGATCAAGGCCACCACCGTGGTGGCGGCGGCGGCGAAGTAGAGCCCGCTGCCGGTGGCCAGGCCGATGGCCGCCACGGTCCACAGGCCGGCCGCCGTGGTCAGCCCGCGGATGGTGCCTTGCCGCGAGAACAGGATGGCGCCCGCACCGATGAAGCCCACGCCGCTCACCACCTGGGCCGCTATCCGCGAGGGATCCAGCTCAACGCCCTGGGCACCGAGGATGTCCCCGAACCCGAAGGCGGAGACGATGACCACCAGGCACGACCCCACGCACACCATCATGTGGGTGCGCAGGCCCGCCGCCCAGTCCTTCCGTTCGCGCTCCAGCCCGATCAGCCCGCCGAACAGGGCGGCCAGGGCCAGGCGGAGCATGATCTCATTCGCGCCGATCATTTGCTTCTTCAGTCCGAGGCAAGGTACAATGCCGCTCAAAGTTCCACCTCCCGGTCGGTGAAGGCGATGCCCAGGTCGGCCAGCTCATCCAGGATGGGCCCGTACAGTTCGGGCTTCACCGGCAGCAGCACGCCCCGCTGGCCGATCCGGCCATTGAGCAGCAGCTTGGCACCGATGGCCATCGGCAGGCCCACGGTCCGTGCCATGGCGGTATGCACGCTGTCCTGCCCGGTCACGGCCAGGGTAGCGTGGATCTCCTTCGTACGGCCTTCCGCCGCATAGCGGAAGCGGTGCCACATCACCAGCAGGTCCTTGTCCTGCGGCCCCAGTACCCATTTGGCCTCCAGCAGCCGCTGTAACGTGGCGGCGGGCGAGAGGCCCGCCTCGCCGATCCGCCCGTTGCCGAACAGGCCCAGCCAATCCAGGCGCTGCATCCCAGGCCCGTCCGGGGCCAGGCCGAGGTATTCCGCCAGGGCCTTGCGCAAGTCGCTGCCCGGCGCGCTTGCCGGAAGGAAGGAGCGCAGGTAGTCCGACCAGGTGGCCCCGGCGGGCAATTCCATCTTGAAGCCGTCCTCGGTGCAGCCCAGTTGCACGAATATGTCCCAGGCGGCGCAGTAGCCTTCCTTGCGCAAGGTGCCGCGCAGCATGGTGGGGATGTCCGCGATCCCGTACATCGACCGGTACTTCAACGAGTCGCGGTTGGCATATCCCTCGAAACCGCCCAGGCCCGGGATCTCCACCCGTGCCGTGCGGCGGAACAGTTTGTGGTAGGGGATGTACTTCAGTTCGCCGTCGTGGATGTAGCGCGCGGCGGGGCCTTGGCCGGCCAGCACCACGTTGCGCGGGTTCCAGCTGAATTTGTAGCCCCACGGGTTGTCGTCGCTTTCCGGTGCCACCAACCCGCCGCAATAGCTCTCGAAGGCCTCGATGCGCGCCCCCTTGGCCTTCAGCCCGTCGATGATGCGCATGGCGCTCATGTGGTCGATGCCGGGGTCCACGCCCATTTCGTTGAGCACCACGAGCCCCGCCGCCTTGAATTCCGCGTCCAGCGGCCACAGCTCGTCGGGCACGTAGCTCGGGGTGATCACGTGCTTCTTCAGCCGCAGGCAGTCGCGCAGCACGTCCATGTGCATGAAGTGCGGCAGCATGCTGATCACCAGGTCGTGCTTCGCGATCAGCGCGGCCCGCGCCCCGCCGTCGCTGGCGTCCAAGGCCACGGCCGCTGCCACGGCCTCCCCGCCCTGGATCAGCCGCCGGGCCTGCTCCACCGCGCGGTCGGCCACGGTGAGGCGCCATTGCTGCTCCCCGGCATGGTCGATCAGGTATTTGATCAGGGACGAGGCGGAGCGACCGGCGCCGAAGAGGAGGATGGAACGCATGGACATGGATTGGGGCTGCGAAATTGGGCAACAGGAAATTGGCGGGGATCAGGCATGGGGCAGGGTCTCGCGAAGGCTCGCATGCAACGCCGCCTTCAGTGCGGGCGCCATCCGGCCGCCCTGGGCGAAGCGCTGGTTCACCTCCAGTTCAATGCCCGCGTAATGCCGGGGAAAGCGTTTGCGCAAGGCCGTGGGGAAGCCGTCGGAAGTGCCCTTGTACGGCTGGTTCATGCGGACCACCAGGTTGGGCGCATGCCCGCCGATCGCCTTGCGCCATGCTTGGCAGAACGAGCGTTCCGCCTGCCGCGACGGGTCGTACAGCAGGCCGATGTCCACCGTGCGCCTTTGGCCGTCCAGCACCGGGGTGAAGCTGTGCACGGCGATGTGCAGGATGTCCTTCCCGGCGGCCATGCGCGCCTCCATGCGGGCGATGAATTCGCCGCGGTAGGCGCGGTAGCGCTCCAGCAGTTGTTCTTTGCGCGCCGGGTCCAGCCCGCGGGTGTAGCGTGAAAAGTGCTGCGGGTGGCCCTCCGTACGGTTCATCTCGATGCAGAGGCGGCTCAGGGTGTTGGACGTGCTTTCCGCCGCCAAGGGTGCCAGATGGCGGAAAAGGTCGAGCGCGCCGATGTCGTAGCCGCGATGCGTGGCCAATACCTTTTCATGTCCCTTGAAACAGGCGCGCAATGCCGGCGGCACCCGGTTGCCGCCATGCTCGCAGCTCAGGAACAGGGTGGTCACGCCAGTTGCCGGTCTTCCTGCAGGCATTGCGCCAGTTCCTTGTATACGGCGATGATCCGTTCCCTTTCCGGCACCAGCCCGGTGTGCTTGAGGATGCGCTTGGCCAGGCATCCGTGGTCGAGGATATGGCGCAGGCGGGCCTGGCCTTGCGGACTGATGCCGTCCTTCACTTCATCGAAGATGTGCCGCCACAGCTCCCCGGCCGTCGCCTCCTGCCGGTCCATCCCGAACATCAGCAGGAAGCCGGGCTTGTGCAGCTTCGTGTCGCCCGCATGCCGGATCACGTCCTCGAAGATGGCCAGCAGGTCCTTGTGGTGCCAAGCCCGCTGCAGGTAGTTGCTCACCCAGCGCTGGTCCACCAAGGCTTTCAGCGTTTCCACGATCAGCTCCGCGATGGCCAGGTCCGCGGCCGGGCACTCCTGGATGTCCACCACGCGGATCTCGATGGCCCCGCGGTCGAAGCGGGCGATGGCCCCGCGCGAGTTGGCGAACTGATGGTCCATGATGCCCTTCTCGTCGTAGGGTGCCAGGGCCTTGGTGATGGGGCCGAAGATCTCGCGGTAATACTCCTCCTCGGTGAGCACGGCCTCGGGGATCAGGCTGCCCATCAGTTGGGGCAGGCGTTCCTGGTGGTGCAGGTAGGCTTCCATGCGCGCATCCATGTAGCCGGTGGGCCGGCCGTCCAGGATCGGCGAGCTGGCGCTGATGGCGGGGATGATGGGCAGGATCATCCGGATGGCCGTGTGGAGCTTGCCGAATTCGATGTCGTTGGCGAAGGGCAGGTTGAGGTGCACGCTTTGCAGGTTGCTCCAGCCATGGCCCCGGCAATCGAAGATGCGGTTGTACAGCTCGTACACGTCGTGGTAATCATGTGGCCACAGCACCGTCTCGGTGAAGGGGTCGAACAGCGGATGGGCCGCCGTGGGCAGCAGCATCAGGCCGCGCTTGCCCAGCAGTGCGTTGATGGCGCGCACCTCCGAGGCGAACTTCGCGCCGAAGGCGGGGATGTCTGTGGCGGGCCGCGCGGTCTTCATCTCCAGCACATGGGCCACCAGCTCGTTGCTCCATTCCACGTCGCCGCGTTCCACGTCGCCGGTGATCTGCCCGGTAACTTCCTGGAAGAGCAGGTCCACCGTGGGGCTCACCTTCAGCGTGTCGCGCTCCACCACCATGTATTCCAGTTCGATGCCGGCCACCTCGAAGAGGCCGAAGGGCTTTTGGTCGCTCATGTGTCAGGGGCTGTGTTCGCAGTCTCCGCGGGTTGGGCCAGGCCGATCTTCTTTTCGATGTCGCGTTTCAGGGAGCCGATGATGCGCCGGTAGATCTCGTCGCCCAGCTCCACGTCCTCGATGGCGTAGTCGATGTTCGGGCATTCATTCACCTCGATCACGTATGCCTTCCCGCCATGCTCCTTGATGTCCACGCCGAACAGGCCGCGTTCGCCCACCATGGCACGCACGGCCTTCAGCGCCACGTCGTGGATGTGCCGGGGGCATTCGTGCACCTTCACCGTGGCGAAGTCGCCGGTCTCGTCGTGCTTGGTGGCGCTGTTCCAGTTGTAGATCTGCCAGTGGCCGCGCGCCATGAAGTACTTGCACACGTATAACACGCGGCCGTCCAGCACGCCCACGCGCCAGTCGAAATCGCTGGGCATGTATTCCTGCGCCACCACCAGGTCGCTGCTTTCGAGGATCCGGTCCAGCTTGCGGTCCAGTTCCTCCTGCGTCTTGGCCTTTTCCACGCCGATGCTGAAGGTGCTGTCCGGCAGCTTCAACACCACGGGGAAGCCCAGCGCCAGGCCCACCTGGTGGCGGTTCTCGGCATGCACGATCAGGGTGCGCGGGGTGGGGATGTGGTGGGCCTCCATCACCTCCGCCAGAAATACCTTGTTGTTGCACTTCAGGATGGCGTCCGGCGCGTCGATCACGGCCAACCCTTCCTGCTGGGCCTTCCGCGCGAAGCGGTAGGTGTGGTTGTTCACATACGTGTTCTCGCGGATCAGCAGGGCGTCGTACTCGCTCAGCCGGTCGATGTCGCCCGGCCCGATGATGTCCACGCGGAAGCCCATTTCCTCGGCCGCCTGCCTGAACTTTACGATGGCCCGCTTGTTCGAGGGCGCGGCCTTGTCCTCCTTGTTCACCAGGATGGCCAGGTCGTAGGCGCTGCGGTCCTCGCGGGCGCGGTCGTAGCGTTTCTTGCTGAAGTATTCCGCGGCGAACTTGCGCAGCAAGGGCAGGTGCTCATCCTCGATCTCCTTGTATGGCAGCGGGCGGATGGAGCGCAGCTCCCATTTCTCGGCCTTCACGAAGCGGGCGCGCATCAACGGGGCCTCGAACACCTTGTACAGTTCATGCGCCAACTTGTCGTAGCGCGGGTTCACATTGCGGCCGAAGTACACGCTCAGGGTGAAGTCGTGCTTTTCGCGGTGGCCCAGGCTTTGCTGGATCACGTCGTCCAGGTCGCGCGAAAGCACCTTCACGATCCGCGGGCTCTTCAGGTCCAGGATGGTCTTGGCACTGGGGATCACCTTTTGGCCGCGTGCCTCGGCCAGCAGGCTCACGTAGTAGCCTTGGCTCTGGTAGGCGAAACTGCGGTTGAGGTTGAAGATGCGCGTGTTCTTCAGCTGCGCGAAACGCGGGTCGGTGAGGTAGTCCTTGCTGGATACCACCTCCACGCCGGGCGTGCCCAAGGTGAAGGCCTTGGGGTCCTGCATGACGATGATCTTCCTCATTTGGAGAAGGCGGTGGGGGAGAGGATCAGGAGGTTGGCGTCATAGGTGACGATCCCCAGCATGATGCTGTTGATCAGCCGGGCCACATGCACCTCGTATGCACGCCCCTCGCCCAAGGGATTGTCGTGGTAGGGGTCCGCCACGCGAACCCGCTTGCCGTCCATGCCGCTGAGCACCACGAAATGGCCCATGGGCTTGCCCCGCAGGTCATGGTACACGCTGCGCCCCTTGCTGTCGGCGTATTCCCGCTTGCTCTTGTACAGGTAGGTGGCGCTCAATCCCACCAGGATCGGCAACCGGCGGTCCAGGTAGGAGCGCAGGAGGTCCGGCGCGGGGTCCTCGAAGCGGATCTCCCCGCCCTCTTGCAGGAAGCGCGCGTAGGCCAGGCAGGCCGTGTGCAGCTTCTTGCCGGGCTTGATCCGCGTTTGCGCCACCAGTTTCCGGCGCAGTGCATCGGGTGCCAGCCGTTCCCAAGAGGGATCAAAGACGTTGAGGTTGTAACTGTATATGCGTGCGTGGTAGCCGTGCTGCAGCGCATGGATGCCCAAGAGCACGGCCAAGGTGCCGCCACCCTCCAACTGGTGCACTTCGTCGATCACTTCCCGCAGCGGCCTGTCGTTGCCGAAGAAACGATAGACCGCATGCAGCGCGGTGGCCCCGCAGGTGTCGTCGTCAGGCTGCGCCTCAATCCGGAAATTGTGCATGCCGATCGTTTCATCGGGACCTTGTCATGGCGTAGCGCCTAACGGGCGGGCCCGGAAACGTGATGCAAAGTTGACGCGCAGCCTGCTGTTTTGTTCGCGGGATACCGCAGGTTTCAACAGCGCGCTGTTTGCGCCATGGCTGCCCCCGCTCCAGTGATCGGGCAGGAAGGCCTCGGGCGGACGGAACATCCGCGGCAGCTCTATACCCGGGTCGAAGGTCGTCACCAGCCAGTGCGGAGCCAGCGTGCTTCGGGCGATCAGATGGTCGCCTGCCGCGAATACGCCCAGGAAGATCGGGGAATCCGCCATGCGGCCCTCCACCTCGATCTGGTACAAGGGCCTGGCATGCAGCGTGTCGGCCGGGTCGGCCAGGGCGTTGCCGTAATACCGGGAGAGGGCGTACAGGTATTTTTCGACCTTCAGGCTGTCCGCGGGTTCGCCGCTCACGGCCCATCCCGCCGCCACCCGGTCCAGCGAGTAGCTCCGGCCGTCCGGGAAGGTGAAGGTGATGTGGTCCCAACGGTCGTGGTCCCCGTTCACCATCGGTTTGGGGATCCAATCCACAAAGGACATGGCGGGGATCTCGGAGAAGGCGCCGGGCACCAGGTACACATTGGGGTCGCCGGCCACCATCATGGCCGTGGCCACGGGCGGGGCTTCCAAGGTGGGGTTGGCGGGTCCCGTCGTGGTGCTGCCGATGCGTAGCGGCCGGCCGTCCATCACCTGCGGTGATTGGAACCACGCGCACAGGCTGTCGGTGAGGGCATAGCGGCGCACCACCGCCGGATCGCTGCCGGGAACGGCCTGCGGGTGCAGGTTGGACAGGGCGGTGAACAAGTCGTTGAGCGGGCGCTGGAAGGCACGTGTGGAATGTCCCTCCTGCACGGCGACCCACCCCAAGCTGTCACGCTGGAAGAGGATCGGCACTCCACCCTGCGCGGCCGGTGCCACCAGCGTGAAGCTCCTCAACGCGGCGGTGTCCACATCGGCCACCTTTTCCCGGAAGCTGCGCTGCTTCCGTTCCCGGGGGGCGCGCCCGCTGAGCCACCACCCCAGGGCAAGTGCCGCCACCAATGCGGATAGCAGCCCGATCTTCCACTTATCGGACATGGCCGGGTTGCATGCGTTGCTTCCGTTGCCTGCGCCGCCACTGCATGCGGGCCAAGCCGTAGAGCAGCACCAGCGCCACCGGCAGCAGCAGGTTCAGCCATTTCAGCAGCGTACGCATCTGGTCGCCGGGATCCCGGATCGGCCGGAAGCTCTTCTGCTTGCCCCGGATGGAGAGCAGCCCGGTGTTGCGTGTCACCCAATCCACGGCATTCACCATCAGGTCCAGGTTGCCTTGGGGCAGCGACACCTGTTGGCCTCCTTGGTCACCCGTGCAGAAATTGCCATTGCTGAACACGGCCAGCCGCCCCTGGGCGGTGTCGCGCGGCTCAAGTGCGGCGCCCACCACCTGCGGGCCCGCCGCGAAATCGGCATCGGACCAGGCGTGGCGCAGATCGACGACCAATGGGGCCTGCAGCACGCCGCTCTTGTCGCTGGTGCGCAGGATGGGGGTGTACCGCAGCCGCGTGCTGTCCCCGGTGAAGGTGATCGGGGCGGCGAACTGGAACATCACCAGGTCGAGGCCGTGGCCCACGGGGTGGCTGCCGAAGCGGTCCATCAGGGGATAGAACGGGAAGTTGATGGCCACCGGCTGCTGGATGGTGCTCTGGAGCACGCTCACCTGCCCGCAGCGGGCATCCACCACCACGCCGGGGCCTACCTCCAGGCCATGCGAGGCCAGCCACGGGCCGATGCCGATGTCGCGCATCCCGACCGCCGCCGTGCGCGCCAGCTCCGCTTCCACGGCACCGAAGGCCAGCACCACGCCGTGGCCCTTGGCCATGTATTCGTCGATGCGCTCCAGGTGCCGGGGCGGGATGCTGTCCCTGGGGTCGATGATCAGCAGCGAGGTGAAGCGTTCGTTGATCGGGAACGCATCATAGATGGCGGTGGCCTCCACATCGTACTGTGCCTGCAGCTGGACCGCCATCTCGTCCAAGGCGCGCAACGGCGGCTCGTGGTGCCCCTGCAGCACGCCGATCAACGGCTTGTCGGTCCGTGCCAACTGGGCGATGGCGGAGGTAAGGATCCATTCCATGCCGGGCCCTTCCCGCAAGGCGGGTATCACCGTTTGGCGGTTGCCCATGCGCAGCACCGCGCCCATCAGCACCTGGATGTTTTCGCTGCGATCCTTCTTCCGCGTTTGCGCCAGTAAGGGGCGCACGCCTTCGCGGACGGCCTTGGCGGTCAGGGCCTCGGAGCCCCCGGGATCCAGGAACTCATAGGCGACCTTGCCGCCGGACCGCTCGCCGTATTCGGTGAGCAGGTCCTTGAAGTCTTGGCGGGCCACCGCCATTTCCGGCGGCAGCCCATCGGTGAAATAGGCCGTGACCGTCACGTTCTCCGGCAGCCCCCGGATCAGCCGCAGGGTGGCCGGGTCCAGGGTGTAGGCGCGGTCGGCGGTCAGGTCCAGCCGGAACTTGAAGCGCTGCCCCAGGATGTTCACCAGGGCCAGGGCGGCCAACGAAAGCAGCAGGATCGCGGTGCTTGCGGCGCGTCGGCTCATGCGTGGCGGGCGCCCGTGCGCGCCGGTTGGCGGGCCGCCAGCAGCAGCGCGGCCCAGGTGAAGGTGATGAAGAAGATCAGGTCACGGCTGTCGATCACCCCGCGCCCCAAGTTCTCGAAGTGGGTGCCCGTGCTGAGGTACCGGAAAAGGCGGCCGGTGGCACCGACGGTGTTGGCCGCCACCACCGAGGTGCCGAAGTGGAAGAGCGCCATGGCGGACAGGGCGATGACGTAGGCCGCCACCTGGTTGGCGGTGAGGCCGCTGGCGAGGATGCCCAGCGCGATGTAGAACGCGCTCATCAGCAACAGGCCGAGGTAGCCGCAGATCACCGCGCCGTGGTCCATCGGCCCCAGCCAGGACACCGTGGCGTAGTAGGGCAGGGTGCAGGCCAAGGTGAGGGCGATCAGGGCCAGGCAGGCCATGAACTTGCCCAGCACCACGGAGCCCGGGGTGGCCCGGCGCGTGAGCAGCAGGTCCAGGGTGCCGGTTTTGCGCTCCTCGGCCAGCGTGCGCATGGTCAGGGCCGGTATCAGGATGAAGAGCGACCAGTTGGCCACGTGGAAGAAGGTGGCCAGGTCGGCCACGCCCCGGATGAAGACGTCGGTGCCGAACCACCAGGTGAAGAACCCGGTGATGCCCAGGAAGGCGGTGATCACCAGGTAGGCCAGCATCGAATCGAAGAAGGAGGCCAGTTCCTTGCGGGCTATCAGCAGGGCGGTGCGCATGGCGGTCATGGATTGGTGGCCTCGCGGAAGATGTCCTCCAGGCGGCCCTCCACGGCGCTCAGCTCGCCCAGTGCCCAGCCGTGGGCCACGCAGATGGCTGAAAGCCGTTCACCCTGCGGGGCCTCCATCAGCACTTCGTAGGCCCCCGGCCCCACGGCCCGTGCGCCGGCCACCTGCGGGAGATCACGGAAAGCCGCCAGCACGCGTTCGGGCGGCGGACCGGTGATGCGCAGGCGGAAAAGCGTCCCGCCCATGCCGCCGGCACGCAATTGTCCCGGAGGCCCGTCAGCCACGATGCGGCCCTTGTTGATGATCAACACCCGGTCGCACACCGCCTCCACCTCGGGCAGGATGTGGGTGCTGAAGATCACCGTCTTGGTGCGGCCCAGCTCCTTGATCAGGTTGCGGATCTCCACCACCTGGTTGGGGTCGAGGCCGGTGGTGGGCTCATCCAGGACCAGGACGGCCGGGTCATGCACCATCGCCAGGGCCAGGCCCGCCCGCTGGCGGTATCCGCGGCTCAGCTCGCCGATGCGCTTGTGTTTTTCCCGTCCCAGGCCGCAAGCCTCCACCATCTCACCGATCCGTGCGTGGATGCGGTCGCTCGCCACGCCCTGCAGCTTCGCACCGAAACGCAACAGGTCCAGCACGGGCATGTCATCGTACAGCGGATTGGATTCGGGCAGGTAGCCGATGTGTTGCCGCAAGGGCCCGCCCCCGGGCTGCACCGCCAGGTCGCCGATCCACACCTGTCCGCCGTCCGGGGACGTGAGCCCGCAGATCATCCGCATCGTGGTGGTCTTGCCCGCACCGTTGGGGCCCAGGAACCCGAGCACCTCGCCGCTGTGAACGGTGAACGACACGTCGTCCACGACCGTTTGCCGACCGTACCGCTTGGTCAGGTGCCTGGTGCGGATGTCCATCTGCCAACAGGTGAGCGGCCCGCTTCAGGCCGACGGACCGTTCAGGCGTCCGGTACCTGGTTCCCGGCCTCCACGTGGGAGGCCCCTTCCCGGATCATCTCAAGGGCCTTGGCGATGCGCCGCTTGCGCGTTTCCTCCCGCCGTCCGTCGGCGATCCATTCCCAGTATTCCTTCCGGTGGGAGGGACTGAAGCTTTCCCAGTTCGCCCACGCCGTGGGGTCCTTTTTCAACACCGCTTCCAGTTCCTCCATCAGGGCATCCTTGCCGTGGTGCCCGGCCAGCTTCAGGTTCAAAGCGGCGGCCTTGTTCACCAGCGAGGTGAACCCCGCTTCGGGCAAGGGATCGCCCTCATGGAATCTCACCGTGCGCCCCGGCTTGTCTTCCGCACAGGGCTCGTAGGCCAGCCGTGACGACTTGAACTGCGCACCCTTGGGGAAATGCACGCACACCGCGTTCTTGGATGCCGTGATGCTCAGCAGGGGCAGCGAGGCCACGTCGAAATGGGGGACCTGGCTCCGCCAGGCCTCTTCCACATCATGGCCGGTGGAGTGGATCAATTGGCGCAGGCGCACCATCAGTTTGCGTTGCCATTCCGCATGGTTGGCGATGTACAGGTTGATCTGTTCCGGGGAAAGCATGGCGGGATCTGGGTTATCTGGTCCGGGCGGCGCGCTCACCGGCCGCTGCCCTCGGTCATGTCGATGAGTACCGGAAAGGTACGGTCTTTTTTGAAGTCAGGCGCCCCTTCAAGACCGATCAGGCCGTTGCCCATGAGCCACAAGGCGTCGGCATCGAAATAGCCCCGGGTGAGGCCCTCGGAGAGCACCGCTTTTTCCTTGTAGCTGCCGTCGTTCTTGAATTCCAGCATCAGGGCATCCTTCGGCTTGTCCACGGGATCCACCGGCTGCTTTTTCTTGCGGAGCTCGATGTTCCGCGCATCGTCGTTATAAAACAGGAAGAGCACGTCGGCAAAGGACACGGAGAAGGCCTTGCCCGGCCCATCGTTGGTGTAGCTCATCTCCCGCGGCACCTCGGTGTACCATTTCACCTGGCCGCTGCCGTCCAGGGCCAGGGCATGGAAGGCCCCGTTCACCCATTCGGTCTTGGCCACCTTTTGGCCGCTGAGGTTGCTCACCATGTGGGTCTCCACGCCCGAACGCTCGCATACCACGTACAGGCCTCCGTCGGTCTTTGGCCAGATCCGCTCCACGCGCATGTTGTTCTGCAGCCGTTCCACCTTGTCCACCGTGCGCTTGTTGAAGGGCGTGCGGGCGGCGGAGGTCCATTTGTCCTCGGCCGCGTTCAACACGGTGTAAAAGACGCCCACGGACTCATCGCGGTTGGCATCGGGGTTGGAATAGATGCCCGCGCAGGCCAACGCGCCGTTCGGCATGAAGGCCATCGCGGCATCCTGCACGAAATCCTTTTTGCCCAGGTCGAGCGGGAATCCTTTCTGGCCGGTGCTGTCCATCCGGTACACGCTGTAGCTGTACCCCACCACGTCCTTGGTCTTGGGGTCGGCGTCCGTGACGTTGCGGACCAGGTACCACGCCACTCCCTGCCCATCCACCATAGTGTTCACCACATCGGTGCGCACGTTGCCCGCCTCGGGGTGCAGGCGGTTCGTCCAAAGCGGGTTCATCTGTTTGTCCACCATCACGCCCAGGATCGGGCTGCCTGCGCTGTGCGTGGTGGTGGCCGGGGTGAGGCTGATCAGCATGTGCTGCCCATCCTGGGCAAGGACGGTGGTGAAGCCCACGGTCATGCCCTCCTTGAAGTATTCAGGCGCCTTGCCCAGCAGGTCGTACGGGATGCTGGTGATCAAGGCGGCCGCCCGCCCGGTGAGGCTGCGCGGGCTCAATTCCTGTTGCAGCAGCAGCAAGCGGCTCTTCTCGCGATCGGGTTTGCTCAGGATCACCCGGAATTGCTTGTTGAAGGTCTCGATGGTCTCCAGCGCCACGGCCCCGATGCCCCACACGAAGCGCGGCCGGTCGTGCTTGATCTCGTTCATCTTGTCCGAGGCGATCACGTACAGGTTCCAGCCGAGCTCCTGTTCCGTAAGGCCGCCCAAGGCCATCCGGCCGCCGCGCGTTTTCAGCGCCACGATGCTGCCGGGGTCGCCATAAGCCATCTTGCTCAATCCCAGTTCACGGTCGGGCGGGGCGGCCAGGTCGGCCTTCACCTTCACGCGCACCTTGGTCTCCTGGGCCATGGCGGCACCAAGGCCGATGGTGAGCAGCAGGGCGATGGAGGCCGCCCGGAGGAACGGATTGGTCATACGATTGGACATGGTTTGATCGGTGAATATAACGGGGCCTGTTTTTCAGGCCCGTTCCAGGATGGTGGCGTAGCCTTGGCCCACGCCGATGCACATGGTGCAAAGGGCATACCGTTTCCGGGTGCGGTGCAGCTCCAGGGCGGCGGTCAGCAGCAGGCGTGCGCCGGTCATGCCCAAGGGATGCCCCAGTGCCACCGCGCCGCCGTTGGGGTTCAGCCGCGGGTCGTCGTCGGCGATGCCCCAGGTGCGCGTGCAGGCCAGGGCCTGGGCGGCAAAGGCCTCGTTCAGCTCGATGAGGTCCATCTGGTCCAGGGTGAGGCCCGCCCGCTTCAGCGCCTTTTCCGTGGCATGCACCGGCCCGATGCCCATGATGCGCGGCTCCACGCCGGCCACACCGCTGGTGACGATACGGGCCAAGGGGGAGAGGCCGTGCGTCTTCACCGCCCCGCCACTGGCGATCAGCAAGGCCGCGGCACCGTCGTTCAGGCCGCTGCTGTTGCCGGCCGTCACGCTGCCGCCCTTGCGGAAAGCGGGCTTCAGCGAGGCCAGCACCTCCGCCGTGGTGCCGGGTTTCACGAATTCATCCACCGCGAAAGGCACGGGTTCCTTCTTGTGCTGCGGGATGTTGATCGGGGCGATCTCCAGGGCAAGCCGTCCGCTGCGCTGCGCGGCGGCGGCCTTTTGCTGGCTCCACAGGGCGAACCGGTCCTGGTCCTCGCGGGTGATCGAACGGGTCTCCAGCAGGTTCTCCGCCGTCTGCCCCATGCCGTCGGTGCCATACCTCTCCTCCATGCGCGGGTTGACGAAGCGCCACCCGAAGCTGCTGTCGTACATCTTGGCATCTCGCCCGTAAGGCGTGGCCGTCTTACTGATCACCCAGGGGCTGCGCGTCATGTGCTCCACGCCCCCGGCGATGAACACGTCGCCATGCCCGGCCGCAATGGCCCGGGCGGCCTGCACCCCCGCGCTCATGCCCGATGCGCACAGCCGGTTCACCGTTTCGCCGGGCACCGTCACCGGCAGGCCCGCCAGCAGCAGCGCCATGCGGGCCACGTTCCGGTTGTCCTCGCCCGCCTGGCCGGCACAGCCCATGATCACGTCATCGATCGCCGCCGGGTCCAGGTCGGGGTGGCGCGCCGCCAGGGTGCCGATCACGTGGGCCGCCAGGTCGTCCGCCCGCACGGGCGACAGGGCCCCGCCGATCTTGCCGATGGCGCTGCGCACACCGTCGATGATGAATGCGTCCTTCATGGGGCCAAAGGTGGTGAAGGAGATTGAAGTTCGTAGGGCGCAGTTTGTAAGAGCCTGTTCAGGATTTCTTGAGCGATGGCCCACGAGTCAATTTTCCGTTCCGGCGAAGCCTGGGCGAAAAAGAAGGGGGCCGCGTTTGAAGGATTCCAAACAGGCTCTGGGGTGTCCACGAATTTGAATCCAGGGGTTGGCCGCCCGCACCGCTACATTCGCTGCATGCAAGATCCCAACGAGCTGGCGCGGCGGGTGGTGGAGCGCATGATGCAGGGGGATGCCTTCAGCCAATGGCTGGGCATCGAGGTGCTGATGGTGGTACCGGGGTGCTGCGAACTGCGGATGGCCGTCCGCGGCGAGATGGACAACGGCTTCCACATCACCCATGGCGGCATTGCCTATTCCCTGGCGGACAGCGCGCTGGCCTTCGCCTCCAACGCGCACGGGATCCATGCCGTCAGCATCGATACCTCCATCTCGCACGTGAAACCGGTGAAGGCCGGCGATGTGCTCACGGCCCGCGCGGAGGAGTCCAGCCGCAGCAACCGCATCGGCATCTACCATGTCCGGGTGGCCAACCAGGAAGGCACGGTGGTGGCGCTCTTCAAGGGAACCGTGTACAGGACGGGGAAGGAGTGGTTCGGGGAAGGTTGAAAGCTGGCCCGTCTTCGCCGGAATCTCGGCGGCACAAGACAGGACGAAGCCGTTTGTCGCGGATAAAGGTGAACCGCAGCGGCATGCGCGCACCCGACACCTGACAACCACGAACTAAGAACCACGAACCACGAACTATGAACTAAGAACTATGAACTATGAACCATGAACCATGAACCATGAACCATGAACCATTCCAGCCCTACGCCACACTGACCTCGCGCACGGGCAACCCGTTCCTGACGGCCGCCTGTTAATCCCTCAGCACGCCTTCGTGCTCCAACAGCCATTTCTTGCGCCAGAGCCCGCCGGCGTAGCCGGACAGCAGGCCGTCGGAAGCGATCACCCGGTGGCAAGGCACCAGGATCAGCAGCGGATTGATGGCACAGGCTGCCCCGGCGGTGTGGGCCGCGCCACCGGCATCGGCCGCCAGTTCCTCGTAGGTGATGGCCTTGCCGTAAGGGACTTTCCCCAGCCGTGCCCAGATCGATTTGCGATAGGGAGAGCCGACGAGGTAAAGGGGCAGGTCGAACTTTTTCCGGCGTCCGGCGAAGTAGGCCTTGAGCTGCGCCACGGCCTCCTTCAGTGCCTTGGGCGGCCTGGTGTTGCGGCCACGGCCCGGATTGTCGAAAGTGACCCGGGTGATGCGCTCCCCGTCGCTTTCCACCCACAGCTTGCCCACCGGCGTGTCCAACGCTGCGAGGTATTGCGGCTTGAACAGTTCCGGTTGGATTGTCGGCCTCGATGCCATGGGAACACAGCTCCCGCAAATGTAGCGCGGGCTGTGCCTACCGCCCCGGCTTGCGCCTGGAGAAGCACAAGGCCGGTGCCGTACGCTCGTCTGGACGAATGATAGCTGGGCGCGCCATCCGTTCGCGGCTCTTCGAAGCACCTCATTGGGTTTCCTGCCCGAAACGGTCATCCGATCCGCTGCCTTCGGCAGATTCCTGTCCCCCGAGGCAAGCCTGGGTGGGATCAAGGTTCCTGGGCATCCAGTTCCTGCACCAATTGCAGCAGGTCCTGCTTCACCAGTTTGATGGTGCTTTCGAGCTGGTCATACATGCCCGCCCGCTTGTGAAGCTGATCGGTGGTGTATGTGCCCCCGTCACCAAGGAACAAGGCCGTCTCCCCGTTCGTGCCGGCCTCCCCTTCATGCCAGCGGTCCAGCAGCTCTTGGCGATAGGTCTTGGCCGGGGCCTGCCCCGGCACGGGTTCGGTCAGGCAGTACCATACCGATGCCGGGAAGATGCCTTCTTGATCCTGCCCATCGTGGATGGCCCGCAAGGCATTGCGCGGATGCCGGATGTCGGCCTTCTTGCCCGTGAGCAGCATGGCCACGCCCAGGCTGGCCTCGGCCACGCCGAAGGCTATGCCCATCCAGTCCACTTGGCGGTTGCGGTCCTCCTCGGCCAGGTGGATCCCCGAGAACAGGGCGCCCCCCGCACCCACGGCGATGGCCGCCACGTTGAGCCGGTCGGAATTGCGCTGCTCCAGCCCGTTGAGGTATTCGGCCAGCTGGCTGATCTTCTCTTCCTCGCAGTCGAACTCCGAGGCCACCGCGCTTATCTCCAGCGAGGCCAGGTCGCAGTGGTAGGCGATGGTACGGCGAAGTTCCAGCAGTTCCACCCGCTCTTCCAGGCTGCGGCGACCGGGCGGCACCGCCAGATGGGCCATGTACTCGTCCAAAAGGGGCAACACATGGATGGCGTGGGCCATGTGCAGGCTGTTGGGGCTGAAATGCGATGAGACCCGGGATGGGACCAAGGCCGGGTCGTACGGCCCGGGAGGGTTGCCCACCGGGCCGGTGCTGGGTTGCCATTGGTTGCATGTACTCCGTTCCAGCTGCGACTGGAAACGGGCCAAGCCCCGGTTGGCACAACCGGTGAGCAGGATGACGGCCGCGATCAACACGGGAACCGGAAGGCATCGGGGAAGCATGGTCCAAAAATGCACATGCCGGGGAAATTGGGGCCGGTCGGGGGCATGGCGGCCCCGACCTCCATCATGGCCGGTGCCCACCACATTCCATAAGTTTCGCGCCGCATTCTTCACCCCGAACCATGGCAACCGGCCAGACCCCGCGATCATCCGGCAAATTCACGGCCCTCCACCGGCTGCTGCACTGGCTGATGGCCATCGCCATGTCCGTGCTGTTCATCACCGGATTCCTCCGCATGTACTGGATGAACAAGCACCACATCACGGCCATCCTCGGGGAAAAAGCCGGCGGCGCGATCGGCATGGAGGTGATGGCCGATATCGCGGAGGCCATCCGTGCACCTATGTGGGATTGGCACGTGGTGTTCGCCCATGTGATGATCTTCGCCTTCCTGGCCCGCATCATTTACATGCTCGCCAAGGGTATCCGCTTCCCGGATCCCTTTCGCACGGGCCGGTCGCTTAAAGAGCGGTTCCAAGGGTTGACCTATGTGTATTTCTATGCCTTCGTGCTGGTGTCTGCAGCCACCGGCATCTGTTTGCGGCTGGGCTTCCTTCCCGAATGGAAGAAGGGCATCGAGGCGGTGCATAAGTGGGGCATCTGGTGGTTCCCGCTGTTCATCGCCATGCATGCCGCCGGGGTGTTCGTGGCGGAGCACACCGTCCAGCGCGGCATCACCTCGCGCATGATAGGCGGCGACCCGCCCGCTGGCGGTGGGGTATGATGGGCCGCTCCCCCTGGAACGGGGCATCCTGGCCGCCGCTCCGACGGCGCGTTCCCATTTTTCTGCCGCTCAGCTTGGCCGGGACAAGGTATCGGGCCGCCTGAAGCCCACGTGATGCCGCACGGCATGGCGGACCCCTGTCCAGGTATCATGGGCCACGATGCCCGCCGAGCCGGTCTCGGCCATGTGCGGTTACGGCCACGTCGGACGCATGGCATCGATGACCGGGGCAATTGCTTCCGACCGATGTCCACAATGGTTGCGCGGGCATTCACCTCCGGGCTTGGGCGTTATGCGGTGGCACCGATCCGGAGTGCCGAAGGCATGGTACGGCGTATCCGTCGTCCGATCGTTCTTGAAAACGGTGTTGCCTGGGCGGATTGTCCACGCTCCCAAAGGGAAGATGCACCCGTGGCTTACAGGTGCATGAACTCCTTCTTGGCCAGGAGCTCCTCCTTGGTCTCGCGGTGGTCCGGGTCGTCCACGCAGCAATCCACCGGGCATACGGCCGCGCACTGCGGCTCATCGTGGAAGCCGGTGCATTCGGTGCACTTGTCAGGCACGATGTAATAAATGTCCATCGCGATGGGGGCCTGTGCCAAGTCCGCATCATAGGTGTGCCCGTTGGGCAAGGTTTGCATGCCGTGCAGGCTCGTGCCGTCGCTCAGGCGCCACTCGGCACCGCCCTCATAGATGGCGTTGTTGGGGCATTCAGGTTCACAGGCCCCGCAATTGATACACTCGTCGGTGATGATGATAGCCATGGTATACCGGTAACTTTGTGCCCGCGCCCACGGGCCTCGAATTTGTCCGCAAAGGTAGCTTGCCCCCTTGACGCTTCCATGTCCCTCGCCGCAACATCTTCCCCGGCACGCCTTGCCGACCCCTTCGTTCAATTGGGACGGGCCCTGTCGGCCTTTGGCTCGGGCTCTCCTTGGCCGGGCCACAGCATCGGGCTCACCCAGGATGAATATGCGGCGTTCGATGGGGCGGTCGCCCAGGCGCAACAGCAGAATGGCTGGTTTACGGCGGAAGAGGTGAGGCACGCCGCCCAGGGATTGTCCACCATGCTGGAGCGGGGAAGTCTTGCACAATGGCTGTCCCGGTATCCGGCCTTGGCCACCTGGCGGCCATCGGTGACGGTGGGCATCATCATGGCGGGCAATGTGCCCTTTGTGGGGTTCCACGATCTGCTGTGCGTGCTGGTCGCGGGCCACCGGGCCCGTGTGAAAGCATCTTCCGAAGATGCCGGACTGACCCCGGCCCTGGTCGCGCTGCTGGCCCATTTTTCCCCGGAAATGGCCGGGCGTGTGCAGCTGGTGCAAGGCAGGCTGGGGGAGGTGGATGCGGTGATCGCCACAGGGAGCAACAACACAAGCCGCTACTTCAAGCACTACTTCGGCAAGCTGCCGCACGTGATCCGCACCGGCCGCACCAGCGTGGCCGTGCTCGATGGCGGCGAGAGCGCGGAGGAACTGGCCGCCTTGGGCGAGGACGTGTTCCGCTACTTCGGGCTGGGCTGCCGCAACGTGGGCAAGGTCTTCATTCCGCAGGATTTCGACCTGGACCGGCTTTTCCGTGCATTCTTCCCCTGGAAGGACATCATCCGGCACCATAAATATGCCAACAACTACGACTACAACCGGGCCGTGTGGCTGCTGGACCGGGTCCCGATCACGGAGAATGGTTTCCTGGTGATGAAGGAGGATAGGGCCCTGAACAGCCCGGTGGCCGCCCTGTACTATGAGCGGTACCACGACCGGACGGAGTTGGCGTCCAGGCTGGCCGGGGAAAGCGACCGGCTGCAGTGCATTGTCGGGCATGGCCACCTGCCGTTCGGCACGGCGCAGTACCCCGGGCCGGGTGACTATGCCGATGGCGTGGATACCCTGGATTTCCTCCTGCGCCTGGATCAAGGCACATAGGTGTAACTGCCCAGGTCCGATTGCGAGCTGATCCGCAGCACACCGTCCAGGTCATTCACCGCCTCGGGGTCGTGGTCGGGATCGCCAGGGGGAGGGTCGTAGCCCTTGTTCCGGGCCTGGGAGCTCTGCTTCAGGTGGAAGTCCCGGTCCGCACTGCTGACGAACCCGGGATCGAGGTTGCGGAAGATGGTGGCCTGCTCGAAATGGGCAGCGTCCGTGGTGGAAATGGTGGTATGGAGCAGGAAGTTGCGGAAAACGAAATCCGCGGGCAGCCCGTTGGCCAGTGCCAGCTCAAACTCGTTGGTGTTGTTGCCGTGGATGATGCCGTTGCGGAACTTGCTCGCCTCGATCTCACGTCCCTGCACCGCCCCGTTGATGTCCGTGAAGGCGTTGGTCATGATGAACGAGGGTTCCTGCCGCACATCATAGGACCAATAGTTGGCAATGGTGGGGTGGTTGAAGTCGTATTGCCCGCCGCCGGTGAGGGCCACGCCGTATTGGCCACAATCGCCCACCAGCAGGTTGGTGCTCTTGATCCGGTAGTTTTCCGAAAGCAGGCCCGCCGCCGAGCAGTTCCGGATGGCCACATTGTTCAGCACCAGCTTGTTGCCGCTGGTGGGCTGGCCCGGGGCGAACGGCCAGCTCTGCGCCTGGATGCCGATCAAGGAGTTCTTGATGACGACATGGTTCAGCACATTGTCGGCCGGTCCCTCGTTGATCCAAATCCGGTCCCATTGCCCGGGCAGGTCCGCATACTCCGCTTCCCGGCGGTCACCTTGGAAGGTGATCCGCTCGTCCGCCGTGCCATTGGCCTGGATGCGGCCTCCCCGGTATACCCACAGGCCGCCTCCGCCGTGGATGTAAACGCGCACGCCCGGGTCGATGGTGAGCGTGCAGCAGCTGTCCACCACGCCATACCCGTAGATCACGTAGGGCTTGTCGTTCACCCAGTGCACGGACTCGCAGATCTGGTTGCCGTCCCCATCAAAGCCGCCCGCGATGTAGCTGAAAGCGGGGAAACCGGGCACGTACTGGTCCGGCCTGTAGAAGTGCGCATCCTGTCCCCAGGCGTTCAGGGTAACCTGCTGCTCGCTGCCATTGGTGTTGAACAGAATGTGGTCCTCGATGATGAACGGGGTGTTGGCCCCTCCCGGTCCCAAGGTGGCCTCCACGAATATGTATACGCTGTCGCCCCCGCCGATCTCCACCTGGCTGAAGCTGATCCCCGGGCTACCGTCCACGTTGAGGCGGAAGGGGGAGGAGGAGCCGCCCTCGACCGCAATGTCCACCCGGACGCCCCGGCTATTGGGGTTGCGTGCCGTGAACCGTTTGGTGACCGTTCCCACCGTGGTGAACACCGTGTCGAACAGGATGGAATCGGCCGAGAATTCCAGCTTGATGCCGGGGTCGTCGGTGAACAGCTGGTCCTTGCGGCAACCTAACAGCGAGGCGAGCACAAGAAGGCCCGGGAGGAGGGTTCGCAGAAGCTTCAAAGCGCGCAAAGATGGGAAGCGCCCCTATTACGCAGCCAAGGTGCGATCATTGCCCGCCCACCGGGAAGCCGCAAGTCCTCCCGGCGCAGGCCGACCGGGTCCGTGGAAGCAGGCTGGGCGGTCCCCGGTCCGCCCGGTGCATCACGGACGGCGTTTATCCTTACATTTGCGCCCCGTTCGCCGGACGGAAACCGGCGACGCATAGCAAAAACACCGATGAAAAAAGGCATCCATCCCGACAACTACCGCATCGTCATCTTCAAGGACATGAGCAACGACCACATGTTCCTGGGGAGGAGCTGCGCGGCCACCAAGGACACCATGAAGTGGGAGGATGGGAATGAGTATCCGTTGGTGAAGCTGGACATCAGCAACACCTCCCATCCGTTCTACACCGGCAAGATGATGCTGGTGGATACGGCGGGTCGCGTGGACAAGTTCAAGAAGCGCGTTGCCAAGCACAAGGAGATCAAGAACAGCGCCCCGGTGGCAAAGGAGGAAAAGGCCGCCGAATAAGACCTGGACAGGCTCCCGAAAGCCCTCTCCCGCAACGGGGAGGGCTTTTTTCATTTACAAGCCATACATTCGGCAACATGGCGACCGGCGCGGGATCGGGAAAAAAGCTCTGCTTGGAGTGCGGGGAACCCATACAGGGCCGGACGGACAAGAAATTCTGTTCCGATGCCTGCCGCAACCTGTTCCACTACCGGACCAACAACGCGCCGATCAACTACGTGCGCAACGTGGTGAACGCCCTGAAGCGGAACCGGCGCATCCTAAGCGAGCTGAACCCCGACGGGAAGACCAAGGTGCACCGCGACAAGCTGGTGGAGCGCGGCTACAACTTCATGTACCATACCAACATTTACCGCACCCGCGTGGGCAACGTGTACGTGTTCTGCTTCGAACACGGATACCTCGAACTGGACAACAACTGGTACGCCCTGGTGCGGCGTGATGAATACCTCGAACGGGCCGGTGATGCCTGACCCGGCGGCCGGCCCGTGCAGGGCCTAACAGGCCGCCCAGAGGATCAGGATCACCATGGACAGCACCAGCAGCGCCGTCAACACCGGGCCCGTGATCTCATTCTCTTCCGCTTCCTCGGGGAAATGCCCTTCGTGCTCGTGCGCCGTCATGGTAACCAATGGTTTTGTGCGGCGAATATAAGTGCCGCATGACCAGCCCACGCATCCTCTGCCAACGGCCTCGTCCCTCCGGCTAGTTCAAGCTGAGGGTGGCTTGGCGCAGGGGCATCCGTGCGATCACGCTGCTCTCGTTGACCGTCATCCGCCGCACCCATTCGCGCACCTGCTCATCCAGCTCCTTGTCGCTCAGACGAGACAGGTCCGCATAGACGGGAAGGCTGTTCCGGCTCTTGAGGATCAGTGCTATTTTATATGCACGCGACATGGCAACCTTCTATGTCGTAGACGTAGGCAGGTGCCAGAGGGATGCCTGACGAAGCCGGGTGAGCCAACGAACGGGCGGTTTTTTCGGGTGAACGGTGGGGTGGCAACCAGGCAAGTGGCACGGATGGGTGAGAGCCTTGCCACATGGACAAGCGGTGGATTGCCCTTCGGGCGTTCCACAGGTGGGGGAGCTTCATGCCAAAGCCCTGCCCGCTTCGCCCGCGTGGCTTTTTGCTGCCCCCCTTCGCTCAAGCCGCGCTTGGCTTGGTGGGCAGCAAAAAGCCCCTGCAACTTTGTTGCAAGGGCTTTGGCCTGGTCGGGGTGAGTGGATTGCCCTTCGGGCTTTCCACAGGAGGGGGAGCTTCATGCCAAAGCCCTGCCCGCTTCGCCCGCGTGGCTTTTTGCTGCCCCCCTTCGCTCAAGCTGCGCTTGGCTTGGTGGGCAGCAAAAAGCCCCTGCAACTTTGTTGCAAGGGCTTTGGCCTGGTCGGGGTGAGTGGATTCGAACCACCGGCCTCTACGTCCCGAACGTAGCACTCTAACCGGGCTGAGCTACACCCCGTGGTCCCGTTAAGGGGCGGCAAATATAGTCTTGGCACGCATGCAACATGGAATGAATGGACAACTGCAATCGGAAACGTTGCCGGATGCGGGCCCCATGCTACATTCGCCCCCGCTCTGCGGGAGTAGCTCAGTTGGTAGAGCATCAGCTTCCCAAGCTGAGGGTCGCGGGTTCGAGTCCCGTTTCCCGCTCGATAGCCCCGGTGGACCCACCGGGGCTTTTCATTGCGGCCGCTTGCCGCAAGTGCCGGGACCATCGGGAATGCCGTTCCCGGATAAGCCCCCCGACACCTTCCGGCACCGCACGGCGAAGCCCCGGATGCTCCGAAATGGGGCCGGGAGAACGTACTTTGCAGCAGGATGGCCTTGGAGAGTCGTTGATGCCTTCCTCTTTCCACAGGAACTTCCCCGATCCCATGAAAAAGATTGTCAAGCCTTCAATGCCCCTCCTGGTGGGCCTCATGTTGCCGTCCGTTGTGTGCGCACAGGGGCCACCAGGCGGGAACTTGGTGCCCAATGGCAGCTTTGAGCAGGCCGCCAAAGGGCCGAACACCTTTGACCAAATAGGATTTGCCGAGGGATGGGGAAATGCCACGCTGGCACAACCGGAGCTTTTTGACCGGCAGGCTTCGGCGAAGACGGTGGGGATCCCTGAAAACACCTACGGAACCATGGCACCGCAGGATGGGGAGCGCTACGCCGGGTTTATGGCATGGAAAGATGATCAACGCCGTGATTATGAGGGGGGTGCACGCGACCCGTTCAAGCCGGGCTGGAATGCCTACTCGGAATATCCCGAGGTGGAATTGCTCCAAACCTTGGAGGAAGGCGCCACCTATGAGATCAGCTTCCATGTGGCCTTGGCCCAAAACAGCGACAGGGCCGTGGCGGGCATCGGGGCGCTGGTATCACCCCTCAAGTTGGCGTATCCCAACCGGGGCTTCCTTAAGGAACGGCCGCAGGTGGTGACCGAGGAGATCCTGGCGGAACGCGGCAAATGGATGGAGATCAAAGGAACCTTCCGTGCGGACGGCGATGAGCGGTTCCTGGTGATCGGCCTGTACCCGACGGCCGTTTTTGAGACCAGGCGGATCACGGAAGGCGCGGACAACCAGTACGCCTACTACTACTTGGATAACATCGTGCTGAGGAAAATTGATCCCGTGGGGCCGTAACCTAACCGGGATGGGACTTACCTTCGCCGCCAAATCGGGGTAGTCCCTGAAATGCCGTACAGCCAATCCAGCAAACCAAAAGAAACCACATGAAGATCCACTACTTCGGCCTGCTCGCCGGGATGCTCCTTGCCTTCGGGGCCAAGGGTCAAGGGGCAGATGAGAACCTGGTGAAGAACGGGAGTTTTGAAGACCTGAACAAGCCCGTGAAGACCTGGGACCAGCTGAAGCACGCCAATGGCTGGTCGAATGCAAACAAGGGCAGTGCCGACCTGTTCGCCAAGGATGCGTCGCACACCTCGGTGGGCATTCCGGACAATGAACTGGGCACGGGTACCACGGCCTTTGACGGGGAACACTATGCCGGTTTCGTCGCCTACAAGGAAGACATGCGCCGCAACTTCAAGCGCATCAAGAGCGGCAAGGAAAGCCCGTTCCGGCCCGCCTTCCAACGGTATTCCGAGTACCTGCAGACCGCATTGTCCGGCCCGCTGACCGCCGGGCAGAAGTACGATGTGACCTTCCGCGTGAAGCTGGCCAATGGGAGCGACCGCGCCGTGGCCGGCATCGGGGCCTATCTCTCACCCATCGAACTGAACTACAACCATCGCCACTTCCTGGATGAAAAACCCCAGGTTTCCACCACCAAGATCGTGGATGACAAGCAGAACTGGACGGAGGTGACCGGGACGTTCACCGCGGATGGCAATGAAAAATACCTGGTGATCGGGGCCTTCACCAGCGGTGGCTTCGATACCAAAAAGGTGATCGAGGGGGCGGACAGCCAGCGCGCCTATTATTACATCGATGGGGTCTCCGTGAAGGTGCATCCCGAGGAGGACCGCGACGGTGACGGCGTGCCCGACAAGGACGACCTTTGCCCCGATACGCCGGGCCTGGCCTCCCTGCAAGGATGCCCCGACCGGGACGGTGACGGCATCGCGGACCACCTGGATGCTTGCCCCGACGTGGCCGGCCCGGTTGAGTTCAGCGGCTGCCCCGATACGGACGGGGATGGCGTGCCCGACAATTTGGACCGCTGCCCCAAGGTGGCCGGCCCTGCCAGCAACCACGGCTGCCCCGAAGTGACCGAGAAGACCAAGCAGCTCTTCGAGAAGGCCCTGACCGGCATCCAGTTCGAGACCGGAAGTGCCAAGATCAAGACCTCCAGCTATGGCATCCTCAACCAAGTGGTGGATGTGATGAAGGAGAATCCTTCCTATGACCTGGAGATCCACGGCCACACCGACAATACCGGCAAGGCCGAGAAGAACCAGACCCTCAGCGAGGACCGTGCCGCTTCGGTGCGTGCCTACCTGGAAAGCAAGGGAGTGAGCGGGGACCGCATGAAGAGCTTCGGCCACGGCCAGACCGAACCCATTGCTGACAATGGAACCGCGGCAGGCCGCAGCAAGAACCGCCGCGTGGAGTTCAAGGTGACCTTCTGGCGCTAAGCGCAACGATCAGCGACCGAAAAGGGAGGGGGCTTCGGCCCCCTTTCTCTTTTTTCAGGGGAGCGCTACATGGATGAAACGCTGGTGGAGCAGCCGGTGAAGGGCAGGGGCCTGGGCCCGGATTGCCAAAGGGAAACGACGGGAAGGGTGGGGAAGGCCGTGGTTCAATGGCGGCCTGCGGAATAGACACCGATCCAGGATCTGCAATGGCCCGATGAGCCGGAGCTGAGCTTGGGCCATGCGCCTGATCGCACGGACATCACCTCGGAAATGGGTAGGTCTCGGGATGAACCGGGACGGGTCATGTCAAGGTTCCGGCATTTGGCCCTGATCAGGAAAGGGCTGATCACCCCGGTTTGGAAGCCTGCGGCATTGGCCCCAATCCCACAGGGGATCAACGGGCGGTTGGATCAACCCTCCCTTGTGCCCGTGAAGGGAAACGCGCGGCTGCGTGCAGGGAAGGCCAGCCAGGCAGCCTTGTTGAACACGACGATATGGTGCGGCGGCCATGGGACCGGCCTCAATGCCCGGCATCCCCGCTCGGCCCGGCTTCCTCCTCCGGCATCAGCGGCGGCTTGGATGCGAAAAGGATGTACCGGTAGGGCAACTTCTTGTAGCTGATGCCGACATCGTCCGCCCCGAACAGCGTCAATTCCTCGGATACTTGGTTGTAATCCATGCGCTGTGAAAGCGGGGGGCCGTCCGGGGATTGCCCCGGGAGGTAGTTCACCAGGTAGAACAAGTGCGGGCTTTTGATGCCCGCCATGAGCTGGGTGATCCACGATCGGCGATCGCCCAAGGTGGAGTATTCGCGCGTGACCAAGGCAATGTCGGCCTCGTCAGGCAGCAACCCCGGTACGCCGGGAGTGGTCAGGCGGATCAGCAACCGGTCATCCCCGATGCCTTGGCTCGCTTTCCACGCCTGCAACCGCTCGATGGCCGCCGGGTCGTCATCAATGGCCAGCACCCGCGCACCGGCGCTCAACAGCTTCCACGTGTAGTAGCCGTCCCCGGCGAACATATCGGCCACCACCTTGCCCTGTAGCGGCCCCATTTCGCGCATGACGATGTCGCCACCCCGTGGATCATCCTGCGGGTCAAAGGATACCGGCGCGAGGGGGGCGGCCGCGTTCGCCATGGCCGGCCGCGTTTCCGGCGTGGTGCTGCCCGCGTTGCATCCTATGCCTTGGATGCAGGCCCATACGAAGAGGGGAAGGATCATGCGCATCTCGATGCTTTGGAAGCGCCAAAATACGGTACGTCCGGGGGGAAGTCCATTTGCTTTCCATGGCAAATGATACAAGCGTATCTTTGTCCCATGGTGAAGATCGAGCATGAACTGAACATGCAGTTCAAGAGCGAGCACCAAAAGCTCCTTTTGAATTTGTTGTTCACGTCGAATTGGCTGCGCCACATGGATATCGAGCGGTTGCGCCCGTACGGGCTCAGCCCGCAACAGTACAACATCCTACGCATCCTTCGTGGAGCCGATGGCAAGCGGATGAGCATGGGAAGCATCCTGGAGCGCATGCTGGACCGGGCACCCAATGCCACACGGCTGACCGACAAGTTGATCGCCAAGGGACTGGTGACGCGCGAACGGTGCGAGGAGGATCGCCGGGTGGTCTATCTGCGGATCAGTGAGAAAGGAAGAATGCTCTTGGATTCAACCGATGAGGACACCGACCGCATGGTCAGGCTGGTCGCCCGGAAATTGTCCAAGCCGGAGGCGCAGGCCATGAACGAGGTGTTGGACAAGCTGCGTGCCTGAATACCGGCCTCGCAGGCATTCTGCCCGTCCGTTGCACGATCGCGGATGACCGGCAGGTTTCCGGTGTTCAGCGTTGGATTGACAGTTTCTTCACCATCGCCTGGTTAAGCGTCGCCGCGTCGGGCCCGAAGGCATTGACCAGGATTCCCTTGATGCCGTGCTTTTCCGAACGGATGGCATACACAATGCTTTCATCACTCGGATTTGAGTCGCCCTCGAACCGGTGGAATTCATCGATGACGAAATCGTCCGGGTGCAGCGATGTGCTGCTGCCGTGGCACACCACGCATTCCTCATGGAGCGTGAGTTCATCCTTGTATCCACGGGCGATCAAGTCATTGACGGCCTGTGAGAGCGTATCGTACGTGCGTGCTGCCATTTGGTAAAGGTAACAACGCTGGCGCTGGTCGGTTCGCATCCGTTGGGGAGCACCCACCGACGAGCGCATCCTGCCGCCAGGTGTTCCGCAAAGACACGGCACGGATCAGTTGTTCTTGCCCATTTGCAGCATGTCCTTGATTCCGCCCACGCTGCTGAGCACGCCGGTGGCCTCGAAGGGGATGTAGATCACCTTGTTGTCCTTGCCGCTGGTCATTTCCTCCAAGGTCTCCAGGTAGCGCATCGCGATCAAGTAGTTCACCGGGTCGCCGTTGGAGGCCCGGATGGCCTCGGTGACCAGGCGGATGGCCTCGGCCTCGCCCTGCGCCCGCCGGATACGTGCCTGCGCATCCCCTTCGGCCTGAAGCACCTGGGCCTGCTTTTGGCCCTCCGCCTCGTTGATCTGCTTTTGCTGCACGGCCTCGGCCTGCAGGATCACGGCGCGCTTGGTCCCTTCGGCATCGATGATCTGGGCACGCTTGTCCCGCTCGGCGCGCATCTGCTTCTCCATGGCTTCGCGGATGTCGCGCGGCGGGTTGATGTCCTGCAGTTCCACCCGGTTCACCTTCACGCCCCATTTGTGGCTCGCCTCATCGAGGATGGTGCGCAGCTTGGCGTTGATCGTGTCGCGGCTGGTCAAGGTCTCATCCAGGTCCAGCTCGCCGATCACGTTCCGCAAGGTGGTCTGGGTCAGCTTTTCTATGGCCATCGGCAGGTTCTCGATCTCGTAGATCGCCTTCACCGGGTCCATGACCTGGAAGTAGAGCAGGGCGTTGATCTCCGTCATCACGTTGTCCTTGGTGATCACGTTCTGGCGGGGGAAATCATACACCGTCTCCCGCAGGTCGATGCGCTCCTTCTTCACGAACTGCACGAATTTGTCGCCGTTGGGCAGCTCCCGGCTGAAGCGGTAGGTGATCTCGCGCGGCTTGTCGAACACCGGGATGATGATGTTGAACCCGGCCGTGAGGGTCTCGCGGTATTTGCCCAGGCGTTCAATGATCATCGCCTCGCTTTGCTGCACGATGCGCACGCCCTTGGCGATGATGAACAGGACGAAGAGGGCGATGAGCAGAAGGATGAACGTACCGGTGGTCATGGTCAGGGGGGGCTTACGGGTTTGATGATGAGGGTATTGCTTTCCACACGGACCACCTCCACGGGGTCGCCCATGCGCAATGGTGATTCCGAGACACTTTCGGCGCGCCAATCATCTCCGCCCACTTGCACACGCCCAAGGCGCAGGGCCGGGTCGAAGTCCTGGCTGACATAGCCGCGCATGCCCACCAGGGCATCGGCATTGGTGCGTACGTCCGCTTTCCGCCAGAAGTGCCTCATCAGCAGGGGGCGGACGGTGAAGAATGCCACCAAGGAGAAGGCCGAAAAGACCAGGAGCTGGCCCGCCGGGCCAAAGCCCAAGGCTGCGGTGATGCTGGCGCCGATACACCCGATGCCGAGGCAAAAAAGGAAGAACCCGGGCAGGAAGATCTCCGCGATCATCATCAACAGGGCCAAGCCTGCCCACCAATGCCATTGAAAAAAATCCATCATGTGTTGAAGCGAAGCGCAAGATAGGCTTGTCCCGTCCTCCAAGGTACGGCCTTGGGGATGAGCGGTCCCTGCACGGGATGAAAGCCCCGCCTTGCCCTACTTTCGCGACCTATGCGGCAGAAGATCATTGGCTTCCTGCGATCACCCCAGGGCCGGGATAGCCTGCTGACCACCCTCACGGAAGGGCTTTCCATGCTGGGCATGGTGCTCACCTACCGGCTGGCCGCACAGGTAAGCAAGCAGGACCTGGACGTGTATGTGATCGTGCGGCGCACCGTGAACTTCGTGTTCCCCGTGATCCTGATGGGGGCCATGGTGGGCCTCACCCGCTTCGTGGCCATGAGCCAGGAGCCCGCACGGAAGCGCGGCTACCTGCGTGGCGCCTTGGCCTGGGTGGTGCCCTTGAGCGCCGCCACCATGGTCCTCTCGTTCCTGCTCGCCCGTCCCTTGGCCTGGCTCATCTTCGGTTCCGAGGAAGGGGCCGCATGGATCCCCCCGCTGGCACTGATGACCGTGGGCATCAGCCTGCATGGCGTGGCCTACGGCTATCTGCGGGGCAAGCCCGCCACGGCGACCGCGAACTTCGTGCAGCTCTGGGTACTCGCCCTGGCCCCCTGCGCCGCCTTCATCCTGTGGTCCGACATGACCACGGTGCTCTGGGCCACGGGCATCGCGTGGGTGGCGGTACCCTTGTTGTCCATCACCCCTTCGCTGATGCGTGGCGGGCCCAAGATGCGCCGCGAGCGCAGCGAGCTGCTGCGCTATGGGCTGCCGCGTGTGCCGGGCGACATCGCCCTGGGGGCCCTGCTCACCGTGCCGGGCTATGTGGCCCTGCGCACCTACGGGCTGGACCTCAGCGGCGAGGTGGGCTTCGCGGCCACCCTGCTCAACCTGGCCGCAGCCGTATTCTCGCCCGTGGCCCTGCTGCTGTTGCCCGCCGCTGCGGCCCGCCTGGCCGTGGGCGACCACGCCGGGCTGGAACGCCGGATCGGCCGGATGACCTGGATGGTGCTGGCCGCGTCGTTGCTGCTCACCCTGGCCTTCGAGGTCCTGTCGGAACCGCTGCTGGTGGCCTACCTGGGGCCCACCGGCAAGGCCTACCTCGCCATGTCCCGCATCGTCTTCATCGGGGCGCTGCCCTTCGCCTTTTTCAACGGCATGCGCAGCGTGCTCGATGCATACTTCCATACGCCCCGCAACGGCATGAACCTGATGGTGGCGTTCGGACTGCTGCTGCTGGGAAGCGCCGTGCACCTGGCCATTCCCACACCGTGGTATACCATGGGCGTGGTGCTGGTGGCCTCCATGTTCTGGCTGGGCTGGGCCACCTGGCGCGACGTGCGGTTCGTGCGCAGCGAATTGCTGCGCCTGGCCTCCCGTGAGGGCAACGCGCTGAACGTGCTGATGGTGGTGCCCGAGGCGGAGCCCGATGGTGGCTACCGCATCGCCGATGGGCAGGCAAAGGCCCTGGAAGCCGATGGTGCCAGGGCATCGCTCTTCTTCCTGGGCCGGCACCTCCCTCTGTTGGGGCTGTACCGCGCACGGAGAAGGCTGAAGCGGCACTTGAAGGACCACCGGCCCGATGTGGTGCATGTCTATTTCGGGTCGGTCACGGCGCTGTTCACCGTATTGGTCAGCTCGGTGCCCGTGGTGGTCACCTTTATGGGCGACGACCTGGACCGGCGCAGCGTGAAAGGCATTGCGCGGCCATGGGTAGGCGGACTGTTCAGCCAGGTGGCGGCCTTTTTCGCCAGCGGGATCATCTGTACGGAGGAAAGCCTGCGCGACCGCCTGTGGTGGCGGCAGGGCGAGGCGGTGGTCCTGCCCTTGTTGCCCGACGGAAGCGCAAACACCGGGGAGGTCCTGGGGTTCCTGCGGGAAGTGGCCCTGCGGGGTGACGTGAAACCGTAACGTGATGGTGCAGCGTGGCAATCCGGGCCAAGCTCCCCAGGAGAAACCTTTCCTGCATTCGGTGGCCCTGCTGTTCAGTGGTACGGTGGCGGCCCAGCTTATACCTTTCCTGCTGGCACCGGTGATCGCGCGGCTGTATGATGCCGAACAATTTGCCGTATTCGGCACGTTGCTCGCCGTGTTCAACATCACCAACGTGGTGGCAGCCGGGCGCTACGACCAGGCCGTGGTGCTCCCCCGTGAACGGGCCCAGGCCAGCGACCTCGTCAAGGGCGCGCTCCTGCTGGTGACCCTATTCACCATGCTGGTGGCCGTGGTCCTCCTGGCCTTCGGTCAGCGGCTGGAACGGGCGGTCACGCTCCCCGAGCTCCACCGTATGGTGAGGCCCTTGGTGGCACTGACCTTCCTCGGGGGAACACAATTGGTGCTGCTGCAATGGCTGTTACGCCATCGCGCCTTCCCGGTGATCGCCCGCCAGAAGGTGCTGCAATCGGTGGCCGTCACGGGCCTCACACTGCTGTTCGGCTGGCTGGCCTGGCGCAGCGGCCTGGTGCTGGGCTATGTGCTGGGCTGGGGGCTGTACGCCGTGGCCACGGCCTGGGTGGTGGCGCGTTCTTTTCCGCTGGAACACGGCTGGCGTTCCGCTGCGATCAAGGGAGCATTGAAGACCTACAAGGATTGGCCCTTGCACAATGCCTGGCCTGCCGTGCTGAACGCCGTGGCCTCGGGCATGGCGGTGATCTACATGGTGGCCTACTTCGATACGCAGGTGGTGGGCGAGCACAATTTCGCGCGGCAGTACCTGCTGGTGCCCATCAGCATGGTGAGCGTGGCACTGGGGCAGGTGCTCTTCGAGCGCACGGCGACCCGCGTGCGGGAACAACGGCCCATCCGCGCCGAATTGAAACGCGTGGCCGTGGTGCTGGCCGCCGCGGCGGTGGGCATCGCCGTGGTGGTGACGCTTTTCGGCGAGCCGCTGTTCGCCTGGGTCCTCGGTGAGCAATGGCGTTATGCCGGCCACTTGGCGGGCATCCTGGTGTGGGGCTATGCCGCGCAGCTGGTGGGCAGCCCGCTGGGCGCGCAGCTGATCGCCATGGGCAAGGTGAAGGCGGCCATGGCCTTCCCCGTGTTCTATGCATTGCTGCTCGCCGTGCTTCCCGCGTTCAAGCATGTTTCCGCCGAGCAGTTCATGGCCTTGCTCAGTGCTACGGAGGTACTGGCCTATGGCGGTTATGCGGCCTGGGTGTGGTATCATGCGGGGCGTTATGAACGCACGTTGCAGCAGCAAGCGGCGTGACTGCGGTACGGCGCGCCGGGTAACCCCGGCCCGCCCACACGGCGGAATTGGAGTTTCTTTGTCCGGCCAACCACCCCGACCATGTTGAAAGGCAAGACCGTCGCCGTTGTCGTCCCATGCTACAACGAGGAGAGCCAGATCGGTTTCGTGATCGGGACCATGCCCGACTTCGTGGACCGCATCGTGGTGGTGAACGACTGCAGCCCCGACCGAACCGCCGAGGTGGTGAAGCAGCTGATCACGAAGGAGCGTGCCAAGGGCGAAGGCGTGCGCATAGAACCCTACAAGGTGGAGCGCACCCGCTGGAACGAGGCGGAACTGGTGCTGCAGCAGGAAAGCGAGCGGGAATTGATGGAATACGTGCCCAGCGAGGTGGTGAATGAGCACCCGGACACGGACCGTATCATCCTGATCAACAACCTGAAGAACGGTGGGGTGGGGGCCGGCATCGCGCGGGGCTACAAATGGTGCAAGGACCATGCGATCGACTGTACCGCCGTGATGGCCGGCGACGGACAGATGGACCCCAATGAACTGGAGGGCATCTGCCGGCCGGTGATCGACGAAGGGATCGATTACGTGAAGGGCAATCGCCTGATCCACCGCAGCGCCTGGCTGGTGATCCCCAAGGTGCGCTTCTTCGGCAACAGCATCCTCAGCATCCTCACCAAACTGGCCAGCGGATACTGGCGCGTAAGCGACACCCAGACCGGCTACACCGCGATCGGCCTGCGCGCCATGCAAGCGATCAAATTGCACAAGATCTACCGCAGCTACGGCATGCCGAACGACATGCTGGTGAAGCTCAACATCGCCCAGTGCACCCTGCGCGAGGTGGAGATCAAACCCGTGTACCGCGTGGGCGAGCAAAGCAAGATGAAGGTGATGAAGGTGATCCCACGGGTGAGCCGCCTGCTGATCAGGAGCTTCTTCATCCGCTTGTGGCGCAAGTACCTCTTCAAGGACTTCCACCCGCTCTTCATCTTCTATAACTATGCCTTCGTGGCGGGCCTGGTAGCCTTGCCTTACGCGTGGAAGATCGGCCGTTCCTTCTTCACCGGCATCTCGGTGAACACCGAGCCCTTGATCGCCTTCCTCTTCCTGGCCACCAGCAGCTTCCAGGCGCTGATCTTCGCCATGTGGATGGACATGCAGGACAACGAAAGGCTGTATAAATGATACGGACCGCCGCTTCGTGCATGCACAAAGCGGAACCGACCCCTTGATCATGTGCGGCATCTTCGGCACCATAGCACCAAAGCAGTCCGGTATGGACCGGCAGCTCTACACGGCCATCATCCGGGAGCTTTTCCTGTTGAGCGAGACCCGTGGAAAGGAAAGCAGCGGTATAGCCATCCGTAACGCGGCCCATCGCACGATCCATGTCACCAAGGAGGACATCCCCTCCAGTGAGTTGATCGGATCGGACCGGTATCGTGCGTTCCTGGAGGCCGCCCTTGGCCCGGAGGAGCATGTGGAGCTCGCCGCCATCGCGCACAGCCGCCTGGTCACCAACGGCACCCAGGAGCACAACTTCAACAACCAGCCTTGCATCAAGGACGGGGTGGTGCTGGTGCACAACGGCATCGTCACCAACGTGGATGCGCTTTGGGCGAAGTACGCGGGCCGGATACAGCGGCAGTACGAGGTGGATACCGAGGTGATCGCTGCCTTGTTCCGCCTCTTCCTGGCCGAGGAAGCCGGCCCGGTGGAAGCCGTCCGACGGGTGTTCGCCGAAATGGAAGGTGCGGCCAGCGTGGCCATCCTGATCAACGATGCCAAGCAATTGCTGTTGGCCACGAACACCGGCTCCCTGTATGCCGTGGACGGCGGTGAAGGCTGCATGGCCTTTGCATCCGAGGAGTACATCATGCGCACGTTCACCGGGCGCGAAGGGGTGAAGGACCGCTTCGGAGGCAGGGCCGTGGAGTGGGTCCGGCCGTTCACCGGAAGGTTGATCGACCTGGGGAGCGGCACGGCCACCGCGTTCAACCTGCATAATGATCTGCCGGCCCCCCGAATGGAACCGGTCGAACCATTCGAGATCAAGGACCACTCGCCGAAGGCCCAGGCCGTGGAACGGCCGGTGCCGGTGATCGGGTCGGAGGGACGCCTGCGCGCGTTGGTCGAGTTCCCCGAGGAAGTGATGCGCACCATCCGGCGCTGCTCCAAATGCCTGCTGCCCGAGACCTTCCCCTTCATCCGCTACGACCGATCGGGGGTTTGCAACTATTGCCACAGCTACAAGCCCAAAGGACTCAAGGAGGACAAGCGTCCGCAGTTCGAGGAGGTGCTGAAGAAGTACCGCCGCAGCGATGGCAAGCCCGACTGCATCGTGGCCTTCAGCGGCGGGCGCGACAGCAGCTACGGCCTGCACCTGCTGGTGAAGGAGTTCGGCATGACCCCGCTCACCTTCACCTACGACTGGGGGCTGGTCACCGACCTGGCGCGGCGCAACATCGCGCGCATGACCGGCAAGCTGGGCGTGGAGAACATCCTGGTGAGCGCCGACATCAAGATGAAGCGCCGCAACGTGCGCCTGAACATGGAGGCCTGGCTGAAGCGCCCGCGCCTGGGCATGATCCCGTTGTTCATGGCGGGCGACAAGCACTTCTTTGTCCACGTGAACAACATCCGGCGGCAAACGGGCATCCACTGCGACATCTGGATGGAGAACAAGCTGGAGAACACCGACTTCAAGGCCGGCTTCGCAGGGATCAAGCCCAACTTCGACAAGGAGCGGATCGATAAGCAGAGCACCTTGGCCAAGCTGCAGATGCCCCTGTACTACCTGCGCAACTTCCTGGCCAATCCCGGCTACCTCAACGCCAGTCTGCCCGATACCTACAGCGCCTTCAAGGCCTATTACACCGAACCGCGCGAGGTGTACCTGTTGCTTTTCGATTACATCCCCTGGGACGAGAAGACCATTGAGGATACCTTGATCGGCGGGTACAACTGGGAGCTCTCGCCGGACACCACCAGCAGCTGGCGCATCGGCGACGGCACGGCGGCCTTCTACAACTATGTGTACGGCCTGGTGGCGGGATTCACCGAGTTCGATACCTTCCGCAGCAACCAGATCCGTGAGGGCATGATCTCCCGCGAGGAAGGGCTGCAGGCCGTGCTGCGCGAGAACAGGCCGCGGTTCGAGAGCATGCAGTGGTACTTCGACATCATCGGAGTGGACATGGAGCGCGCCCTGAAGGCGATCAACGCGATGCCAAGGCTGTACCACAAACCAATGGCATGACCGGTGGTGCCATACTCCCCATGCTGGCGGTGTTCCTGCCCACACAGGTGCTTTTCGGCACGGCCACGGGCGCATTCCTGGTGCGGATGATGGCAACCGCCAAATGGCCGGACTGGGCCTTGCTGCTTCTGGGCATCGGCCTGGCCCCGTGCCTGGTGACCTTGGTGCTCTACTACTCCCTGTGGCTGTTCCCCGGCTTGCCGCATGGGATGGCCATCTTCGCTGTGGTGGCCTTTTTCGTTCTCCTGGGCGGGGCCGCGGGGCAGGGATGGCTAGCTTGGCGGCGATTGTTCCTTCAGTGCCGAAACCTGCGGTACGACCGATCCATGTGGCTCTTTGCCTTGTGCACCCTCGGGTTCATGGTGCTCGCCGTGGTGAAATTGTTGACCGCGCCATTGACCGAGCATGACATCCTGGAATATGCCGTACAAGGCCACGTCTTCCTGCGGGACATGGCCATCACCTATCAGCCACACCACTATGACGCCGCCACCGGCTTCTATTACGTGGGCCTGCACGGTTTCTCCTTTCCGCTGCTTTTCACTTGGGAAGGCCTGGTATGGCCGGAGGCCTGGACCCTTTCAAATCCGTGGGTACGGGTGTTGACCCCATTTTATGCATGGTTGATCGTGGCATTGGGGTGGGGCCTGATGCGGCGCGTGGGCAGATGGTTCGCCGTTTGGTTCGTGTTGGCCTTGGGCGGTGCCATGGGCTTCTTCTTCCTGGGCACGGTGTACCACCTGGATGCCATGCGGATCTTCCTCTTCGCCGGTGTGGTGGTCCTTTTGACCCAGGCCATAAGCGATCCGCGCCCGGCCATCATCGGCTTGCTGGGTGTCGTTTGTGCTGCTGGGGCCGGTGTGCATTCGCTCAGCGCCATTTTGGCGTGCCTGGTGGGCTTGGTGTTGACGGCCCTGATGGAGGGAGGCATGATGCGCCGCCTGGGGGCTGCCCTTTGCTTCGGTTTGGCATTTCTCCTGGCCGGCGGGATCCACTATCCGGTGGATGTGTTCCTGGGAACCGGCTGGATCTTCAAGGATATCGTGTGGTACTGATGAAGGGCAGGAAATTGCGCGGATGGGCCTGGGCCTTGGTGCTGCTGATCGGTGTGGCCCTGTCCTGTGCCTATTTCCTGGCCTGGCTGCCGCTGCGTCAGGGTTCCATGGACAAGGACCTCTTCGAACGGCAGATCGGTAGCCCGTTGCTGCTCTGGATGAACGGCTACTTGGGGCCGTTCCTGCACCTGGACTACCAAGGCATCATGAACTGGCTGGCCTTGCCCGTGCTGGTCTGGTGGACGGTGCGCCCTCCCGGGGGCGACCGCCGGTACCGGGCCGTGGGCATCCTGGTGATCATCTCGGCCGGGGTGATCGGTGCTTTCGGGGGCTTCAATCCCCGCTATGGCTTCACGCTCTACCCCGTCGTGCTGGCCGTCGTATTCCTTGGCGCATGGCGCCTGATGATGTACTGGGAGGTGCCGCCACGCCGGCGAATGGTCGTCCTGGCATCCCTGGTGGCATTGCAGTATTTCAACGTGTCCATGGACGTGTTGTACCGGGTGCGGGCCTGGCGGATCGAGAAGATGGAAGCTGCCCGTACCGCACCGCAAGGCATCGGGAACGCTTCCGGGAAAACGCTCGGGGTGCAGGAATGGCTGGACCAAGCGGGCATCGGTGCCTCCACCACCGTGCTGGTGAACAACCTTCCACAGTTCTGGTATGGCGCGGCGCGCAAGGGTTTGTACTATTGGAGTGGGTCTGACCTGCTGTACGGTGCGCAGGGCCCCGAGCTGTTGTTGGAAAGGCGGACGGAGGATGAGGCCGCGCATTTCCTGGCGGACAGCCTGGGGTGCCGGTACGTCCTCACCACCGGTGACCTGAGCGGGTACGGCGAGCGCTTCAGGCCCTTCCTGGAAGACCGGTGTTCCTTGGTGGCGCTGGGGCCGCAGAACCTGCAGTTGTTCCGGATCCGTGATCTTCCTTCACCCGAGGGCCATGAAAGCGCCGACCGGTAAGTTCACCTCCGACCTTGCTTGGAACGCGGCATCGTTCGCCTTGAGCGCCGTGTTCGGGATCCTCCTGAACGTGGTGATCCTGCGGGTGTACGATGCCACTGCCTTGGGCGTGTTCAACCTGGTGTACGCCGTCTATATCCTGCTGAGCCAGTTGGCCGTGGGCGGCGTTCATCTGGCGGTGCAGGCCTTCGTGCCCCGGGAACTTTTCCATGGCCGCCGCGCGGACCCGTTCATCACCGCCGCCATGTTGCTCTCCATGCTCACGTCCGTGCTGGTCATGGCCGCGGCGTGGTGGGGCAGGAGCCTGCCGGGGCTATGGTTCGAAAGCCCGATGGTCTCAGAAGCCTTCCCGTTGGTGATCTGGGGCCTGCTTTTCTTTTCCTGGAACAAGGTGTTGCTGTCCTTCCACAACGGTGCCCGGCGCATGCGGCTCTTTGCCGTGTTCCAGCTGCTGCGTGCCGTACTCCTGTTCGCGGGCCTTTTGGCCATGGTGTACAGTGAGGCAGGCCCGGCCCGCCTGCCGCAATTGTTGGCATGGACCGAGCTGGGCCTGTTCATCCTGCTGTTGCCCGTGAGCTTGCGCAGTTGGAGCCCTGGCCGCCAAGGGTTGAAGGATGCCATCGGGGAATCATTCCGCTTTGGGAATCGTGCGCTCACCGGCAATTTCCTGCTGGACATCAACACGCGCGTGGATGTCTTCCTGCTGGGCATCCTGCTCAATGAACGTGCCGTGGGCCTGTACAGCTTCGCTTCCACGGTGGCGGAAGGCGCCATGCAACTGCCGGTATTGTTCCGGAACAACCTGAACCCGGTGATCAGCAAGGCCTGGAACCAAGGCGGACCCGCCTTGTTGGGCAAGGTGATGAGCCGTTCCAGGAAGGCGGCCTTCAAGCTCCTGGCCTTGGCCTTCGGCGCGTCCATCCTGCTTTTCCCGGTGGCCCTGCGCGTGGTGGGCATGGCCGATGAGCCCATGCTCGTCTGGATGGTCTATGCGGCCTTGGCCGGTGGTGGATTGCTTGTGGCCGGGCGCCTGCCCTTCATGATGCTGTTCAGCCAGTTGGGGTACCCCGGTTGGCAAACCCTCTTCATCACCTGCGGCTTTTTGTTCAACGTGGCGCTGAACCTGGTGCTGATCCCGTTACTGGGCGTGGTGGGGGCGGGCTTGGCCACGGGCCTGGCCACGGTGGCTACCATGCTCCTTCACCGGTGGATGGCCTTCCGGATCGCCAAGGTGCGCTTCTAACGATCTATCCTTCTGGAGGGGCGGTTACTTTCACGCCCTTGGGCCGGAAGGCAATGATCATCGCCTTTCCCGCTGCTTCCGCCGCATGACCCGCGTTTGCCACATCACCACGGTCCACGGGCCCTTCGACGACCGCATCTTCTTCAAGCAGTGCCGCTCCTTGGCGGCCGCCGGGTTTGATACCCACCTGGTGGCCCCGATCGACCGGGAGACCGTGGAGGACGGCGTACACATCCACCCCGTGCAAGTGCCGGCCTCGCGCCTGCTGCGGCCGCTGACCGGGGCATGGCATGCCTACCGCACGGCGCGGAAGCTGAAAGCGCGGATCTACCAGATACACGACCCTGAGCTGCTCTGGGTGGCGCTGTTGCTGAAGAGCTTCGGCGCGCGGGTGGTGTACGACATGCACGAGTCCATGCGCGGGCACATCCTCACCAAGACCTGGCTCGGCCCGCGCTGGTTGCGCAGGATCTTCTCGGGCCTCTACGGCCTGTTCGAGGACCTCGCCATCCGCCTTCTGGACCATGTGCTGGTGGTGGTGGAAAGCATGAAGGATGACCTCGTGAAACGCCATCCGGGGCGCGCCGCGAAGGTGACGGTGGTGCGCAACCTGCCGGTGATCGCGCTCATCGACCGGTCCTTGCAAACGATCCCGCGCAGCAACGACTTCACGTTGATCTACGTGGGCGGCCTGTCCCGGATCCGCGGCATCAAGGAAGTGGTGCAGGCCCTGGGCGAGGTGCCCGAAGTACACCTGAAGTTGCTGGGGCCATGGGCCGATGAAGCCTACCGGCGCGAATGTGCGGCACTGCCCGCCTGGGCGCGCGTGGAGGACCTGGGGCAGGTGCGCATGGACGCGGTGTACGACCATGTGCGCGCGGCCGACCTCGGCGTGTGCCTGCTTTATCCGGTGCACAATTACATGATCAGCCTGCCGATCAAGACCTTCGAGTACATGGCCTGCGGCCTGCCCATGCTGCTGAGCGATTTCCCCTTCTGGCGGGAGACCTTCGGCCACTTCGCCTGGTTCGCGCCCACACAGGACCCCGCGGCCATCGCGGAGGCCGTCCGCGCGGCGAAGGCCGATGCGCCGGGGCGCGCGGAACGCGGCCGCATGGGGCGGCAGGCGGCGCGCGAGCGCTACAGCTGGGAAAGTGAAAGCAGGCAATTGGTCGATCTTTACCGCGCCCTTTCCGCATGACCGTTTCACCGCTCACAGGCGATACCGCCGCCGCGCTCGGCCTCGCGCCGGGGGCCTTGCCGCTCTTCCTCCGGGAGGAATGGCGCGGCATCGTGGGCGAGGGCTACGAGCGTTTGGCCGTGCTGGACAAGGATGGCAAGGCCGTGGCCGCCTTCAACCTGCACCGCACGCGCCGCGCCGGCCTGCGGCTGATCTCGCACCCGGCCTTCAACCCGCATTGCGGCCTGTGGCGCCGGCAGCAGGCGAAGAACCCCGCCAAGGCCGTGGGCGAGGTGAAGAAGCTGCACACCGCGCTGGCCGAATACCTGCTGGCGCAGGACGGCATGGTGCACCTGGCCTTCCCGCCGGAGGAGACCGACCTGCAGCCTTGGGCGTGGAGCGGGTTCAAGGTGGTGGCGCAGTGGACCTACCGGATCGATCTGGGGCAGGAGCTGGCCGCCATCCGCGCCGGGTACGCGGACAAGCAGCGCAGCGCCATCAAGAAAGGGCGCGCGGGCGGCCAGGTGCAGCCCACCCTCGACCCCGAGCGCGTGCTGCGTGCCGTGCGCAGCACCTTCGCCCGAAAGGGCAAGGGCCTGGACGAAGCCACCACCACCGCGCTGCTGCAGGCATTCCTGAAGCCCGGAACCGGCTTCGCCTTCATCGCCGTGGAGAACGGCCACGACACCGCGGCGGCCTTCTGCGCCTACGCCGCAGGCACCTGCTACTACCTGCTCGGCGGCGTGGACAAGGCCCATGCCTCCAACGCCGCGGGCGCCATGGCCGTGGATGCCTGCATCGAACAGGCGCACGGCCTCGGCCTGCGCGTCTTCGATTTCGAGGGGAGCATGCTGCCCGAGGTGGAGCGTTACTTCCGCACCTTCGGCGGCACGCCCACGCCCTACTTCACCGTGAACCGCGCGCCCTTCCTCACCGAGGTGGCGCTGAAGAAGAAACTGCGCCACCTGTTCTGAGCCATGCGTGTGATCCCCAGCCACGACGTGGACCACATCACCGTGTGGGAGCATTGGAAGGACCCGATCCTGCCGAAGTACATCGTGCGCGCCTACCTGGAACGTGCGTTGGGCAAGATCTCCTGGAAAGAGCTGGCCCTGCGCCACGGCGACTTCATCACCAACCGCTGGGAGCGCATCACCGAGGTGATGGACCTGCACGAACGGCTGGGCATCCGCTCCTGCTTCTTTTTCGGCATGGCCAACGGCAAGGGCCTCTCGTACCCGCTGCGCCATGCGGAAAAGCACGTGCCGCAAGTACTCGCCCGCGGCTTCGAGGCCGGCGTGCACGGCATCGCCTATACCGATGAGGCGGCCATGGCCGAGGAGCACCGGCGCTTCGCGGCGATCAGCGGCCGCAGCGATTTCGGCATCCGCATGCACTACCTGCGGCAGGACGACACCACCTTCCGCAAGCTGGCCGCCCTGGGCTACCGCTTCGACGCCACCAGCCACGGCGTGCGCGATCCCTACCGGCTGCACGGCATCTGGCAGTTCCCGCTGCTGCTGATGGACGGCTGGGCCATGGATGGTGAAAAACGCTTCCAGAGCCGCGACCTGGAAGGGGCGAAGCGCTACACCATCGCGAAGATCGAGGAGGCCGAGCGGGCCGACCTCCGGTTCATGAGCATCCTGTTCCACGACCGCTACTACAGCCCGGCCTTCGCCACGTGGAAGGCCTGGTACGAATGGCTGCTGGCGCACCTGAAGGAGCGCGGCCACAGCTTTGTTACGCACGGTGAGGCCATGGCGGAGCTGGAGGCCGGTGAAGGAAGCCCAACCCCGACGCGGCCATGAGGGTCATCTTCCTCACCCAATACTTCCCGCCGGAGACCGGTGCCCCTCAGAACCGCCTGTTCGCCATGGCCAGCGGGCTGCAGGCCCAGGGCGCCCGGGTCACCGTGCTCACTGCCATGCCCAACTACCCGGACATGCGGATCCAGGACGGCTACCGCGGCAAGCTGTACATGCGGGAGGAAATGAACGGGCTGGAAGTACACCGTGCCTGGCTTTTCGTTTCGCGCGGCAAAGGCATCCTGGCGCGCCTGTGCAACTACTTCTCGTTCGTCGTCACGGCCTTCATTGCCGGGCTGTTCAAGCTGCGCAAGGCCGATGTGTTGCTGGTGGAATCGCCGCCGCTCTTCCTGGGCATCACGGCCATGCTGCTGGCCCGCCTGAAGGGCGCCAAGTTGGTGTTCAATGTGAGCGACCTCTGGCCGGAAAGCGCGGTGCAGCTCGGCCTCGTCACCAACCGCTGGATGATCAAGGCCAGCACCTGGCTGGAGGAACTGTGCTACCGGAAGGCCGCGCTGATCACCGGGCAGACGCAGGGCATCGTGCGCAACATCAGCGGCCGCTTCCCGCGCAAGCAGGTGCTGTGGGTGCCCAACGGCGTGGACTTCGCCGCTTTGGCGGAAGCCGGTGCGGAGCCTGCTTCTGGATTCCGTGAGAAGCTTGGTATCGGCACCAACGACCTGGTGCTGGCCTACACGGGCATCATCGGCCATGCCCAAGGCTTGGAGACCGTGCTGGAGGCGGCGGCCAAGCTGCGCGGGCGCAAGGACATCCACTTCATCCTGATGGGCGATGGGCCGGAGAAGGAAAAGCTGCTTGACTTGAAAAAGCAGTTGGACCCTGTGCAGGTGCATTTCGTGGACCGCGTGCCGCGCAAGGAATTGCTGGGCCTGATGCGTTCCATCGACGCGGTGGTGGTGCCCCTGCGGCGCAACGACCTTTTCCTGGGGGCCATCCCCAGCAAGATCTTCGAGGCGCTGGCCTTGGGCAAGCCCGTCGTGCTCGGTGTTGATGGTGAGGCGCGGCAGCTCTTCATCATGGAAGGCCAGGCAGGGCTCTTCTTCACGCCCGAGGATGTCGGCGCTTTGGCCCAAGCCGCGATCCAGTATGCGGATGATCGGCCGTTGCTGGGCGAGCACGGGGCCAACGGCCAGCGCTACGTTCGTGAACATTTCGACCGGCAACGGATCACCGAAAAATTCCGGAATGCCCTTGAGCAGCTCACTTGAACACGACGGCTGGCGCGAGTGCAGTGCGCTCTGGGGCCGTCGCGTGCTGTTGCTGGCCTTCGCGGCGCTGCCGGTAAAGGGCGAACTGGTTCCCTTGCCCCTCGTGGCGGGCATCGTGTTGGTGTTGCCCCAGGTGCCGTCCTTCGCCCGGTTGAAGGACAAGGCCCTGTTGCTCCTTCCTGTGGCATTCTACCTGCTGCACGTGCTGGGCATGGCCTGGACGGACGACGTGGATTTCGGGCTTTTCGACCTGGAGGTGAAGCTGGGGCTTCTGCTGGTCCCCTTGGCCGGTGCGGGATTGGTCACCGGCGCGGGAAAGGACTGGCTGCGTCCGGCCATGATCGCCTTTTCCTTCGGCCTTCTGTTGGCCATGGGCCTAAGCTTCGGGGCAGGCATGGCCTGTTTCCTGGAGACCGGGTGGCGCGAATGCTTCTCGCAGAGTTACCTGTCGCCATACATCCATCCGAGCTATTTGGCCTGGTATGCTTGTTGGGCGCTGTTCTATTGGGGCCGTGAACTGATCGACGGGAACGTGGGGGGAATGCGCTGGCCGTGGGCTTGCGGCATGCTGATGGTGCTACTCTTTGCTTTCGTGGTCATGGTGGCCAGCAAAAGCGGTTGGATCGGGTTGCTGCTGGTGCTTGCCGCACTGATGGTCCATGCGGCGCGGAGCTTGCCGGGAAGGGTGATGCGTTGGGTGGCCTTGGCCATATTGCTGGTCGCCATGCTCTCGGGGGCGTTGGTGTCCCGCATGCTGGTGGTGCGGGTTTCCGAGGCAGCCGATGCCGTAGGCAAGCTATTCCGGGACGACGGCTCCTTTGTTTCCGTTGAAAGCAGTTCGGACGAACGCTTGGTCGCGTGGACATGCAGCCGCCAATGCTTGGCCGCCTCCCCGTGGGGTGCGGGCACGGGCGATATCAAGCATGCATTGATGGCTTGCTATGTGGGGAGAGGGGCCACGGCCGCCATCCAGCACCGGTTGAACAGCCATTCGCAGGTCCTCCAAAGCGGCGTGGCCCTTGGCTGGCCAGGCTTGTTGCTAGTGCTCGCGCTGATGCTGGTGCCGCTGACCATCGGCCTTTTCCGCAAGGACGTTTTCCTTTCAATCTTCGCAGGGTTGTTCATCCTCAACGGCACCATTGAATCCGTTCTGGAAGTGCAGGCCGGTGTGGTGTTCTTCATCTTGTTTTACGTGGTCCTGGTGCGCCGGTCCTCCATGCGCCGGGCCAAGCCAATCGTCCGCCCATGATCCCCTTCTCACCGCCCCGCATCGACGACCGCACCATCGCCGCCGTGAACGAGGTCTTGCGCAGCGGATGGATCACCACCGGGCCGCGCACCAAGGAGTTCGAGAAGCGGCTGGCCGCCTATTGCGCCGTGCAGCGGGTGATCGCCCTCAACAGCTGGACCAACGCGGCCGAGCTGGCGCTGCGGTGGTACGGCATCGGCCCCGGCGACGAGGTGATCGTGCCGGCCTACACCTATTGCGCCTCGGCCAATATCGTGAAGCACGTCGGCGCCAAGCCGGTGTTGGTGGACGTGCTGGATGATTTCACCATCGACCCCGACAAGGTGCGCCAGGCCATGAGCCCGCGCACCAAATGCATCATCCCCGTGGATGTGGGCGGCCTGCCGGCGCGCGTGGCGGACATCGTGCAGGTGGCCATGGATGCCTGTGCATGGTTCTCGCCCGCGGTGAACCTGCGCGTCGGCGGGTCCAACCCCCAGATGCGCCTGGGACGCGCACTGGTGCTGGCCGATGCCGCCCATTCCTTCGGTGCCCGCGTGGGCGGGAAACCCTTGGGCGTGCAGGCCGACATCACCGGCTTCAGCTTCCATGCCGTGAAAAACCTCACCACGGCAGAGGGCGGCGCCTTGGCCTTCAACCTGCCCGCACCCTTCAACGCCGACGAGGTCTATGCCTGGTTCAATACCATGAGCCTGCATGGCCAAAGCAAGGATGCGCTGGCCAAGAACCGGCCGGGGGCGTGGCGCTATGATGTGGAGGGTGCGGGATGGAAGTGCAACATGACAGACATCCAGGCGGCGATCGGGCTGGTGGAGTTGGAGCGGTACGACTCCGAGACGCTGCCGCGCCGCAAAGCCATTTGCGAGCGGTATCAGGCCGCGTTCAGCGGTGATGCGCGGTTCATTCCGCCGCTGCTGCGCGATGCGGGGCGGGAGGGAAGCTACCACCTGTACATGCTGCGCGTGGCCGGGGCCTCGGAAGAGCAGCGCGATGCCATCATCCAGGCCATCTCCGCGCGTGACGTGAGCGTGAATGTGCATTTCATCCCGTTGCCCTTGCTGACGCACTACCGGAACACGGGCCACCGCATCGAGGATGTCCCGAACGCTTACACCCAATACAGCCGCGAGATCAGCTTGCCGGTGTATTACGACCTGGCGGATGCACAGGTGGATACCGTGATCGCTGCCGTGAAGGCTGCCGTAAAGGCTGTGATGGGCTGAACCATGGGGAAGCGCGCCTTTGACATCGGGTTCGCCATCGTGTTCCTGGTCCTGCTGTCCCCGCTGTTGGTGCTGTTTCCCGTGGCCGTGGCGCTCACTTCGCCGGGGGGTGCGTTCTTCCGGCAAGTACGGGTAGGCAGGCACGGGCGCGAATTCCGTTTGTTGAAGTTCCGCACCATGCGGCCGGGCAGCGAGGCCCAGGGGCAGCTCACCATCGGCGGGCGCGACCCGCGGATCACCGGCGTGGGCTATTTCCTGCGGAAGACGAAGCTGGACGAGCTGCCCCAACTCTGGAACGTGCTGGTGGGCGAGATGAGCGTGGTGGGGCCGCGCCCGGAGGTGCCGAAGTACGTGGCCCTGTACAATGCCGAGCAACGGGCGGTGCTCTCGGTGCGACCGGGCATCACCGGCATGGCCAGCATCGACTACATCGACGAGAATGAACTGCTGGCCCGGTCCGCCGACCCGGAAAGGGCCTACATCGAGGAGGTGATGCCCGCCAAGCTGGCGCTGGACCTGCGCTACGTGCGCGAGCAAAGTTTCGCGCTGGACCTGAAGATCATCCTAGCCACGGTGGGCCGGGTGTTTGGTGGGTGGTGAGAAAGGCGGCTCACAACGCCCGCAGCAGCTTCCTCATGTCCTCGGCCCGCTCGCTGTCCCGCAGCTTGTCGTAGCTGTTCAGCAGGTTGTTGAGCAGGCGGCGGATGATGTCGATGTTGGTGCAGGGCTGGTAGAAGCTCTCGTCCGCGGGCAGGTCCAGCTTCCCCAGGAACTCGTCGATCTCGGCCTTGCCCAGGATATCGCCTTGGCTGAAGGCATTCACATAGAACAGCACCCCCGCATGGCCGAATTCGCTCGCGGCCACGCCGGTCTCGTCCAGATATGCCAGCACGAAGTGGTTGGGCAGGTTCACCCCGCGCAGGGGCAGTTCCAGCTCCTCCGCTACCAGTTGGTAGATGATGGCCAGGGAGAGCGGATTGCCCCGGTGGCCCTCCAGCACCTCGTTGATGTAACTGTTCTGGGGGGCGTGGTAGTTGCGCTTGTTGCCCTTGAAGCCGTGTACCTGGTAAAAGATGTGGTTGAATACCCGCACCTTTTCAAAGGCGGTGAGGTTATCGTTGATCTCCAGCCAAATGTCCTGCCGAAGCGTGGCCAGCCGGGCCTTCACTTGGCGCTCGTCGAGTTCCGCGTAGCGGTACCGGCATACGGCCAGGGCCCCTTCCAACAGGTCGTCACCACCGGACTTGCGCCAAGCGCTCAGCCGGTCGTAGGTGATGTTCAAATGGATCTCGTGGAGCAGGTCTTCCACCCGGTGCCTGAACAGGTCGCCCTGGCCTTCCATCTCCCAGGCATGTTCCAGCTCGGGCATCACGGGCCCGCCCAAGGAAAGGAGGCGGTCACGCACTTGCTGGTACACTTGTTCGTCAGGGTCGTCGATCAGTGTGATCAGGGCCTTGATCTCGGTTTCACTCATGGCGGCTGCGGCTTTCCCAACGTCGGGCACGGACGAAAGTATCCGGCCGCCTTGCCCCGCCGGTTGTGCCCGGGCGGCTTGTTTCAACCGCCCCGGGTTGAATTCAATGGGCCAACAAGACCTTGTGGAAAGACGGCGCGCGAAGCCCTCCCCATCCATGCCGGAACCGTCGTAACGCACCCGCGTGCCCGCCCGGTTCAGCCCACCAGCCGCTCCAGCACTTGGGCGATCATCCGCCCGATCGCGGCATCGTGGTCCTTGCTGTATTCCTTGCGAAGGCGGTTGGCCACCACGGTGCATACCGTGCAGGCCTTGTGGCCCAGCAACTCGCTGAGCCCGAAGAGGGCGCTGGTCTCCATCTCGAAGTTCAGCAGCCGCAGGTCCTCGTGGCGGAACGCGGTGAAGCGCTCGTTCAGCCCGTCCACGCTGGGCACCGCCCGCAGCTGCCGCCCTTGCGGTCCGTAGAAGCCGCCTGCCGTGGCCGTCATGCCCACATGGTTGTCCCGGCCCAGCGTCGCCACCAGCTGCGGGTCGGCCGTGGCCAGGTAGGGCAGGGGCAGGTTGTCCGGCCATTCGGTCTGCAGCAGGAAGGCTTGCAGGATCCGCAGCTCGGCATCGGTCTGCTCATGGGCGTAGTAGTGCATCACATTGTCCAGGCCCAGGCCGTACCGGCTCACCACTAGCTCGTCCACGGGCACGTCCTCTTGCAGCGCCCCGCAGGTCCCCATGCGCACGATGGTGAGCGACTTGTGCTCCTTGCGAGGCGTGCGGCGTTCCAGGTCGATGTTCACCAGCGCGTCCAACTCCCCCAGCACGATGTCGATGTTGTCCGTGCCGATGCCCGTGGCCAAGGCCGTGATGCGGCTCTTGTGCAGCGTGCCCGTATGGGAGATGAACTCGCGGTTCTGCACCCGGTGTTCCACGTTGTCGAAGTGCTCGCTGATCCGTTGCACCCGGCCCGGATCACCGACCACCAGCACCAGGTCGCCCAGTTGCTCCGGCCGCAAGGCCAGGTGATACACCGACCCGTCGGGGTTCAGGATCAGTTCGCTGGGTGCCAATTCCGTTCCGGGCTCTGTCAACGATATGGGATGCATGCTACAGGTTTGATGGGCGTGATGCAAATGTGCGAATGATTGCACGACTGGCCATCCTAGGCATTATATTGCAGTACCCAATCCCAAAACCAGGTTTGACATGCAAAGAGCTTTACTCCTTTTACCCCTGATGGCCTCCGCATTCCCATGCACGAGGGCCCAAGAGGTACTCTTCAGCGAGGATTTCGAAGGGGCGCAACCATCCTTTATGTTGAACACAGCTGACGTCAGCTCCGTCACCTCGGGTTCCAATGCGTGGTTGATCAACAATGCCTATACGGGTGGCCAGGGGACCATCGAGTGCATGGGATTCCCGTTGCCGTTCAGCGTTCCCAATACGCCTGCACAACCTGCCGGCATCAATACGCCCAATGGCAAGTACATGCACATCGCCAGCATGGGCGGCGTGGCCAGCGGGGTGCTCAATTGCCATTTCGCCGCGGCGGACGGTTTCTGCACCCCGGCGGAGAACTTCTTCGCCCGCATGACCACCGATGTGAACACCATGGGTGCATCGGAGGTGACGCTCAAGTTCTGGTGGTTGTGCGCCGGAAGCAACAACAATTACGGAGAGGTGTACTACAGCACCAACGGAGGGTCTTCCTGGACCTTGATCGACCAGCCCATATCCCAATACCGGAACCAAGGAACGTGGACCCAGCAATCGATCAGCTTGCCCCAGTTCAATGGCCAGAACACCCTGCGCTTCGGCTTCCGTTTCGTGAACGGAAGCTCCATAAGCGCGAGCGACCCGGGCTTTGCGGTGGATGACGTGCTGGTGACCAAGGCCGGGCAGGAGCCGAACGTCATCCTCACCGGCTCGATACAGCCCACCAGCCACTGCCCGGGAAGTACGGTGCCCATTCCCTACACGGTGACCGGCTCGTGGGGCGCGGGCAACGTGTTCACCGCGCAATTGTCCGATGCGACGGGCAACTTTGACCAGCCCGTGGACATCGGGAGCATCGCCTCCCAATACTCGGGCTCCATCACGGCGACCATTCCGCCGGCCACGCCGTTGGGCACCGGCTACCTGGTCAGGGTGATCGGAAGCGACCCCTCAACCATGGGGACCGTTTCGGTCACCGCGTTGACCATCGTGTCGGCCCCGTATGCCGGCGAAAGCACGCACATCACGCTGTGCCGCGACATGGAGCCGCAGGTCCTGTTGGATTATTTGCCGGGCGCCGATGCCTGTGGCGATTGGAGCCTGGCCGGATCGGTGGTGCCGGGGATCATCGACCCGGCCACGGCCAGCCCCGGGGCTTATCTGTATACCACGAACTGTGCAGGCAACTGCCCGCAGGACCAGGCCGTGCTCACGGTGAGCTTCGTGTCTGCCCCGGATGCCGGCCTGGATGCCCAAACCTCCGTTTGTGCCAATGGCCCGGCGGTGGACTTGTTCGCCCTGCTGGGCGGAACGCCGGATGCCGGGGGAAGCTGGTTCATGGAGGGTGCCCCGGCCGGTGCCGTTTTCAATCCCACGGGCCCTGCGGACATCTGCTTCATGTACCTCGTGGCGGGCATCCCGCCGTGCGCCACTGACACGGCCCTGGTCTGCGTACAGGTTGAGGACTGCACCGGCGTGCCGGAGGAAGCCGCCGACGGAGGCCTGCGTTGGCTGGGCCAATCGGGCATGCAGCATGTCCTGCTCGCGGGCCGGATCCAGCCGGATGCCGTGGAGGTGATGGATGCCACGGGCCGAAGGGTCGGGGCCGACCTGCATCGACAAGGGGACAAGCTGCTCCTATCAATGGGGGGCGTGCCGGCCGGGATGTATTTCGTGCGTGCCCTAAGGCAGGGCCGAACGGCGGTGGTGCGCCTGGTACACCAGCGTTAAGCAGGCGTGCGGAACAGGGAAGGGCGGTCGGCTGGCCGCCCTTCCTCATTGGGCCCCGAACACCCGCTTCAGCAGGTCGGTGGTGCGGGCCAATGGGTCCTTACGGATCTTCTGTTCCTCATTCGCCACCAACACGAACAGGCCATCGATGGCCTTCTGCGTCACATAGGCGTCCAGGTCGGGGTCCACGGCCTTGCCACCGGTGAGCAGCGTGGCCGTGTTGTACGCGCTGGCCAAGGGGGTCCAGTAACCGGTAAGGGCCACCTGTTGCGTGGCTTTTTCCACGATGGGCCGGAACTTGCCCGTCAGTTCCGCGGTCGTCTTTTCCTTCAGGAAGTCCGTGGCCGCATGGTCGCCGCCCCGGAGGATGGCGAAGCCGTCGGCGACCGTCATTCCCTTGATCGCGTTGGTGAATACGGGCAGGGCTTCCTTGGCCGCCTGCTCCGCTGCCCGGTTCATCGTCAGCTCGAATTTCTCCACCTGGGCCGACATGCCGATGTCATTCAGGGTGTTCTTCACCTTCTCCGCCTCCGGCGGGAAGGGGATCCTCAGCCGGGCATCCTTCCAGAACCCGTCGGCCAACGAGGCCACGTCCACCGAGTGGCCGGCCCCTTTGACCAAGGCCTCCTTCAGCCCGGCGATCACATCTTCGTTCGTCAGGGCCGGTGTGCCGCCGTTTTCCATGTGATCGGCCACATCCTTCATGGCCTGGGTGATCTGGGTGCTGCTGCAGCCGGAGGCCAGCATGGCCAACAGGCCAAGCCCGGCCAAGTTGTTGAGGGTTCTTCCAAGGGTCATTGTCCGTCGTTCATCAGTTGTTGCAATGCGGGGCGCCAGGTTGCCGGAATGGCGATGGTTTGCTGTGTGGCGTAGTTGAAGCACACCATCACGCTCATGCCTTGCGCATGGATCAGCCGTTCGCCTTCGCGCATCGAGAAGATCGTGTACCCCAGGTTGAAGCTTTTGGTCCCCACCTTCAGGCATCGTGTCTCCACCGTGATCTGGTTGGCCAGGTGGACCGGCACGCGGTAGTCGATCTCGTTGCGGGCAAGGATCAGGCCGATCTTCACCCAGTCGTGATCGGGCTCCACCACCTTTCTCAGCAGGTCCATGCGCCCCAGTTCGAAGTAGTGCAGGTACGCTGCATTGTGGACATGGCGGCCCAGGTCCACGTCGCTGAACCGGATCTGGATGGGGGTGAGGATGCTCATGGGATCAATGGGGGAGTAGGCGCTCCCGCTGCTCGCGGACTGCTTAACGGGGAGCCTCGAACTTCCGGCGGGCTCAGGCGATGGGGTTCAGGATCACGGAAAACACCGTGATGCTGTTGGGGTCGCGGTCATAGAACAGCTTGTCCAGGGCGTCCAGGATGTTCTTGGCGCGGAAATAGGAGGTGTTGAGCTCGTGCTCGCCCCGGGCGCTCCACTGGATGGTGTAGCTGCTGGTGCGGTCCTTGTAGGTGCCCACGTAGTCCCGCATGGCCTGCAAGGCCTCCAGCTTGTCACGCCCGCTGGTGGAGTGGAAGAGGAAGCTCTGGTTGTGCCGCGGGTTCAGGGTGATCAGGTACAGCTTGACGCTCTTGCCGGGTTCTTCCACGTAATTGAACATCAGACTGTCCACGCCGATGCCGATGTGGTCGCCGATCTCCTTCTGCAACTTGACGATTTCCTGGTTCTTGTCGGGGCTCATAATGGAATCTGGGTCTGGGCCGATGGTTCCGCGTCACCGCGCGCGCTCCGTGGCCTGCGGGGTCGGGGCGTCGAATTTACCGAAGATGGAATTGTTGCTCCGGTACTCGGGGATCAATGCCTTCAGCAGCCGCACGCAGGCTTCCCCGTCCCCGGTTCGTGCCGCGGCAAGGATCCCCTTCACGGCCTGCATGCTGGCGGCCGGGTCCACGGCGGTGGTGTGCCCGATGAGGATTCGCGGATGATGCGTGGGGACCGTGCCTTCCTGCGCGGCCAACAGCTCCTCGTACAATTTCTCGCCGGGGCGCAGGCCCGTGTACGTGATCTCGATGTCCTTGCCCGGCTCCAGCCCGCTAAGGCGGATCATCCGGTCGGCCAGGTCGGCAATGCGTACCGGCTTGCCCATGTCGAACAGGTAGATCTCGCCACCCTTGCCCATGGTGGCCGCCTCCAGCACCAGGCGGCAGGCCTCGGGGATGGTCATGAAGAAACGGGTCACCTCGGGGTCGGTCACCGTGACCGGCCCGCCCTCGGCGATCTGCCGCCGGAACAAGGGGATCACCGATCCGTTGCTGCCCAGTACGTTCCCGAACCGGGTGACCACCACGGACATCCCGGGACGGGCCAGGGGTAAGGCCTGGACATAGATCTCCGCGCACCGCTTGGAAGCCCCCATGACACTGGTGGGGTTCACGGCCTTGTCCGTGCTGATCAGGATGAATTCCTTCACCGCGTGCTCCCGGCACAGCTCCGCCAGGTTCACCGTGCCGCCAACGTTGGTCAGCACCGCCTGCACCGGCTGGGCCTCCATCAAAGGGACATGCTTATAGGCCGCGGCGTGCAGCACCACCTCCGGCTTTTCCCGGGCCAGCAGGCGGTCCATGGCCTCCCGGTCGCGCACGTCGCCCACCACGGGCCGGATGCGCCCGTGCCCATGCCGCCGCAGTTCCATCTCCACTTCATACAGTGCGCTCTCCGCCAGGTCCAGCATCACCAGGCGCTCCACGCCGAACACCGCCAACTGGCGGCACAGCTCGGCCCCGATGCTGCCCGCGGCACCGGTCACCATCACCACGCGGCCGCGGAAACGTTCCTGCACCAGCTTTTCCTCCAGGTGGATCGGTGCGCGGCCCAGCAGGTCTTCGATGCGTACCTCGCGGATCTGGCCGCTGCTGAGCTGCCCGTTGATCCAGTCCCGCACCGGTGGCACCGTGCGCACGGCCACTTTCGCGTGCATCGCCGTATCCACCACGCGCCGACGGTTTTCCGGGTCGGGGTGCTGGATGGCAATGATCACCTGGTCCACCTCCTCCTTGGCGATGATCCACGCCAGGTCCCCGGTGCCGTGTACCAGCACCCCTTCCAGGCGTTTGCCCACCTTGCCCGGGTCGTCATCCACAAAGGCGGCGACCGCATAGCGCGCCGACCCTTCCCGCTCCAACGTGCGTTTGGTGATGAGGCCCGCCTCACCGGCACCGAACAGCACCACCCGGAGGCTGTCCTTGCCTTGGCCGCGACGCCGCAAATGAAGCAGCTTGAAGGCGATCCGCGAGGCGATCAGCAGCACCGCGCTGCCCAGGAAATCGATGATGATCACCGAGGTGGGCAGCACGAACTGGCCGTCCACCACGAAATAGCGGAGCGCGTTCATCGCCAGCAGGGTGAGGCTGCCGCCGAGCACCACCAGGAACACGCGCTTGGCATCCTCCGTGCCCGTGTGGCGCACCATGCCGCGCTGGATACCGAAGGCGAGGTACCAGCCCAGGCGGACGGCGATGAACAACGGCAGCACCGGCCACAGCAGTTCATACTCCACCGGTGGCACCGAAAAGTTGAAGCGCAATTGGTAGGCCGCCAACAGCGATACCAGGCACATGGCCAGGTCGATCAGCACGATCGTCCAGCGCGGAAGCAGCAGCGGCCTGGCCATGGCGCGAAGGTAGCGGTGGAACCTGCGGGTGTTTGAGGCTCATCCGCTTTCATGCATATTTGCCGTTGCCGTTGCCCGTTATGCCCCGCGTCTTCTTTATCGCCCCGCACCGCCCCGGACGATCTCCCAGCCAACGTTTCCGCTTTGAGCAATTCGTGCCCTACTGGGAGGCCCGGGGGTATGCATTCACCTATGGTTGGTCCATAGACGAACGGGACGACCGGGTCCTGTACAGGCAAGGAGCCCTTGCGGCCAAAGCCAAGGTGTACGTGAACAGCTGGCGCAGAAGGTCGCGCCTGATGGACAAGCTGCCCGGCCATGACCTGATCATCCTTCAACGGGAAACCTTCATGATGCCGGACATCCATTTTGAGCGGAAGCTGGCCGCCAGCGGGATCCCGGTCATTTACGATTTCGACGACGCGTTGTGGATCAAGCACGTGAGCAAAGGCAACAGGATGCTGGCCTGGCTGAAGAACCCCGGCAAGATCGACCGCCTGCTGCCGTTGGCCGACATGGTCATTGCGGGAAACGAGTTCCTGGCGGACCACGCGCGGCGCTACAACCCTGCCGTGGTGACCATTCCCACGGTGGTGGATACGAGCATTTACCGCCCCATCGCACCGGAGAAGCCTGCAAACGACCCGCTGGTGATCGGATGGACCGGCAGCAGCACCACCATCCAATACCTGGAGCTGGCGATCCCCGCGCTGCGGGAGTTGAAGCGGAAGGTGCCCGTTCCGTTCCGGCTGAGGATCATCAGCGATGTGCCGTTGAAGGTCGAGGGCTTGGATGTGGAATACCGGAAGTGGAACAAATCCTCCGAGGTGGCCGATCTGCAGGACATCGATATCGGCATCATGCCCATGGAGCGCGACGACTGGAACAAGGGGAAATGCGCCTTCAAGGGGATCCAGTACATGGCCGTGGGGAGGCCCACGGTCATGGAGAACTTCGGGGCAGGCCCTTCGGTCATCCGCCATGGCGTGGACGGTTTGTTGGCCTCGTCCAAAGAGGAATGGGTTGCGCACCTCGCCCAATTGCTTGCCGATGCCGACCTTCGCCGCCGGCTTGGCCGTGCCGCAAGGACCACCATTGAGGAGCGGTTTTCCGTGCAGGCATGGCAGGACCGGTACGTACAGATCTTCCAGGAACTCATAGGGAAAAAACACAAATGACCGAACCCAAGCGCATCACGCTCACACCCGTCCATGAAGCCCTCGGCGCCAAGATGGTGCCCTTCGCAGGCTTCCTCATGCCGGTGCAATACACCGGCGTCAACGATGAACACCTCACCGTGCGCAAGGCCGTCGGCGTGTTCGATGTGAGCCACATGGGCGAATTCCTGGTGCGCGGGCCGCAGGCGCTGGACCTTGTCCAGAAAGTTTGCAGCAACGATGCCTCAAAGCTCGGGCCCTGCAAAGTGCAGTACACCTGCCTGCCGAATGAGACCGGTGGGATCGTGGACGACCTGCTGGTGTACAACCTGATGGAGGGCGATGATCCGCACTACCTCCTGGTGGTCAATGCCGGCAACATCCAAAAGGACTGGGACTGGATCAACAGGCACAACAGCTTCGATGCCCGCCTGGAGAACATCAGCGACAAGATGGGGCTGCTCGCCGTGCAGGGCCCCAAGGCCGTGGATACGATGAAGGGCTTCTTCAGCGAGGACATCGCGGCCATGCCATACTACACCGCGAAATATGCGGAGATGAAGGGCGTGGGACTGGTGCTCCTTTCCGTCACGGGATACACCGGCGCGGGCGGCTTTGAGATCTATGTGCCCAACGAATTGCTGCACAAGGCGTGGGAGGCCGTGCTCGAGGCGGGCAAGCCTTTCGGCATCAAGCCTTGCGGACTGGCCGCCCGCGATACGCTCCGTCTGGAAATGGGCTTCTGCCTATACGGCAACGACATCGACGATACCACCTCCCCGCTGGAGGCCGGCCTGGGTTGGATCACCAAATTCACCAAGGAGTTCACCAACTCGGCAGCCCTGAAGGCCCAGAAGGAGGCGGGCCTGAAGCGCAAGCTGGTCGGCTTCGAGCTGGTCGACAGGGGCATCCCGCGCCACGGGTATCCCGTGGTGGATGATGTCGGCAACGCCATCGGCCAGGTTACCAGCGGGACCATGAGCCCCAGCCTGCAGAAGCCCATCGGGCTGGCCTATGTGCCCACGGAGAAGGCAGCGCCGGGCACCGGGATCTTCGTGGACGTCCGCGGAAAGAAGCTCCGGGCGGTGGTGGTAAAGGTCCCGTTCCTGCAACCCGGATAGGGGGGACATGCTTCCCGCGGCCTATCTTGGTGCGGCATAAATTCCCGCAGACACCTTCAGAGGCCCATGAAACCCACGGCCAGCCAGGCAGACTACCGGTACCGTGTAGAGGTGTGCTACACGCCCGGCCAGTTTCCCCTGTACAAGCAAGACATGGGCATCGTGGTGGTCATCGACATCCTGCGCGCCACCAGTGCCATGGTGGCCGCGTTCCACCACGGGGTGAAGGACATCATACCCGTGGCTACCGTGGAGGAGGCCCGGGCCTACATCGGCAAACCGGGCTATGTGGCGGCGGCGGAACGCAATGGCGAAGTGGTGGACGGGTTTTCAGTCGGGAATTCACCGTTGGCCTTGAAGTCCATGGACCTCAAGGGGAAGACGATCGTCATTTCAACCACCAATGGAACCAAGGCCATTAACATTGGGAAGGAGGCCAGGCAATTGGTGATCGGTTCCTTTTTGAACCTGACTGCCCTGACCGAATGGTTGTTGAAACAGGACGACAACATCCTCCTGCTGTGCTCCGGCTGGCGGGACAAGTTCAGCTTGGAGGACAGCGTGTTTGCCGGCGCGGTCACCGACCGGTTGCTCGAGAGCGGCAAGTTTGGCGTGGAGGAGGACAGCAGCATCGCCTCGAAGTACCTTTACCAGGCTGCCCGTGAAAACTACATGAGCGTCCTCAAGGCGGCACCACGGCGCAAAAGGCTCCAACAATTGCACTTGCTGGATGACGTGAAGTACTGCCTCACGCCGGACCAGGCCACGGTGATCCCGGTGCTGCAGGGGGATCGGCTGGTCCTGCTGGAACACTGAACGCCGATGACGGGAACCATCATCCGCCGCGCCGCCGCCGTCACTGCCGTGCTGGCCCTGCTCTGGCCTTTTTGCCTGCACCAGGAGGCCCAGGCCTGGGGCTTTTACGGCCATCGGCGCATCAACCGCATGGCGGTGTTCACCCTGCCGCCGGCCATGTTCGGCTTTTACAAGCGCCACATCGATTACATCACCGACCATGCCACCGACCCCGATAGCAGGCGCTACGCCGTGGCCGGTGAAGGGGCCCGGCATTTCATCGATGCCGACCACTATGCCAAGCCCGGTGAGGACCCCTTCCAGGTGATCCCCCGCAAATGGGACCTGGCCGTGCAGAAGTACACCGAGGATACGTTGCAGGAATACGGGATCGTGCCGTGGTACATCCCCGTGATGTACGGCCGGCTGGTCAACGCGTTCAAGCGCGGCAGCGTGGACCGCATCCTGTACTACAGCGCGGAGATCGGCCACTACATCGCCGATGCCCATGTTCCCCTGCACACCACGGAGAACTACAACGGCCAGATGACGGGCCAGACGGGCATCCATGCCTTCTGGGAATCGCGCATCCCCGAGACCAGTGCCGAGGGGTACGACCACTTCGTGGGCAGGGCGCATTACATCGCCGACCCGTTGGATGCCGCCTGGTCATACGTGATCGCCAGCCACAGGGCCCTGGACACCGTGTTCAACATGGAACGCGAGCTGCAGAAGCGGTTCCCCGAAAGCGGGAAGTACACCTACGACCAGCGCGGCCGGAATACCTTCCAAACCCAGTCCAGGGAGTTCATCAAGGCGTATGAGGAAAGCATGGACGGCATGGTGGAACGGCGCATGAACGACGCCATCCTGGCCGTGGGCAGCTTTTGGTACTCGGCGTGGGTGGACGCGGGCCAGCCCGACCTGGACCATTTTGACCAAAAAGAGGTGAGCGACAGCCTCAAGCAGGTGCTCAAGGCGGAGGAGGAGCTGCGCAAGCAGTTCAACAAGATCAAAGGCAGGGAAGAGCCCGAGTAACCATTCCCAGGCCCGCCGGAAGTACGAACAATCACCTGTCGGACCACCAGGGTGGTTTGTAGGCAATCGTTCCCACGCGGCACGTGGCGCTTAGGCCACTTGCTCCTTGGCTTTCTTCACCTCGTAAGTGCCGGCCGGGGTGCGGCTGGCGATACTCAACCGGTTCCAGCTATTGATGGTGCACACGGCAAAGGTCAGGTCTGAAAGCTCCTTGGCGTTGAAATGCTTGCAGGCTTCGTTGTACACGGCGTCAGGTACGTGCCCCTGGCCCACCAAGGTCACGGCTTCCGCCCATGCCAAGGCGGCCCGCTCCCGCTCTGAGTACCAGGTGCATTCGCGCCAAGCGTCCAACGCGTAGAGCCGTTGTTCGCTTTCTCCCAAGGCCCGCAGGTCCTTCCAGTGCATGTCCAGGCAATAGGCGCAGCCGTTGATCTGTGAGGTGCGCAACTTGATCAGGTGGATCAGCGGCATTTCGATCGAGCAGTGATGCAGATACTTTTCCGAGGCGAGCAGGGCTTCATAAACGCCGGGCGCCTCTTTCGCAATGTTGAACCGGACTTCCATCGTCAATCTTTTTTTGGTTCCAAAATAACCCCCCGTGATCGCGACAGGGCGGAATGTCAACACGTAAATCACCGCAATGTTCGCCTTGGCCTGCGGCTCGCGTTGGGCGGGTCCCCGGAGTCCGTGTCAGGGCTACCCTTGCCCCAGGTCCGTCACACGCGAGTTGTCCACCTTTTCCAGCAGGATGACCTCCTCGCCCTTGGGAAGCATCCAGGTGATTTCCGTTCCTTGCCGATAACCGATCAGTGCCGCGCCCATCACGGTGAAGATGGAGAGCTTGTTGGCCTTCAGGTCCGCATCCTTGGGCATCACCAACTGCAGGCCTTCCTTGCGGATGGAGGGTGATTTCACGGTGACGATGCTGCCCACGCGCACCACGTCGCCGGGCAGGTCGGTCTCCTTGCGGACATCTGCCTGCCTCAATTCCTCCGTCAGCTTGGCCAGGCTCTTTTGGGTGTTGATGTCGGGCGGCGTGAAGTCCGCGATCCAGGACATGAGCAGGTCGCGCTCCCGTGCGGAGACGATCAATTTGGGATTCTCCATCTCAAATGCGTTTCAGTTCATTGATGATCTCTTCCAGGCTGGCCTTGGCATCCCCGAAGAGCACCTTGCAGTTTTGCCTGTCGAACAACGTGTTCACCGCGCCCGAATAGCCCTTGGCGGTGCTGCGCTTCATCACGATCACCTGCTTGGCCTTGTAGGCGCGGATAATGGGCATGCCGTATATGGGGCTGCCCGGGTCGTTCTCCGCCGCCGGGTTCACCACGTCGTTGGCCCCGATCACCAGCACCGTGTCGTAATGCTCCATGGTGCTGTTCACCTCGCTCATTTCCTTCACGGAGGAGTAGGGGATGTTGGCCTCGGCCAGCAACACGTTCATGTGGCCCGGCATGCGCCCGGCCACCGGGTGGATGATGAAGTGCAGGTCCACGCCTTGCTGGCGCAACAGCTCTTGCAGGGCGAAGCATTCACGCTGCGCCTGGGCCACGGCCATGCCGTAGCCCGGCACCACGGCCACCTGCTTGCTGAAGGCCAGCAACGAGGCGGTTTCCACGGCGGTGATGCTCGTCAACTCCTGCTCACCCACGGCCTGTGCCGCCCCGGACCCGCTGAACTTGCCCGCCAGCACGCCGGTGAGCGAACGGTTCATGGCCACGCACATCTGCAAGGTGAGGATGATGCCGGTGGCGCCCACCAGGATCCCGCCGATGATCATCACCGGGTCGTGGAAGACAAGGCCGGCCATCAAGGTGGCCACCCCGGAGAGGGCATTGAGCAGCGAGATCATCACCGGCATGTCAGCACCCCCCACGGGCAGGGCGAAATACACGCCGTACAACAAGGCGGCCAGGGAGACCGCCAACAGCAGCACCGGGAAGTGGGCCGGTTCGGCAGGGGAGAGCAGGTAATAGCCGAAGGCGATCACCACCAGGCCCAGCAGCGCTTGCGCAATGAGCTTCTGCGTCCTGGCCGGCCGGGGCAGCTTGCGCCCGTCCAGCTTCCAGTAGGCGATCATGCTGCCGGTAAAGGCCACGGCCCCGAACAGGTTGGTGAGCAGCAGGACACTGCCCCCCAGCTTGTCTTCCACCAAGGTGCCTTGGCCATATACCTGGTTGAGCCCCAGCACCAGGGCGCAGGCGCCGCCCAGGCCGTTGAAGATGCTCACCAGCTGCGGCATCGCCGTCATGGCCACGCGGTTGCTCCAGATGTTGCCGATCAGGGTGCCGATGCCCATCATCACCAGCAACAGCAGCAGGTTGGCGGTGCTGGCCTTTTCCGTGACCGCCACCAGGGCCACCAGGGCCACCAGCACCGCGGCGGCCGCCACCAGGTTGCCCATTTTGGCCTTGGCCGGGTCGCCCATGTACTTGAGCCCCTGCACCAGCCCCACGGTGGCCACGAGGTACGCGAGGACCAACATCAGGCTTTGGGGCCTTTGCCCGGCTTGCGCTTCACCACGAACATGGAAAGCATCCGGTGGGTGACGAAGAAGCCGCCGGCCAGGTTGATCGTGCCCAACAACACCGCCAGGCAGGCCGCCGCGATGGTCCACACGTTTTCGATCGGCGTGGTCAGCAATTGGGTGATGCCCCCGAACAGGATGATGCCGCTGATGGCATTGGACCCCGACATCAGCGGGGTGTGCAGCACGGCCGGGATGTTCTTGATCACCTCAAAGCCCACCAGCAGGCTTAAGGCCAGCACGAACAGGCCGTCGATGGGGGTAATGGTATAGCTGAAGTCCATCCGTTCCGGTTTTGGGTTGCGTTGGTCACTTGCCGGTGCCCTGCAGCGCCAGGATGCGCTGGTTCACCGAATGGCCGTCCTGCACCACCAAGGTGGCGCTGAGGATGGGGTCTTCGGATAGTTTCTCCTGGTGGTCCAACAGGTAGGTGATGAACGAGGTGTAGTTGTTGGACAAGAGGAACGAGGTGCTGTAGGCGCAACTGGATTCGATCCGTGTGGGACCCAGGATGGTGACCTCGTTGCGCACCACCGTCTGGTCCGGTTCGGTCAGGGCGCAGTTGCCGCCGGTGGCAGCGGCGATGTCCACGACCACCGCCCCGGGTTTCATGCCCATCACCATGTCCTCGGTGATCAACAGGGGGGCCCGCTTGCCCGGTACCCGCGCGGTGGTGATGACCACATCGGCGGCGGCGGCCTCCTCGTGGATGCGTTGGCGCACGCGTTCGAGGAACTCCTCCGTTTGCTGGGTGGCATAGCCGCCCGCGCTCTTGTCATCCACCGCGCCCTCCACCTCGATGAAGGTGGCACCCAGGCTTTCCACTTCCTCCCGCGAGGCGGTGCGCACATCATATGCCTTCACCACGGCACCCAGGCGGCGGGCCGTCGCGATGGCCTGCAGACCGGCCACGCCGGCGCCCATCACCAGGAATTTCGCCGGGCGCAAGGTGCCGCCCGCGCTGGTGATCATGGGCACCGTGGCCAGCGAGCGCTCTGCCGCCAGCAGCACGGCCTGGTAGCCCGAGATGGAGCCCACCGAGGAGAGCACGTCCATGCTCTGCGCCAAGGTGCTGCGCGGGATCAGGTCCAGGCTGTGCACCGACACGCCCGAGCGCAGGTAGTGGTCCACGTGGCCCGGCTCCCACAGGAAGTTGAAGATGCCGATGAAGGTCTTGCCCTCGATCTTGCGGTTGCGCAGGTCGCGGTGACCGTAGCTCAGCACGAGGTCCGAGCCGCCCAGCAGGGCTTCCTCGCTGTCCACCAGTTCGGCGCCGGCCTCCTCGTAGGCCTTGTTGGTGAACCCCGCGCCACGCCCCGCATCGCGCTGCACCAGCACCACGGCCCTCCCCTTCAGGCGCTCCACGCCCGAAGGGGTAAGGACCGTGAGCTTGTGGTCGGTCGGTTCTTTCAGTACGCCGATGCGCAGCATGGCCTAGGGGAAGATGCCGCGGTCCATGTAGGTGTCCTCCAATCGCCGAAGCGCGGCAATATAGGCACCCATCCTCCAGTCCACCTTGTGGGCCTTGGCCTCGGCCACCACCTTCTCGAAGGAGGTTTCCAGCTTGTCGTGGATCATCTCCAGCACCTGGTCGATCTTCCAGATCTCCGCGCGCTTGTTCTGCAGCCATTCATAGTAGCTGCCGATCACCCCGCCGGAGTTGCACAGGATGTCCGGGATGATGTCCACACCGTTCTTTTTCAGGATGGCCTCACCGTGGATGTCCGTGGGCCCGTTGGCTCCCTCGGCCACCAATTTGGCCTTGATGGCGCCCGCATTTTGCTCGGTGATCTGGTTGCCCAGGGCGGCCGGCACCACGATTTCGCAATCGAGGCCCCAGAAGGCTGCGGGATCGTATTCCTTGGCACCCTTGTATCCCTTCAGGCTGCGCCCATTGTCCATGCTGTACTTCAACAGGGCCTCCGCATCGATGCCCTTTTCGTCATGCAGGGTGGCCGAAACGTCCTGCACGGCGATCAACTTGGCCCCCTCCTTGATCAGGAAGTGGGCGGTCCAATAGCCCACGTTGCCGAAACCTTGGACGATGAACTTGGCTCCCTTGAGATTGAATCCCTTGTGCTTTGCCCAGAACTTGATGTTGCTGACCACGCCGAAGCCTGTGGCGCGGTCGCGCCCGGCCAAGCCGCCGGCCCCCACGGGCTTGCCCGTCACCACATGCAGATTGACGAAGCGTGTGCTGGGTGACTTGGTGGACGAGAACGTGTCCGCGATCCAGGCCATGATCTGCGCGTTGGTGTTCACGTCCGGCGCAGGGATGTCCAGGTCGGGGCCGATGTTGTCGCCCAGGGCATAGGTGAAGCGGCGCGTGATGCGCTCCAGTTCGCTCTTGGAATAATTCTTCGGATTGATGTGGATGCCCCCTTTTGCGCCTCCGAAGGGCAAACCCGCCAGGGCGGTCTTCCAGGTCATCCAGATGGCCAGTGCCCGCGCGGCGTCCAGGTCCACGGTATCATGGTAGCGCAGGCCGCCCTTGTAAGGGCCCAGTGCATTGTTGTGCTGCACCCGGTAGCCGGTGAACACCTCGATCTTCCCGTTGTCCAGGCGCACCGGGAAGTTCACTTCGATCTCCGTATTGGTCTTGGACAAGATCTTCCGGACCCCTGGGTCCAGGTTCATGATGTCGGCGGCATGGGCGAATTGCTCCATGACCACCTCGTACATGCCCTCCTTGCGGGCGGGCTTTTCCTTGGTCTGTGTTGCCATTTTGGTTTTTGTGAAACGGTATGTGCTCGGCTGTTCGCAAGGTGCAAGGCCATTGGCCCCTTCTTCCCTGCGGTTGCGGCCCGGGTTTTTCCCTCAAGTAGTGGGCGGCGTTGATAGGCTGCGTTCCGGCAGCTTGTTCCCGGCTTTTCGGCACCCTTCCACGGGTGCTCCGGCTTCTGTCGGCTGATCGATCATGATCATCCCCGATGGTGGAATCCCTTGGCCGTGGCCAAGGCGGGGCCAAATGTACTGTTCTTTTACTCAGGCGGTGAAGCGCACGGACCCCATGGGCCTGGAAAGCTGGCCGCATCGGGGCGGGGCGGGGGGGAAGTGCCACGGCCCCGGGGGCGGAGGCAGGAGCGGCCCCATTTTTTTCCGCACCTTTGGCCTGATCAACCTGATGGACAGCCACCAGGACCAAAACCAGGGTGTCATGGCAACCACGACGGGGCGTTCAGACAAGAAACAGGCAAAAAGGATCCTGGTCCCCACGGACTTTACCAAGGTGGTGGACTATGCCATGGACCATGCCGTGAAACTGGCCAAGGTCATCGGGGCCGAAGTGCATTTGCTCCACATGGTGCAGCACATGGACGAGCAGGATGCGATGGAACGCAGGATGCAAGCTGAGAAGGAGCGGTGCCAGGCCATCAATGCCAAGGTGCCCATCCATACTTTGGTCCGCAAGGGAAGGGTATACACCGGCATCGGCAAGGCGGCGGATGAGATCGGGGCCGAGCTGATCATCATGGGCACCCATGGCATGCGCGGCATGCAATTCATCACCGGAAGCCGTGCCCTAAGGATGGTCCTCAACAGCCGCGTACCGTTTATCGTGGTGCAGGAACGCGGGATGCGTGCCGGCGGCTACCGCGATATCGTGGTACCCATGGACCTGCAGCGCGAGACCAGGCAGAGCGTGACCCTGGTGGCCGGCATGGCAAGCTACTTCAACAGCCGCGTACATGTGATCGTGCCCCGGGAAAGCGACAAGCTGCTGCGGCGAACCCTGCAGGACAACATCGTGTTCGCAAAGAAGTATTTCGAGGGCCGGGGCATCCCCATGGAAGCCACCGAGGCCGTGCGGGGCAAGGGCTTCGTGAAGGCCGTGCTCGATCATGCCAAGGCCATTGATGCAGACCTCATCGCCGTGATGAACATGGTGGGCACCAATATCTTCGGGGCCTTGGGCGTACCGTATGAAGAGGACATCATCACCAACAAGGCCTCCATTCCGGTGATGATGCTCAATCCCGTGAAGGACACCACCGGCGCAGGCGGATGGACCTTCCAATAAGAACCATCAAAAGATGCCGGAACAAAAGGAAAAGGGCCTGATACACGTGAACAGGGGGTTGGCCACGCGCTGGGATACACGGCCGGCGACGGCCATGGTGCCGCTCAAGGGTATCCCGGGTTTCCACCACGTCACTGAGCCCAGCGGGGTCCGCTTGGCCAACATGAAGCTGGACCAGGACATCAGCAGGTACCGCGTCTATACCCAGGGCGATGGCCCGTCCAACCGCGGGCATTCGCGGTTCGGGACAAACTGTGCGAGTGATTAAGGCCGTGGCGGGCCGGATCCCATTCGGGACCGGGGCCGGCGGAAACAAAGAGGGGGCGGATGGCCGCGCCATCCACCCCCGTCAAATGGATCCAGGGCGAGGCTCAGTCCACCTGCACGGTCTCCGCATTACCGCCTCCGGCCGTGGCCAGGGGCGATTGCCCCTTCAGGTCCACCTGCAAGGCGATCTCATCGGCAATGACCATGTCCTTCATGCCGGTGCTGTAGCGCACACCGTACTTCTGACGGTCGAAGGAGAGCTTGCCCGTGGCGTTCACTTGGCCACCCTCCTGGGTGAGGACAATGTCGGTGACCTTCTCCGGGTGGGTTACGCCGCGGATCGTCAGGTTGCCCTCCGCCGTGTTGCCCTCCACCTTCGTGATCACGAATTCGGCCGTGGGGAAGTTCTCCGCATCGAAGAAGTCCGCGGACATCAAGTGGGCCATCAAATTCGCCCGGGTGCCCTGCTCGGAACCGTCCGGTGCATACTGGTCATCGGTCATGGTGTAGTTCTTCATGTCCACCGTGAACGAGCCGCCTGAAAGGGAACCACCCGTGGTGGCCAATTCACCTTTGGTGAAGCGCAGGATGCCGGTATGGCTTTTCACGCCCAGCATCGTGCCCGTCCAGTTCACGGCGCTGGCCTCGGTATTGATCGTATGCACGGCTTGCTCCGTGCCGGCAGGGGCTGCCGTGGCGGTGGAAGCTGATGTGTCGGGAGCGGTGGTGCCCGTACCGCAGGATGCCAACAAGGCGGCGGCGAACGTGGCCAGCAAAACGGTCTTATTCATGGTCGTCGTCTGTTTGTGGGTTGGTGTTTCGTGGTGCAAAAATAGGGACTAAATTTTACATGGTAAATATGACCATGCCACATACTGCGATGTTCTTGGATTCCCACGGACATTCCCAAGAAGATGAATGGGGGCTCGCCGCTCCAGTGGGAAAGCCGGCTTCACGCACGCGCGCCTTCGTGGAAGCGCTTGCCCGATGCGGCCATGCGCCGCAGCAATGGCGAGGTGCGGTAACGCTCCTCATGGTATTCCGCATACAGGCTGTCCAGGACATGGACCCAATGCGCCGCTCCCTGTTCATCTGCCCAGGCCAACAGACCCTTGGGGTAGTTCACCCCTTTGGTCATCGCTAGGTCGAGGTCTTCCTTGCTGGCCACTTGGAGGTAAAGCGCATCGGCGGCCTCGTTGATCAACATGGCCAAAACCCGTTCGGTGATCGATCGCCCCAAGGCTTGCGGCACTTGCGGTACCTCCCGCGTGCCACCATCCGGGCCGTGGTCGTAAAAACCTCGCCCCGTCTTGCGCCCCAGGCGGCCGCTTTCCACCAGCCGTTGCTGCGTGAGGCTGGGCCGGTAGCGCGGGTCGTAGAAGAACGCCTCCCACACGCTGCGCGTCACCGCCAGGTTCACATCGTTGCCGATCAGGTCCATCAGCTCAAAGGGTCCCATGCGGAAACCGGCCTCCCTCAGCGCCTGGTCGATCAAGGCCATCCCTGCAAGGCCTTCCTCGAAGATCCGGATGCTCTCCCCGTAGAACGGCCGGGCCACCCGGTTGACGATGAAGCCGGGCGTGTCCTTGCAGATCACCGGGGTCTTGCCCCAGCGGTGCATCACCTCGCGGCAGCGTTCCGCCAGTTGCGGTCCCGTGGCCAGCCCCGGTACCACCTCCACCAGCGGCAGTACCGGCGCCGGGTTGAAGAAGTGCAGGCCGATCACCCGTGCGGGTTGTGCGCAAGCCGCGGCAATGGCGGTGATGGAAAGCGAGGATGTATTGGTGGCCAGGACCGCATCCGCAGCCGTCAAGGCATCGAGCTGGGCGAAGACCTCCTGCTTCACTTCCAATTTCTCCACGATGGCCTCGATCACCAGGCCGCAGGCTGAAAGTCCGGCAAGCTCCTGGGCAACCGTGATCCGGCCCAGAGTGGCATCGGCCGCTTCACGGGTGATCTTGCCCTTGGCCACCAGCTTGCCCAAGGTCGCACCCAGGCCGCCGATCGCCTGGCCCGGGGCATCCGGCCTCGCATCATACAAGATCACCGGGTGCCCGCTTTGCGCCGCCACTTGGGCGATGCCCACGCCCATGGTGCCCGCACCGATCACACCCACTGTCATCTCCTTCTCCATCCGCCTGCTCCTGGGGGCCCTCAGTGGCCGATGTACGTGGGCTTGCGCTTTTCCAGGAAGGCGGCCACACCCTCCTTGCTGTCCTTGCTGCGCCCGGCGATGGCCTGCAGTTCGGCCTCCACCAGCAGGTGCTGCTCCAGGTTGCTGCCCCGCGAGCGGGCCATGGCGTACTTGGTAAGCGCGATGGCCAGCGTAGGCATGGCGGCCAGCTTTTCCGACACCGCCTTCACCTCGGCCTCCAAAGCGGCATCGGGGACGGCTTTCCAGATCATGCCCAATTCGGCGGCACGGGCTGCGGGCAGTTTCTCGGCGAGGATCATCTGGCCGAAGGCCTGCTGCATCCCCACCAAACGGGGCAGGGTGAAGGTGCCGCCGCTGTCCGGGATCAGCCCGATGTTGATGAAGCTCTGCACGAAGACGGCACTTTCGGCCGCATATGTCAGGTCACACGCATAGGCCAGGTTGGCACCGGCGCCGGCGGCGATGCCGTTCACGCCGCACAGCACGGGTTTGGGCATTTGCCGGATGGCCCGCACCATGGCGTTGTATTGCCGCTCCACCACATCCTCGATCCGCACGCCCGGCGCAATCGCCTCCGCCAGGTCCTGGCCGGCGCAAAAGGCCCGGCCGCTGCCCGTGAGCACGATGGCCCGCACCGTGGAATCCCCTTTGACCGCCGCCAGGACGTGCAGGATCTCCTCGGCCATCCTGGCCGTGATGCTGTTGAGCTTGTCCGGCCGGTCCAGCGTGATGGTGGCCACGCCGTTCGCCAAGGTGTATCGGATCTGTTCGTAGGTCATCGGCAATGGTTGTTCAAGGGTGGAAGGGCGGGTTCACCAGGCGAAACGTTTGGTGACGAAGGCACCGGGGATCCGCACGGCGGCAAGATAGATGCCGTGTGCGCCGTTGAAGGCGAGGTGGCTCCGACCGGGGGGCAAGGCGGTTTCCCGCACGAGGCGGCCAGCCATGTCGCGGATCTCCACAGTCCCGGGCCCCGCATCACCCAGGTCCACGTGCAGGCCGTTGGCATCGGGAAGCACGCGTATGGAGCGCCCGTCATGCGCCTCAATACCCGTGGTGGGACTCCAGATGGCATGTACCCATTCCGGCCGGTCAATGAAGGGATTGCGGTTGTGCTGCAAGGCAAAGACCGCATTGTTGCGCGCGGTCTCCTTGTCGCTCACCGGGTCGAGATCGCTCCACGCCACCAGCAGGGTAACGGCCCACGGCGCCAGGTCCCCGCCGGACAACATGGGGGAGTCCCAGCCGGACATCGCGCCATAGTACCGGGTCATCATGTAGAAGTAACTGCGCGCGAAGTCGCCCTTGTACGCATCGATGGGCTCGAACACCGTGCCGTTGTACCCCGGCGTGATGCTCAGCCCCACCTTGGACCCATTATCGCTGCTCCAGTCCGCGCTGCCCACCTCGCCATAGGGAAGGTTGCCGCGCTTCTGGTTCACGAACCCATCGGTGGGGTAGATGTGGAACAGGTCGGTGCGCATGGGGTTGCCCGAGTTGAACCAGCTCTGCGGGAAGCTGTGCTCCCGGTTGTAACAGTCGCCTTCCTCGGAGTATCCTCCGCACTGGTCCAAACCCAGGGTGTACACGTAGGGCGAGGTGCCGCCAGGGACGTCGCTGTACATGTCCCAGACCTTGTTCCCCGGTTTGGCATCCGTGCTGTAGAAGGCGTTCCAGATGGCCCCGTAGGAGATCGGGTCGTGGCCCGTGGTGATGATGCCATGAAGCGCCGCCCGGAGCGGCTGCCCGGTCAAACCTTCGGCACCGTCGTAATAGCCTGCAGGTGGTTGCGCCTGGGTACAGGCGGCCAGCAGGGCCGCCAGTGCAATTGGCAGGATCAGGCGCATGGGCCCCAGGATTTGCTTCCTCATTGTTTAACGACCGGTTTTTCCGCTTCCTCCCACGTCTCAATGCCCCCTTTGAGGTCGTAAACGTGCGTATAGCCCTCCTTGATCAAGCTTTCCTTGGCTTGCCCGCTCCGGTACCCTGAGCCGCAATAGAGCAGGATGGTCCTGTCCTTGTCCGTACCGGCCAGGTACTTCATCAGGTTGCCGCCTTCCCAGTCCACGTCCACCGCACCCTCGATATGCTCGTCTGCATAAATCTCCCATGGCCGCAAGTCGATCACGACGGCCTCCTGCTTCATCATCGCCGCCTGGAAGGCATCCGCATCCAAGCTCGCCCCGTTGTCCTGGGCACGGACCTGGATGGCAAGGGCCAGGACGGAGAGGATGATCAAAAACACATGCTTCATGGTGCAAAGATCGCTCGGGCGGATCTGGCCCGAGCCTGTAACCCGCGAAAATTGCCCGAGCTCCGGTGCATCGTTTCCGGGCTTGCCTATCTTTGGCTTACCGTGGTGCGTGAGCCCAGGGAACCCCAAAACCGATGCGATGAGAACCCTTGCCCGTTGTTCCACTTTGGCCATGGCCCTTTTGATGGGCGGTGCGCTGCTTGCCCAGTCCGAACCGGTAAACCCTGTACCCGTGGCGGATGACCACCCGATCTGGAACGATCCGCTGTTGGACCCCGCCATGGTGGTGCTCAGCGCGGACTACCTGGGCCAGGAATTGCAGTTGGGAAAAGAACAGGTGGACGTGCTGAAAGAGATCGAGGATGACGTGAATGCCCGGTTGGCCAGCGTGGATCAATTGGCCCCTGGGGAACGGGAGGCGCGTGAGAAATCCTTGTTGCAGGAGTTGAACAACAGGCAATCCGCCGTGCTTTCCAAGGGACAGCGGGACCAAGTGGCCCAGATCAAGAAGGACATGCAACGCGAGCGGGCGGCCAAGTTGGCGATCCAGCGCGCTGCGGAGAGCGGTGCACGATAGGCGGACCGGCCAGGTGAATGGCCGGCCCACCCATGGAAAAGGCCCCGTGATGCGGGGCCTTTTCCATATAAACGGGTGAACGGAGGCTCAGTCCTTCCCCAGGTCCTCAAAGTCCAGGTCCACGGATCCCCGGCCCGGATCATCCTCCGGCGTGTCGGCGGAGGGCGCTCCGGGTGCCTGCGGCCGGCCCCCCGATCCACGGATCTGTTCCAAGGCATCAAGGCTTTCGCGCAGCCCTTCCATGAATTTTCCGAAATCCTCCTTGTACAGGAAGATCTTGTGCTTCTCGTAGCCTACGCTCCCATCCTCGCGGTTGAATTTCTTCCGCTCCGTGATGGTCAGGTACAGGTCGTTTGCGCGGGTGCTGCGCACGTCGAAATAATAAGTGCGCTTTCCTGCACGCACCACCTTGGTGAAAACATCTTCCCGTTCGTCCTCCATCAGGATGCCTGGCTTGGGATTTCAAATATAACCGCCTGGCCGGAATGCCCGCGCCCATGCATTCGGCTGCGAGGACCGGTCACCCTTTGCGCGCGGCTTCCAGGAGTTGTTCCGCGTGCAGGCCCGCGTATACGCCGCCCACATCGAGCAAATGCTGGTGCTTGCCTTCCTCAATGATGCACCCATGGGCCAGCACCAGGATGTGGTCCGCGTGCTGCACCGCGCTGATCCGGTGGCTGATGATCACCGTGGTGCGGCCCACCATGATCTGCCGAAGGCCGGACAGGATGGCTTCCTCGGTGGCCGTGTCCACCGCGCTCAACGGGTCGTCGAAGATGAGGATCCGCGGACGGCCCGCCACGGCCCGGGCAATGCTCACCCGCTGTTTCTGGCCCCCGCTCAGCGTCACGCCCCGTTCACCCAACACGGTCCCGTAGCCTTTGGGGAAATGGCGGATGTCCTGGTGGACCTGCGCGATGTGCGCGGCTTCTTCGACACGCGCGCGGACATCGGGTGCCGGGTCCAGGCTGAAGGCGATGTTGTTGGCGATGGTGTCGCTGAAAAGGAATACATCCTGTGGCACCACGCCCAATTCCCGGCGCAGCTTTTCGGGCGCCACCTGGGGCAGGGGCACGCCGTCCAGCAACACCTCGCCGCTTGACGGGTCATACAGCCTGCACATCAGGTCAACCAGGGTGCTTTTCCCGCTTCCGGTGTGGCCCACCACCGCCAAGGTGCCGCCCGCCGGGAGGTGGAAGCTCACGTTCTTCAACGCTTCAATGCCCGTTTCAGGGTAGGTGAAGGACACGTTCCGGAAGGTGATCGCCCCCTTCACTTCCGCCAACCGGTCGCCCTCCGCCCGCAAGGCCGGCCGGGTGCCCAGGAACTCGTTGATCCGTTCCATGCTCACCGCCGCCTGTTGCACCTGGGAGGTGATCATCCCCAGGCTCGCGAAGGGCCAGGTCAGTTTGGTGACATACAGGGTGAACTCCGCCAAGTTGCCCACGGTCACCCCGTTGTTGCCCTGGATCAGCAGGATGCCGCCCACGAAGATCACCAGTGCGGTGCTCAACCCCACCAGCAGCATGATCGAAGGCATGAACAGGGCGTCCACCTTGGCCTGGGCGAGGCTCGTTTTGCGGTAGGCCTTCGCCGTGCGCCGGAACCGCGCGATCACCTGTTCCTCCCGGGCATACGCCTTGATCACCCGGATGCCGCTGAAGGATTCCTGGGCCATCGCGCTCAGCCGGCTTTGCTGCCGCTGCGTGGCCATGCTCCGTTCGTTGATCGTCTCGCTCACCATGTAGATCGCCAAGCTCAGCAGCGGAAGCGGGGCCAGCGACCACAGCGTCAGTTCCACGTTCACGTCCAGCATCACCCAGATGATCATGATCGTCAGCACCACCAGGTTGGTGATGTACATCACCGCCGGGCCCAGGAACTGGCGCACCTTGCTCACGTCCTCGCTGATGCGGTTCATCAGGTCGCCCGTGCTGTTGCGCTTGTAAAAGGCCCGGTCCAGCGCCTGGTAATGTGCGTACACCGTGTTCTTCAGGTCGTATTCGATGTGGCGGCTCACCACGATGATCGTCTGCCGGGTGAGGAACAGGAAGAAGCCGCTCAGCAAGGTGAAGGCAAGGAAGAGCCCCGCATAGAAAATGGCGAACCAGGTCACCTTGGCCTCCAGGGAGGCATCGTCCAGCGGCCCGTCGAGTTTCGCCTGCAGGTCCAGGCCGGTCCAAGAGGTCCAGCTTTCCAGGCGCGGGCTTACCTCCAGGTGGCGCTGGTCCACCGGAAGCCCCCGCTGTTGGATGCCGTCGCCGATGAGGTTGAAGGCCTCGCGTACCACCTGCGGGGTGTATACCGTGAAGACGCCCGTGAGGATGATGAACCCGATGCCCAGCAGCAGGCGGCCCCAGTAGCGGCGGAAATAGGGGAGGACGGCGAGGAGGGAACGCATGGAACGGTCGTACTACCTTTGCGCGCCCGGTCCAAAAAAAGAGGGGACGGCCCCGCAAAAGTAGACCGGCATTAACGGAGGAAGCCCTGAAGCGCGAAGGAGACCTGGCACCGGACCGCCTGTATCGGATGTCGTTGCAGACCGCTCCCCACGCCAAAGGCCGGTAACATGACCATCACCGAACAAGACCAACACCAACAAATGTCCTTGGTAAAGGAAAAGGCTGCGGCCGCCCCGGCGGTCATTGATCGCATGAAGGAACATGGGCACGAGCAGATCCTCTTCTGCAACGATGCGGAAACGGGGCTCAGGGCCATCATCGCCGTGCATGACACCACCCTCGGGCCCGCGCTGGGCGGCACCCGCATGTGGCCCTACCACAACGAGGCCGAAGCACTGGAAGACGTGCTGCGCCTCAGCCGGGGGATGACCTACAAGAGCGCCCTCGCCGGCCTGGACCTCGGCGGGGGAAAGGCGGTCATCATCGGCGATGCCCGCAAGGACAAGACCGAGGCCATGTTCCGCCGGTTCGGGCGTTTCGTCGAAAGCCTCAACGGACGGTACATTACCGCCGAGGATGTGGGCATGAGCACCACCGAGATGGTGAACATCCGTAAGGAAACGGGGTACGTGGTGGGCCTGCCGGAGTCCATGGGCGGCAGCGGCGATCCATCGCCGGTGACTGCATACGGCGTGTATTGCGGCATGAAGGCCGCCGCCAAGACGGCATACGGTTCGGACGACCTGAACAAGAAGAAGGTCTCCATCCAGGGTGCGGGCAACGTGGGGCATCACCTGGTGGACCTGTTGCGCAAGGAGGGTGCGTCGGTCTTCCTCACGGACATCCATGACGACAAGCTGGCCGCCATCAAGGCTGAGCACCCCGATGTGAACATCGTGAGGCCGGACGAGGTGATCGGGCTGGACGTGGACATCTACTCGCCCTGTGCCTTGGGGGCCACGGTGAACGACGAAACCATCCCGAAGCTGAAGTGCAGCATCATCGCGGGTTCGGCCAACAACCAACTGGGCGATGAGGACCGCCATGGCAGGATGCTGATGGAAAAGGGCATCCTCTATGCACCCGATTACCTGATCAACGCCGGGGGGATCATCAATTGCGCGTGGGAGCGCCGCGGCTACAACCGGCAGGCGGCCTTGTCGCAGACCGGTGACATCTACCGCACCGCCCTGGAGATCTTCAAGCGCAGCAGCGAGGAGGGCATCCCCACCTTCCTGGCCGCCAACCAAGCCGCGGAGCGCCGCATCCGTAGCATCCGCGGGGCCGGCCTGTCCTTCTAACGCAACGCGCCGCATGCTTAACCGCCGCTTCCTCCGCACCCAGGTCTTCCAAGCCCTGTACGCCTTGGAGCAAAGTGCCGACGGGAGTGCGGCCAAGATCGAGAAGGAACTGCTCCTCGGGGTGGTGCGCACCTACGACCTGTACGTGCACCTGCTGATGATCTTCGGGGAGATGCGCCGCCTGGCGGAACACCGCATCGCGGAGCGAAAAGCCAAGCGGATGCCCTCCCGCGAGGACCTCGAACCCAACCTCCGTTTCGTGGAAAACCCGTTCCTGAAGGAGCTCAGCGAAAGCCCCAGGCTACTGGCCGAGGCCGAGAAGCGCAAGATGGGATGGGTGGGTGAGAACGGATTGATGACACAGCTGTACAAGCGGCTGGAGGCCAGCGCCGAGTACATCGAATACATGGCGGCCCCTGAAACCTCTTCCAGCCGGGACCGCGCCATCCTGGTCACCCTGTTCCTGGAATACATCGCCCAGCACGAAGGACTGCACGAACACGTGGAGGCCCGGTCCATCCATTGGCTGGAAGACCTCGACCTGGCCTGCACCATGGTGAAGCGGACCCTGGAGGGCATGGACCTCGTGCACCCCGTGCTGGACCTGCGCGAACTGGAGGGCGACCACGGCGAGGACCGTGAATTCATCACCGCGCTTTTCCGCAACACCACGGCCAACAAGGAAGCGGATGAGCGCCTGATCGCCGACCGGGCGCGCAACTGGGAGGCCGACCGCATCGCCCTCTCCGATATGCTGTTGATGCGCATGGCCCTGACCGAGGTGCGCAGCTTCGACCTCATCCCGATAAAGGTGACGTTGAACGAATACATCGAGATCGCCAAGGCCTACAGCACACCGAAGAGCAAGAACTTCATCAACGGCATCCTGGACAAGCTCTTTGCGGAAATGAAGCAGGACGGCACCATCCGCAAGGTGGGGCGCGGCCTGCTGGAAAGTTGACCGACATGGACCACAAACCGCGATCCATCACGAAAGCGGGCGTGCGGCCGCGCCTGCTCCTGGGGCTGGTCGCCATCGCGGCGCTGATGGCGGCATGCCGCCTGACCGACCACACCGAGAACGATACGGACGGGATCAGCGCGGGCGACCTGCACATCCCGGCATCGGGGTTTGACCAGGGCGGCACGGACCGCCTGCCCGCCATCTCCTTCGACAGCACCGAGCTGGACATGGGCAAGATCGCCGAAGGCGTGCGGGTGGAAAAGGTCTTCAACTTCACCAACACCGGCAAGGTGGACCTCGTGCTCACCGATGTGCGGGCATCGTGCGGTTGTACCGTGGCCAAGAACTGGCCGCGGATGCCGGTGGGGCCCGGTGAGAAGGGGGCCATCACGGTCACGTTCGACAGCGAGGGAAGGCCGGGCGTCCAGCAGAAGACCATCACCGTGGTGGCCAATACCACCCCGCCCACCACGGTATTGAGGCTTACGGGCGAAGTGGTGGCGCCCGCCCAGCAATGAACCAATCCCCGCCGATGTGCGGACAATCCTCCCAACACAAGCAATGAACACCCTTTCGATCTTCCTTCAGGCGGCCGGCGGACAAGGCGGCAGTTCCTTCCTGATCATGCTGCTGCTGATGTTCGTGGTCTTCTATTTCTTCATGATCCGGCCGCAGCAGAAGAAGGCCAAGGACGCGCGCAAGTTCCGCGACAACCTGCAGAAGGGTGCGCGCGTGGTCACCATCGGCGGCCTGCATGGCAAGGTGGCGGAGGTGAATGAGAAGACCGTGCTGCTGGAGGCGGCCGATGGCGTGAAGCTGCGCTACGAAAAGAGCGCCATCGCCATGGACCAGTCCATGCAACTGACCGAGGAGGCGGCCAAGACGGCCTGATCCGCCGCGCGGATGTATTCCGTTGGTGTCACCGGCGGCATCGGAAGCGGCAAATCCACGGTGTGCCGCGTGTTCGGCGTGTTGGGCATCCCGGTGTTCAGCTCGGATGACGAGGCCAAGCGCCTGCTCGACGGAGATCCCGCCCTAAAGCAGCGCCTGCGCGAGGTGTTCGGCGATGCCGTGTTCACCGGCGACAAGCCCGACCGCAAGGCGTTGGCGGCGCGCGTGTTCAACGATGCGGAGGCGCTGCAACGGCTGAACGCCATCGTCCATCCGGCCGTGCGCGGGGCCTTTGCCCGTTGGACCAGGCGGCAGAACGCACCTTATGTGATCAATGAAGCCGCCATCCTGTTGGAGACCGGTGCCTACCGCACCATGGACCACCTGGTGGTGGTGACGGCCCCGGAGCAGGAACGCGTCCGGCGCGTGATGTTGCGCGATGGCGTCACGGAGGCCGCGGTGCGCGCACGCATGCGCAACCAGGCCGATGAGGCCGCCTTGGTCGCCGTGGCCGGGTCCGTCATCGTGAACGACGGGGAAAGCCTGGTGATCCCCCAGGTGTTGCACGTGCATGGGAAGTTGTTGCAATGGGTGGAGGGGAAATGAAGGAGACAGCCCTGCCGCTGAGCATGGTGACCCTGGTGTTCGGCGTGCTCAGCATCCCCTTGGCCTTCGCGCGGCAACTGTGTGTGCCCGCCCTGCTGATGGCCGTGCTGGCCCTGCTGTTCCACCTGTTCGGGCGCTTCCTGCGGCGGCGGCGCGGGTATGGCCCGCGGAGCATCCGCCGGTCCCTGTGGGGCTTCCGGCTCGCGGCCGTGGGCGGCGCCTGCGCGCTGGCCATGTGGGTCCTGTGGGCCTCCAACGTGCTCCTGTAGCGCGCATCAAAATGAAAAGCCCCGGGGCATCGGGGCTTTTCCAAGTGTTCGGCGGTCCGTCCTAGTGGATGCTGAGCTTCTTCTCCAGGTCCTCCAGGTAACCACGGAACTGCTTGTCGGTCTCTTGCAGGTTGTTCACCGTGCGGCAGGCGTGCAGCACCGTGGCGTGGTCCTTGCCGCCGCAGTGCGCACCGATGTTGGCCAATGAGCTCTTGGTCATCTTCTTGGCGAAGTACATCGCGATCTGCCGCGCCTGCACCACCTCGCGCTTGCGCGTCTTGCTCTTCAGCAGGTCGATCGGCAGGTCGAAGTAGTCGCACACCACCTTCTGGATGTAGTCGATGGAGACTTCCCGCGCCGTGCTCTTGACGAACTTGTCGATCATCTGCTTGGCCAGCTCCAGCGTCACCGCCTTCTTGTTCAGCGAGCTCTGGGCGATCAGGCTGATCATCGCGCCTTCCAGCTCGCGGATGTTGGTGGTGATGCTGTACGCCAGGTATTCCACCACCTCCTTCGGCAGCTCGATGCCCTCGGCATACATCTTCTTCTCCAGGATCGCGATCCGCGTTTCCAGCCCCGGTGCCTGCAGGTCGGCGCTCAGGCCCCACTTGAAGCGCGACAGCAACCGTTGCTCCATGCCGGTCATCTCCACCGGCGCCTTGTCGCTGGAGATCACCAGCTGCCTGCCGTTCTGGTGCAGATGGTTGAAGATGTGGAAGAAGACGTCCTGGGTCTTCTCCTTGCCCGAAAGGAACTGCACATCGTCAACGATCAGCACGTCCATCATTTGGTAGAACTGCTGGAAATCACCGATGGTGTTGTTCTTCACCGCCTCGATGAACTGTTGCGTGAACTTCTCCGCCGGCACGTACAGCACCGTCTTGCCGGGATGGTTGCGCTTGATCTCCAGGCCGATGGCGTGGATCAGATGCGTCTTGCCCAGCCCCACGCCGCCATAGATGAGCAGCGGGTTGAAGGCGGTTCCGCCCGGCTTCTGCGCCACGGCGAAGCCCGCGCTGCGCGCCAGCCGGTTGCAATCCCCTTCGATGAAGTTCTCGAAGGAGTAGTTCGCGTTCAGGTGGCTCTCGATCTTGATCTTGCGCAGGCCGGGAATGATGAACGGGTTCTTGATCGGGCTGTTCGCCACGTCGATCGGCAGGCTCACCGCGGGGTTCTTCACTTCGCGCACATTGCTGGTGGGCACGCGCACGGTGTACGGATTGGCATTCTTCACGCTGTTCTCCATCACGATGGAGTATTCCAGGCGGCCATCGGCGCCGATCTCCTTGCGGATGATCTTCTTCAGCAAGCCGATGTAATGCTCCTCCAGCCACTCATAAAAGAACTGCGACGGCACCTGGATCGTCAGGATGTTGTCCGTGAACTTCACCGGCTGGATCGGCTCGAACCAGGTCTTGAAGCTCTGCTGGCTGACATTGTCCTTGATGACCTCGAGGCACCGGTCCCAGATCTTTTCATGGTCTTTCTTCATTGCAGGGATCGGGGTGTAGGGTCAGGTGGAAGGATCTTTTTGAAGGTGTTTTGAACACCGCGTTGTGTCTCAAGGAGGGTGGCAAAGATGTGCAGGGAGGAGTGAAAAAAAAAGTTCGCGCGGCCTTGCGCCATTCAATTTTTTTGCGATGGGGAACAAACCATCCGGTTGCCATGATTCCCGCGCCCCGCAAGGGTTTCAGGATGTCCCGCAAAAAAATGTGGCACCCTCGCCAAGGATCCCATCGGGCACCAGGGGATGGTTGCCGTGGAGCTGTTGGACACATTCCTGATGAACAGTCCGGGGAGGTCGGCGACGGGGAGGCTGTCCATGGAATGCATGGCGGTGAATTTAGCGCCTTTCCCATCCGATGTCGAGGGGCGGTCCCATGGCCCGGAATGGTTATATTCCGCACATGTACAGCCATGAGACCACGGTACGGGTGCGCTATGCCGAGACCGACCGGATGGGTTACGTCTACTACGGAACGTATGCCCAATACTTCGAGGTGGGACGCGTGGAAGCCATGCGCAGCCTGGGTTTCCCCTACCTGCGGATGGAACGGGAAGGCGTGATGCTGCCCGTCCACGACCTCACGGTGAACTACCACAAGCCCGCGTTTTACGACGACCTGCTCACGGTGCGCACGGTGATCCCGCAGCTGCCCGCGGTGCGCATCCGCTTCGTGTATGAGGTGCGCGACGAACATGGTGTGTTGCTCACGGATGCCGCGACCACGCTGGTGTTCATCGACCGCGCCACCAACAAGCCTTGCCGCGCCCCGGCTGAGTTGCTGGAGAAAATGGGTCCCTATTTCAAGTGAGCGGGAAGGGCCATGGCCCTTCGTGATCAAGCATCCGTGTTTACGACCACGCCTTGTAGCCTCCACGTCGCCATCAGGCCGTCCGCAGGTTCCGGCGGCATGGCCACATGCAGCGTACAACGTTCGCCGTAATCCGCTTCCACGATCTCCCCGGAACACTGCAGGACATCGCGCTTGACCGCTTCCACCTGGGCATAGGTGCAATGCACCGTGTACCTGGCCAGCACCACGCGCTCCACGACCGTGTTGTTCGCCAACGCTTCCTTCGCCGCGTCGGCAAACGCATGGGCCAACCCCGCCTTGCCCAGCAGCGTGCCCCCGAAATAGCGGACCACCACGATTGCGGCATGGGTCAATCCCGCGCCTTGCAGTTGCCGCAGGATCGGCCGGCCCGCGCTGCCTGCCGGCTCGCCCGCATCAAATGCGCGGTAGTGCTGCCCGTCAGCGCCCAATACCCAGGCATGGCAGATGTGGCGTGCCCCGTGGTGCTTCCGCGCGATCTCCGATCGTTGCCGTTGGAAGTCGTCCTCATCGCCGATGGGGAAGGCGTGCGCGATGAAGCGGCTGGCTTTTTCGCGGACCTCGCCCAGGCTGGGCGCAGCGAGTGTCAGGTAGCGGCCCTTGCTCATGGGATGCGGTTGCGGCAGGGACGTGATGGGGCGGGCATCACCAAGGCCAGTCGCCGGGCAGGGCCGCGCGGCGCGTGTACAAGTGGACCCGGTCATCGCCGGAGGTGAATGATCGTACCGGGGGCACGTCCAGGCGCGGCGCGGCGGTGCCTTGTTGCAGCAGCACCGTCCCCACGATCTCCCGCGCTTCATCCCACAGCCCGGCGCGGATGCAATGGGACAACAGCCCGCCACCACCCTCCACCAGTACCGAGCGGATCTTGCGCGTGTGAAGTTCCTGCATCATCGCGGGCAACGGGTCCGCCGTTGCATCCAGGATCACTTGTTCCGCGTTCAGGCCCGGCCGTTCCATGCCGGTGAAAAGCAGGGTGGGGGAGCCGCCGTCGTATACGTGCGAGACTTGTGGTGTGGCGCCGTGGCGGTCCAGCACCACGCGCAGCGGTGAACGCCCGGCCACGTGGCGCACGTCCAACCGGGGATCGTCGTTCACCACGGTGCGGCTGCCCGCCAGGATCGCCTGCTCCTCGCTGCGCCAGCGGTGCACCAGCACGTTGGAGGTGAAACAACTGATGCGTTGCACCGTGCGCGCCGTTCGCGGGTGCCGGTCCAACAGGCCGTCCGAGGAGCGCGCCCATTTCAGGATGACATACGGCCGCCCTTGTTCCATCGCGGTGATGAAACGCCGGTTCACCCAGCGGCATTCATCCTCCAACACGCCGGTGGCCACATCGATGCCGGCATCGCGCAGGCGTGCCACCCCATGGCCGGCCACCTTGGGGTTGGGATCGATGCACCCGATCACCACATGGCGCACACGCCTGGCCACCAACAGGTCCGCGCACGGGGGCGTGAGGCCTTGGTGGGAGCAGGGTTCCAGCGATACATACATCACGGCATCCTCGGGTACGGGGCCTTCGCCGAAGGCATTCAGGCATTCCACCTCGGCATGCGGCCCGCCGTGCCGCCGGTGCCAGCCCTCGGCCAGGATGCGGCCATCGCGCACCAGCACGGCCCCCACCATGGGGTTGGGTGCCGTATGGCCAGCGCCGTTGCGCGCCAATTGCAGGCACCGCCGCATCCATGCCTCGTGCTCCATGGCGCGAAGGTCGGGTTAATGCCGGGGGCCGTGGTCAGCGGCTTTCCAGCAACCGCTTGATGCGCTCCAGGTCGTCGTCGTTGCGGAAGCTGATCTCGATCCGCCCCTTGCCGCCCTCGCCCTGCTTCACCAGCACCCGGCTGCCGAACATGTTCGACAAGGTTTTGCCCAGCTCTTTGTACCGCGCCGCGCTCATCTTCCGCACCGCCGGTTTGCCGGGCCCGGCCGCGCGCTTGTCGTCGCGGGCAAGGTCCTCCACCTGCCGCACGGAGAGTTGGCTTTCCACGATGCGGCGGTACAGCTCGGCCTGCTTCACGGGGTCGTGTACCGTGATCAGCGCGCGGGCGTGCCCCATGCCGATCTGCCGTTGGCGCAGGCCCAGTTGGATCTCCGGCGGCAGCTTCAGCAGGCGCAGGTAGTTGGCCACCGTGGCGCGGTCCTTCCCCACCTTCTCGCTGAGCTGTTCCTGTGTCAGGTTCACCTCTTCCAGCAGCCGCTGGAAGCTGATGGCCACCTCGATGGCATCGAGCTCCTCGCGCTGGATGTTCTCCACCAGCGCCATTTCCAGCATGGCCTCGTCATTGGCGATGCGGATGTAGGCAGGCACTTCGGCCAGCCCCGCCACCTGCGAGGCGCGGAACCGCCGTTCGCCGCTGATGATCTGGTAGCGGTCGTAACCCATTTTGCGCACCGTGATCGGCTGGATGATGCCCAGCTCCTTGATGCTTTGCGCCAGCTCCAGGATGGCGTCCGGCGCGAAGGTGGTGCGCGGCTGGAAGGGGTTGGCCTCGATCTGCCCGATGGGGATGGTGGCGATGCCGCCCGCCACGCGTTGCGTTCCCTCGGCCGGTGCGTGGTGTGCGGTGATGTCCGTCCCGGGGTCTTCCAGCAGGGCGCTCAACCCGCGGCCCAGGCCTCGTTTCTTCGTCATTGTGCTTCGGCGATGGGGATCGTGCGCTCCTGCTCCTTGATGCGCGTCAGGTCGTTCTTCTGGAGGATCTCGCGCGCCAGGTTCAGGTAGTTCGTCGCGCCCTTGCTGCTGGCATCGTGCATGATGATGGTCTGCCCATGGCTGGGGGCCTCGCCCAAGGCCACGTTGCGGTGGATCACCGTGTCGAACACCAATTGCTGGAAGTGCGTCTTCACCTCCTCCACCACCTGGTTGGCCAGCCGCAGGCGGCTGTCATACATGGTCAGCAGCATGCCTTCGATCACCAGTTCCGGGTTCAGCCGCTGCTGGATGATCTTGATGGTGTTCAGCAGCTTGCCCAGGCCTTCCAGCGCGAAGTACTCGCACTGCACCGGGATGATCACGCTGTCGGCGGCCACCAGCGCGTTCACCGTCACCAGCCCCAGCGAGGGCGAGCAGTCGATGATGATGAAATCGTACTGGTCGCGCAGCGGGTCCAGCATCTTCTTCATCTGGTACTCGCGCTCAGGCATGTCGATCATCTCGATCTCCGCGCCCACCAGGTCGATGCTGCCCGGCAGCAGGTCCAGGTTGGGATTCTCCGTGGTGTGGATCACATCCTTGCCCGGCGCGCCGTTGATGATGCTTTCATAGATGCTGCCCTTGGCCTCGCGGGGATCGAGCCCCGTGCCGCTGGTGGCGTTGGCCTGCGGGTCGGCGTCCACGATGAGGGCCCGCCGCTCCAGGATGCCCAGGCAGGCCGCCAGGTTGATCGCGGTGGTGGTCTTGCCCACGCCGCCCTTTTGGTTGACAATGGCGATGATCTTGGCCATGTGTGTGGTTTTGCTTGTGGTGGTCAAATGTCAATGGAGGTGCCGATGGCCGGCAGCAGCAGGGCGATGCCCGCCTTGGCGAAGGCTGCCCGGGCCTGTTCCGTGTCGATGGTGATGGCCTCGAAGGTGTTGTAATGCATGCCCACCACCTTGTCCACGCCCATGTATTGCGCGGCCTCCACCGCGTCGTCGATCCCCATGGTGTAGTTGTCCCCGATGGGCAGGCAGGCGTAGCGCAGGTGGTGCCGCTTCAGCAGTTGCATGTCCAGCATCAGCGCCGTGTCCCCCGCGTGGTGGAAGTTGCCTTCGGGCGTGAAGATGACGAAGCCCCCCGGCGAACCGCCCGAAGCCCCGTCCGGCAGGGTGCTGCTGTGCTGCGCCATGGTGGATTTAACCCGGAACCCGCCCAGGTCGACCTGCCCGCCGAGGTTCATCGGGTTCATCTTCTTGATCCCCTTGGCGCCGAACCATTCGCAGATCTCGAAGTTGCTCACCAGCATGGCCCCCGTGCGCTTGAGGATGGCTTCCGCATCGGCCACATGGTCGCCGTGCCCATGGGTGATCAGGACATGCGTGGCCGGGATCTTTGCCATATCGATCCCCTTGGCCAATGGATTGCCGCTGATGAACGGGTCGAACAGCAGGTGTGCACCTGCCACGTCCACCCCGATGCAGCTTTGTCCGTAATACGTGAGCTTCATTTCCGGTCTTTTTGTCTCTTGCGGGCCTTCGGCCAGGACCTCACCCGTTGGCCCAACGGCTGGGCGGCAGCGAAGGTAGCGGGTGGCAAAGGGTGGGGCCGGCCACATGGAACGGATAGTTTTGAACGATCGCAGGGGATGTGTTGTGTACAAGTGAAAACGGAATGAGCCGCCCGGGGCCGGTGGATACGGAGCCGGGACAAGGTGGCGGGGTGGCGGCGGATCGTTAATGAAAGCCTAAAGTGGGGCGCGACGCGGTGAACCCGGGCATCTTTGCCGTGTTCATTTCCAAAACCACACGCGTAACATGTTTGACCAGATCATCGAGAACCTGAAAAAGGATGCCGCTCCCCAACTGATATCCAAGCTGGGGCTGGATAGCGGCCAGGCGGACAAGTCCATTTCGGCCGCGGCCGACAGCGTGAAGGAGGTGCTGGGCGGCAACCACGGCTTCGGGCTCGCGGACATCACCAACCTGTTCAGCACCGCCAAGAACAACAGCGGCGCCGATGCCATCGTCTCCAAACTGGGGACGGTGTTGCATGGCAAGCTGACCGGGCAGGCCGGCCTGGAAAGCGGCTTGGCGGGGCGCGTGAAGGAATTGCTCCTGCCCATGGTGACCGAATACGTGACCAAACATGTGGGCGGTGATGCGGGCAAGCTCACCAGCCTGCTGGGCGGCCTTTCCGGCGGCGCGGCCAATCTGGGCGATGCGGCCAAGAGCCTCATCGGTGGCCTCTTCGGGAAGAAGTGAACGCACTTGTGGATCGCTAAAGGGTACCTCCGGATTCCCAAAAGGTGAGCGGGGCCAGCTGGCCCCGCTCATCCTTAGTGCCGCCCCGGTGGCGGCTAGTCGTGGTCTTCGAGGTCGGCCTTGCGGATCTCCTCGTCCAGGATCTCCTCGATCTTCTTGCGCGTGGCCTCGTTGATCTTCGTGTCCGCCTTTGCCTGTTTCTTCATGAAACGGAACATGGCGTTCTTCTTGATCTCATAGGCCACATACTGCGTGTATTCCTTGGTGGCCTCGTTGTACCGGGTCTCCTCGCCGATCTTGCGCAGGTCGGCCAGTTCGGTGTTCATCACTTCGCGCACCAGGCTCTGGAACTTGTCGGCCACGTCGGCGGCCTCCGCGTTTTCCGTCTGCCCCAGGTACTGGTCGGCCACCGCCCGGATGTTGGTGCCCACCTGCGCGGCCACTTGGTTCTTGGCATCCAGGTCGGCCTTGCTGCGCGCGATGTTCTGCTTGATGCTCACACCCGTGCCCGTGCCGCGGAACCAGCGGTTGTTGCTTTCATACTTGCTGCCGCTGAAGGGCATCTTCACCTTTTCCCCGGCGGGGCTGGCGGTCTTGCAGGCCGGAAGGGTGCAGGCCATCGCGGCCAGAAGGGCCACGGCGGGCAAAAGACGGTGGAAGGACAAGCGCATGGTCGATGGTTTCCTTGCCGCAAAGAAAAACCATGCCGATCATTGGAAGCGCCGCAAAAAAAGTTGGCGTGATTGGAGCGATCGCGACCTGGTCGATGGATATTTGCGGTAAATCCATGCAGCAATGCGCGCACTGAAAACCTTGATGGTCATTTTGGGGGTCGTGGTGGCCCTGGTGCTGGTACTGGGCATCCTGGGCCCCGGGCGATCCCATGTAGTGCGTGAAACGGTGATCGCCGCACCGGGCCCGATGGTGTGGGACCATTTGAGGTCCCTGAAGAAACACAACGGGTGGAGCCCGTTCCTGGCCATGGACCCGGACATGAAGGTGGCCTACGAGGGCACCGACGGCGCGGTGGGGTCCAAGAGCAGCTGGGAAGGAGGCAAGTCCGGCAAGGGTGAGCAGGTGATCGCGGCAGTGGACAGTGGTAAGCGCATCGATGTGGACCTGCATTTCATGAAGCCCTTTGAGGCCCAGGCCACGGCAAGCCTTGTGATGCAGCCCATGGCAGACAGCACCAGGGTGACCTGGACCTACGATGGGAAGAACGGGTTCATCTCCCGCATCATCGCCGTGTTCAAGAACATGGATTCCATGCTCGGGCCGGTGTTCGACGATGGGCTTGCACGCCTGAAGCAAGTTGCCGAGGCCGATGCCATGGCCCAAAAGGAAGCCTTGGCCGCCCGCACCTTCCGGGGGTATACGGTGGAAACGGAGGAACGTCCGGCGACTACGTATTGCGGGAAGCGCCAAAAGGTGGGTTGGGACAAACTGGGGGCTTTTTTCGGGGCCGCTTTCCCGGCCACGGCCGAAGCCTTGGGGAAGGCCGGCGTGGCGGTCACGGGGGCGCCTTCGGCCTTGATCTTTGAATGGGATACCATTGCCAAGGCAGCCGATGTGTTGGCCGGCCTGCCCGTGGCCGATACCACGGCCAAGGTGGCCGGCTTGGTCTTGGCGCAGGTACCTGCGGGCAAAGTGCTTGCCGTGGCTTATCACGGCGCCTATGAGGGGACCGGGAAGGCCCATGCTGCGCTGGAGGACATGATGAAGGCACACGGGCTTGCCCTGCGCGCGGCGGAGATCGAGGAATACGTGACCGATCCCACGCAAGAGCCCGATACCGCGAAGTGGCTCACCAATATCTATTACCCGGTGCGGTGAAGGCCGGGATTGAAGTTGTCGATTGTCCGTTTTCAGCGGACAGTCGAGCGTTCTGCTTCGCAAAGGCCAGGTGGAACAAGTTGAGGCACGCGGGCAGCCGTTTCCGGCTGCATGGGGCGCGTGCAATCCCCGGGGGGCCAAGTGAAGCGTGGCCTGGATTACGCCAGCAGTCACTGAAGGGGGGGGCTTCAACGCGAAGTCCGCTTCGTGGCCTTGGGCCGGCTAGGACGGCGGATGGCTTCGGACAAGCCCGGTCATCAGGCCATCTTCATTACGGTTCGCCGGGCCCACGTCGGGATTGCGCTCGCTTTGCTCGCGCTGTCCCGGAGGGGGAGGCTTCGATCGGCCCACCCGCTTCGCGGGTTTGGTAACAAGGGCAAAGGCCGCTCCCCAAGCGGACTTGGTCGCGGCCTTTGCCCTTGTTACCCCGCTGCGCGGGGCCGATCGGCGGAGAGGGAGGGATTCGAACCCCCGTTACCCTTGCGGGTAAAGCGGTTTTCAAGACCGCCGCATTCAACCGCTCTGCCACCTCTCCAAAAGGACGCCGGCCAATGGGCCGCGAAGTTACCCGACGCCCCAAAACGAAAAAGCCCTCCGTGAAGAAGGGCTTCCCGGTGGAGCAAAAGAGATTCGAACTCTCGACCTCCGCATTGCGAACGCGGCGCTCTAGCCAGCTGAGCTATTGCCCCAAGGGCCGCAAATATCGGAAGTCTTCCCGTTGCTTGTATCCCGGCCGCCCGGCACATGCCAACTTTGTCGGCCAGCCATGGAAGGAACCACCATCAATGACCTGTTGCGGCACTACCGCGGGGCCCTCCTGCAGGCCCACGGCGGCGACGAAGCCCGGGCCATCCTGCGCCTGGTGTTCCGCGATAAGCTGGACCAGCCGTTCCCGGAGATGGAGCCGCAACGCAGGCTTTCCCCCGAAGAGGAACGCGCCTTGCGCACAACGCTGGACCGTGTCGTGACCGGGGAACCGGTGCAATATGCCTTGGGCACCACCGTGTTCAGGGGCCTGCGGATCGCCGTGGACCCGCGCGTGCTGATCCCCCGGCCCGAGACGGAGGAACTGGTGGAGCATATCGTGCGTTCCGTCGCACCGCCCGACCGCATCTTCGATGTCGGTACCGGAAGCGGCTGCATCGCCTTGGCCCTGAAAGAGGCCTTCCCCGGGGCGGTGGTCACGGGCATCGATATCAGCGCCGACGCGCTCGACCTGGCCCGCCGGAATGCCGCGGCCAACGGCCTCTCCGTGGAATGGCGGCAAATGGATGCGCTCGCGGACGACCTGGGGACGGCGTGGCAAGGCCCCGGGCCCCAAGGGCGCACGCTGGTGGTGAGCAACCCGCCATACGTGCCCCTGGCCGACAAGACCGCCATGGCACCCGCCGTGGTGGACCATGAGCCCCACCTCGCACTGTTCGTCGCGGACGACGATCCCCAACGGTTCTTCCGTGCCATCGCCACGGCAGCCTTCCCGGCGCTCCGGCCCGGGGACGAACTATGGTTCGAGGCCCATTTCCGGCACGCCCCCCGCACCGCGGAGATGCTGCGGGGCATGGGGTTCCCCCGGGTGCTGTGCCTGCACGACATCAGCGGGAACCCGCGATTTATTCAGGCCCGAAGGTGATCTTTGTACCAAGAGCAGGGGAATGATGACGAAGGAGGAGGCGGCCGGGCGGATCGCCAAGCTGAGCGCCGAGCTGGAGCACCACAACCATCTGTATTACGTGGAGGCCCGGCCGGAGATCTCCGACCAGGACTTCGACTTCATGATGAAGGAATTGGAGGCCCTGGAAAAACAGTGGCCGCAGCTGGCCTCGCCCAACAGCCCCACCCGGCGCGTGGGCGGCGATATCACCAAGGAATTCCCGACCGTGCTCCACCGCTCGCCCATGCTATCGCTGGAGAACAGCTACAGCCGGGAGGAGGTGCAGGAGTTCGTGCAGCGGATCGCGAAGGAGCACGGCCGCACCACCTTCACCCTGGAACTGAAATACGACGGGGTGGCCATCAGCCTGATCTACCGCAACGGCGAGCTGGTGCAGGGCATCACCCGCGGCGACGGCGAGAAGGGGGAGGACATCACGGCCAACATCCGCACGGTGCGCAGCATCCCGCTGCGGCTGCATGGCCACCCGCCCGCCGAGCTGGAGGCCCGCGGCGAGGTGCTGATGGGCATCAGGGAGTTCGAGCAGCTCAATGCCGAACGCGAACGCGAGGGCGAGGAACCCTTCGCCAATCCGCGCAACACCACCGCCGGCACGCTCAAGCTGCAAGACCCCAAGATCGTGGCCAGGCGCCACTTGCAGAACTACATCTACTTCCTGCTGATGGACGAGCTGCCCACGCGCAGCCACTACGCCAACATCATGCAGTGCGCCAAGTGGGGCTTCCGCACGCCGGACCCCCGGCGGCGCTTCATCGAGCAGGCGGATTCCGTGGAGGACATCATGGCATTCATCGCCTACTGGGACCAGGCCCGGCACCATTTGGGCATCGCCATCGACGGCGTGGTGATCAAGGTGGACGACATCGACCTGCAGGAGGAACTGGGCCTGCGCGCCAAAAGCCCGCGTTGGGCCATCGCCTACAAGTTCCCGGCCGAACAGAAGTTCACCCGCCTGAACGACGTGGAATTCAACGTGGGGCGCACGGGTGCAGTCACCCCCGTGGCCATTCTCGATCCCGTGGAGCTCGCCGGCACGGTCGTCAAGCGCGCCAGCATCCACAACGCGGACCAGATCGCCAAGCTCGACCTGCATTACGGCGACATGGTGCAGGTGGAGAAGGGTGGGGAGATCATCCCGAAGATCACCGCCGTGGACCTCCACCGCCGCCCGCCGCACGCCCGCCGCGTCACCTATCCGGAGCGCTGCCCGGCATGCGGCACCGTGCTGGTGCGCGATGCCGGCGAGGCACAGCACTACTGCCCCAACGAGCACGCCTGTCCGCCGCAGATCGTGCGGCGCATTGAACACTTCGTCAGCCGCAAGGCCATGGACATCAACGGGCTCGGCGGCGAGACCGTGGACACCTTGTTCCAGGCCGGGCTGCTACACGATGTGGCGGACCTCTACGACCTGAAGCAGGAGCAACTGCTGGCCCTGGGCAAGGGATGGGGTGAACGCAGCACCCGGCTGATCATCGACGGCATTGCCGCCAGCAAGGACATCCCCTTCGAGCAGGTGCTCTTCGCCATGGGCATCCGCCATGTGGGCGAAACGGTGGCCAAGAAGATCGCGCGGGCCGTGGGAAGCATCGACCGGCTGGCCGCCATGTCCCTGGAGGAACTGACCGCCATCGAAGAGGTGGGCAACGTGATCGCCGAAAGCATCCGCGACTTCTTCGGTGCCGAGGGCAACCGCCGCATCCTGGAACGGCTCAAGGCCGCAGGCCTCCAATTCGCCGTGGCACCGGGGCGGCAAAAGGCACACGACGGGCCGCTGAAAGGTCTCGTCATTGTAGTTTCGGGTGTTTTTGAGACCTTCACCCGCGACGGCATCAAGCAGGCCATCGAGGAAAACGGCGGAAAAGTGAGCGGATCGATCAGCAGGAAGACCAACTTTGTGGTGGTCGGCGCCGACATGGGCCCGGCCAAGAAGGCCAAGGCCGAGGAGCTGGGCGTGAGGCTGATCGATGAAACCGAATTCCGAAGAATGATAGGGGCATGAAGATCCTGGACCGGATCAAGGAATGGATGGGCAGGCGGACCCTGCTCAGGGAGGCGCGGCCCGACCGCAGGCCCGTGGCCAAGAACCTCTCCCAGTCCGGCAAGGTCGGCATCATCTACCTCGTCGCCGATGAGGCCGCACACAACCAGGTGCGCAACTATGTGAAGAAGATCAAGGAGGAGATCGGCATCACCCGCATCATGGCATTGGGCTACTACGATGCCAAGGAGCTTCCGTTCTTCCTCCACGCCAAGCTCAACTTCGATGTCTTCTCCCTGAAGGACCTCAACTGGTACCGCATCCCCCACGGCAACGTGGTGCAGAACTTCATCGCCGAGGAGTACGACGTGCTGATCGACCTCACCGTGCACGACCTGCTGCCCCTGCAGTACGTACTGGCCAAGAGCAAGGCCCGCTTCAAGGTGGGCCGCCTCAGCGAAACCAATGCCCATTTCCTGGACATGATGATCGATACGGCCGGGGCCGACAGCCTCTCCCAGCTGATCGCCAACGTGAACCGATACCTGATGATGATCAACGCACCCAAGGAGGTGCCCTCGCTGAATTGAACGATACCGATGAACCAACGACTTCGCGGCCTCGGCGTGGCCCTGATAACGCCGTTCAAGGCCAATGGCGACATCGACTTCGATGCCTTGGCCAAGGTGGTGGACCACCAGATTGCCGGCGGCATCGACTTCCTGGTGGTGATGGGCACCACGGGGGAAAGCGCCACCACCACCCGGGATGAGAAAAAGGATATCCTGGCCCAAGTGATCGCCACCGCCCAGGAGCGGGTGCCCGTGGTGCTCGGCGTGGGCGGCAACAATACCCGGGCGGTGATGGAGGAGCTGCAAGCCTACGACCTCACCGGCGTGGAGGCCATCCTCAGTGTCAGCCCCTACTACAACAAGCCCACCCAAGAGGGCATCTTCCAGCACTACAAGGCCCTGGCCGAGGTGAGCCTGCGGCCGATCATCCTGTACAACGTGCCCGGCCGCACGATGAGCAACATCGCCGCCGAGACCACCCTGCGCCTGGCACGCGAATGCAGCAACATCATCGGCATCAAGGAGGCCAGCGGCAACCTGGACCAGATCGCGGCCATCCTCCGCGACAGGCCCAAGGATTTCCTCGTCATCAGCGGCGATGATGCCCTCACGCTGCCCATCCTCGCGCTTGGCGGCGACGGTGTGATCAGCGTGGTGGGCAACGCCCTGCCCGCCGAGTTCGCCCGGCTGGTGCACAGCGCCATGGAAGGCGATATCGACACGGCGCGCAAGGAACACCTCCGGCTGATCGAGATCATCCACCTCCTGTTCGTGGAGGGCAACCCCGGCGGGGTGAAGGAGGTGATGAAGGCGCTGGACCTGTGCGGCAACCACCTGCGGCTGCCCTTGGTGCCCGTGGGTGCAGGGACCGCAAAAAAGATCGAACAGGCCCTAGCGGAGCTCAAGGCCGTGAAGGCCTGAATAGACCGATGGCAGGGCCGTTCCGCAGGGCCCGCATTGAACGGCCCGCACGGGGCGTGGCCGACCTTGCCCAGGCGCGGTCGGTTTTGCGGACCTGCAAGATCCAAGGATGGGTGAGCCTTGCCCGACGCGCGATCCACCGATGGACGGGGATGATGATCTTCGCGTGATGATGGAGTTCGTCGCCCTCGACTTCGAGACCGCCACCAACGAGGCGGACAGTCCCTGTGAGATGGGCCTGGCCGTGGTGCGCGACGGGGTGGTGCGCGAGGTGCACAACTGGCTGATCAAGCCGCGGCAATGGCCGTTCTTTTCGCCGTTCACCATGGCCGTGCACGGCATCCGCCCGCAGGACGTGGCCGATGCGCCCGGCTTCGCCGAGGTGTGGGAAGAGGCCATGCCCCTGATGCAGGGTGCCATGGTGGTGGCCCACAACGCAGCCTTCGACATGAACGTGCTGCGCTGCACACTGGTGAGCCACCGGCTGGAGCGGCCCACGTTCAGCTATTTCTGCAGCGTGAGCCTTTCGCGCCGGATCTGGCCTGGCCGCAAGGGCTACGGGCTGGGCCCGATGTGTGCATCCCAGGGGATCTCCTTCCGCCACCACCGCGCGGGCAACGATGCGGAGGCCGCGGCCCAACTGGTGCTGCGCGCGGGGGAGGTCTCGGGCGCGGGATCCGTGGAGGACCTGCTGGCGCGGTTCCGCCTGAAATGCGGCACTATCGATCCCCGCGAACATCGAACGCCTGGAGGGAAGGTGACGGTGTTGGCGGGGTAAGCCGGAGCGGAGCTGGTGATCTGAAGATCCGTAGATCGGATGGTGGGATAATGGGGTATGCCGTGTGCATGCGGGCCCGTTGGCTTCATCCACCATGCTTCCCTGAAACGAAAAGGGGGCCGAAGCCCCCTCTTGCGGAATTCGGCTTGGCCGACGCTTACTTCACCTTGTCCACAATGGCCTTGAACGCCTCGGCATCGCTGAAGGCGATCTCGGCCAGGGCCTTCCGGTCCAGGTTGATGTTGGCTTGCTTGAGCTTGTTCATGAACACGCTGTAGGACATGCCGTTCATGCGCGTGGCGGCGTTGATGCGCTGGATCCACAGGGCGCGGAAGTCGCGCTTCTTGAGCTTGCGGCCCCGGTAGGCGTGTTCGTAGCCCTTCTCCACCGTGTTCTTGGCCACGGTGTACACGTTCTTGCGGCGGCCAAAGTTGCCCTTGGCCTGGGCGATGATCTTTTTGCGGCGGGTCTTGCTGGCGACCTTGTTCTTTGCGCGTGGCATTCTCTGTTGGTTTTTGGACGGGAGCGTCCGGGATCGCCGGATCTTGGGTGCTGGCCGCCCTGGTGAACCCCGCCTGTCTACCCGGCGGGAAACGGTTGGCTTACTTCAGCAGCGCCAAGATGCCCTTTTCGTCGACGCTGGCGATCAGCCCCGTCTTCTGCAGGTTGCGCTTGCGCTTCTTGTGCTTCTTGGTCAGGATGTGGTTGTGGAACGCATGGTGGCGCTTCACCTTGCCGGTGCCCGTCAGCGCAAAGCGCTTCTTGGCTCCGGATTTCGTCTTCATCTTGGGCATGGCCTCGCGGTGTTGTCCGAATGATTCGGGGCCGCGAATTTCGGAAAATTCCCCGAATATCGATGACCCCTTCCCCGGAAAGGCGAAAAATGTCCGGAACGGCTTACTTCTTCTTTTTGGGGATGAGGTACATCATCATGCGCTTGCCCTCCAGCTTCGGCATGCTTTCCACCACCCCGATGTCCTCCAGTTCCTGGGCGAACTTCAGCAGCAGGATCTCGCCCCGCTCCTTGAACACGATGGTGCGCCCCTTGAAGAACACGAAGGCCTTCACCTTGTGGCCGTCCTCCAGGAAGCGACGTGCATGCTTGAGCTTGAAGTTCAGGTCGTGTTCGTCGGTGTTCGGCCCGAAGCGGATCTCCTTCATCTCGATCACGGCCTGCTTGGCCTTGATCTCCTTCTGCTTCTTCTTCAGGTCGTACAGGAACTTCTTGTAGTCGGTGATGCGGCACACAGGCGGGTCCGCGGTGGGGCTGATCTCCACCAGGTCCAAGCCCAGCTCTTGGGCCATCCGCAACGCCTGCTCGATGGGGTAGATCCCCTGTGCAATGCCTTCACCGACCACCCTTACCTCGGGTACGCCATGGATGCGTTCATTGATGCGGTGCGGATCCTCACGGATCACACGTCCGCGTCGCGGACGGTTTCCAAGGGGACGGGGCGGGCGGGGGCCCAAGGGGCGGAAGGGAGGTTGTTTGGCCAAATTCGCTGTGGGTTGGTTTTTCGATGCTGAGGTCAAAGGGTGGCGAGGCCCGCATGGATGCGTTCCTCCACCAGCTGCTTGAATTGCAAGGGGGTCATCGGGCCCAGGTCGCCTTGGCCATGGCCACGTACGGCAACGGTGCCGGCGGCTGCTTCCTTTTCGCCAATGACGAGCATGAATGGCAGCTTGGCCATTTCAGCATCCCGGATCTTGCGGCCGATTTTTTCGTTGCGCTCGTCGATTACGGCGCGAATATCGTGATCTTTCAGCAATCGCGCCACCCCTTGGGCCGCTTCGTTGAATTTTTCGCTGATCGGCAGGATGATGGCCTGTTCCGGCGCCAACCACAGCGGGAAGCGGCCGCCGGTGTGCTCGATCAGCAAGGCCACGAAGCGCTCCAGCGAGCCGAAGGGTGCCCGGTGGATCATCACGGGACGGTGCTTCAGGTTGTCCGCCCCAACGTATTCCAGCTCGAAGCGCTCCGGCAGGTTGTAGTCCACTTGGATGGTGCCCAGCTGCCAACGGCGGCCCAGGGCATCCTTGACCATGAAGTCCAATTTCGGCCCGTAGAAGGCCGCCTCGCCGTATTCCACCACGGTTTTCAACCCCTTCTCCGCCGCGGCCTCCATGATGGCCGCCTCGGCCTTGGCCCAGTTCGCGTCACTGCCGATGTACTTGCTGCGATCCTCCTTGTCCCGCAGGCTCACCTGCGCCTCGTAATCGGTGAACTCCAACGCCCGGAAAACCATCAGGACCAGGTCGATCACCTTCATGAATTCCGCCTTCACCTGGTCGGGGGTGCAGAAGAGATGGGCATCGTCCTGCGTGAAGCCGCGAACCCGGGTGAGGCCGTGCAGCTCACCGCTCTGCTCGTAGCGGTACACCGTGCCGAATTCCGCGTAGCGCACCGGCAGGTCCTTGTAACTGTGCGGCCTGCTCTTGTATATCTCGCAGTGGTGCGGGCAGTTCATCGGCTTGAGGAAGAACTCCTCGGTGGGGTCCGGCGTGTGGATGGGCTGGAAGGAATCCTTGCCGTACTTCTCGTAATGCCCGCTGGTGACGTACAGCGCCTTCTGGGCGATGTGGGGGGTGACCACCTGTTCGTAGCCGCCCTTCTCCTGCGCTTTCTTCAGGAAGTTCACCAGCCGTTCGCGCAAGGCCGTGCCCTTGGGCAGCCACAGCGGCAGGCCGGCACCCACCTTCTCGCTGAAGGTGAACAGGTCCAATTCGCGCCCCAGCCGGCGGTGGTCCCGCTTCTTGGCCTCCTCCAGCAGGGCCAGGTATTCGTCCAGTTCCTTTTGCTTGGGGAAGGTGATGCCATACAGGCGCGTGAGCTGCTTGCGCTTCTCGTCGCCGCGCCAGTACGCCCCGGCCACGCTCATGATCTTGATGGCCTTGATGAAGCTGGTGTCGGGCAGGTGCGGCCCGCGGCACAGGTCGGTGAAGTTGCCCTGGGTGTAAAAGCTGATGGTGCCATCCTCCAGGCCGTCGATCAGCTCCAGCTTGTATTCGTCGCCCTTTTCGGTGAAGTATTTGATGGCCTCAGCCTTGGGCACCTCACGGCGCACATACACCTCCTTGTGGGCGGCCAGCTCCTTCATCTTGTCCTCGATGGCCTTGAAGTCGCCGTCGCCGATGACGCGGCCGCCCAGGTCGATGTCGTAGTAGAAGCCGTTCTCGATGGGTGGGCCGATGCCAAACTTGGTGCCGGGGTAGAGCGCCTCGATGGCCTCGGCCATCAGGTGGGCGCTGCTGTGCCACAGGGTGGCCTTGCCCTCGGGGTCGTTCCAGGTCAGCAACTGGATGGAGCAGTCGCCCGGCAGGGGCCGGTTGGCATCGCGCACTTCGCCGTTCACTTTGGCCGAAAGGACGTTGCGCGCCAAGCCTTCGCTGATGCTGCGGGCCACGTCCATGGCCGTGACGCCCTGTTCATAGGAACGCACGGTGCCGTCCGGCAGGGTCACATTGATCTTCATGTTGGATGCGGCTGCCCTACGATCGGCAGTCCGGAAGGGCGGCAAAAGTAGGACGTGCCCGCCAACGAATGACCCGGCATGAAAGAGTGCCCAAGTGTGGGTTCATGCATACGGCAGTGCTCCCGGGCAACCTTGCAGGGAATGGCGTCCCACGAGGGCGGACAAAAGGCGATGGCCCCGCCGGGCGGGGCCATCTGAAGGAACGATGAACGCCGTGCGGCCGATCAGAACTTCGCCGCAATGCCGACCTGCAGCACGGCATATCCGAAGCCGGCCTCCAGGAAGGCCCCGATGTTGTCCGTGAAGTAGTACCTGGCACCCAGGATGCCCGAGAAGCCGACCCCGCTGCCCGACCAGGAATACTTCGAGCCGATCCACCCGTCCGGATAGACGGTCTTGTCCTTGTAGGTGGCGCTGCGGTAGGCCAGCATGAGGCCGCCGTAAGTGTCCAGTTTGTCCACGCCGTGCCATTCGTTGTAGTGCCAAGTGCCCCGCACGCCGATGGTGAGGTAGGTCCAGCTGTAGTCGTAGGCATAATTGTTCCAGTAGGGGATGTTCTGCTTGTAGTGCAACGATTTGTAACCGATGGCGCCACCAAGGCCCCATACACCGGGACCCAATTCCCCCATGCCATGGTCGAAGTGGATGCCCAATGCAGGGGTTTGTGATACGCCCGCCCCGGTGAACCCGATGCCGTACCCGCCACCGATGCCCACGCCTACGCCAAGCACATTGGTGCCCTGCTCGAATTGTGCATGGCCTGCCAACGGGGCGCAGGCTCCCACCAGTGCCACTACGGTGGCGGACAACATTCCTGGAAGCTTCATTGCTTGTGTGATTAGGATGCAAATATGCATTGGGATGATCCATCCGTGGCCCCTGCAATGCGACAGATTTTCCAAGATTTCCACCGATGGCCGTGGAATGGCCGTGAAAGGGCACGGATCAACCGATGAGGGGCAACCTATGTTTGGGGCCAAATCAACCTTGCCATGCTTTTCAATTCGGAAGAGGTGTCCTTTGATGTGGGTGCCTTGGCCTTGCGCCTCACCGCCGGGGTTACACTGTTCTGGCACCATGGCCTGCAAAAGCTGATGGACTTCAACACGCGTGCCGATGGCTTTTACGATTTCATGGGCCTGGGTTCCACGATGAGCTTGGTGTTGATCCTGTTCGCCGAGGCATTTTGCGCCATCTGCGTAGCCCTGGGCCTGTGGACGCGGGTCACGTCCATTCCGCCCATCATCGGCATGGCCGTCGCCGCGTTCATGGTGAATGGCGATAAACCGTTCGCCAAGCAGGAACTCGCATTCATGTACTTGATGGCCTATGTCGTCATCTTCTTCATCGGCAGCGGCCGGTACAGCCTGGACCGCCTGAAGTTCAAGTGAGCACAGGGCCCTGGGCCCGCGAAAAAGCCCGGTCCTTGGCGGATCGGGCTTTTTCCGTTCGGAGGAACGCCGGGCCTAAACGTTGGCGATGCTCTCGGCCTTGTATTCGCCGGCCTCCAATTTTTTCTTCACCGTCTTGAAGCTCTCCACCGTGCGCCGGACATCCTCCAGCGTGTGCACGGCGGTGGGGATCAACCGTAGCAGGATGGTGTCCTTGGGTACCACGGGGTACACCACGATGCTGCAGAAAATGCCGTGGTTCTCCCGCAGGTCCAGCACCACGTTCGTGGCTTCCGGGATGTTGCCCTTCATGTATACCGGCGTCACGCAGCTGTTCGTGGCCCCGATGTCCAGGCCGTCCTTGCGCAAGCCGCCCTGCAGGGCCCGGGTGATCTCCCACAGCTTTTCCTTCAGTTCGGGCATGGTGCGCATCATCTCCAGGCGCTTCATCGCCCCGATGACGATGGGCATGGGCAGGCTCTTGGCGAAGGTCTGGCTGCGCATGTTGTAGCGCATGTACATGATCACGTCCTCCGGTCCGCTGATGAAGGCGCCGATGCTGGCCATGCTCTTGGCGAAGGTGCCGAAGTACACGTCGATCTGGTCCTGCACCCCCTGCTCATCGCCGGTGCCGCGGCCATGTTCGCCCATCTGGCCGAAGCCGTGCGCATCGTCCACGAACAGGCGGAAGTTGTACTTCTTTTTGCGCTCCGCGATCTCCTTGAGCTTGCCTTGGTCGCCGGCCATGCCGAACACCCCCTCGGTCATCACCAGGATGCCGCCGCCGGTTTGCTCCGTCACCTTCTTGGCATGCTCCAGCTGCTTGTCCAGGCTCTCCATGTCGTTGTGCTGGAACATGAAGCGCTTGCCCGCATGCAGCCGTGCACCGTCCATCATGCAGGCGTGGCACTCGCTGTCGAACACCAGCACGTCGTGCCGGCCCAGCATCGCGTCGATGCAGCTCATGCAGCCCTGGTAGCCGTAGTTCAGCAGGAAGGTGTCCTCCTTCTGCATGAATTCGCTCAGCTGGTCCTCCAGCTGCTCATGGTACTTGGTGTGGCCGCTCATCATCCGCGCGCCCATGGGGTAGGCCAGGCCCCAGTCCTTGGCGGCTTGGGCATCCACCTTGCGGATCTCCGGGTGGTTGGCCAGGCCCAGGTAGTTGTTCAGGCTCCACACCAGCACTTCCTTGCCGCGGAAGGTCATGTGCGGACCCAGTTCGCCCTCCAACTTGGGGAAAGCAAAATAGCCGTGCGATGCCCTGGCGTGCCGCCCGATGGGGCCCGCATCCTTGCGCATCTTGTCAAATACGTCGTTCATGGCGATTTGTGGGATAACCGGCGGCGAAGGTACACCCCGGCCCGTTGCCGGGATTTGTTGGCCGGAGGAACCCGGGGCGGTGCCGCAGCGGAGCAAAAGAACCCCAAGGGGCCTTGTGCCTTTCAGGGCTATCGCGTCTTATTTCTCCCGCCAGTACTGGAAATATGCCGGAACAGCAGGCCCAGCATGCGTTCCTTGCTCCCCGGACCGCCGCTCGCTTTGGTCCGCCCCCTCGTGCCCGCCGTTCGGCGGGCACGAGGGGGACAGGATCGCCGCACGCTGGGCCTGCTGTTCCTACCCCATTGCCGAAGCCATGACCGGTGATGCATTAAGACGCGATAGCCCTGTTGTGCCTTTGGGGCGGCGCGGCGCCTGCGGTTACATTTGCGTCCCGAAATGCGCATCTTCCTGGCAGCCATGGTGGCCATCCTGTCGTTGGCCTCGTGCAGCGAGTTCAACAAGGCCGTGAAGAGCACCGACCTGCAGTACAAGTACCGCATGGCGGTGAAGTACATGGAGAAGCCCGATTACGACCGGGCCATGCCGCTGTTGGAGGAGCTGCTGGGCCTCACGCGGGGCGACACGCTGTACGAACAGGTGAGCTACTACTATGCGAAGGGCTATTTCGGCATGAAGGACTACATCATGGCGAGCTACTACCTGGGCCATTTCGCCAAGATGTTCCCCAACAGCGAGCACGCCCAGGAATGCTCCTTCCTGTCCGCGTTGTGCCATTACAAGGAATCGCCGGAATTCGAGCTCGACCAGCGGGACACGCGCACGGCCATCGAGAAACTGGAGCTTTTCATGGTGCGCTACCCGGAAAGCAGCCTGCGTGATTCCTGCATCACCCTGATCGACCAGTTGCGGCTGAAATTGGAAAAGAAGGACTACGCGGCCGCCAAGCAATACCTGCGTACCCGGCACTACGAGGCTGCGGGCGAGGCCTTGGAGCGGTTCGTGCGCAAATGGCCGAACTCCATGTACCGGGAGGAAGCCCTGTACAGCATCCTCAAGGCCCGCCACGACCTGGCCATGAACAGCGTGGAGGCGAAGTTGAAGGACCGGGTCCAGGCCGGGATCCGATCATTCAATACCTTCGCGGACGCTTTTCCCGAAAGTACCAGGATGGCACAGGCGCGCAACATGCTGCGGGACCTGGACATGCTGAAGATCCGATCGCAAGGCACCGAAACACCATGAACCCGAATTACCTGAAGGCCGCCAAGACCACCATCACCCGCGATGTGGACCGCTTGGACGCGGAAACCGGCAACATCTACGAAAGCGTGGCCATACTTGGCAAGCGCGCAAACCAGATCGCCGTGGAGCTCAAGGAGGAGATCAACCACAAGATGGAGGAATTCGCTGTGAGCGGCGAGAACATCGAGGAGGTGTACGAGAACCGCGAGCAGATCGAATTGAGCAAGCAGTACGAGCGTTTGCCCAAGCCTTCGGCGATCGCCGTGGAGGAACTCCTCGAGGGCCGGATCGTCTACCGGCAACCGCTGCCCGGGCTCAAGCCTGCCCAATAAGCGGTCTTCTCCCACGCCAATGGGTGCGCCACATGTCCTGCCGCGACGGGTCCTGTTGGGCATCACCGGGGGCATAGCGGCCTATAAGGCCCCCATGCTGGTGCGCGCCTTGCACAAGGCCGGTGCACAGGTGCAGGTGGTGATGACCCGCGCCGCACATGACTTTGTCTCGCCCTTGGTGCTTTCCACCCTCAGCGGCAGGCCCGCCCTGACCGAACTCGTCGATCCCGCGCAGGGAAGCCCCGTTTGGAACGACCATGTGCACCTGGCCCGTTGGGCCGACCTGCTCGTGATCGCACCGGCCACCGCCAATACCTTGGCCAAGATGGCCCACGGACTTTGCGATGACCTGCTGATGGCGTGCTGGCTCAGCGCCGAATGCCCCGTGTTCGTTGCACCCGCCATGGACCTGGAGATGTACCGCAACGCGGCCACCCGGCACAACCTGGCCGTGCTGCAAGGCCGTGGCGTGCGCACCATCGGGCCGGAAGAAGGCGAGCTGGCCAGCGGGCTGGTGGGCGAGGGCCGCATGACCGAACCGGACGACATCGTGGCGCAACTGGCGGCCGCACTCACGGATGCTTCCCCTTGGCATGGGCGGCGGGTGCTCATCACCGCCGGGCCCACCCATGAGGCCATGGACCCGGTGCGGTTCATCGGGAACAGAAGCTCGGGCAAGATGGGCTTCGCCCTGGCGGAGGAGGCGGCGGCGCGCGGCGCCCGGGTGGAACTGATCGCCGGGCCTGTGGGCCTGCACGCCAAGAACCCGTCGATCAACCGCACCGACGTGGTCTCGGCCGCGGAAATGGCCGCCTGCGCGAAGGAAAAATTCCCGGCATGCGACCTGGCCATCATGAGCGCCGCCGTGGCCGATTGGCGGCCCGCCGCCGTGGCCGGGGAGAAGATGAAGAAGAGCGGGCGGCCCCCGGTGCTGGCCTTGGAGCCCACCGAGGACATCCTGGCCTGGATGGGTGCCAACAAGCAAGGAAAACAGGTGCTGGTGGGTTTCGCCCTGGAGACCACGGATGCGCTGCGGAACGCCCAAGGCAAGCTCGACCGGAAGAACCTGGACCTGATCGTGCTCAATTCCCTCCGGGACCAAGGTGCCGGATTCGGCCACGACACCAACAAGGTCACCCTGATCGACCGGGACAAGAAGGGCGAGGAACTGCCGTTGATGTCCAAGGCCGATGTGGCCCGTGCCATCCTGGACCGGATCGAACAACTTTTGCCCCATGCGGAATAGATTCCTGGCCTTGCCCCTGATGCTGGCCTGCACCGCCGCCCTTGCACAGGAGTTCAATTGCAAGGTGTCCGTGATCGCCCCCAAGATCCAAAGCACCCCCAAGCGGGTGTGGCAGAGCATGGAGACCAGCATCATGGAACTGATGAACACCCGCCGCTGGACCGCGCTGAACTTCAGCCCCGCCGAACGCATCGACTGCAACTTGCTGCTCACCATCAATGAGCAGGCATCCGCCGACCGTTTCTCGGGGACCTTGCAGGTCATCTATTCGCGCCCGGTGTACGGCAGCGACTACATGAGCCCCGTGGTGGACATCCTGGACAACAACGTGCAGTTCACCTACCTGGAGAACACCCAGATCGAATTCTCCCCCGAGCGTTTCACCAACAACCTCTCCTCGGTGATCGCCTTCTACGCCTACTACATCCTCGGCGTGGACGCCGACACCTTCTCGCCCATGGGCGGCAGTGATTTCTACAAGCTGGCGCAAACCGTGGTGACCAACGCACAGAACGCCTCCGAGGCCGGATGGAAGGCCTTTGAGGACCAGAAGAACCGCTACTGGCTGATCGACAACCAGCAGCAGGCGGTGTTCCGTCCGCTGCGCCAGTTCCTGTATGATTACCACCGCATGGGCTTCGATGAAATGGCCACCGACGTGGTGGAGGGACGCAGGGCCTGCGCCGCCGCCATCGAATCCTTGAAAAGCGTGCACCAGGCCAAGCCCAGCAGCTACAACCTGCAGGTGCTGTTCAATGCAAAGTACAATGAACTGGTGGAGCTCTTCCGCGGCAGCGACCCCCAGGAAAAGGCAAAGACCTACAACACCCTGCAGATCATCGATCCGGGCCACATCAGCCAGTACGCGGAGATGATGAAGGCCCCGGGCCGGCCTTGAGCCCCGGAAATTTACGGGAACCCGGCGTGCATCAACGGCCAGCGGCGATCTTCGCAGCGCCATGCTGCGCACCCTGTCCATCCGGAACTACCTGCTGATCGACGAACTCGACCTGGAGCTCGGGCCCGGCCTCACCGTCATCACCGGCGAGACCGGCAGCGGCAAAAGCATCCTGATCGGCGCGCTGGGCCTGGCCATGGGCGAACGGGCCGACGGCAACCTGCTGCGCGACCCCGCCCGGCGTTGCGTGATCGAGCTGGAGGTGGAGGCCGACAAGGAACTCGTGGGGCCGTGGTGCACGGCCTACGGCATCCCGGCTGAACAACCATTGATCCTGCGCCGCCAGTTGGAGCCCAACGGCCGCAGCCGCGCCTTCGTGAACGACACGCCCGTCCGCCTGGACCAGCTGCGCGAGCTGGGTGAACGGCTGGTGCATGTGCACAGCCAGCACCAGACGCTGTTGCTGCAAGCACCGGCCTTCCAACTGGGGCTGTTGGACCACTTTTGCGGGCAGGGCCCCGCGCTGAGGGCCTATGCGGCACAATTCCGGGAATGGCAGCGGCTGCTTGGCGAGTTGGAGGCCGTGCGCGGGCAAGAGGCACAAGCCCAGGGCGAGCGGGATTTCCTGCAATTCCAGTTCGAGGAGCTTGAGGCCGCCCGGCTGCAGCGCGGTGAGGCGCAGGAACTGGAGGCCGCGCTGGCCCGTGCCGACAACGCCGGGGAACTGCTGGCGGCCTTGCGCGGCATCGAGGAGGGGCTGGCCGGGGACCAGGCCGTGGATGCGCAACTGGCCACCATCGGCCAACAGGCGGCCAAGGCGGCACGGATGGACCCGTCGGTGAAGGCCCTCGTGGAGCGGCTCCGCAGTGCGGCCATCGAGCTGAAGGACATCGCCGAGGAGGCCGGTCAGCAGGCCGGGAAAGTGAACACCGACCCCCGGGAAGCCGAGAAGCTTCGTGAGCGCTTCGACCTGCTGACCAGGTTGCAGCACAAGCACCGGGTGGAGGATGCGGACGGGCTGATCGCCATCCGCGACGACCTAGGGCGGCGCATTGCCAACATTGGTTCCTTGGAAGAGCAGGTGAAGACATTGCAATTGCGCGAGCAGGAGTTGTGGAAGGAGCTGAACAGCCACGCCATGTCCATCAGTGCGGCACGCACCAAGGCCGCAGGCCCCTTGGCCGCACAGGTGCAGGGCCTTCTGCAGGAACTCGGCATGCCCCATGCCGAATTCCGCTTCCGCATGGAGCACACCGAGCCTGGGCCGACCGGTGTGGATGCCGTACGTGCCCTCTTTTCCGCGAACAAGGACCGCGCACCCGAACCCTTGGACAAGGTGGCCAGCGGTGGAGAGCTCAGCCGCGTCATGCTCGCCCTCATCAGCTTGGCGGCCGCCAGCCGCGAGCTGCCCACGGTGATCTTCGACGAGATCGATGCCGGCGTGAGCGGCGAAACCGCACACCGCATCGGCGCACTGCTCAAGAACATGGGCCACCAACGCCAAGTGCTGGCCATCAGCCACCTGCCGCAGATCGCCAGCAAGGCCGATACGCATCTGCTCGTCACCAAGGACCACGAGGCTGAGCATGTGCACAGCGACATCCGGCCCCTCAAGGCCGAAGAACGCGTGCAGGCCCTGGCCCGCATGCTCAGCGGAAAGAAGACGACCAAGGCCGCGCTGGAGAACGCGCGTGAGTTGCTGAAAAGCAAGTGACGGGAGGGAAACGATCCCGTCCCGTGATCCTTGTGCGTTGGGGCAGGAGGCGGCCACACGCGGCTATCCTTCTATATTCGACCCGCAAACCAGAAATACATGGCCTACGGACTCCTCAAGGGTAAGCGCGGCGTGATCAGCGGCGCACTGAATGAACAAAGCATCGCGTGGAAGGTGGCCGCCCTGGCCCACGGCGAAGGTGCGCAGATCGTGCTCACCAATGCACCCGTGGCCATGCGCATGGGCGAGATTGACAACCTGGCCAAGGCCACGGGCTCGCCCATCATTCCTGCTGATGCCACCAAGGATGAGGATCTGGGGAAGCTCTTCGCCGAGGCCAAGCAGGCCTTGGGCGGACCCGTGGATTTCGTGCTCCACAGCATCGGCATGAGCCCCAATGTGCGGAAGGCACGTGCCTACAACGACCTCAACTATGAATGGTACAAGCAGACGCTGGACATCAGTGCGATGAGCTTTCACCGCATGATCCAGGCTGCCGTGAAGCAGGATGCCCTGGCCGATGGCGGATCCATTGTCGCCCTGAGCTACATCGCCGCGCAGCGCGTGTTTGCCGGCTACGGCGACATGGCCGACGCCAAAGCGTTGCTGGAGAGCATCGCGCGCTCCTGGGGGTACCATCTCGGCCAACAGAAAAGGATCCGCGTGAACACCGTGAGCCAAAGCCCCAGCAAGACCACTGCCGGCAGCGGCATCAAAGGCTTTACCGGCCTGTTTGATTTCGCCGACGCCATGAGCCCCTTGGGCAATGCCCCCACCGAGGATTGTGCCGCCTACATCATCTCCCTTTTCAGCGACCTCACCCGCTATGTCACCATGCAGAACCTGTACCACGACGGCGGCTTCAGCAGCACCGGCGCCACGCCGATGGTGGTGGAGAAGGTGAGCCCAGAGGAATGACCGGGAGACCTGGCGTGCCCACAGGCCCACCCTTGGCTTATCTTGCTTCCCGTTGATCCATGGAGGGGCGTTCGCCATCGGGAAAGTCGATACGGTGCTGGTTGTGGCACGCATCCGTGTGCTTATTCCTCCTGGCCGGGGCCGTCACGCTTCAAGCACAAGACGGGAAGGCGTTTGTGAAGGAAGCCGAGAAACTAAAGGCCGCCGGTCAATTGAAAGAGGCCTTGGAGCAGTACGGACTGGCCATTCGCGTGAACCCTGAATATGTGAAAGCCTTGCAAGGCCGCGCTTCGCTGTTCCTGGACATGAACCGGATGGGGGACCGGATGGCCGACCTGGAGCACGTGGCACGTTTGACGCCGCGCGACGCGGCCAACCAGACCATGGCCGCGCAGGCCTGCCTGGATGCGCGGGAACCCGCAAAGGCCCGCACATATGCCGAGGCCGCGTTGGCCATTTCGCCGAAGAACATGCCTGCCCTGCAGACCAAGGTGCGGGCATGCCTGGCCTTGAAGGACATCGATTGCGCGGTTACCGGCGCGGACGCCGCCTTGGCCATGAAGGCATCCACCGACACCTATTACCTGCATGCCCTCAGCCGCATGGCATCCGGGGATTACACCACGGCCGACGCCGACCTGGACAAGGTGCTGGAATGGAACTACTTGTATGAGGCGGCATACGTGGCCTCGGCGGAAACCCAATTGCAGTTGTACCGTGGCTACCGCGGGGTATCCATGCAGATCCGGGCGCTGGAGAAGGCGATCGACCGGTGTACCAGGGGGCTTGAGCTGAATCCGTCGGGCACCGAACTGCTGATCGCCCGCAGCAAGGCATACGCCCTGCAGAAGGAGTATTCCAAGGCCATCGACGACGTGAGCAAATGCGTGGCCCTCGGCCGGGAGGATACCGTGGTCTATTACCAGCGCGCGCTGTATTACCACGGCTTCGGGCAGGAACAGAATGCGGTCAACGACCTCAACAAATTGCTGCTTCAATACCCCGATCATGTGGGCTTCCTGCGGCTGAGGGCCGAATGCCGAGAGGCCAACCTGGACCTGGACGGCGCGGCCAAGGACCTGGGCGTGGCCGAAAAGCTGATGAAGGACCATCCGGACCGCTGGACCACGGCCGACCTCAAGGCAATCGGCACGGACAAGGAACGGGTGCAGATGCGGGTCTTCGAAATGAACCGCGAAGGCGACCCGCCGATGATCACCGTGGTGGAGCCCTTGCGCCATGACGATGTGGTACGGGTGAGCAGTGCCCTGGCCCAGGTACGCGTCGCGGGCCACGTGCGGGACAAGAGCCCGATCAAGGCCATCCAGGTGCAAGGCTTGCCGGCGGACTACGACCCGGACGACCTCTCGCCCGAGTTCAGGGCAACGATCCCCCTGGCCGCACAGGCCAAGGAAATCCTGGTGATGGCCGAGGACGTGTATGGCAACAAGGCAACCACCGTGCTGCGCGTGGAACGCACTGAAGGCGACCCGCCGGCCTTGTCCGTCTCCAATCCGGCCACCTCGGCGGATGGCAAGGTCACGCTGACCACGGGCAACGACCAGATCTTCGTGGAAGGCCACGCCTCCGATCCCAGCGGCATCCGCTCCGTGATGGTGGATGGCAAATTCGCGAGTTTCATCCCGGATACGGCCAGTACCGATTTCAGCATCAAGCTGGACGTTACGGGAAAGGACCGATTTACCGTGAGGGCCGAGGACCGGTATGGCAACGTGGCCGAGAACACCTACGCCATTGCCAGGATAACCCCTGTTGCACCGCCACCCCCGGCGCGCGAAACGGCGGAAAAAACAACCTCGCCCATGGGCACGGTCTGGGTGGTGTACATCGAAAATGCCGACTACCGCAACATGCCGGCCTTGAACAATGTGGGCATGGACAAGATGCGCGGCACCTTCGCCAAATACCAGGCCCAGCGCACCTTGGTGAAGAAGAACATGACCAAGACGCAGCTGGAGCGCTTCTTCAACATCGAACTGCGCGACATGGTGCGCAAGGCACAGGTGAACACCCTGCTCGTGTGGTACGAGGGACACGGGCGCAGCCAAGGCGGAAAGGCCTATTGGATCCCGGTGGACGGCAAGGCGGATGACATCTACAGCTTTTACAATTACGGCCCCCTCAAGGGGCTTATGGAGAATTACAGCGAAAGTGTGAAAACGACGTTGGTGGTGAGCAACGCCGCAGGGAATGACCCCAGCTTCTACGAATTGACCCGCTGACCGGGAGAAACCATGGGCAGGACTTCCATGATGGGCAAGTTCAGGGTGCCGGCCTTCATCATCCTGTCGGCCGCAGCATCCGCGGTCCAAGCCCAGCGCTACTTTTTTGAAAACGTCGGGGTTCGGAACGGACTTCCCGCTTCCAAGGTCTATGCCCTGCTACAGGACAGTTCCGGGCTGATCTGGGTGGGCACCGAGACCGGCCTGGCCAGTTATGACGGCAATGCGGTAAAGATCTATGGTGCCGGGAACAATGTGGCGCCCAACGGGTCGCGCTCCTTGTTCCTGGATAGCCGCCAACGGCTGTGGTCGGGCCACTTGGGCGGTGGCATCAGCCTCAAGGACGGCCATCAATTCCGGCGGTTGACGCTGGGGGGCACACCCCCGTCACAGGACGTCACGGCCATCGCGGAAGAACGTGGCGGAGCCATCTGGTTGGCCACGTTCGGGGATGGAGCTTATCGCATCACGGATGTCCCGGCGGAAGGGGAAGTCCCGGCCAAGCGGTACGGGAGCGCCGAAGGCCTGGGCAACCATTTGGTAGGGATCACCACCCTGAACGACGGGAGCCTTTTGTTCCTGGAGGCCCAAGGCGGCCTGAAACGATGGGACGATGCCAAGGGTAGGTTCGTGCCTTTGGAGATGAAAGGCCTGCCTGCGCTGATGGGCATCACCACCGCTTTCCAGGATCGCCAGGACCGCCTTTGGATCGGCACCCAGAGCGCCGGGGCGGTGATGGTGGAACCCCGCACGGGAAGATCCACAACCTATGATATCGCTTCCGCGCTGCCGAGCAATTTCGTCATGTGCTTCGCCGAGGATAAGGCCGGCCGTATTTGGATAGGCACTTGGGACAACGGCCTGGCACGCATCGAGCCTAACGGCATCCGACGGTTCAACATGGGCAATGGGACCCACAGCCAACGCATGCGCTGCATCTTCCGTGACCGCGAGGGCAACCTGCTGATCGGCACGCACGATGCTGGCGTGGACGTGTACAAGGGTGATCGGTTCCGCTCCTTTACGGAAGAGGACCACCTGGTGGACCGGCAGGTGTGGGCCGTGTTGCAGGCCGGCGACGGCAACATCTGGCTGGGGACCAACGGCGGCGTGGCCATCCTTTCGGTCGGGGAGGATGGCGCCTCCAAGGTCCGCCACCTCACCATGCAGGGCGGGCAGTTGACGAGCAATCACGTCAGGGCCCTGGTGGAGGACCGTAGGGGCCACATCTGGATCGGCACGGAGGATGGCGGGTTGTTCGACTTCGACAGGACCTCCTACCGGCCAGGCAACACCATGGAAGTGGCCGCCTTGATCGCTGAAAACAAGGTGACGGCCTTGGCCACCGGTGCCGCCGGTGAGTTGTGGGTGGGGACGATAAACGGGTTGATCCGCTCAGCACCCGGCGAGGTTCCTACCATCCTGCATGCCAACGACGGGATCGGGGGGGATTACATCACGGCTTTGTACATGGACCGCAAAGGCCAGCTTTGGGTGGGCAGCCTGGGCGGCGGGGTGGCGAGGATGAAGGACGGACAGGCCCACGCCGTGGACCTGGGAGGGGCGGTCAGCGTTTCCTGTCTTGTCCAGGATGCCAAAGGGCGGCTGTGGGTGGGCACCGAAGGCCGTGGCATCATGGTGGTGGATGGTGGCCGCGTGGTGAAGGAATACGGCGTGGACGATGGATTGGCCAGCAACTCCATCCATTCCCTGGTCACGGACGTGAAGGGGCACGTCTGGATCGGCACCAACAGGGGGCTCAATGAATGGATCCCCGACCAGGAGCGCTTTATGCTTTATACGGCCCGCAGCGGGTTCACCGGTATAGAGGCCAAGCCATCGGCGGCCATCCTGGCCCGCAACGGAGATCTGTGGTTCGGTACCGCCAACGGTGCCATTGTCGTGGCCCCGCAGGACGGGGATGACCAGGAAACCCCGCCCACCGTGGCCATCCGCGGATTGAAAATAAACCTGGAGGACCGGCCGCTGGGCCAGGACATGGAGTTGGGCCATGCCGAGAGCAACTTGCGCATCGAGTATGGCAGCGTCAGCCTGAGCGACCCGGACGCCGTGCGCTACCAGTACCGCATGGAAGGGCTGGACCAGGACTGGCAGCCATTGACCGTGGAGCAGGATGTCCATTATCCATCGCTTCCACCCGGCCAATACATCTTCAAGGTCAGGGCCATGGGCCGCTCAGGTCTGTTTACGCCCAAGCCCGCCGAAATGAGGTTCACCATCCTGCCCCCATGGTACCGGCGGTGGTGGGCGTACACCCTGCTCGGGATCTTCCTGGTCAGCGGGACGGCGAGCTATGTGAAGGTGCGCGAACGGCAATTGAAAATGCGCAACCTGGTCCTGGAACGCAAGGTGGAGGAGCGGACCGCCGAGGTGCGCGCCCAGAGCCGGGAGATCGAAGGGCAGAAGGTGCGCATTGAGGAATTGCTGCTCAACATCCTGCCCAAGCCCGTGAGCGATGAGCTGAGCGACACCGGCAAGGCCACCGCCCGGCGCTTCGACGAAGTCACCGTGATGTTCACCGACATGAAGGGCTTCACCACCATCGCCGAGAAGCTGACTCCTGAACAATTGGTGGCCGAGCTCCACGAATGCTTCGTGCGCTTCGACCAGATCACGGCGCGGTACGGGATCGAGAAGATCAAGACCATCGGCGACAGCTACATGAGCGCATGCGGCCTGCCCACCAGGGTGGAAGGCCATGCCCTGCGGGCCGTGATGGCGGCCCTGGAGGTGCGCGAGGACATGGAGCGCTGGCACCGCGAAAGGCAGGGTTCCGGAAAACCGGCATGGGTGCTGCGGATCGGGCTGCACTCCGGTGCCGTGGTCGCCGGGGTGGTGGGCCAGCGCAAGTTTGCCTACGACATCTGGGGCGATGCGGTGAATACCGCCAGCCGGATGGAAAGCAGCGGAGCACCCGGTGAAGTGAATGTCAGCGGGACCACCTACGCGCTGATCCAGGCGTATTTCCACTGCGAGCACCGGGGGCAGGTGGAAGCCAAGAACAAGGGTCGCATCGATATGTATTTCGTGCGGCGGCTGAAGGAGGGCTTCTGCACGGATGAGGCGGGGCTGGAGCCCAACGCCCGGTTCCTCGCAGCCATGGGCCTGGGGGTGGCGTAAGCGGTGCAGGGAGGCCGAGGCCGGTGTCCCGGAAGTCCGGCCCTGCCCAAGTCCATCGTCCGGGCCCTCCCAATGTGCACCCAATTGGTCCTTTCAATCCCGTAAGGCAGGATGGGTGTTGCCCGCATGGTCCTCGGCCGCGGCATCTTCCATCAATTCTTGTTGAGGCCCGTCCAATGGGCGTTCAGGGCTTGGAATTGGTGATGCACGCGGCCGCCGCCGCCTGGGCCCGATGAGCCGGAGGCCAGAATGGGGGATTGTGGATACCGAAACGGTATCCGGCCGGCATTGCCTGTCAGGGGGAAATGAAGAAGCCCCATCAGCCATTGCCGATGGGGCTCCCGGGAAATCCGTTGTCCGCCTAGCGTTTCACCACCCGCCGCGTGAACACTTGGTCGCCGCTGTATACGCGCAACACGTATGCTCCCTTGCTGAAGGTGGAGAGGTCCAGCGGGATCCGCAACGACCCGCTCGCCGCCGGGCGCGACTCCTTCCACACCACTTGGCCGGCGGCATTCAGCAATTCCAATCGCATGTCTTGCGGCTTGCGCAGGTTCAGGATGATCGTGGTCGCCTTGTCCGTGGGGTTGGGCATCACGGTGAAGCCGCTTTCGCCGAACTCCCCGGCCACTACGCCGGTGGAGATATCCCCGTATATGTCGCCCGTTTCGTCCACGCCGCCCAAGGCCAGGTAGTAGTCGGCATTGTTCAGGCCGGTCCACGTGTTGTTCACCAGGCTGAATTCCGCCGTACCGGTCACAGGGATGGTGGCAATGGTGTACTCCTGGCCCGCCACCCAGTCGGTCGGGATCCATTGCATGGGGGTCAAGCCGAAGCCGACGAAGATCTGGTAACGGTTGCCGCCATCGTCCTGTTCGCCGCCGCTGCGGCTCACCGGCAGGTATGCAAGGGCCGGTTGGGACTGTTGGATGGTGCCCAGGTGGGCCTCCGTGGCCGCATCCCATTTCAGCGTGAACACCAAGCTGCTCACCACCCCGTCAAAATTGGCCTGGGGCCGGAGCTTGATCTCCAACTGGCCATCGTTGTTGGCCACCATCGTAATGTCCACCTTGGCCGCCTGCAGCCAGGTTGCCGTGGCAAAAAAAGCCAGGACCGTAAGTCCTTTTCGGGCTAAATGCATGTTCATGGCTCCGGGTATATGCAGCAAATGTATGGGGGAACGCCAGGAATGGCAACCGCTTGCCGTGCCTGTTATTCACGATCGTTCCCACGGCGGCGCGGGTACGGGGTATCCCAGGGCGGTGCGCAATTCGGCGATCATCATGGCCGTGGCACCCCAGACCACCTCGCCCCGCACGTCCCAGTAAGCGGCCATGCGTACCGCGCCGTCCAGCCCCATGGCAAACGGCTTGCGGCGCAGGATGTCGTCGCGCAGCAGTTCATGCAGGGGGATGTCCATCAGCTGGGCCACTTCCCGCCGGTCGGGGGCCAAGCGGCCCAGGGAGCTGCTCCAGGCCACCACCGGGGTGACCACCGTGCGGCTCGGGGGGATCGGGATCCGGGAAAGTTGGCCCACAACCTCGAAACCGGCGGTGGGCGCGCCGGTTTCCTCGGTGAATTCGCGCAAGGCCGTGGCCAGCAGGGAAGGGTCACCAGGCTCCTTTTTCCCGCCGGGGAACCCGATCTGCCCACTGTGCACACCCTTGTACACCGGCCGTCGCATCAACAGGGTATGGTCCACGCCATCCACGGGGTGGACCAAGATCAGGACGGCGCTTTCTCGCAGGGGCGGGTTCGCCTGCAAGGCCGCTTCCACCGTGGGACGGGGATAGCCGCTCAGCGCAGTGAAGGAGCCGTACCCAGGCAACGGCGCTTTCAGCGCCGCACGCAATGCGGAAGGGGTGAGGGCCACGGTTCAATGATCGGATAGGACCTTCGCCAGTTCGCCGGCCTGGCTGCGGTAGGTGTGCCGCCGCGCGGCGATGTAGCGCGCCTGTTGTGCGGCTTTCTCCAGGTTGCCCTCGCAGAGCCAGCACAAGGCGTTGTACCATTCCACCTGGTCGCGGAACCCTTTTCCGGGGTCCTTCTCCAGAAAGTCAAGGTGCATCTCCGCCCGGTAGGGATCGTTTTCCGCCAACAAGGCGCTTACCAGGTACAAGCGGGCCAAGGCGTTCCGCGAATCCTGCCGTACCGCCTCCTCCAGCATGGGGATGGCCTCGGAATACTCCTTTCGGGTGTAGTGGCCCATGGCATCCAGGAAGATGGAGTTCTGCGGCGTGCGCTCGCGCTGGGACACCACATCGGGATAGGGCGTGAGGAACCGCTTGCAGAGTGCGTCTTGGGCGGGCCGGTTGCAGGAAAGGAACGGGGGGGCCAGCAGGAGCAGGAGGACTACCAGGCGCATGGGTGCAAGATACGGCCTGCTACAGGGCGCCTGGAAGAACCTCGCTCCGGTCGCTTGCGCCAAAGCTTCAGCGACGGCGCGCGGCGTTCATGGCAAGGGCGCATAGCGGTCATCGCTGGCACCCTTTCACCCATCCGGCGTTGCTCCTCAGTCGGATACTTCGTTCCAGTATCCGCTCTTCCGAGCGCCTCCTCTGGACGAATGATGGCGGCGCGCACCATCCGTTCGAGGTTCTTCCGAGCACCCTACACCCTATCGCCAGCACGGAATGGTGATCACCCGGCCGCAAGTGCCCCGGCCGACGGGTCAGGTAGGCGTGTTGAGGGCCGGGACGCTTCCGGAAGTGGGGAGGGGTATCGTTGCAATCCCTTGGTT
>JAGFIV010000067.1 GCA_024103275.1 Flavobacteriales bacterium
CGCTTTCGATGAACTGGCTGCCGGTGGCCAGCCCGTAAAGGAACCCCGAGCAGGCCGCGTTGATGTCGAAGCCCCAGGCGTTCCGCGCCCCCACCTGGTCGCAGATGATGTTGGCCGTGGCGGGGAACTGCATGTCGGGGGTCACCGTGCAACAGATCAGCAGCTCGATCTCAAGGGGGTCGATGCCGCGCTTGGCGCACAGCCCCTTCACGGCCTCCACGGCTATCACGCTCACGCCCTGGTCCTTGCCCTTGAGGATGCGCCGCTCCTTGATGCCCGTGCGCTCGGTGATCCACGCGTCGTTGGTATCCACCATCGTCTCCAACATGGCGTTCGTGAGCACGAATTCAGGCAAGTGGCCGTGAACAGCGGTGATGGCGGCGGTGGTCTTCATGGGTCAATGGCCTGCAAGCTTAAGCGCCAACAGGAGCACGGGGCGCAAGATGGTCATCGGAACGCTTCGTGGATGCGTTCGTGCAATTTGCTGTCCACCACCTTGCGTGTGAGCAGCAGCATGTTCTTCACCGTGCCGTCGTTGCTGATGCCGTGGCCGATCATCACCGTGCCGTCCACGCCCAGCACCGGGGTGCCGCCGTAGTTCTGATAATCGAATCGGTCCAGAAAGGGGTCCGCCACCGTCATCCGGGCTTTGATCAGCCCGTGGAAGCCTTCCAGGGCCTTGAGCACCACGTTGCCGGTGAAGCCGTCGCACACCACCACGTCGGCCTTGTTGCCGAACAAGTCCCGCCCCTCCACGTTGCCCACGAAGTTGAAGCGGTCGGTGCCCTTCATCAGCGTGTGGGCCGCCAAGGTGAGTGCGTTGCCCTTCTTCTCCTCCTCGCCGATGCTCAGCAGGGCCACCTTGGGCGCTGCGATCTTGTACACGTATTGGGCATACAGCGAGCCCAGCAGCCCGAACTGGAAAAGCGTCTCGGGCTTGCAGTCGGCATTGGAGCCCACGTCCACCATCAGGCCGAAACCGCCGTCGGCCTTCGGAAGGATGCTGGTGATGCAGGGGCGCTGCACCCCGGGCATGGGCTTCATCACCATCACGCTGCCGGCCAGCATGGCACCGGTGTTGCCCGTGCTGCAAAAGGCGTCCAGCTGCCCCGCCTTCAGCAGGCGGAAGCCCAGGGCGATGCTGCTTTCCGGCTTGGAGGCCAGCGCCTTGGAGGCATGGTCACCCATGCCGATGTCGTCCTTGCTCGGAATGATGTCAAAATGCGCGGGATCGGCCGCTTCGGCCTGCAGGCCATCGCGGATGGCCTGCTCATTCCCGATGAGCACCAGGCGCACCCCGGCCGGCAGCTCGCGGGCGGCCAGCACGGCTGCGCGAACGGGTATCAGCGGCCCATGGTCGCTGCCCATGATGTCCAGGCCGATCCGCATGCCGAATTGCGGGAGCGTCGGGTCGGGGGATTACTCCTCGGCGGATTTGGTGGTGAGCACCTTCCCGCGGTACATCAGGTCGTCGCCCACCTTGTACGCGCGGTGGCGCACGTGCATCTCACCGGTGGTGCTGCACGTGCTCAGCGTCACTTCGGGCGCGGCCTGGTGGGTACGGCGCTTGGCCGTGCGGGTCTTCGAGAATCGACGTTTGGGATGTGGCATGATCCAGCAGATAAGGCGCGCAAGGCGCTCAGTTGTTCAGGTCTTTCAACCCCGCCCAGCGCGGGTCGGGGACATGGTTCACTTGTATCCGTTCAAGCGCCTCCATCACCGCCGGGTCGCACTCCCCTTGGGGATGTACATGGCGGATGGGCAGGTGCAGGCTGATGCATTCGTAGATGTAATGCGTCAGGTTGATCTCGGTGGTGTCGGTCGGCAGCCCCACCAGCTCGTCATCGTCCGTCTCCCCGGTGCCGGTGAGCTTGAAGATCTGCCGTTGGTCCCCCTCCACCGGCTGTTGCATCGGCGCGTTGCACCGGTCGCACAGCATCTCCACGTGGCCTTTCACATGGATGCGGGCCACCAGCAGATGGTTGTTTTTCTCCAGCCCCACGTCCACCTGGGCCTGCCCGCCCAGGAAATCCTCCCGCCCGCAGGCCAGGAAGAAATCCGCGCCCAACGTGAAGACATGGTCGGAATGACCGTCATTCAGGCCGCCGATGGCGATGGTATGTTCGGGCAAGGCTTCCACGGGAAGTTGACTTTTTTCCGAAAGTGACCGGCAAATGTAAGGAGATCGGGGGTTCATTCATCAAAGCCGCGATGGACGGTGTGCATGGAGGTTTTTCATTCCGCCCCATGCGATTGGCCGACGCAGTGGCCCGGACCCGTTCCCGGCCGGAGGGCCCCAAGGCTGGGCGGCGCACGAGGCCCGGTCGAGCCCTTGCGATCGAGGGACGGTTGACTACCCCCGACCCCCTACTTTTCCTTCTTTTCCTTCTCCCGCCTCTGTGGCTGCAACGGGTTGGCGGTCATTGCCTTATAGGCCTCCCGGTGCTTCAGGATGTCGCAGGCCAGCCACACGGCGTGGCGGAAGCTGCCCTCGTCGGCGATGCCCTTGCCCGCGATGTCGTAGGCCGTGCCGTGGTCGGGGCTGGTGCGCACCACGGGCAGGCCCGCCGTGTAGTTCACCCCGTGGCCGAAGCTGAGCGCCTTGAAGGGGGCCAACCCTTGGTCGTGGTACATGGCCAGGATGCCGTCGAAGTGCTTGTGCGTGCCGCTGCCGAAGAAACCGTCGGCGGGGTAGGGGCCAAGGGCCATGATGCCTTCGTCCTGCAGCTTGCGCACCGCCGGCAGGATGCGCTCCTTGTCCTCGCTGCCCAGGGTGCCCGCGTCACCCGCGTGCGGGTTCAGGCCCAGGATGGCGATCTTGGGGCCTTCCAGCCCGAAGTCGCGCTCCAGGCTCTGGCGCATGATCCGGGCCTTGGCCACGATGCGTTCCGTGGTGATGGCCCCTGCCACGTCCTTCAGCGGGATGTGGCCGGTGACGGTGCCCACGCGCAGGTCCCCGCTCACCAAGAGCATCAGCACGTCGGTGTCGCCGCCGGCCAGGTGGGCCAGGTATTCGGTGTGGCCCGGGAAGGCAAAGCCCGCCTGCGCCATGCTGTGCTTGTCGATGGGGGCGGTCACCAGCACGTCCACCTTGCCGGTGGCCAGGTCGGTGGCGGCGGCCTCCAAGCTCTTGATGGCGTATGCCGCGACGTCCGCCGAGGCGGTTCCCGCCGCGATGGGGGCCTCCTCCTCCCAAACATGCACCACGTTGAGCTTCTTCACCAGCGCCTCCGAGGCATCGGTGATGCCGTTGATCTGCATCTGCTCGGCACCGCCGATCAGCTTGCGGTTCAGCGTGACGGCCCGCGCCCCGCAATACAGCACGGGGACCAGGTCCTGCAGCATGCGCGGGTCCTCGAAGGTCTTCAGCACCACCTCCAGGCCGATCCCGTTCAGGTCGCCGCAGCTGATGCCCACGCGGATGGGTCCTTCTCTCATGCTCGTTGGTCACTGGGCCGCGGCGCGGCGTTTGAGGTAGTTGTACAGCAGGCGCACGCCCACGCCCGTGCCGCCCTTGGGCCGGTAGTGGTCGCGCCGGTCCAGGAAGGCCGTGCCCGCGATGTCGATGTGGATGTAGGGCCTGGTGGTGAACCGCGCCAGGAACTTGCCGGCCGTGATCTGCCCGGCGTAGGGCCCTCCGATGTTCTTCAGGTCAGCGATGTCGCTCTTGAGCTCCTCACCGTATTCCTCCCAGAACGGCATCTGTGCCAAGCGCTCGAAGGTCTCGGCTGCGGCCTCATGCAACATGGCGAACCGCTCCCTGGGGGCGGTACCCATCACCACCGAGCCGTGTGTGCCGATGGCCCGTGAGGCTGCGCCGGTGAGCGTGGCCGCCGTGAAGATGGTCTCGGCATCATACCGCTCGCCGTAGCTCAGCGCATCGGCCAGGATCAGGCGGCCCTCGGCGTCGGAGTTCAAGTTCTCCACGGTGAGGCCGCTGTGCATCTTCAGCACATCGCCGGGGGCGAAGGCGCGCCCACCGGGGCGGTTGTCGGTGGAGGGCACCAGGGCCACCACATGCACCGGCAACTTGCGCTTGGCCGCTGCGGTGATGGCACCGATCACGGCGCCGGCGCCGGCCATGTCGCACTTCATGGCGTCCATGCTGTTGGGCGTGGGCTTCAGGCTCAGGCCGCCGGTGTCGTACACCACGCCCTTGCCCACCAGCACCACGGGCTGTTTGTTCACCGCCCCCTTGGGCTTCCATTCCATGATGATGAACACCGGCGGGTCGATGCTCCCTTGGTTCACCGCCAGCAGGCCGCCCATGCCTTCGGCCTCGATCTGCTTCTTGTTGAGCACCTTCACGCTGAAGCCCGCCTCCTTGCCGAGCCGTTGCGCTTCCTCGCCCAGCTGGACGGCACTGAGGTGTGACGCCGGTTCGTTCACCAGGTCGCGGACGGTATAGACGCATTCGCAAACATCCGCCAGTTCCTGCAAGCCCCCGGCATTCACTTCCGGGGCCACCACACCCAGCTTGCCCAGGCTGCGTGGCTGCTTTTCCGTCTTGTGACGGCGGAACGTGTATGCCCCCAGGGCCGCGCCCTCCACCAGGGCCAAGGTCAGTCGGGCATCATCCTGCAGGCTCACCACCTGCGCCTCCTCGCGCTTGGCGTCACCCAGCCTCAGGGCCATGGCGTTGCCCGCGCGGCGCGCCATTTCCTGCCGGTGCTCGCGGTCGCCCTTCGCCACCAGGTGGACCATCACCAGCCGCCCGCTAATGTCGCAAACCGCCACCGGCCGGTCTTCCTTCAGTTGTTCCAACAGGTATTGGCGGTCGTTGCGCACCAGGTCCAGGCCGCGCAGGGCCGCAGGGTCGGAGAGGATGACCAGCAGGTCCTTGGCGCCTGCCGCCCGGTTGCTTTTGCTGAGCTGTAGCATGGTTGGACACGTGGGATAGGGTGGCCGAAGATAGCGGTGGCCTGTCGGGTGGAGCACGGATGGCGGAACGGCCAACGGCGGTCCCTGGGGCACGAACGGCGCACCCCACCGGTGCCGCAACCCCGGAAAACACGAACTTTGCCACTATGGCAAACCGGTTCCTGCGCACCTTGATGGCCTGCCTGCTCCTGGCATGGGGCCATGCGGTGCTGGCCACGCACAACGAGGCGGGTGAGATCCTGGTGTGCCACGTGGGCGGCCCCGGCAGCCTCACTTACGAGGCTACCATCATCACCTACACCAATCCCAATTCGCCGGCGGACCGCCCCGAGTTCATCCTGGACTGGGGTGACGGATCCCCGCTGGACACCATCGCGCGCGATGCCGCCGACGTGGTCATCGTGGCCGGCATCAGCACCCAGCGCAACCTCTACATCCAGCAGCATGTGTACCCGGGGCCGGGCGTGTACCTCTTGCAGTACATCGACCCCAACCGGGTGGCGGACGTGGTGAACATCCCCGGCTCGGTGAACGTGCCCATGTGCGTGCAGACCCAGCTGGTGATCAGCGTGATGGGGAACAACTGCAGCCCCACCTTCCTGAACCCGCCCATCCAGAATGCCTGCCTGGGGCAGCCATGGATCCACAACCCCGGCGCATACGATAGCGACGGGGACAGCCTGTCGTTCGAACCGATGGTGTGCCTGGGCGCCGATACCGACGGCGATGGATCGGGGAACCCCATCCCCGGCTACAAGTTCCCCAACGAGATGATGCCGGGCGCCAACAACCAGTATTCCATCAACCCCGTCACCGGCACCATCACATGGGACGCCCCGCAGCAGAACGGCATTTACAACATCGCTTTCATCGTGCGCGAATGGCGCATGATCAACGGGCAGTGGGTGAGCATCGGGTGGGTGGAGCGCGACATGCAGGTGATCGTGGGGCCGTGCAACAACCGGCCACCAGTGCTCGAGCAGCTTCGTGATACCTGCGTGGAGGCGGGGACCACGCTGAACATCACCGTGCAGGCCACCGACCCGGATGCCGGGCAGACCATCACCTTGGATGCGGTGGGCGGGCCTTTCCAAGTACCCAGCTCACCGGCCGTCTTCACCTCTTCGCCCGCACAGAACACGGTGTTCGGCAATTTCTCCTGGAACACCAACTGCTCCCACGTGCGGCAGCAGCCCTACCAGGTGGTGTTCAATGCCCGGGACAACTACCCGCCGGTGCAGCTCCAGGATTTCAAGACCATGCGCATCACCGTGGTGGCCCCGGCACCCCAGAACCCTTCCGCCACGCCCAACGGCGCCGTGATGGACCTGGCCTGGGACCCCAGCGTGTGCACCAATGCCACCGGCTACCGCATCTATCGCAGGCAGGGCCCTTCGGGCTGGCAGCACGCCTATTGCGAGACCGGTGTGCCCGCCTACACGGGCTTCCAATACATCGGCGGCACCACGGGCGTGAACAGCACCACCTTCACCGATGCCGGCCTGGGCTTCGGCGTGCAGTATTGCTACCGCGTGGTGGCCACCTTTGCCGATGGCGCGCAGAGCTATGCCAGCGAGGAGTTTTGCAACATGCTGCGCCGCGACCTGCCCATCATGACCCACGTGAGCGTGGGTGTCACCGACAACAGCGCGGGCATCGACACCGTGCGGTGGAGCAACGCCTACGACCTGGATACCGTGCAATTCCCCGGCCCGTACCTCTTCAAGCTCTACCGCGGTACCGGGTACAACAATGCCAGCCAGTTGCTGTACACCGGTACGCCCTCGCCCTTCCTGGCCAACCCGGACACCGCCCTCCTCGACCAAGGGCTGGATACGCGCAATACGGCCCACGTTTACCGCGTGGAGCTGTATGGTGATGGTGGGAACACGCTCGTGGGCAGCGGCAATGCCGCATCATCCGTATTCATCGTGCCCGAGCCGAACGATGGGCAGGTCACCCTGCACATCAACTACACCACGCCATGGCTCAACACGGTGTTCGAGGTTTTCAGGGAGATCGGCGGCACCTTCACCTGGGTGGGCTCCGCCACGGAACCCTTGTACGTGGATACCGGGCTGGTGAACGGCGAGACGTATTGCTACTACGTGAAAACGATCGGCGCATACGACGACCCGGCCATCGTGTCACCCTTGGTCAATTTCAGCCAGGAAACCTGTGCCGTGCCCGTGGACCTCACCCCGCCGTGTCCGCCCACCGTGGCTTTGGACAACGACTGCGAGATCCCCCTGAACGCGCTCTCCTGGACCAATCCGGCGGTCAGTTGCGGCAACGACGATACTTGGCGTTACAACATCTGGTTCACCGACAGCCTGGGCGGGGAACCGGTGCTGCTCCAGACCATCACCGGAGCGGGGAACACCAGCTACACCCATGTGGATGGGCGCTCGGTGGCGGGCTGTTACTGGGTTACCGCGGTCGATTCGGTGGGCAACGAAAGCACCTTCAGCAACCGGGTGTGCGGCGATAATTGCCCGGAGTACACGCTGCCGAACGTCTTTACCCCCAACGGGGACCGCATCAATGACCTCTTCATCCCGTTCCCGTACCGGGGGGTGAAGCAGATCGACCTGCAGGTGTTCAACCGCTGGGGGCAGCGGGTGTTCAGCACGAACGACCCCGATATCCGGTGGAACGGGACGATCGGCGGAACGGGCGACCCGGTGCCGGACGGCGTGTATTTCTACGTGTGCCAGGTATACCTGAAACGGCTGGACGGAACGGAGCCGCTGGTCTTGAAGGGATCCGTGCATGTCCTGGGCGGCAACCATGCACGGCGCAACTGATGTTCACGGGCATTGTGGAGCAGGTGGGTGAGGTGGTGGCGGTGGAAAGCTCCGGCGCCAATCGGGACCTGGTGATCCGCGCACCGATGGCCCCCGAACTGCGCGTGGACCAAAGCGTGTCGCACAACGGCGTCTGCCTCACCGTGGTGGGCGTCGCACCTTCGGCCGGGCTGCCGCCGGGCTGCTACCGCGTCACCGCCGTGCAGGAGAGCTTGGGGCGCAGCAACATCGGGAAGTTGGGGCCCGGCGATGGCGTGAACCTGGAGCGCAGCCTGCAACCGGGCGACCGCCTGGACGGGCACCTGGTGCAGGGCCATGTGGATACCATGGTGCCGTGTACCGGGGTGGAGGAGCGCGATGGCAGCTGGTGGTTCACCTTCGGGATGCCGGAGCAAGGGGAACTGTTGGTGGAAAAGGGCTCGGTCTGCCTCAACGGGGTGAGCCTCACCATCGCTGCCTTGAAGGCCGATGCGTTCAGCGTGGCCGTGATCCCGTACACCTACGGGCACACCACCTTCCGCAGCCTGCGGCCCGGCGATGCCGTGAACGTGGAGTACGATGTGCTGGGCAAGTACGTGGCCCGCATGCTCGCCGCCCGCGTCACTCCTTGATGAAGCGGCCGCGGCGGACACCCTTGTCGCCGACCAGCTCCAGCACGTACGGGCCCGATGGCAGCCGGGAAATGTCCACGCTGGTGGCCCGCGTCCCCGGTTTGAGCACACGGCGGCCGCCCGCATCCAGCACGCTCACCCGCAACATGCGGCCCAGATGGGGCGCCTGCCAGAAGATGCGCGTGGAGGACGGGTTGGGATGGATGGCCAGCGTGGGGGCCGCCTCCAGGGCGGGCACCTGCGTCACCAGGTTCTGGCCGCTGATCAACCAGATCTCGGGGTCGAACAGCACGGTGTCCACCGGGAAAGGCAGGTGGAATGAAAAGACCTGGTCGTTGGCCGTGTTGTCCAGCACGACGGTGCTGTCCACGCCCGCACCCCTGAACAGCAACGGTACCGGCATCTCGAAGAAGTCCACCGAGGGATGCGAGGTTGCTTGGGAAAGGTCGACCGTGACCGTCCCGTCGGCATCCTGCCCCCAGACGGTGGTGTAGGAGGGATAGCCTTCACCATAATACCAGTCGGCGAAGAAGCCGGAAAGGTCCAGGCCCGAGCTGGCTTCCAGGTGGCCTTGCAGGTCGGCCGTGGTGGCCGTGCCATAGGCCAGCCCGGGGTCGTCCAAATAATTGCGCAGCCCCGCGTAGAAGGCACTGTCCCCGCATACCCAGCGCAGCATGTGGACCACCATGGAGGCCTTGTTGTAGGTAAGCCTGCTGCTGAACAACCGGTCCTGGTCCAAGGTATCGGTCACATAGACGCTCCCGCCCGGTTGGCTGATGATGTTGAGCCGCTTGGACTCCTTCCAGAACTGCCAGTAGACAGGGTTGAGGTATTCATAATACAGGCCGGACAAGTAAGTGGCGAACCCCTCGTTCAGCCATAGGTCCGCCCAGCTGTGGCAGGTCACCTTGTCGCCGAACCACTGGTGGGCCAGTTCGTGGCACATGATATCCTTGTTGAAGGTCCCCATGAAGCTCATGGTCTGGTGTTCCATGCCACCGCCCCAGCCGAACTGGGCATGGCCGTATTTCTCGGCGGCGAACGGGTACGGTCCGAAGAGCGAATCATAGAGCGTGATCACCGGCAGCAGGCTGGTGGCGGCATTCACCGCGGTGGAGAAGTGTTCCGGGTAGGCATAGGTGAGCATCAGCAGGCTGTCCGTGGACAATGGCGCATACTGCTCATCCACGGCATAGTCCGTGACGGCCACGCCGATGAGGTAGGTGGCTATGGGATAACGGTGGCGCCAGTGCCAGGTTATCGCGTTGCCCAGCGTATCGGCTTCGGTCAACAGGCCGTTCGCGGCCGCCCGGTAGGCCATCGGGGTGGTGATGTACAGGTCCACGGAGTCGATCTTGTCGTTCAGGTCCTGTTTGCAAGGCCACCAGTCCTTGGCCCCGTAAGGCTCGCTTAGGGTCCACAGCGCCGGCGTGCCGGCATGCGTGGTTACGGCGAAGCTGCCGAAGCCGCTGGCGGGTGGTTGGCCATGGTAGTGGATCGCCACCGAATCCAACGCGCCGGTGCCCAGGGAGGCAGGCAAGGTGATCACCAGTTGGTCCCCTCCGTTGTGCAGGAAGCCAAGGCTGGACCCGTTCCGCTCCACTTCGGTCACTTCGAGGCTGTCCGAAAGGTCCAGCGCCAGTTCGGACAGTTCGGTGGAGGCCGTGAAGTAAAACGTGATCACGCCGTTGATGTAACGGACCGCGGGATCCAGGTCCCATTGGCAGCGTGCATATTTCAGGTCGAATCCCCGCGTCGGCGGGGCACCGCTGCGGGACATGCCGAAAAGCGGGTGATGCATCTCCTGCCCGGCGATCTGCCGGGTGGATTCCGGGATGAACCCCGTTTGGGCCTGGATGGAAAGCGTAGCAAGGATGGACAGGGCGATGGCTGCGTGTCGCATGGCCTGCCAAGGTATGCAGAATGGTGGCGGCCCGTTCACCGGGCGCATGGATGGGAACATCCCGGCATCCCGCCCGGGCATCAGAACAGGCGGGAGGCGATCGCCTTCAGGGCCTCCGAACGGCCCATGGTGTAAAAATGCAGGCTGGGCACGTTGTGTGCCTGCAATTCCTTGGCCTGCTGCACCGTCCATTCCACGCCCAGCGCCATCACCTCCTCGTCCGTGCGGCAGCCCACCAGTCCTTTCGCATACTCCTCCGGCAGGTCGATGTGGAAGGTCTTGGGCAGGAAGCTGATCTGCCGCAAGGTGGTCAACGGCTTCAACCCCGGGATGATGGGCACCCCGATCCCCTCCTGCTTGCAGCGCTCCACGAAATCGAAGTACTTGCGGTTGTCGAAGAACATCTGGGTCACCAGGTATTCGGCACCTGCCTCCACCTTGCGTTTCAGGTAGGCAATGTCGGTGGCCAGGTTCAACGCCTCAGGGTGTTTCTCCGGGTAGCAGGCCGCGCCGATGCACAGATCGGTGGGGGCGGCTTCCTGTTCCTCCTCATAGAGGTATTTGCCCCGGTTCAGCCCGGTGATCTGCCGGACCAGGTCCTCCGCATGGGCGTGGCCGTCACGTTCCGGGATGAAGTGCCCCTCGTTCTTTACCGCGTCGCCGCGCAATGCCAGCACGTTGTCAATCCCCAGGAAGTTGAGCTCGATCAAAGCGTCCTCGGTGTCCTCGCGGCTGAAGCCGCCACAGATCAGGTGCGGCACCGTGTCCACGTCGTATTTCGCCTTGATCATGGCACAGATCCCCACCGTGCCGGGGCGCTTGCGCAAGCGGATCTTCTGCAGCAAGCCCTGCCCGCGCTCCTTGTAGATCACCTCCTCCCGGTGGTAGGTCACGTTGATGAAACTCGGCTTGAACTCCATCAGCGGGTCGATGCCCGCGTAGATCGAACGGATGTCCTTGCCTTTCAAGGGCGGCAGGATCTCAAATGAAAACAAGGTGTGCCGACGGGAACGCAAATGATCGATCACCTTCATGGGAACCGGATTGGCGCGGCAACTTAATGAGCGATCCGCGTCGGACCGCGATCCCTTAACGCAAAAGCGTTACCGGCCCGGCGTAGCGCTTGCCGTCGCCCGGCTCCAGAATGAAGTAGTAGGTGCCGTCCGGTATCTCCCGGCCGGGCCGCCAAGTGTTCTTGTAACTCCCGCTGGCGTACACCTCCCGGCCCCACCGGTTGTACACCACCAGCGAGGCATTGGGGTAGTATTGCACCCCTTCGAACACCAAGGCATCGTTGTGGCCATCGCCGTTGGGGGTGAAAACGTTGGGGATGATGATCTCCTCCGGCAGCACTATCTGGACATACGTGTAGGTGTGCGTACAGCCGTCCGAGGTGGTCACCGTCAGGCTCACCGGCCAACTCCCCGGGGTGGTGAAGGTGAGGCTGAAGGAGGAACCGCTTCCGGAGCCCAGCACGCCGGCATCCCAGTTCCAGGAGATGATCGTGGCCCCGTTGGGATCCGATTGGTCGGTAAAGTCCACGGTGGTTCCCGGCTCCACCACCCCGGAAGGCTGACCGGTGAAGTATGCCACCGGTGAGTTCGAGGTCGTTACGGTCACGGGGGCGGAAGTACCGGTGCATCCGAATTCATTGGTGACCGTGACCGTATAGGTACCTGTTCCAACGCCCGCTTCAGGCGAGCTGCTGCCATCGCTCCAGGCATAGCTGCCGTATGGCTCGGTGGTGGATAGCACGGCGGGTTCGCCCCCGCAGGTGAACAACACCCCTTGGATCACCGGGGCCGGTGCCGGCATCCCCTGCACCGTGATGCTGTCCGACAACAGGCCGCAACCCTGCGGGCCGCCGGCCACGGCGTAGGTGCCCGGGCCCACCATCACGGTCGGCCCCACTTGTCCATTGGACCATTCGTAGTAGGGATAGCCGCCCGAGGCGGAAAGCTCCACCGTTTCACCCAGGCATACCGCAGCGGGGCCGCTGATCGACGGGGGCACGGAGGGCGCCTTCGAAACTTGCAGCACCACCGACACCGTGGAGGTGAGCGGCGGGGTGCCGTCGTCGGTGGCGGTGTAGGTGATCACATACACGCCGGTGTCGGAAAGGGAAGGCGTGAATTGCAGGTGGATGTTCGAGGGATTGCCCGGCCCGCTGTTCACCTCGGTCATGGGCGCATTGAGCGCAGGGGTGATGGAATACGATGCCGTGGTCAGTTGGCCGCTCTCAGGCGAGAGGAAATCCACGTCCAGGTCCACCGGGTCCCCGGCACAGAGGCGCACCGTGTCGCAGAGCGAGTTGCCGCTGGCCACGGGGGCGATGTTGGAGGAGCTCACCGCCGTGGAGAAAACGAAGTTCTTGTTGCTGAGCCAGCCCACCTCGTCCGGGTTGCCGAACGGGCCGTCGTACGCGGTGCCCGGCATGTTGAAGCGCCCGAACTGGACAAAGTCCACCCCGTTGCCGCGGTTGGCGCCCACCGTGGCCGGCGTGCCGCAGAAGCCCAGCTCCAGCCCATCCCCCGGGGAGCAGGAATAGGACCCCATTGCATTGCTGCACGTGTAGCCGCTGGCCGGGTCCCAAACGCACGATGCCGAACCGGTGGTCCATTCCATCTGCTTGTAGCAGAAGGAGACCGTCTGGCCGATGCCCACGTCGGTGTTCGTGCCGTCGCTGATGATCAGTTGGAAGGTGTTATGCTTGTCGGTCTGCCGGGCGAAATAACCCACATCGGTCCAATTGACATAGAGCGCATTGTCGGTGAGCTTATACTTCACCGTGCCCCCGCCCAGGCCGTTTTCGTCCGATCCGCGGGTGTCCACATCGCCCCAAAAGGGGGCCACCATGCGGTAGGAAGGCGTGGGGAACCCGAAGGCCGAATAGGTGGGGTGGGGCAACAGGAAGGACACGTTCCCGTTGTTGTTCACATAGCACGTGTTGTACAGGTCGCCGTACAGGTTGAAATGGAACGGGAGGTTGATCGCCGATGAGCTCCAGTCGTCGTTGGGCTGCATGGCCAAGGTGTATGTGCTGTCGGGCTCTATCCAGCAGTTGCAGCTTCCCCCGGCCCGTTCGCCCGCCGGGCCCGCCTGCACCTTGGGCGGGGGCAGGGTGGGAAAGGTTACGTGGAATTCGGCGGGCAAGGCCCCTGCGGCCTTCAGCTGGTCGTATTCCTCCGGCGTCAATTCCACGGATTGCGCCATGGCTGAGCAGGCCGAAAGGCACACGGCCAAGGTCGCGAGAGCGTGCTTCAACATGGTTGGGCGGCCTAGGGCCGCGGTTGCTTGGAGAGTAAGCGGAGCGAAGATAACCGGGGGCCGGGATCAGGCTGGCAAGGAAGGAGCATGGACCCGCCGGGAGGATGAACCGGGGGCATCCGAGGAGCTGTTCCGGAAGGCCCCGAAAAGAGCAAAGGGGCGATCCATTCGGACCTGCCCCTTGCCGTGGGTCTGGTTGCCTGTTTATCGCATCAAGGTGACGTACCCGGTGTAATCCTTTCCATTGGACAACTTCAGGATGTAGAAATAGGTGCCGTCCGGGATCTCCTTCGAAGGCTTCCACGTGTTCTTGTAGTTCGTGCTGCTGTATACCTCCTTGCCCCAGCGGTCCATCACCTGCAGCGACGTGTTCGGATAGTATTGGGCCCCCTCGAAGACCAAGGCATCATTTTGCCCGTCGCTGTTGGGGCTGAACACATTGGGGAATTTGATCTCCAGTGGGATCACGATCTGCATGTATGTGTACGTGTGCGTGCACCCGTCCGAAGTGGTCACCGTCAATGATACCGGATAATTCCCGGGCTCGGTGAACGTGTAGATGAACTCGGTGCCCGTGCCCGTCGCCAGGGTGTCGATCACCCAGTTCCAGGATACGATGGTTCCTCCGTTGCCGCTGGACTGGTCCGTGAAGACCACGGTGGTCCCCGGGAACACCTCACCGCCGGGGTTGCTGCTGAAGGAGGCCGTCGGCGGGTTGGCGGTGAGCACGTTCACCGCGGCGGAGGTGCCGGGGCAGCCCTCGTCATTGGTCACGGTCACCGTGTACGTGCCGGTCCCCACACTGGTGGAAGGCGAGGTGTCACCGTTGCTCCATGCGTAACCGGCGTAAGGTTCGGTGGTGGTCAGTACCGCGGGGTCGCCCCCGCAATTGAACAGCACCCCGGTGATGACGGGGTGGGGCGAAGGAGCTCCCGTGACGGTGACCGGGTCCGAGGTGACCAGGCAATCACCGGCACCCGCGGATACCGTGTAGGTGCCCGGCCCCACCAGCACCAGGCTGCCGTTGTAGCCGTTGCTCCAATTGAAGTTGGAGAAATCACCGGCATTCTGCACCGATAGCACGGTCCCTACGCCTTCGCAGGCTGTCAGGTCGCCGGCGATCACCGGGACGGTATTGGCGGACTGGAACACCTCCACCATGATGGTCACGGTGGTGGTCAAGGCCGGGGATCCGTTGTCCGTGCCCGAGAAGGTAACCGTGAAGGTGCCCGGCTCGGTGGGGGTGAACGTGGTGTTGATCTCGCTGGACTGGCCGGGCGGATTGCTGAGGATGGTGTAGTCGGGGAAACCCGGTGCCGAACTGGTGGTCGTGGTGATCTGGTCCGGCTCCGGTGAGAGGAATTGCATGTTCAGGTACACCGGTTCGCCGGTGCAAACCGCCAGGTAATCGCACACCGATTGACCCGTCACCACCGGTGCGAGGTTGGCCTGGGTGATGTCCGTGGCGAATGTGAAATGCTTGCCCGTCAACCACCCCACGCCGCCAGGGGCGCCGAAGGGCCCGTTGTAATCGGTGCCGGCATGGTCGAACCGGCCGAACTGCACGTAGTTGACGCCATCCCCCTTGTTCGCCCCCACGGTCGCGCCTTGGCCACCAAAGCCGCCACTGCCGCCTGAGGCGGATCCGGTGGTCCATTGCATGGTGCCGTAGCAGAACGAAACGTTTTGCTGCCCGTCCACCGTGGGGTCGCCCGCCTTGAGGATCACTTGGAAGCTGTTCAGCTTGTCCGTTTGCTGGTTGTAATAGCCCACGTTCATCCAGTTCACATAAAGGGCGTCGCTGGTCACCTTGTACATCACCTTGTTCTGGTCCGCCGTACCTCCGCGGAGGTCCACGTCTGCCCAAAAGGGGGCCACCATGGTGTAGCTGCTGTTCGGGAATCCCTGGATGGTAAACGTAGAGTATGGTGCGCCGAAGGAGAGATTGCCGTTGATGTTGATGTAAACTTCCGTGTAGTACTGGCCGTACAGGTAAAAGCTGAACGGAAACTGGACCGGACCGTAGGAACCATCGTCGCCATTGCCGATGCTGCCGGCGTTCCAGCCGCCCGGGGTCTGGATGGTGGTGTATGAATTGTCCGGCTCCACCCAGCAATCACAAGTGGCGATACTGTCCCTTTCGGCACCGCCGTCCGCCATCACCGGGCCGGGGTGTTGGGGCATCGCCGGTTGCGGGGTCATGAACTGCAATTTCCAAGCATCGTACTGCTCGGGCGTGTGGATGTTGTCCGGGAGCTCTTGGCCCTGGAGCGGTAGGAAGCCGATCAGGGCGGCACCTAATGCGAGGAACTGTATTCTCCTGTTCATTACTTTCTTGGGTTGGGGCCGTACGTACCGGCATCACATCGGTCTTCCTGCCGGTAAAAGACAGGGGATTGTATGCCATGCGCACGGGGGTAGGGGTCTTGTGGTGGATACTTGGGGAAAAACAGGGCAACCAATGTACTTCCCGGCCCCTTGTTCACCAAGGGCCTGGCGGGGAGTTGAATGGCAGATGGGGTTCATTTGATCAGCGTTATCGTGCCGTACCGCACTTCCTTGTCGGAGGAATTGACGGGCCGGTACGTGAGCCGCCATACATACGTGCCGGTGGGCAACACCTTGCTGCCTTTGGAGGTGCCGTCCCAGCCCTGCCCCGGGTCGGTGGTCTCGAAAAGAAGCTGCCCGCCCCGGTCGAAGACCTGCAGGCGGTAGTCCGCGTCCACCAGGTCGAGCATGACCGGTTTGAACGTTTCGTTGATGCCGTTGCCGTCGGGCGAGAAGGTGTTCGGCACCCACAGGTTGGGCACCAGGATGGTGAGCGTGTCACAAGCAGTGGCCTCACACCCGTATCGGTCCGCCACGTACAGGCACACCGGATAGCTGTCGGAGATCTTGTCCGGGAAGGTGTAGGCCGTCTGTTGTCCGGTGGGCCAGCTGCCGTCCGGCAAGGTCCACTGGAAGTTCACCGCATGCGGGTCGGTGGCGGTGAAGACCAGCGTATTGTTGCCGGTGGAGCCAGGGTTGGGCGTGTATACGAAGGTGGCCTCCGGGGCGGGATCCACCAGCACCGCCCCGGGGGCGAGCAGCTGGTCGGTACATCCTTCAGGGGTGGTCACACGCAATTTCAGGTGGTACCATCCGGGCTCCTCAAAGATGTGTGTAACGGTGCCGCAGGCTTCCTCGGGATTGCTGCCGTCGCCGAAGTCCCACACGCACGATGGGCCCACGAACATGGCCTCCGTCGTGTTGGTGAAAGTCACCTCAAGGGGGGCACAGCCACTGTCCGGTTCGGCGGTGTAGGTGATCACCGGGAGCGGGTTTATCAGCACTTGCACCGTGGCCGTGTCCGAACGATGCGCACAGGTCCCCGGCCCGATGGTCACATAGAGGTAGTTGCCCGAAAGCTCCGTCGAGGGGTCGAGCAGGTCGCTTCCCATCAGCCCGCCATGGGGATCCAGCCAATGGCCACCGGGGTCCGGCGTGCCGCCCAGCTTGGGGAACAGCATGACGTTGTTGTCATTGGCGCAGTACACCAGCGAGGTGTCCAACCCCGCATCGGGCAGCTCGTCCAGATTGATGGTCAGCGTGGCACTTTGGTCCGGGCATGGCAGCACCGCCGGGACCGTATAGGTGTATATGCCGATGGTTCCCGTGGCCGGGTCGAACAGGTCGGGGACCGGGTTGCCGGCCACATCGGTCCATGCGCCGGTCGCGTCGGGTGTGCCGCCCAGTTTGCTGCGCATGCTGAACGGTGCCGCGTCGCGGCAAAGGGTGATGGAGTTGTTCAGGCCCGCGTTCACCGCCTGCGGGATGGCGACCGTGACAAAGGCGGTGTCGTTGGGGCAAGGAGTGTTGCCGTAAACCACGTATTGGTACACCCCCGGCGCGGAAGTGGGCGGGTCGATGGTGCCCGGGAAGGCCGCGCCGCCTGGCGTGAACCAACTCCCGCCGGTATGCGGTGTGCCGGGCAGCATCGGGAACAGCGGTTCAGGGAGGTCCCAGGAGCAGAAGGCCAGGTCCGTGTCGCCACCGGCATCGGCGTGTGGCACCTTGATCATGGTGGCGGTCCCGCTGGCGGGGCAGAAACCGCCGGTGGACACCGAATAGATGTAGTTCCCGTCCACATCCGCCAGGGGGTCGAACATGTTCGAGTGGTTGGCCCCGGAGGGGCCCAGCCAGCTCCCGCCCGATGGGGCGTTGCCGCCCAGGACCGTCAGCATGTCCACGGGTGCCCCATTGTCGCAGATCAACAGCGTGTCCGACACCAATTCCGGCGACAGCACGATGCGGATCACGGCGGTCACGGTGGAGGTCAGCGGCGGCGCCCCATCGTCCGTGGCCGTGTACGTGATCACGTATAGGCCCGTGTCCAGGGCCGTGGGGATGAATTCCAGGTGCAGGTTCGCCGTGTTCGCCGGGCTTGTATTGGTTTCGGTCACCGTGGCATTCAATGGCGGCGAAATGGTATAACTGGCCGTGGTCATCTGGCCCGGCTCGGGCGAGAGGAAGTTCACGTCCAGCACCACCGGCTCGTTGGTACAGATGTTCAACGTGTCGCACAGTGAAGTGCTGCTGGCGATGGGGGGGATGTTCTGCGTGCTCACGGCGGTGGTGAACACGAAGTTCTTGTTGTCCAGCCAACTGATGCCGTCGTTGGCCCCGAAGGGTCCGTCATAGTCGGTGCCGGCATGGTCGAAACGGCCAAACTGGATGTAGTCCACACCGTTGCCACGGTTGGCCCCCACGGTGGCCGGGGTGCCGCCAAAACCGTTCGTCCCGCCAGAGGCGGAACCCGTGGTCCACTGCATGTCCCTGTAACAAAATGAAACGGTGCTGCCGATGCCCACGTCCGTGTTGGTGCCGTCGCTGATGATCAGCTGGAAGGAATTCAACTTGTCCGTTTGCTGGCTGAAATAGCCCACGTTCGACCAGTTCACGTACAAGGCGTTGCCGGTGAGCTTGTATTTTACCGTTCCACCCCCGCTTCGGGTGTCAACGTCCGCCCAGAATGGGGCCACCATCTTGAATTGGGTGTTGGGGAAGGATGCGGAGGAATACGTGCTGAACGGCGTTTGGAAGGACACGTTGCCGTTGTTGTTCACGTAGCACGTGTTATACAGGTCGCCGTACAGGTTGAACTGGAACGGCAAGGTGATCATGGCCGAACTTCCGTCATCGCTCGGCTGCAAGGCGAGCGTGTAGCTGTTGTCCGGCTCAATCCAGCAGTTGCAGTCGCCTCCGGCCCGTTGGCCATTGTCCGTGGCTGGCTGTGGATGTGCCGCCGGGGGGGGCAAGGTGGACCATACCACGTGGAATTCGTCCGGCAGCGTGCCCGCCAGCTTCATCTGCTCATACTGTTCCTCCGTCAGTTCGACGCCTTGGGCCTGCACGCCGCCGGCCATGAGGGTCGCCAGGAGCGCGATGGCCACGATTCCCGGTGGATGTCGGCGGAAGGCCCCCGCAACCTGCTTGCATGGCCCCCGGAAGCCACCTGTGCCGTTCCCGGATCGTGCCGGATTCATCGTTCGTTTCATCGGTACAAGCGCACTACTTCCGTTTCCGTCAACGATTGCCCATTGGCATAGGTCAGTCGCACCACGCAGCGGTAATACCCTTCATCCGCGTTGTTGCCGTTGGGCAGGCGGCCATCCCATTGGATGCCCAGGTCGTTCGTGTGGAAAACCAGCGCCCCCGTTTTGGTGGAAAACACTTTCACGTCCGCGCGGTCGAAATCGCCTGCCACGATCTCCAGCTTGTCGTTGATGCCATCACCCTGTGGGCTGAACACGTTCGGGATGAAAACCTTCCTGTGGCTCTCGGAGGCGGCGAAGGGGTCCGTGGGAGGCGGGTTGTTGCCCGTTGCGGTGGTGGTGGACGTGTTGCCGGCAGAAGCTTCCGGCTTTACCGGTGCCGGCTCTTCGGTGGCTTTCCGCCCGGCTTGTTGGTCGGCGGCCTGGCCTAAGACCTGGTTGCCTACTGCCGGTGCCTGTACGGGGGAAGGGGGGGCAACCACGGGAGCTGCCGGAGTGGATCGCGATTCCGGCGTTGCGGGCTTCCCGGCCTTGGCCTCCTTCACCTCGGCCGCCGGCCGGTGCCCCTCGGCCTTCTTCACTTCCTTGTCACCCGCGGCCACTGCGGATGCTTGCGGCCGGCGCTCCTGGTTTACCGCAGGGGCCCTTTGCGGAATCTCCGCCAACTCCTTCGCCGGTTTTTCCGTCTCCTCGGCTGGCGTTACGGTCTTGGTGGCCGGGGCCGTGGCTTGCGGTATCTTCACCTTGGCCTGTGCCGAGGCCTGGTCATTTCCGGTGCTGCCGTTCCACAGGAAAATGCCCGCCGCCAGGGCCACGGCTGCTGCGCCGGCCGCTATCCAACCGGCACCGAGGCCACTGCCCATGATGCCCGCGTGGCCCAACTGGCCGCTGATGTGCGCCCATGCCGCCGGATCCACCGGCACTTCGTGCCCGTTGAACTTCTGCCGCAGGGCCTGGCGCAGGCCCTCGCCGCCATCGGCGGCCAGCTGGCTGCTGATGTGCGCCCATGCGTCCGCCGGGGCATCCATCTCGTGCCCGGTGAAGCGGCTGCGGAACAGTTCCGTCAATTGGTCTGCCATCTCTTATCGTCCGTGCATGTCCACCGTTTCCTTGGGCAACAGCTTGCGCAAGTAGGCCCGCGCCTTCATGAATTGCGATTTGGAGGTGTTCTCCGATATGCCGAGCATCTCACCGATCTCCTTGTGCGGGTATCCTTCGATGACGAACAGGTTGAACACCGTGCGGTAACCTGGCGGGAGGGCTTGGATCAGCGCCAGGAGCTCATCCGCCCCCAGCCGCGACAGCGCCTGTTCATCCACCGCGTGCAGGTGTTCGGCTTCGGTCAGGTCCAGGCTGTGCTCAAAGGGCTTGTTCCGCCGGATCTGGTCCAGGGCCGTGTTCACCATCGTGCGGGCGATCCATCCGCCCAAAGGGCCCTCGCCCCGGTAGTTCCCGATCTTCTGGTACACCTTCACGAAACCGTCCTGCAGGATGTCCTGCGCTTGTTCGCGGTCGGAGGCGTAACGCATGCAAATGCTCATCATTTTGCCGGCATAGGCCTGATAGAGCGCCTTTTGTGCGATCCGATCCCCCTTCAGGCAGCCGGATACCATTTGCTCATCAGTCATGACCTTGCATAGGCTTATGATGCGATCGTGGCCGCCCAGGTTGCCTGGGGTGGGCTGCTATAGGCAAAGTTCCGCAATTCCGCCGGAATTCCGGCCGGGAAACGGCGTGGTCCCCGGAGTGCCACCAGCCGCGTGCAACCGTGGGCCATGCCATCCCCGGAAAGATGGGACGGAAGAGGAGGTTCTTCGAGGTACCCCATAGGCCGTCGGGACAGGAATGGCCGCTTGACGGTCGCCCCGGGTTGACCGTCCGCTTCACCGGACGAACCACCTTTGCGCCATGATCATCCCACCTCCCTTGCGCCCCGGCGACACCATTGCCATCGTCCCCACGGCACGGGCCATCGCCCTGGAAGAACTGCAGGCCGGCATGGCCTTGGCGGAAAGCTGGGGCTTGAACGTGCGCCTGGGGGAGGGCGTGGACCGCAAGCGGTTCCAGCAAGCCGGTTCGGCCTCCGAACGGGCGGCTGACCTGGATGCCGCACTGCGCGACCCGCAGGTGAAGGCGATCTGGTGCGCCCGCGGCGGGTACGGAACCGTCCATCTGCTGGAGCGGACGGACCTGTCCCTGCTGCACCGGGATCCGAAGTGGATCGTGGGATTCAGCGACATCACCGTGCTGCACTCCGCCCTGAACCGCATCGGGGTGTGCTCCCTTCATGCCCAAATGCCGTTCAACATCGCCACCAAGAGCGAAGCCTGCATCGCCTCGCTGAAGAGCGCCCTGTTCGGCCAGTGGCCCGGAAGCACCATCACCCGGGGGGGCAGCCATGAACTGGACCGTCCGGGCGTGGCCGAGGGCACGCTGGTGGGCGGGAACCTCTCCATCCTGTACTCCTTGCGGGGCACGCCCTACGACCTGGAGACCAAAGGCAAGATCCTGTTCATCGAGGACATCGACGAACTGCTCTACCACATGGACCGCATGGTGATGAACCTGAAGCTCGGCGGCTTGTTCACGGAACTGGCCGGGCTGGTGGTCGGCGGCCTGACGGGCATGCACGACAAAGACCCGCTGGATCCCTTCGGGCCCGAGGCCGGGGCCATCATCGCACGGGCCGTGCAGGAATCCACCTTCCCGGTGTGCCACGGCTTCCCGGCAGGCCACATCGCGGACAACCGCGCCTTGGTGCTGGGCCAAAAGGCAAAGCTCAACGTCACCCGCCAGGGGGCTTCGTTGAGCTTTGCCCAAAGTGCCGGTACGACCTAGTTGCGCTCGAACTTGGTGTAGCCCGCCGGGATCTCGAACAGGTCCGCTTTCTGGGCTCCCCGGTCGATCTTGGTCACCTCCAGGCGGCTCACCTCGCTGCCGTCCAACTTCTGCTCAATGCCCAGCATGGGGAACACCCCTTTGGCATTGTCGATCTTCAGGAAGAAAAGCGCCTGCTCGTCCTTGCGGTTCAACGTCTCCAACATGGGGATGAAGAAGTCGAAGGCATCCGCCGCCACCCAGTAGGTGAGCAGCCGGTCCTCGGCCGGGCCCTTCACGGTCCACTTCTCCACCTTGTAGCCCGCCATGTCCTTCATCTCGCCGGTTTTCTTCACCTCGGCCTTGAACTCCTTCGGCAGGCGCATGTTGGGCACGTCCATGTACAGCTTGCGGTCTGGGCTCAGGGCCGTCACCGTCCGGTCGCGGTTGTCCACCAGCATGATGCCCTGCACCGCGCCCCGTGCGCTCAGCTCCTCGATGCGTACGTGGTCACCCTTCACGTAGTACTTGTAGTTGGTCACCACCGGGCCGGTCGTCTTGGTGAATTCGATGGTGCCTTCGAAACTCTGGGCCTGTACCGACAGGGTGGCGGGGAGCAGGCTGCCGGCGATCATGAGGCTGCGGAAGGATGGAAGCATGTGATTGAATTTTCGATCAATGACGGGGACGAAAGTTGCCCAACTTTGGCTTTCCAACGGGGCAGGCCCCCGACGGGTTACGCACGATCACAAGTTGAGCCATCATGGCCGAGCACAACCGCACCGGTGAGAAGGGGGAACAGCTGGCCAGCAGATGGTTGCGCGAGCACGGGTTCACCATCCTGCACCGCAATTGGCGGCATGGCCGAAGCGAGATCGACATCGTGGCGCGCGAAGGGGATTTCCTGGTGGTGGTGGAGGTGAAGACCCGCATGAGCGACCGCTGGGGCAACCCCGAACTGGCCGTGGGCCCGGCCAAGCGCCGCCAGCTGATCCGTGCCGCCGACGAACTGGTGCGCACCTTTGCCCAGGATCTGGAGGTGCGCTTCGACCTGGTCAGCATCACCCACACGCCGGACGGCCCCGAGATCCTGCACATCCCCAACGCCTTCTACCCCACCCCATGAGCAGAAACCCGCATCCGCGCAACGCCAAGGGCCGCGGCACCGCACGTACGCCCAAGTCCGGGCCACCCGGGCCGGGGAGAACACGGCAAGGCCCCGGCGGGGAGGAACGCAGGGCTGCACGCCCCGCCAAGCCCCGCCCTGCCGCCGACAGCGCGCGGGGCAAGGCCCCGGCTGGTTTGGGCGGACCAAGGCCGCGCAAACCGGCCAAGCCGCGCCACCGCCCGGGGGATGAGCGCATGGCCGACACGGCGGCAAGGACGCGCGGACCCCGGCAGGCCGGGCGGCCCCCCGGAAAGGACCGCCGACGGTGGCAGGAGGGCGATCCGGGGGTGCGGCGGCCCTTCCGCAAGGGCGAGCGCAGCAACCGCTTCAGCCTGCCCAACCCCGCCAACGAAGGCTTGATCCGCCTGAACAAGTACCTGGCCCACGCCGGGGTGGGCAGCCGCCGCGAGGCCGACGAGCTCATTGCCGCCGGCGCGGTGACGGTGAACGGGCAGGTGGTGACCGAGCTGGGCGCCAAGGTGCGGCCGGACGACATCATCCACTTCGGCGGGCAGAAGCTGCACATGGAGCAGAAGCGCTATGTGCTGCTGAACAAGCCCAAGGACACCATCACCACCACCGATGACCCGCAGGAACGCCACACCGTGATGTCCCTCATCGCCAACGCGTGCAGCGAAAGGCTTTATCCCGTGGGCCGCCTGGACCGCAACACCACCGGCGTGCTGCTGCTCACCAACGACGGCGACCTGGCAAAGAAGCTCACCCACCCCAGCCACGGGGCGCAGAAACTTTACCACGCCACGCTGGACCGCAACCTCACCGGGGAGGAGCTGCACCGGCTGGTGGAAGGCGTGATGCTGGAGGACGGCCCCGCCAAAGCCGACGAAGCGAGTTTCGTGGGGGCCTCCAAACGCGAGGTGGGCCTGCTGATCCACATGGGCCGCAACCGCATCGTCAGGCGCATGTTCCAAGCCTTGGGCGCCGAGGTGGTGAAGCTGGACCGCGTGATGTTCGCCGGGCTTACCAAGAAAGACCTGTCCCGCGGACGCTGGCGCCACCTAGAGGAAAAGGAGGTGGTGTGGCTGAAGCAGTTGAAGGCGGCCCCCGCGGACACGGGGGCGGAGCGCGGCGGGCGCAGGACCCGGCTTTCGCAGGGCAGTGAATAAGGTCGGGACGCCCGGTGCCAACCTCAAGCTACACGTGGGCTGCGGTGGGATCAGGCCGATGTTTCGGCAAGGCCGGACGTGGGAGGAGCGGGTTCAGTGGATGACCCCCCGGCACGATGGACGAAAACCGCCACCCGGCACGAGCGGGACGATCTACCTTTACGGGATGCGGAGGGGGCAGGCCATCATGCTTTTCGTTGCCATGCTGCTTGGGGCCGGATGCACGCATCCGCCGTCCGTGGCACCGCTGGTCGATCGGGAATTCACCTCCATACAGGGTGGGCATGCCAGCCTCAGGGGCTGGATGGGCGGGAAGGCCACCGTATTCCTGACCATGGACCCCACCTGCCCCATCACCCAGCTCTATGTGCGGGATTTCCAAGCCTTCGCGGACGCCTATGCGGACCGGGGCGTGAACGTGGTGGGTGTGTATGCCGGCCCCTTCATGCACCAGGCCGAGGCCGCCGACTTCGCCATGCAGGCCGGCCTGCATTTCCCGCAGGTGGTGGACAGCACGTGTGTGCTTACCGTGGCCCTGCAAGCGCGGGTGACACCGGAGTGCTTCATCACCGATCCCTCCGGGAGCGTGGTGTACCGCGGTGCTTTCGATGACAGGCCCGTGCGCCAGGGCCGCAAGAAGCCCGGGGCCGCCCGCCATTACCTGGCCGATGCCATGGATGCGTACTTGGCCACCGGAAAGCCGCAAGAGGAGGTGGTGGCCGTGGGCTGCATCGTGGAATGCGACTGATGGAGCGGAGCGTCTTCCTCCTGTTGCCCCTGGCCGTGGTGGTGATGCTGGCGGGGTGCCGGGCCGGGCCCGGCGGGGAGGACCAGCGCCACCAAGTGCCCCGGGTGGACGGATTGCCCGATACGGTGACCTTCGCCGATGTGGCGCCCATCATCCGCGCCCATTGCATCGGCTGCCACCGCCAAGGGCAGATCGCCCCTTTTCCCCTGGTGAGCTACGACCAGGTGCGGCGCAAGGCCAAGACCGTGCGCAAGATGGTGGTGGGCCGTTGGATGCCGCCCTGGCCGGCCGATACGGCCTACTCCCGCTTCCTGGGCGAGCGGACCCTGAGCGCACGGCAGATCGCCCTGTTGGCCAAATGGGTGGACCAAGGCTCGCCCGTGGGCGACACCACCCGTCTTCCGCCCGTGGCCGGGGACCTCGCCCGGCTGATGCAGGGCGTCCATGCCGGACGGCGGCCGCCGGACAAGGTGGTGTGGCTGCCCGATACGTTCCACATCCCGGGTGACAACCGCGACCGGTTCATCATCACCAAGGCGCCCTTCGAGCTGCAACGCGATACCTTCCTGGCCGCGGTGGAGTTCGTGCCCGGCAACCGCCGCCATGTACACCACATGAACGGGGCCATGATCAGCTATGCCGAGGGGGCCAAGGCGGATGTCTTCGACGGGTTCGCATACATCGATGCGGACAGCAATAAAAGCCTGGATGCCTACGCAGACCTGAAGCTCCAAAACGACGACGGCTCCTGGCCGCTGCTGACGCCCAACATGGTGAACTACCTCCCGGGCCTTTCGCCACCGCTGTATCCGCCAGGCATCGGTGGCTACCGCATCGCCCGCAAGGGGGCCTTCCTGCTCAACACCATGCACTACGGGCCGGGCATGCGCGACACCATCGACCGCTCGCGCTTCAACCTGTGGTTCAGCCCGGTGGCGCCCGAGCGCCCCATCAAGGAGCTGTTCCTGGGCACCTTGGGCAGCAGCCCCGTGGAGCCTCCCTTGGTGATCCCGCCCGATACGGTGATGAGCTTCCGCACCCGGATGCGCATACCCGCCGACATCAGCGTGCTCACCATCAACCCGCACCTGCACCTGCTGGGCAAATCATTCCTGGCCTACGCCGTCACCCCGCTGCACGATACCATCCCGCTGATCCACATCCCGGACTGGGACTTCCGCTGGCAGTTCGCCTACACCTTCCCCAGGATGCTGCACATCCCCGCCGGGTCGGTGATCTGCGTGGAGGTGGTGATGGACAACACCCGCGACAACCCGAACAACCCCTTCGACCCGCCACGCCTCGCCGTGGCGCCCGATGGCCGCAACATGCGCACCACCGACGAGATGCTGCAGTTCTTCGTCAACTACGTGGACTACCGGCCCGGCGACGAGGAGATCAGCCTGGAGCCGCGGAAACCTTGAGCTTGCCGATCCCCGGCGGCGCGGGGAGGAGGGCCCGTTGTTCAGGGTGAGGTCAAGGGCGGAAGCGGGGCGGACTTGGCCTTTTGCCCCGCCTTGCGCTGGTACCATGCATTGAAGGTGATGCATCCCAGTATCAGGGCAATGCCGATGTAGGAGCCGGCATGCATCCGTTCGGTCTCCGGCCACAGCAACAAGGCGATGAGGATGGTGTACACCGGTTCGAGGTTGACCGCGAGGCCCAGGGTGAACGGAGTGACCCATTGGAGCACGTGGATGCCCAAGGTGAAGGCGAGTGACGTGCACACGAGACCCAGGATGAGGTGGCCGAGCACATCATGGCCGTTCATGTGCCACAGCGCCGGAGGCAGCTCCCCGCGCCAGGCCAGGAAGAGCCCCATGCCGGCCATGGCGGTAAGCATCTCATAGAACGAGATCCGTACGGGTTCGCCGCGCATCACCAGGCGGCTGTTCACCACCCCGAACCAGGCGCCGATGAAGGCCGCCACCGTGCCCAGGAGGATGCCGGTACGGTAGCGCACCTCCAACCCGAAGACGAGCACCAGCGCACCGATGATGACCAGGCCCAGGACCACCTCCACCCAACTGATGCGTTGCTTGGTCCAGAGCGGGGAGATCAGCGCGGTGAAGAACGCGCTCATGCTCATGCAGGCCGCCGCCACCGAGGCGCTGCCCAATTTGATGGCCAGGTAGAAGAACGCCCAGTGTGAAAGGATGAGCAGCCCCGTGAGCATGTAGTGGAAGAGGTCGGGCGTGCGCGGCGACAGGGTGCGGCGCATGAACCAGGCCGCCACCAGCAGCCCCGCGCACGCGATCCCGCAACGCACGTACGCGATCTGCAATGCGCCTTGATCGATCCACTTGCCCATGATCCCCGTCCATCCCCAGAGGAAAACGGTCAAGTGCATCATCAGCACCGCCTTGCGGTGCGCGGAACGGGCCGGTGCGTTGGCCATGTCACCGATGGTGGGCAAGGGTATGCATCATTGCACGGCACGCAGCTTTTCGCGCAGCCCCTCCACCGTGGCTTGTTGCCGCTGGATCGCCGCCTGCTTGTCCGCTTGCTCCCGGCCGTTCTTCTCCAATTCCCATTGCAGGTCCTGCAGCTTTTTCTCCAGGCCTTGCCGGGTGTAGGTGCTGCGCTTGGAACGGTCCCGCCACAGGCGTTCCTGCCTTTGGCGGTCACGGTCCATGGCGGCCCGGTCCGCGCTGTCCGCGCCCAGGGTATCGGCGGGGGCCTGCAACCGCTGCAATTGCTCCTCGGCCTCGGCCTTGGTGCGGTCCGCCTCCTCCATCCGCTGGTTGGCGCGCCGGATGTTGTTCTGCGTGCGCTGCTGCTCACGCTTGAGCATATCGAGTTGGCGTTCCAGGGCGGCCAGCTGCCGCTCCCCCGTGGCCACGGCCTCCTGCGCCAATTGGCGCCGCAGCAGGAGCGCTCGCTGCCGCACCCATTCCAGGCAACCGTCCTGCTCGCGCTGCGGGGAATCCGGCCCAACATAGCCGTTGGTGGTGAAGAACGCGATGTGGGCCGTGGTGTACAGGCCGTTGCCACGGGGTTTCTCGATGGCCACCATGATCCGCATCGTGTCCGGTGAAGCGGACGGGATGCGTGCCACCATCCCGATGATCTCCTTGCGGTTGGCCACCTTCATGCTGATCCCTTTCACCTCCTCCAGCCAGAAGCGCGTGACGGCACGGCCGCCCGGGTCCTCGAAAACGGCATCATAGGTGGGATGGACCCCGTTGCTGAACTGGAAGGCCCCTTGCGCCACATCGCCCTGGGCCTTGGCACCCGGGATGAGGGCCAGGGCCAACCAAGCGGCCAGTGCGGTCTTGCTGCCGATCATTCGTCCTCCACGCGGGTGACGCCGCCGCTGAGGATGAACTTCATCACCTCGGCCGCCTTGGCATCGATGGGTTTAACGGCTGAGACGGGCACGATGAACAAGCGCCCGCTCCACGCAAAGCTGTACGGCACGTATACCGCCACATACCCGGTGCCCAGGCCGATCTGCGAAAGGTCCTCCTGCGTGAGGAAGCCCAGCTGCCCCAGGCCCGAGCCATCCTGCGGGGTGACCAGCACGGGCCGGTCAAACTTCTTCTTGCTGCCCACCAGGCCCTCCATCAGGTCTTTCAGCGCATCGTAAACCGTCTTCAGGAAAGGCACCCGCCGCAGGATGTCGTCCCCGATCTCCGCCAGGCGCTCGTACACGAAGGTGGAGCCCAGCCATCCGATCAGGACCACGCTGGCCAGCACGATCAGGACGCCCAGCCCGGGTATGTCCACCTGTACGATCTGGTCCAGCCAGGTGAGCACCTCGTATGCCACCAGGAAGATCACCGCCACGGGCACGATGAGCAGCAGGCCGCGGAAGAAGTAACCGAGCAGGATGCGGCCTATGTTCCGTCTAGCGTTCATGGCGCGAAGGTATTGGGGGAGTGGCTCGTGGCCCGGGGTCCTTTGCCGGTGCGGCGGTGGAGGCGGTGCTGCCAAGCTTCAGGCATCCGGCCACCCGGGCCGTACCTGCGCTTCTTCCCCCAGCTGCGCCTGCACCGTGTGGGGCAGGGAGGCGCGCACCAAGGCGTAGCTGTGCGCCAGCAGTTCCATGATCAGCGCGTCCTTCACGCTGCCGTCGGTGAGCACGGTGTTCCAGTGCATTTTGTTCATATGATAGCCGGGAATGATGCCGGCGTGGGATTCCCGCAATTCCAAGGCGCGTTCCGGGTCGCATTTCAGGTTCACGCTGCCGAAGGGCTCCAGCCCTGCCAGCGCGAAGATTTTGCCACCCACCTTGAAGACGAGGGTGTCGGGGCCGAAGGGCGTCTCCTCCGTGGCACCCGGTTTTTCCAGGCACAGTTGGCGGAACCGCTCGATGTTCATGGCACCGGGGCGTAGAGCACGGGCCTGCTGGGCGCGGCATCGTTGATGAAGTGGGGCAGCTGCAATTCCAGCAGGTACTCGCCGTCATGCACCGTGTCGGGCACATAGATCATTTCGGTGATGGTGCGGTTGAGGTCCGTGGACCGCGGGTGGTCCCAAAAGGCGTGGTGGGCGGCCAGGCGGCCTTCGTCGCGTTCGCGGTCCACGCTGGGCAGGTCCAGCAGCAAGTGCTTCACCCCGATGCTGCGCAGCCAGGCGCAGGCCCCGGCCTCGATGAAGGGCGGGTCGGTGCCCGTCCACACGCGCGTGCGCTTCTCCGGGCCGTTGGGCCAGGTGCGGATGACGAAGGCTTCCGGCGCCCGCCCGCCCACGGCATCGCGCAGCTGGCCCAGCGTGATTACCCGGGCCGGGCCGTCCGCGGTGCGCCGCTCCTCCGGCAGCACGCTCACCAGTTGCGCGGTGAACCAGTAGCGCTTCAGCAGGTTGCCCACGGGATGCACCGCGAGGTCGATGTGCCCCACGCTCTCGGTATGGGTGCCGTGGCCATGGGGGTTGAACTGCACGTCGCGGAAATTCACCGGCGCGCCGTCCTGCACCGCGTAGCTGCGTTCACCGTCCCGTACCGGCGTGAAGCGGGCCGGGCCCACATGCCAGGCCCGCGGGCCGGGGCTGGCCGCATCCAAGGGGATGGACAGGTCGATGGGCTTGTCCAGCGCGATGCGCCACGTGCGGCCTTGGTGGGTGATCTCAGCGATCATCGTCGGTGGCAAAGAGGTCGGAGGCGATCCGGTCGGCGAAGTGCCGGCCCTTCGGGGTGAGCATCAGCCGGCCGTCGCGGACCTGCAGTTCATCCAGCGCAAGGTAACGCCCGATCGCCTTCGCATTGTCCTGCAGGAAACGGTCGCCAAGCTCGGCAAGACCCACGCCCCACATCGTGCGCAGCCCCGTGAAGAGCCGCTCGTTGAGCTGCTGGACGGGCGTCAGCGTCTCTTCCTCCCAGTGGCACGCGCCCTTTTCCACGGCATCGGCGTAGCGTACGTTGTTGGCCACGTTCCAGCGGCGCCGGACACCGTTGAACGAGTGCGCCGCCGGGCCGATGCCGAGGTAGGGCACGCCCCGCCAATAGTTGGTGTTGTGCACGGCGAAATGGCCTTCCTTGCCGAAGTTGCTGATCTCGTACTGCACCAGCCCGGAAGCTTCCATGCGGGCGATGAGATGCCCGAACTGCGCGGCCTGCTCCCCGTCGGCGGGCAAATGCACCCTGCCGGCGGCCACCTGGTGGTGCAAGGCCGTGCGCGTTTCCACGGTGAGGCAGTAGGCGCTGAGGTGCGGCATGCCGTGGCCCAGGGCGATGGCAAGCTGCTCCTCCCATTCGGCGAGGCCCATGCCCGGCAGGCCGTAGATCAGGTCGATGGTCCAGGTGCGCAGGCCTGCCGCGGATACCAGCCCGATGGAGCGGTGCGAGCGGGCGGCATCGTGCGAGCGGTTCATCCAGCGCAAACGGTCATCGCGGAAGCTTTGGATGCCCAGGCTCACCCGGTTGATGCCCAGCCGCTGCCAAGCATCGAGCGAAGCCGCCGAAACATCCTCGGGGTTGGCCTCCAAGGTGATCTCGGCATCGGGCTGCACGGGTGCCAACCGGCGCACATCAGCGAGCAGGCCGCCCAATTCCCCGGGGGAAAGCATGCCGGGGGTGCCGCCGCCGAAGTACACGGAGCCCAAGGATGCGCCCTCCAGCTCGCCCACGCGTGCCTCCAGTTCCTTCCGCATGGCCGCCAGCACCGGCCCCTTGGTGCGCAACGACGTGCTGAAATGGAAGTCGCAGTAGGTGCAGGCCCGGTGACAGAAGGGGATATGGAAGTAGAGGCCGGCCAAGGGTTGTGGAATTTGATGCAAAGTTGGCAAGCCGCACGTGCCGCAGCGCAACGCCATCTTTCGCCCTCCGGCCTACGAACTGCGCCCCGCGTCCCTCGGCCTCAACACCGTCCATCCGCCACCAGCTTTTTTCAGTTTCCTCGTCCCGCCGAAGCCTTGGTGAAGGTGGATCATGCTTCAGCCTTCCCCTTTCCCCAACCAGCTTCCCCTCCGTCATGCCGCCCAAGCCACCTCCGGTCTTTCCCTGATATTTCAAGGGCCTATTCCAACAAACGGACATTCACATATTTTTGGCAACAACCAAATTCTTCCCGTACCCGCAATTGACCATTCACCCGCACCCCTCGCCCTCCTCATCCCTCTTCATCTTTCCTGCAACCGGCCTTCGGGCCTGACCAACGTACCGGCCGCACGGACGCGGCCAATAACAGGCATGTTAAACCCTAACACCAAAACCATGAAGACAAGAACACGACTTCCACGCCGAACACGCTGGTGGAACGGCCTGGCGGCTGCGGCCATCCTGGGCCTGGCAAGCACCAACGGATCCGCGCAATCCGCAAGCACCTATACCTTTTCGGCCACTTCCGGCACGTACACCGAGTTGGCATCCGGTACGGACCTGACGGGGGCGAGGGTCGATAGCTACTTGAGCCCGGCCCAAAGCATCGGGTTCAACTTCGAGTACGAAGGCACGACCTACACGCAGTTCAAGATGAGCTCGGATGGCTACATCACCTTGAACATGGCGGCTACCAGCACCATACTAACGAACGACCTGAGTACGGCCAATGCCACGAGCCGGCCCATCATCGCCCCGCTCTGGGACGATCTGGACGGGAACGTAAGCAGCCCGAGCACCTCGGTGGCACGGTATGCCGTGGGCGGCACCGCACCCAACCGGGTACTTACCGTGGAGTGGCGCTACTGGCAATGGAACTGGAGTGCCACAGGCAATACCATTTCCTTCCAAGTGAAGCTGTACGAGACCTCCAATGCCATTGAGTTCGTGTATCGCCAGGAAAGCGGGGCGGTGAACTCGGGGTCGGCCACGATCGGTATCGGATCGGCCACGGGCTCGGGTAGCGGCAGCTACCTGAACCTGACGAGCATTGCGAGCCCGGCGGTGAGCAGCACCAGTTCAGTGACCAACCTGAACACGAAACCGGCCACCGGCCAGGTTTACCGCTTCGACCCTCCTGCACCCTGCTCGGGCACACCCAACGCTGGCACGGCCAGCGGCCCCGCCTCGGTTTGCAGTGGCAGCACCGCCAGCCTCAGTGCCACCGGCCTTTCCACCGACACCGGCATCAGCTACCAGTGGGAGGAATCGCCTAACGGTGTGAGCAGCTGGGCCGATGTGGTGGGCGGCACCGGAGCCACCACCCCCAACTACACCACCACCGCCGTCAACGCCACGCGCTACTTCCGCATCAAGACCACCTGCAGCAACAGCGGCATGGACAATGTTTCCAACGTGGTGACGGTGAACGTATTGTCCCCGACGTATGCGGTCTATGACGGCGTGAGCTACACGGAAAGTTTCGAGAACACATGGACCAATGGCTGCGCCACGAAGGACCTGCCGAACACTTCCTGGAAGAACACTCCGGCCACCGGCTACAATACGTGGAGGAGGAATGACGATATCACTTCCGGCGGGTGGCAATACACATCGGGGGGGATGTACAGCCCTGCATCATTTGCAGGCACCTATTCCGCACGCTTCCACAGCTATGGTGCAGCCAACGGCCTGCAAGGCAGCCTGGACCTATACTTGGACATGAGCGGGGCCAGCGGCAGCGAGGAGTTGAAGTTCAACTACATCAACCCTACGGGCACCGATGTACTGGCCGTGCTGGTGAGCACGGATGGTGGTGCCAACTTCACCGCCGTAGGCGCCAATGTGGGCGCGGTCGCCTCATGGACCGAAGCCACACGCACCATCACCTCCACCAGCAGCACCACGGTGATCCGTTTTCGGGCCACCTCGGATTTCGGGGATAACGACATTGGGCTGGACAATGTGCGCCTGGCGGCACCGCCCTCATGCATCACGCCCACCGGTGTGACCCCGGCCAACATCACCTCCAGTGCTGCGGATATCTCGTGGACCTGTGGCTCGTGCACGGGAACCTACATTGTGGAATACGGTGCCACGGGTTTCACGCCCGGCACGGACGGTAACGCCGGCGTGGGCGGCACCATCTGGACCGGCGGCCCGGTGGCCGGCAGCCCGGCCACCATCACCGGCCTGAGCGCCAGCACCGCGTACCAGGTGTATGTGCGCCAAGTATGCCCCGGACCCGACTACAGCGGGAACAGCACGGTGGCGGCCTTCACCACGCCTTGCGCTGCCGTGAACGTACCCTACACGCAGGACTTCGAAAGCGCCGTAACCCCCGCCATGCCCAGCTGCTGGACCGTGGAGAACGTGAATGGGTCCAATACCTGGATCACCAACTCGACCACGGTCATCGGCACCGGAAAGGGCGCACGCTATCCCTGGAACGGATCCACCGCTGCGGACGACTGGATGTACTCGCCGGGATTCAACCTGGTGGGCGGCACCAGCTACACCCTTTCCTACGACTATGGTGCCAATGGCTTCAACGAGGCCCTGGAAGTGTACTACGGCACCAGCGCGGCATCGGCCAGCATGACCACGTTGATCGTGGACCATGGCACCTTCGATGATGGTCCGCACTCGGTGAGCTACACGTTCACCCCGGCGGCCAGCGGGGTGTACTACATCGGGTGGCATGCCTACTCGGATGCCAACATGTTCAACCTGGAGGTGGACAACATCGGCCTGATGGAAACACCTTCCTGCTCGATCCCCGCGGCTGTGGGCGCAAGCAACATCACCTTCACTGCAGCGGACATCAGCTGGACCTGCAGCGGCTGCACCGGCAGCTACATCGTGGAGTACGGTGCCACGGGTTTCACACCCGGCACCGACGGTAACGCCGGCGTGGGCGGCACCATCTGGACCGGCGGCCCGGTGGCCGGCAGCCCGGTGACCATCACCGGCCTGAGCGCCAGCACCGCATACCAGGTGTATGTGCGCCAAGTATGCCCAGGCCCGGACTACAGCCCGAACAGCAGCGTGGCCAATTTCTCCACGCTTTACGATTGTGATGCGGCCGCCATTGCCATCCCCAGCCTGCCCGTGAGCAACCAGGCCGTGGCGTGCGGCGGGGCCAACAACCTGAACAGCACCACCGTGCCTGCCACCTGCGGAAGCGCATCCAACAACTACAAGGGCGGCCAAGAGGCCCTGTACACCTTCGTGCCCACCACCACCGGGCTGCACACCATCAGCTACAGCGGGGTGAGTTGGACGGGGATCTTCCTCTACGCGAACGCCTGCCCCAATGCCGGAGGCACCTGCGTGGGCTCGGCCAGCAGTTCGTCCACCACGAACTCCTTGTCCGCCAACCTGACCGCCGGCATCACCTACTACCTGTGGATCGATACATACCCCACCCCCAACAGCCCCTGCCCGGGCACCTTCAGCATTACCACGCCCCAGCCGCCGCCCGCCAACGATGAGTGCGCCGGTGCAGTGGCCTTGACGGTGAACCCGGACTACGCCTGCGGCAGCGTGACCAGCGGTACGGTCGCCGCTGCCACCGCCTCGGCCGGAGCAACAGGATGCTTCGGGACCGCCGACGATGACGTGTGGTACAGCTTCACCGCCACCGGTGCAGCCCACCGCGTGTCGTTGACCAACATCGTGGGTTCCACCACGGACATGTACATGGCCTTCTATTCCGGCTCCTGCGGCGCGCTGAACAATATCTATTGCAGTGACCCCAATGAAGCCAACCTGACCGGCCTGACCGCCGGGCTGACTTACTACGTGCGCGTGTACACGTACACTTCCACCCCGGGCCAGACCACCACGTTCGACGTATGCGTGGGCACGCCCCCGCCGCCGCCCACCTGCCCCGGCGGCCTTGGGCCCAACACCGTGAACATTGCCAGCCTGCCCTATTCCACCACGGGACAGACCACTTGCGGCTCGGGCAACAACATCACCTCCACCAACGTGGGCATCACCTGCGGAAGCACCAACTACTATGGCGGCGAGGACCGCACCTACATCTTCACGGCCACGGAATCAGGCGTGTACAACATCGACCTGGCCACAGGTGCTGACCAGGATGCTGGCATGACCGTGTTCCATGGGTGCCCCTTCGACCCGGCCAGCACCTGCATGGGCGCGGCGCAATCACTCAGCGACCTGACCCGCTCCCTGACCCCCACGCTCACCGCCGGTGAGACCTATTACGTCGTGGTGGACAATTGGCCCTCGCCCAGCTGCCTGAGCAGCTACGACCTGAGCATCACCGCACCTCCGCCCTGCCTGGGCAACCAGGTGGTGGTAAACATCACCACGGACTACTGGTACGGTGAAACCAGCTGGGAGATCGTGGATGCCGGCAACAATGTGATCGCCTCCGGTGCCCCCGCCACGGGCAACGCCTTGAACTCCACTGTCGCTTGCCTGGGCAATACGCCCGGCCCGGCCTGGTACGGATTCAGGATCACGGACAGCAGCAGTGATGGCATCATTGGCGGCGGCTGGGAGCTGCGCACCACCGACGGCAAGCTGATCATGGGCGATGAGTTCGGCGATGGTGCCTCCAGCCCGGCGAACCCGCCGCTGTCGGGCAGCTACGGCAACTACCACAGCTTCGCCCTGCCCCTGGCCGCGCCTGACGTACACCCGGCGGAGTGCGGCGTGTTCGACAACCGTTCGGACAACAAGGTGTTCGCCAACAAGGTGGCGGGCACCAACTACCAGGGCGGGACGCTGAACTACCAGTTCGAGTTCTCCGACCCGGACTCAGGGTTCATCCGCCGGATCAAGAAGCCGCGGAACTACGTGGTGTTCAGCGAGCTGAACCCCAGCCCGCTGAAGGGCGGCAAGCACTACTTCACGCGGGTGCGCACGGACAAGGCGGGCCCGGTGGCCGATGCGCACTGGGGCGCGGGCTGCGAGATGGGCCTGGGCACCACGGTGAACTGCACGCAGCTGATCGAGGCGCCCACGTACGGGCACTCCTGCAACGAGACGCGCCGCTACGGCCCCAGCAGCTTCATCTACGCGCAGCCGGTGTTCGGCGCCTCGCAGTACGAGTTCCGGATATTCAACACGGGCGAGGGCTACGACGAGACGTATGTACGCAACACGTACATCCTGGAGCTGAACGGCTTTGCCAACCCGCTCCTGGACGGCTTCAGCTACCGGGTGCAGGTGCGTGCGAGGGTGAGTGACACCTGGGGCAGCTACTGCGGCACGTGCTCGGTCACGATCGACAACCAGCAACAGATGAATGAGCATCTGGTGCAGGCTGCGGGCGAGGCCACGCTGTGGCCCAACCCGGCGCGCGACGGGCAGGTATACCTGAACATCGACGGCATCGAGGCGGCCACGCAGCAGATCACCGTTGACGTCAAGGACATCTATGGCCAGCAGGTGTACGGCCAGGCG
>JAGFIV010000012.1 GCA_024103275.1 Flavobacteriales bacterium
ACGGCCCCTTAGGCACCTGGCCCAAGAAGCCGTCATCCGGCGTTACCAGCATGAAGCCCGAGGCATCAATGTTCAGGAAACTGTTCAGCGATGCATAGCTGATCTTCTCGTTGATCCGCGCGCGGAACAGGTCCGCCGTGCTGAAGTCGATCGGTTGGTTGGCTACCGTTTTTAGCAGCAGCGGGACCGTGCTGGATGCGTTGGCACCGAGGTACTCAGTCCCATTAATCGTATTTCCTCCGGGAAAAGCATGCCATTCGATTTGCCCATACCCGGAAACGGCCATGCAAAAAGCGCATGCCCAAGTCGTCAATCTTTTCGTCTTCATGATCCAATTCGTATTGGACCGGACCATCTTTATCGCGGTATCACGAACTTCACGAATGCTCTTATCTCCCCTTGTCTAAGTCTTGCCACATACATCCCTGCGCTCAATCCGGCAATGGAAAGGCGGAGCTGACCCGCACTTGCTTCCGCATTACGGATCCTGCGGCCCGTCATATCCACCACCTCGCTGGCGTAACGTACATGGCCCGGCCAAGTGACGACCAACTCACCCGCATCCCTATCCACCCATGCCGTGGCTCCTCCCGCCCCCTTAATCTCATCAATGCCCGTGAGATCACAGCCATTGGGGTCCTGCGACACACAGACATTGTCTATCACGCAGTAGGAAGCCTCACCATTGAACGGGGAAATGGGTATCACCTGTGTGTGGGCATTATCAAAGAAATTGCCCAACACCACATACTGATAGGCGCTGTCCGCCACGAAGCTGCCGCTCACCAAGGTCCAATTCGCCGTGTCCGTCAGCACTTCTTGCCTATACAAGTGGGCAAAATTCCTGAAGGAGAATGCGGGGCCGTTGAAATCAGACCATGCGTTGGAGTGCATGGTAAGCAGCAGCCCCATATTGTTGCTCATCCCGAGGGCTGGCCAATAGCTTCCTGAATTCGTTGCGTTCACCCAAAAGCTGGCGTAGTAGGTTTCACCTACGCTCAATGGTGCAATCAGTGGCGTACCGAGGTACTCCCGATATTGGCCATTGATGTCGAAGGTATAGAACCCCGCGTAGGCATCCCCGTCCTGTGCATATTGGAAAGTCACGCCATTCTGAGGTACGCTCACAAGAGCAGCTAAGGGGTCCGAGGTGTCTGCACAGGCATTGAAGTAATCCGGGTTGTTCAGCCACGTGCGCCTGTAGAGCGGTTGGTCTCCCTCCTGAAAGCTGATGGTGTATGGGCATGTATCCGTTAGTTCGAAGGATCCATTGGGCACCAAATTCTGCGCTTCGCAGCGCGGAGGGGCAAGGAACAGCAGGCAGGCCGGCAGCACGAATGCCGCCGCCCGCCCACCGTTCATCGCCAAGGAATGCATGTGTTCGTTCGTGTTCGTGGTCCGACAAAGGACCGTCCGGTCTTGTTCCATGAAATTACAATGCACGGCGCAACCAGTGCGCATGCATGTCTTCCCTTGCGGCGGCCGGGAGGGGCCGGGGTGATCTGTCACCTTCGCGCAAGCGCATCAGCGACCGGTGTAAGATCCGATGATCAGAAGATCTGACCTTGGGAGCGCTCCTATGTTACCGCTTCCGGGTCACAAGTGGCCCGTTCGCCGCGTGCCATGGCCCGCCCACGCGGAACACTTGCGACGATAAGAAACAGGGTCGGTCGATCAGATCGATCAGATCGATCAGATGGTCAGAAGATCAAATCTTGGAGGCGCTCCTACGCCCTTCGCTCCTACGCTGCTGCTTCCGGGTCACAAGCGGCCCGCCCGCGCGGAACACTTGCGGGAATGTGGGATGGTGCCGCTATGGTGCCCCGAAGAACCTCGCTCCGGCGGCGGTCCTGGCAAGAGCGCACAGTGGTCATCGCTTGCCCCCATTCGCCCATATTCCGTTGCTCCACAGTCGGCCCTCTCTTCGGCGCGCCTCGTTCGGACGAATGATAGCGGCGTTCGCCATCCGCTCGATGTTCTTCGAGGCACCCTTATATCCATCGGACATTCAAGGCCATCTGAGGCCATGCACCATTTTTTCCCATGCCGATACGAGAGGTACGTTGGACAGCCGGGCCCACGGAACGCGCCAATCGGAGCGGGCATGGGGGAAATGCCTCATCCCGCTGACGCGAAGAGCAAGGAGATCGGATGCTATTGGAAGTCCAATTGGCATCCGATCAGCAAGCATCAAGCGTCGGGGGCCCCTCCTTCGCCAGGATGCCCTACGTGCGGGAAAGTTCTGCAAAGTCCGTCCCGGACGTGGCCTACAGCACCGTCACTTCCGTCCTCCGGTTCAGCGCCCGGCCCTCCTCGGTATCGTTGGAGGCCACGGGTTCCTTGGCCCCGTAGCCCTTGGCGGTCACGCGATCGGCCGCGATGCCCTGGCCGATCAAAAAGTCGCGCACGGCGCCGGCGCGGCGTTCGCTCAGCACTTGGTTGTCCGCGTCCTTGCCCACGTTGTCGGTATGGCCTCCCACCTCGATGCGCATCTGCGGGTTGCCCTTCATCAGCCGCACCAGCTTGTCCAGCTCCACCGTGGAGGCCGGCAGCAGCCCGTAGCTGGCGGTCTCGAAGAAGATGTTGCGCAACTCGATCTTCTCCCCCGCCACCGGTTTGGAGAGCTTCACATCCAGCTGGTAGGGTGCCCCACCCTGGATCTCGGCGTAGGTGTAGTTGCGCGAGTAGAACAGGTAGCCGTCGGCGGAGGCGTTCAGGGCATGGTCCACCCCTTGGGGCAGGCACACCAGGAACTCGCCGGTGACCGGGTCGCTGTAGGCGGCCGTGGAGAGCTTGCCGGTGGAGAGGTCGTACAGCTCCACATCGGCTTCCACCGGCTTTCCCGTGGCATTGTCGGTAACCCGCCCCCTGATGTAGCTCACCGGTGTGGGCCGAGCCTCCGGATAGAGTTCGAAGCTGTACAGGTCCAAGTCGCCGTGCCCCCCTTCCCGATCGCTGGCGAAGTAGGCCAGGCGGCCGTCGGCGCCCACCAACAAGCTGTTCTCGTCACCGGGCGTGTTGATCGGGTATCCCAGGTTCAGCGCAGGCCCCCAGGTACCATCGTCCTGCAAGCGGCTCATGTATATGTCCAGGCCGCCCATGCCGGGCCGTCCGTCGCTGCTGAAGTAGAGTGTCTTCCCGTCGGGGTGGATCTGCACGCTCTCCTCGCGCCCCGGGCTGTTCACGTTGTCGCCCAGCTTTTCCGGGGTGCTGAATGTGCCATCAGCAGCCATGCGGGTAACGTAGATGTCCATGTTCTGCCCCTGCTCCCGGCGCCCGCCTCCGCGGAGGAAGTACAACGTGCGGCCATCGCTGGCCATGGATGGCTGGCTCTCCCACCCCGCCGAGTTCACCGGTGCACCCAGGTTCTCCGGATGGGTCCATCGGTCCCCCACCTTGCGGCTGATGAAGAGGTCGCAGCTCCCCAGCCCTTTGAAGCCCTTGCCGTATCCGTCCACGCCGGCGCACTTGGTGAAGATGAGGAAGCGGCCGTCCGGCGTGAGGGTGCCCGCGCCTTCATTGCCCACCGTGTTGAGCGAGGCGATCGGACGGGCCGTTCCCCAGGTGCCGTCCGCCTGCCGTCGGCTGACGAAGAAGTCCTCCTGCTTGCCGTACGGGGAACGTTCATCCACCAGCAGGCGGGTGAGGATGAGCGTACTGTCATCGGCGGTGATGCAAGGAAAGTACTCGGGGTCCTTGGTGTTCACGCCGGGCCCCAGGTTCACCGGCTCGAACGGCACGGGCTGCTTCAGGGCATGCACGGCAAAGTCCGCATTGGCGATGCCCAGTTCCGCGCGCCTGCGCCGCGCGGGATCGCGGTCCACCTCCCGGGCCACTTGGAAATGCTTGCGCGCGTCGGCGTAGCGGCCTTGCCGCAATTCCAGCTCGGCCAAGTGCAGCGCCGCCGGGGGAAAGTAGGCCGGGTTGATGGCGATGGCCTCCTTGTACAGGCCGATGGCCTCCACGTCCATCCCGCGCTGCCCATACATCTCGGCCAGGTGGATCCGCGGCTCGATGAAGCGGGGATCCGTGGCCGCCGCTTTAAGGAGGTTGCCTTCCGCACAATCCCACTTCCGCAGGCGCATGCATTCGGCACCCGCCTCATACGCCTTGATGGCCTTCTTGTCCGCGGTGGTGTAGCGCACCGGTTGGGCCTGGGCATAAGCCCCCATGCCCGCCAGGACCGCCGTAAGCAACCATCCCTTTGCCGCCCGGCCCATCCGGTCAATTGCCGTTCCCATCACGGGATCTCCATGTATTTGTGCGTCTGCAGCGAGACCCGCCAGCGCGGATGGGCCAACACGTATTCCACCACCAAGGGGGTCATGGCCGTGCGCTTGCCCCATTCGGGCTGCAGGAAGAGGGCGCAGTCGGGGCGTGTCTTGGCCGCATGGCCCTCGGCCCATTGCAGATCATGTTTGTTGAACACCACCACCTTCAGTTCATCGGCCAGCCGGTGGAAGCCTTCCACCGGTTGCTTGAACTTTTTGGGGCTGAAGCAGATATGGTGCCATTCGCCGCTCAAGGGAGAGGAACCGCTCGTCTCCAGGTGGGTGCGGAACCCGGCGGCGCGCAAGGCACGGGTAAGCGCCCCCAGTTCGTACAGCAAGGGTTCGCCGCCGGTGACCACGGCGATGCGCGCCGGCCGCGCGGCCGCCTCGGCCACGATGGCATCCACGCTGCGCACCGGGTGCTTGGCGGCATCCCAGCTCTCCTTCACGTCGCACCAGGGGCAACCCACGTCGCATCCGGCAAGGCGAATGAACCATGCGGCCTGCCCCGTGCAGGCCCCTTCCCCCTGCAAGGAAAGGAAGGTCTCCATGACGGGCAGCCGGCTGCCATCGGCGGGCAGTCCCACGGCGGGTGAAAGGGAGGGATCGCGGTTCACAAGGGCACAAAAAAAGCCCACGCAGGACCTAGTTCAAAAAACCCATGGATCACATGAGCGGGCCGGACAGAAAGGGGTTGGTAATCCTCGATGTTCCCGAAGGATACCACCCGAAGGTGGCGAGGCCCGCCCTTGCCCTTTGGATCTTCCGACCCTGAGGTAATAATGTTGGTTTTGAGAACCGTATGGCCTGCGTGGGCTGTCTATTGATCAGCGCGCAGCTGGGAAAGAACGCTTCGATGGTCCGAAGGTAACATATCCGGACGCCGGCACCAAATGACAAATGGCAGTTCCGGAAGTTCGTGGGGAAGGGCCGGGCCAGTGGACGTTGCCAAGCATTAGCTCTTCTGGCCCACGAACTGGTCGTCCTTCTCCTCGAAGAGGATGTTGAAGGTGGTGAGGCTGCCGTAGCAACGGGTGATGTACTGCTGCAGCTCGGCCTTGTCCAGTTCGCTCAGTCCCGCATGCGCGTTGATCTTCTGTTCCAGCACGCGGAAGCGGTCGCGGATCATGACGATCTTGTGGAAGAAGTCATCGATGGGCACCTCCTTGCTCTTCAAGGCCGGGTCACGGGGCTTGATCTCCAGTGTTCCGCCTTCATAGCGTCGCGCCAGCTCCACCGGGCGTTGCGGCATTTGCATCTCCTCCAGCACCTCCCGCAAGGCATCGCGCACATGGTCGAGGTCCAACGGTTCCTGGCCGATCTCCACGCCGGGCGCGATCACTTGCAGCCCTTCAAACGACCTGGCGATGGATCTTTCCCCGTGTTCCTGGAAGAAGATGTGGATGGAGCTGGCATCCAGGTCGTAGATCACGCCCGTGCCCAAGGTGGGGTGCTTCACGCGCGCCCCGATGCCGATGTCGTATAGTTCCATGGTCGTGTCGTCGGCCACGAAGATGGGGCCCCGGCCGCTTGGTTCCCACCCGGCGAAGCGGAAATTCCCCGTCCTTATTCCATCACGCGCAGCACCGGGTACTTGCGGAAGCCGGGCTCCATCCACCGGGAGCGGCGGTAGAGCCAAGCGAGCTGGGCCCAGGCATCGCCGGCAAATCCGGGCTCGGCGCGACGCTTGGCCTCGAAGGCTTCCCGCAGGGCCGGGTCCTTCGCCAGCATGTCCGCGGCGATGTCCTCGAAGACGTAATCGTTGAACCATTCCTTTTGCTGCAGGACGCCATCGAAGAAGTTCCACGCGAAAAAGCCATCCTCGGCCCTGCATTCCAGGGCTTCCACCGCATAGCGGTCGGTGGGATGCCCCATGGGCACCAGCACGTCGCCCGCATGCGCCTGCATCGCCATCCGTTCCCGTCCCACCTGAATGTCGCGATGCAGGTAGTGGCCTTCATAGGCCATGGGCACGGTGCGGAAATCGGCGATGCTGTCCTGCGCTACTTGGAGCACGGTGTCCCTTTCCAGGCGGACCAAGGGCACACCGCTCCATTCCAGGCGGTCGATCACGGCCGTCCACTGCCGGGGCACCAGGTAAGCCTTGGGTTTGGCCACCACATGGGAGGGCAGATAGACGGCATGCCAGGGCACGATGGTGTTCGTCGGGGTTGTGTGGTCATACCGCACCCGTGGCAGCCCCGTCACCCGGCTGGTCTCCTTGCGGGCCGCGTAGCCTTGCCACGGCAGGCTGTCCACCGAGGTGGTATCCAGCACCAGGTTGATGCCGAAGGCCTCCTGCCGCCGGGTGGATTCCTTCGCCTGTTCGCGGGCCGCGCGCAAAGCCCCGGGCGCTCGGTCCATCACCGCCAGCGTGCCCAGCAACAGCTGGAAAGTGGCGTTCACCCGGTCCGCGTACGGCTTCAGCACATGGCTCTCGCTCAGCATGGCGATGCGGTTGAACAGCGCATTGTACCCGGTGCTGTACCGGGGACTGTCGTAAAAACTCCGCAAGCCGTCCTCGGGGACATCCCCCATCAGTTCGAAGTATGGGCACATGGCCAGGCCCTTTTCGGCCATCCATTGGTACTGCCCCGGGATCAGCGTCCCTTGCATGTAGGTGGCCAGTGGCGGCTGCAGCTTGGCCCCCTGCGTGGCCAACAGGGCCATGATGTACCGGTGATCGGCCCCGTCGCTGACATGCGTTTCAACGTAGAGGTCCGGATCCCAATAGGCCAGTGCCCGCGCCATGGCCTGCATGTTGCGCGAGTCCATCTTCATGAAATCCCGGTTGAGGTCGAGGTATTTGGCATTGCCCCTGAAGCCGTATTCCTCGGGCCCATCCTGGTTCACGCGGCTCCAATTGCCCCGGTCGAGGTAGCCGCTGACGTTGTACACCGGCACGATGCACACCGCGCTATGGCTGAGCAGGCCCATGAGCTGGTCGCTGTCCAGCAGCGCCCGTGCAAGCAGCAGGCTGGCATCGATGCCGTCCGGCTCGCCCGGATGGATGCCGTTGGTGACCCACAGGATGTTCTTGCCCGCCGCGCGGATGCTGTCCGGCGTGAACCCCGCCCCGTCGCTGAGCACGAACAGGTGGATGGGCTGGCCGCCGTCGTCCCGGCCGATGGTCATCAGCTTGGCACCCGCGTGGAGGGAATCCATCCGTTGGAAGCGTTGGATGGTCTCCTCCCAGGTAGGCGCCCGGTTCCCTTCAAAGGTCCATTGGCCCCACGTGTGACCGGCACAGACCAGGGCTGGAGCCAATAGGACGGCGTGCAAACTGCGCATGGGTCGCAAAGATGCCGCCGAGGGTGATAAAAAAAGAGCCCCGGCGCAGCAAGGAGCGCCGGGGCTTCACAAGACCGGTGAACCCAAACACCGGTTGGAACGCTCAACAATCCTCACGGACCGCCTGCGGCCATGGCGCGCAGGTATCCTGGTCCGTTTCCTTCATGGCCGTGGCCACCAGCTCTTCCACCTGCCCTTGTGGCTGGACCACAGGGGCCGCATTCGCCGCAAACAGTTGTTCCTCGTCGGTGAGCTGAAGCAAAAGAGTGAGGGTCATGACCGGCCACATGGTGATGCTGTCTTAGGAGCTGCAAGATTTGGGTTAAATCCACCATTTGTCAAGACGAACCCATGTTTTCCTTCGACGAATGAAGTAGCTTCTCGGCGAATCGCCGCCTTCAGCCTTCGCAGGAGGGTACAGCATGGTCCGCCGCCCCGTCCGCTACTTGTTGTGCAACTTTGCCCCCAAGCGGACCCCTACCATGAAGCATTGCATCGCAAGGATCCTTTTCGCAGGCATGATCCTTTTCCCGGCCGGTGCCAGTGCGCAGCAGTCGCACAACGGCCCCAAACTGGGCGCAGGGATCGGTACCCAGGTGATCGGCTCCTTTTTCGGGTGGAGCGGCCAGCCCAAGGTGGGCCCCATCGTCGGGTGGAGCTTTGAGGCACCGATGACGGAGCAGGTGAGCCTGCTGATCGAGCCGATGTACATCGGCAAGGGAAGCGTGACGGTGAACCCCCAGCTGAAAACGCGGAGTTCCATCGCCATGAACTACCTGGAGATGCCGTTGATGGTGAAGGTGAGCACCAGCCCGGACCCCCAAGGTCTTTTCCTGACCGGTGGCCTGATGTACGGCTATTTCCTGCACGGAAAGGTGAAGAACTTCCGCGACGGCACCTTGGAGAGCTCCTATGACTTTACGCCCGCAGGGACCCAAAAGCGGGGTCAGTTCAGTGCGGGCATCGGGCTGGGGCACGAAAAGGGCCACTGGATGTATGAACTGCGTGCGCAAAGCAGCATCACCCTGTTCGACCCGTTGATCCGCTCGCGCTACCTGGTCTATTCCTTCCAGGTGGCCTGGCGCTTCGGCGATACCGAAAGCTGGTAAGGGGCGGCGAGTGCCGGTCAATCGCCCTTGTCCCGGAAGAAATCCAGGTTTTGGAGCTTCACCAGGTGCACGTTGGCGAAGTAGTGGTGCAGGATCTGGGTGTAGGTGTACCCATGCCGGGCCATGTGCATGGCGCCTTCCTGGCACAAGCCCACCCCGTGGCCGAAGCCGCGTCCGTGCAGCACCACCATGTCCCCCTCGGGCTTGATGCTGAAATATGCCGAGCGGAGCTTGAAATCCTTGCGCAGCTGCACCAGGGGCACCGGTGGGGAGATGTTGGCCAGGAAGAGGTCGCGGCACTCCGGGGAGTAGTTCGTTACGCTGGCCACCACGTTGCTGTCGTCGGTATCCACCCCGTATTCTTTGTGTAGGTAGTTCAGCCACTTGGTGCGGGACACGCTCTTTTCCCAAACCGCATGCGGCTCGTGCAGGCAAAAGGTATCCACCGTGCTCACCAGGTACGGTTCGCTCTTGCTCCACACCTCATCGGCGTTCATGGTCTCGCCCCCGCAATTGCTGTGGAAGGTGGCATGGATCAAGCGGATGTCCGGGTCCACCACCACCAGGTCCCGCGTAAGGGCCACGGCTTGGCGGATGCTGTCCACCCGGTTGCGGCCCAGGAACACCTGGCAATGCGTGCCGTCGCACACTTCGAAGCCCTCGCCCGCATGCCGGCGCTTGTTCGCCAGGGCGTAGGTGCGGCAACTCACCGCCTGGAGCTTGTAATACTCCATCCATTGCTCCTTGCCGGCCTCGGCCTGCACCACCCCGCCCACGTACTCCTCCAGCGGCACGGTGGCCACCAGCAGCAAGTTGCCGCCCGAGCGGCCCAATTCCAAGGACCCCGGGTAAAGCCGCTCCGGCGACTTGGGCGCCATGTTGCGCAAGCGGAAACCCATCCCCGCCGGCGAGCGGAAAATGAGGGACTTCTTGGCGGTGAGGTCGAAGGCCAGGGACTTTGCATGGATCCCGTTCTCCGTGCATTTGATCACCAAGCCGTCCGAGGAGGCCAGCTGCGCGGCCTGCTTGCCATCCACCCATACATCAAGCGGCCCCCTGTCCCCCATCACCATCACTTGGCGGGTCGGGGAATCGTGGAAAAGCCCGACACGGACATCGGCATATTGGGCCATGGCGGCACCTGCCAGGAAACAGGTGGACACGTACAGGAGCGAACGCAGCATCAGGGCGCGAAACTACCGGCAGCCGCCAGGGCTGTCCAGGGCGGTTCAAAGACTTTTCCACACCCGATCGGCCACATGTGCCGAAGCACCCGCCCCGCCGAGCCGCCGCCGCAACTCCTCCAGGTCGGCCTGCATCTTCCTCCGGTAATCCCCATCCTGCAACAGGCGCTGCAATTCCTTCCGCAACTCGTCCGGGCGCATGTCCTGCTGGATGAGCTCGCGCACCACCTCGCGCCCCATGATCAGGTTGACCAGCGAAATGAACGGCACCTTGATGAAGCGCCGGGCCAACCAGATGTTGAGCGCCCCGCCGCTGTAACACACGGCCTCGGGGGTTCCGATCAAGGCGGTCTCCAGGGTGGCGGTCCCGCTGGTGACCAGGGCCGCCCGCGCCTTGCGCAACAGCCCGTAGGTCCGGCCCTCCACCAGTTCAATGGGGGCTTCCCCGATCAGCCGCCGGTACACCTCGCGGGGCACCGAGGGCGCGGCGGCCACCACGAACCGATGGCCGGGGAAGTGCGGCACCACGGCGAGCATGGCCGGCAACATGCGCCGGATCTCCTGCACGCGGCTTCCGGGCAGCAAGGCCACGACCGGGCGGTCATCCCCTGCAGCCTGGCCGTCCCAGCTGAATTCGTCCTGTTCGATGGCATCCAGCAGGGGATGCCCGACGAACTCCACCTCCATGCCGCGGCGGGCATACCACTCCTTTTCAAAGGGCAGGATGACGAACATGTGGTCCACCACCCGCTTGATGGTCTTCACGCGCCCGGCCTTCCAGGCCCATACCTGCGGGCTGATGTAGTAGAACACCCGGATGCCCCGGGCATGGGCAAATTCGGCGATCCGCAGGTTGAAGCCCGGGTAGTCGATCAGGATGACCGCATCCGGCTTGAAGGCCAGGATGTCCTCCTTGCACGCCCTGATGTTGCGCAAAATGGTGCGCAGGTTCAGCAGCACCTGGGTGAAGCCCATGAAGGCCAGTTCGCGGTAATGTTTCACCACGTCCGCCCCGGCCTGCCGCATGCGGTCGCCGCCCCAGGCCCGCACCTGCAACTCCCCCGCCCCGGCACGCCCCATCAAGGCGCGCACCAGGTTGGCACCGTGCAGGTCGCCGCTGGCCTCGCCGGCGATCACATAAAGTCTCTTCCCCATAGCAGCAGCAACAGCACGATCACCACGCCGTAGGTGAGCATGGCGCCGATGACGCCCCGCATGGCCTTGAGCATGCGCATGCGGTCGAAGATGAAGAACAGCACCACGTCGGCCAGCAGGCTCAACGACAGCGTGGGGGCGATGTTGGCCCGGATGCCCAACAGCATGTTCCTGATCACGAACCCCAATTCCAGTTCGGGCCGCAGCGAAGTGGCGATCAAGGTGGCGTAGCCCAACAGCCCCAAGGCCGGGACCACCAGCCCCAGCAAAAAGCCGAAGCGCACCTGGTCAAAGCGCATGGTCCCAGTTGCTGATGGCCTCCAGTTCCCGGTGGGCGGTCATGTCGTAGGTTACCGGCACCACGCTGGCATACCCATTGCCGGTGGCCCACACATCGGTATCCTGTCCGGCCTCCTTGGCGATGAACTCGCCCTTCAGCCAGTGGTATTCGTGCCCGGTGGGATCCAGGCGGGTCTCCACCGCGTCCTCCCAGCTCCCCAGGCTTTGGCGGCAAACGCGGATGCCCTTCAGCGGGCCGGCCGCCGCCTGCGGGATGTTCACGTTCAGGCAGGTGCCCTGGGCCAAGCCATGGGCCAATACATTGCGGGTGACCGAGCGTACCACGGGCCGCGTGTGCTCAAAGGACGCCTCGATGCCGTATTCCATCAGGGAGAAGCCGATGCTGGGGATGTTTTCCAAGGCCCCTTCCACCGCCGCGCTCATGGTGCCGCTGTACAGGATGTTGATGCTGAGGTTGCTCCCGTGGTTGATGCCGCTGACCAGCAGGTCGGGCTTGCCCTTGATCAGATGGTACACGGCCAGCTTTACGCAATCCACCGGTGTGCCGCTGCAGCTGTATGCCTTCACGTCCTCCATGAATTCCACCTCGCGCAACCGGATGAAATTGTGGATGGTGATGGCATGGCCCATGGCGCTTTGCGGCTTGTCCGGCGATACGACCAACACCCGGCCAAAAGCCTTCATCTCCTCGGCCAGGGTCCTGATGCCCGGCGCGAAAATGCCGTCGTCGTTGGTAACGAGGATCAGGGGGCGTTCCTTCTGCTTCATGGGGGCCCAAAGCTAATCCCGGCCCGCTGTGGGGGCCGCCAAGGCCACCGGGCCAGGCATTGTGGCCGTTACGATCTTTGGGCCATGAAAAAGCCGATCTTCCCCGCAGGCGCGGCCAAGCCCATCGCGCCCTACTCCCCCGCCATTGAGGCGGGAAACCTGTTGTTCATCAGCGGCCAGATCGCCCTGATCGGCGATACAGGCCAGTTGCAAATGGGGTCCATCGCCGAGGAGACCCGGCAGGTGATGGACAACCTGGGCCAACTGCTGAAGGCTGCCGGACTGGACTACGGCCACTTGGTGAAATGCACCATCTTCATGAGCAGCATGGAGCACTACGGCGCGGTGAACGAGGTGTACGGCACCTACTTCGGCGATGTGCCGCCGGCACGCGAGGCCGTGGCCGTGGCGGGGCTTCCGCGCGGGGTGAACGTGGAGATCAGCGGCATCGCCGTCCGCGGATAACCGCCCCCACGTAACGGCTACCCTTGAGGCATCCCCGGCGGGGCAGCGGGCACCCGCAGGATCTTGCGGTGAATGAAGTAGAGGTAGCACCAGTTGAGCGCCAGGATGAAGCCGATGAAGCTGAACATCTTGGGGCCCGCGACCAGGATGGGCAGCAGGACGCCCAAGAGCTGGGCCATGGTGTAAATGTGGAAGCCGTCCTTCCATCCCTGCCACATCCTCAAGGTGCCCACGAAACGGGCCAACGTGCGCAAGGCGAATACACCCATGAGGGCCACGCCGTGCGCCTTCATCAATTCGATGTAGGCCATTAATTCGTCCTGCGCCGCCGATCGGATGAGGGCCGCATAGGTGGTCTCCACCAGGTGGCGGATCTCCTCCGTGGGCATTCCCTTGAGCGCAACGGCCGCAAGGATGCCCATGAGATAGAGGGGGAAGACCAAACCTTGGTTGGCAAAACTGGCCACGCACAGCCAGGTCAGCGTCTTGGGCCGAACGCCCTCCCCGGGCGGTATGGGTGATGGTTCCACGGCGCGAAGCAACGAAAAAGCCCCCGGACCGGCCGGGGGCTTTTCGTTGCTTTCCTCCAACCCCTCAGTGCATGTACTTGAGGTTCACGGCATACAGGATGACGAAGAGCACGGTAAAGAAGCCGCTGAAACCTACCGAGGCCATCGCCATCAGCCCCCCTCCCAGGAAGACGACCGGCGCCACCAATCCGGCTATGGCGGCGACCAGGTAGTACCAGAAGCCATTTTTCTTCAGGTTCCACATCAGCCAAACGCCCCAGAGGCTCACCAAGGAGAGTATGATGTTCGTCAGGCCGATATTCTTGGCGTTGGCCGCGGTCTTTTCGGCCATTTCCATGGCAGAATCCATCATGCGGCCGGCAATGCCTTCCGCCTGGTCCCCTAAATCGGCCTTGGCCTGCTCCATGGCAGTCCGTGTTTCTTCCAGGATGGCCGAGGAATCCTGCGTCATGGTCTTCACCCCGCTGAAAATGCCCCAAGCCCCCATGATGAAGCTGAGGATGCAGATCACGGTGAGCAAGGTGGGCCGGGCAGCCGGTGCGGTTGTGTTGCTGTCTGTCATGATCGGTGCTTTGGAACAAATGTATCCGCCGGGGGCAGCCTGCCCGGCAAGCCGAGCCATTGTTACCACCCGCACCCTGTGGAAAAGGTCCCGTCGTCCGCGCGAATGCGGCCACCCACCGGATAAATGGGCGGGCGGGTACCTGCTTCGCCCCCCTCAAGCTACCTTCGCGCCGCGATGCCTGCGGCCGGGACATGGAAGGGCGCCGGCACCGGAACAACACAAATCCTATCGCGAGAAAAATGAGCTATGACCTGATCGTACTCGGCAGCGGCCCCGGAGGCTATGTGGCTGCCATCCGTGCCAGCCAGTTGGGCATGAAGGTGGCCCTGGTGGAAAAGGAGTCCTTGGGCGGCATTTGCCTCAACTGGGGATGCATCCCCACCAAGGCGCTCATCAAGAGCGCCAGCGTGTTCGAGTACATCAACCACGCAAAGGAGTACGGGATCACCGTGGGGGCGCCCACGGTGGACTTCAAGGGCGTGGTGCAACGCAGCCGCGATGTGGCCAAAGGCATGAGCAACGGCGTGCAGTTCCTGATGAAGAAGAACAAGATCGACGTGGTGATGGGGACCGGCATGCTGAAGCCCGGCAGGAAGCTGGAGGTGACCGGCGCGGACGGCAAGAAGCAGACCCTTGAGGCCAAAAGCATCATCATCGCCACGGGGGCGCGCAGCCGCGAGCTGCCCGCCCTGAAACAGGACGGCAAGAAGGTGATCGGCTACCGCGAGGCGATGAACCTGGCCAGCCAGCCCAAGAGCATGGTGGTGGTGGGCAGCGGTGCCATCGGCAGCGAATTTGCCTACTTCTACAATGCCATCGGCACCAAGGTGACGCTGGTGGAATTCATGCCCAACGTGGTGCCCGTGGAGGACGAGGAGGTGAGCAAGCAACTGGAGAAGAGCTTCAAAAAGCAGGGCATCACGGTGATGACCTCCAGCGAGGTGACCAAGGTGGATACCGCCGGCAAAGGCTGCAAGGTGACGGTCAAGTCCGCCAAGGGCGAGCAAGTGATCGAATGCGACGTGGTGCTGAGCGCGGTGGGCATTGCCAGCAACATCGAAGGCATCGGCCTGGAAGAGGTGGGCATCGTCACCGACCGGGGCAAGATCAAGGTAGATCCCTTTTACGCCACCAACATCCCGGGCTACTACGCCATCGGGGACGTGGTGCCTGGCCAGGCGCTGGCCCACGTGGCCAGTGCGGAAGGCATCATCTGCGTGGAGAAGCTTGCCGGGCAGAACCCGCAGCCGTTGGACTACAACAACGTGCCGGGATGCACCTATTGCTCGCCGGAAGTGGCCAGCGTGGGCTACACCGAGAAGCAGGCCCGCGAAAAGGGCTACGACCTGAAGGTGGGCAAGTTCCCCTTCAGTGCCAGCGGCAAGGCCAGCGCGGCCGGCGCCAAGGACGGCTTCATCAAGTTGATCTTCGATGCCAAGTACGGGGAGCTGCTGGGGGCCCACATGATCGGCATGAACGTGACCGAGATGATCGCCGAGCTGGTGGTGGCGCGCAAGCTGGAGACCACGGGCCACGAGATCATCAAATCCATACATCCCCACCCCACCATGAGCGAGGCCGTGATGGAGGCGGCCGCGGCGGCATACGGTGAGGTGATCCATTTGTAGTACCCTTGGCCGCCAACGAAGCCTGGCACCGGTGAGCTCGAGCAAGACCCGTAACCACCCCCCGGCCGGGGATGCCGTATCATTCTTCGACCGGATCAGCGGTACATACCGGGACAAGTATTCCGGGCAGAGTCCTTTTCACCGGTACTATTTCAACGAGCGCTTGGACAAAGCAATAAATGGCTTGGACCTGGACGGAAAAGACGTGCTGGATATTGGCAGTGGTGCGGGCAATTTGTATGATGCACTGATCCGTCGCTTCCCGCAAGTAAACTTCCATGCCACCGATGTAAGTACCGGCATGTTGGCGCAAAGCCGGGTGCCCCGGGACCACCAATTTTGCGGCCATGCCTATGACCATGATTTCCCGGTGCGATCCTTCGATGCCATTTTCATGCTGGGAGTCACGACCTATCTGGACCGCACCGAACTGGAAAGGAACCTTTCCTTCGTCGCCCATAGTCTGAAGGCCGGGGGCGTGGCCATAATCACCTTTACCAACAAGCACAGCCTGGATTATCTTCTCCGTGCCTTCTTCCGGATTCCCGTCCGGTTCCTTGGCAGCGGGGACAACGTGCTCTCCTCCGGTATACGCACCCATGCCTATTCTTACAAGGAAGTGCGCCAATTGCTATCCCCCTTTCTCCGTATCCGGCAAATTGATGTTCACAACCACACCATATTCCCCTTGAACTTATTGCTGCCCCGGCCATCCCTCTTTATCGCGGAACGCCTTGCCCAAGTGCCCGGGTCTCCATCATGGCTTCGTTTCCTCAGCTCTGACCTTTTAGTGCATCTCAACCATGGATAGAGCGGATGCAAGCCTTTACAGCAGGCAACCTGCGAGGCCTTCATCCGTCATCATCCGTGTGACCTTGCTGACGGGAATGTCGTATTCTTGCCCGTTAGAGAGAACAAGCTCCGTGCGCCCATGCCTCGCGTCCTCCAGATCCTGAACCGGTTCAACCTGGGGGGGCCCACCCACAATACGGCCTACCTGACGCGGTACATGGCCCCCGAGTTTGAAACCTTGTTGATCGGAGGGCCTGCCGAGGCGGACGAAAAGAGCAGCCTCCATATCCTGGAATCCTTGGGCGTGGAGGCCATGATCTTGCCGGAAATGCACCGTGCCATATCCCCATGGCATGACCGGACGGCCTTCCGGCGGGTGAAGAAGATCATCCGGGATTTCAAACCGGACGTGGTGCATACCCATGCCGCCAAAGCGGGTGCCATCGGGAGGCTGGCCGCCAGCGAACTGGGTGTGAAGGCCGTGGTGCATACCTTCCATGGGCACGTCTTCCACAGCTACTTCGGCCCAGTGCGCACCGCTGTCTTCAAGAACATCGAACGTTTCCTGGCCCAACGCACATCGCGGATCATCGCCATCAGCGAGCGGCAAAAGGCTGAGCTTGTGGAGGAACACCGCATTTGTCCGCCCGAGCTTGTCACCGTCATTCCTCTTGGGCTCGACCTGAGCAAGTTCAGGGAGGAACAGGAGCGCAAACGGGCACTCTTCCGACGGGTGTACGGCGTGGATGACGATGAGATCGTGGTGGCCATCGTGGGCCGATTGGTACCGGTAAAGAACCATGGCCTGTTCCTGGAGGGACTTCGGTACGTGCAGCAACATTCCAACCGGCGGATACGGGGATTCATCGTGGGGGATGGCGAGGAACGGGAGCACATCCAGCAGATCTCCGCGGACATGGGTTTTTCCATGGCCCATGCACCCGGGTTCAACGGACATGGGTTCGGGTACAACGTGAATGGCAAGCCCGTGGTGGAGCGGGCGAACCTGACCTTCACCAGTTGGATCAGCGAGATCGATGTCGTTCATGCCGGTGCCGATGTGGTGGCCTTGACCAGCCACAATGAAGGCACCCCGGTGAGCCTGATCGAGGCCCAAGCCGCAGGAAAGCCCGTGGTAAGCACGTGCGTGGGCGGCGTGGAAAACGTGGTGGAGGATGGTGCCACCGGCTTCCTGTGTCCCTCCCATGATGCCCGGGCATTCGGGGAAAAGCTCCTGCGGCTCGTGGAGGATGATGCCATCCGCGGCAAGATGGCCGCCAAGGGATGGCAACAAGTAGGCGAACGATACCACTATTCCCGGCTCGTGCGCGACACGGCGAACTTGTTCCACGAGCTGCTCGCATGAAGGCTTGCGCCGCCAATCGTTACTTTTGCCTGAAATAGGCGGGAATGGGGAAGGCATCCAAGGTGCTGGGCATGGCAGTGCTGTTGCTGAGCGGTTGTGCGATCAACCGGGACATCATGTTCAAGACCCCGCGGGACCACGTCTTTGACACCGTTTCGGACACGTTGGACCGGGAATTCAAGATCCAGCCCGACGATGTCCTGTCGTTCCGCATGTACGCCAACGACGGCTTCAAGATGGTGGACATGGTGAATGAGGAGCAGATGCGCACCTCCACCACCACCAACCGGATCATTTTCAATTACTTGGTATACCCTGACGGCCACGCCAAGCTGCCGGTGATCGGCGACGTGCAGGTGGCCGGGCTCACGATCCGCGAGTGCGAAATGCTGCTCGAGGAACGCTATGCCACATACTACCAGAAGCCGTTCGTGCTGCTCACCGTCAGCAATAGAAGGGTCATTGTTTTCCCCGGGGGAGGCGGTGATGCCAAGGTGATCTCGCTGGAAAACAACAATACCAGCCTCTTGGAGGTACTGGCCCGTGCGGGCGGCATCGCCAAACGGGGCGACGCCCGGCGGGTAAAGCTGTTCCGCCGCGAGGGCAACACGCGCAAGGTGATGCAATTCGACCTGTCGGACATCAGCAACCTCAAGTACGCCGACCTGGTGATGCAGGCGGACGACGTGGTGTACGTGCAACCCAACCCTGAATTGGCACGAGGCATCCTGCAGGAGATCACCCCGCTGATCACCCTGTTGTCCAGCGTGGTCCTGGTATGGGGCATTGTGCGCACCTTCCAATAGACCGTGCGCCATGCTGAGCGAGGATGTGGGCAATCGCGCAAGCCAACTGGAGGGCTACCGCGAACGCATCACCAACTTCAGCAACGAATTCGACCTCGGGCTTTTCATATACATCCTCCAGCGCACGGTGATCTGGATCATCCTGTGCCTGATCCTGGGCTTCGGGTCAGCATACATCTACTTGCGCTATACCGCACCGGTCTATTCCAGCGGCGTACTTCTTCAATTGGGCCAGACGAACAATGCCCAGATGATCCTGAAGATGAACGACATGATGGAGGACAACAGCCTGCAGGCCGATGTCCAATTGCTACGGTCCAAGTTCTTCATCGCCAAGGCGGTGGACCGCCTTCCGCTGGAAGTGCGCTATTTCTATCGTGGACAGATCCTGACCGAGGAACGTTACCGGCAATCCTTCTACCAGATCAAGGACCTGGAGGTGAAAAATGCCGCCGTGCTGGGGCGCCCCATCAGCCTCGGTGCGCTAGACAATGGCCAGGTCTCCCTGTCCTATGCCAGTGGCGATAAGCAGGTGAACATGGCCATCGATCCGGGCAAGCCCTTCTCAACCCCGGATTTCAGTGCCACGCTGGCCATGACGGGACTGTCCAAATGGCCGGCCGCTCAGGACCGGGGCTTCCATTACTTCACCCTGAACAATGTGGCCTCCCTGACCCGTGAACTGGCCGCCGGGATCACCGTGGGGATCGCGGATCCCAGTGCGAAGACCATCCAGATCACCACCAAGAACAACAATGCGATGTTGGCACGCGACCTGGCACAAGCCATGGGTGATGCCTTCATCACCTACGACCTGCAACGCAAGTCCGAAAGCGCGGAAAGCATCCTGCGGTTCATCGAGAGCCAAAAGGACACCGTCTTCAGGCAACTGCGGGAAAGCGAGCTCCAGCTGGGCTATTTCAAACGGGATAACCGGGTGGCCAACCTGGAGCAGCTCACCCCCCTGCTGTTGGCCCGATCGGATGAATACGAGGATGAGCTCCTCAAGCTGCGCATCCAGGATAACTTGTTGAAGGAGGTGGAACATGCGGCCAAGCAGGACAAGGGGCATCTGGATGTCTTTCAGTTGCGGCCCCTATTGGCGGGGACCGAGCTGCAAGGCACGCTGCAGGATGCGCTAAACCTGCTGGGCGACCTGCTCCAACGGCGGGAGATGATGGCGTTCGAGGCCACTTCGGCGAACGAAAACCTGCAAGTGCTGGACGGCCAGATCGAGATGCAGCAAGGCCTGATCCTGCAAAGCATCTCCGTGATGCGCGAGCGCCTTGCGTCGCGGATGGCGGACTACAACGCCAAAATGGCCGAATACGAGAACCGGTTCAGCCAACTGCCGGAAAAGGAATTGGCCTATGCCCGGATCGAGCGGTTGTTCAACATCAACGAGAAGTATTACACCCAGCTGCTGGAAAAGGATATCGAATACCGCATCAGCAAGGCAGGGTTCGTTCCGGAGAACCGGATCCTGGAATCAGCGGCCGTGCCCACGGTGCCCATTTCGCCCAAGCGGAACCTGGTATTCCTGTCCTACGTGCTCACCGGTTTCATCCTCGGCGTACTGATCGTGGTGGTGCGCTATATCCTCCATGACAACATCACATCGATGAACGACATCGCCAAGGCGAGCAATTCCTCGGTGGGCATCCTGGGCATGGTCCCCAAGTACAAGAAGGAGATCCCGGTAAGCCAATTGCTGGTGGACCGCCATCCGAAATCGTTGATCGCCGAAAGCTTCAGGGCGATCCGCACCAACCTCCAGTTCGTGGACAACAGCCCCGGCCCCAAGATCATTGCCGTGACCAGCACCATTTCCGGGGAAGGCAAGACCTTCGTGGCCATCAACCTGGGCGGGATCATCAGCTTCAGCGAGAAACGCGTGGTGATCCTCGACCTGGACATGCGCAAGCCGAAGATCCATCTGGGATTCGGCGTGGCCAATGCACGCGGCATGAGCACCCTGTTGATCGGCAAGGACACGGTGGAGACCTGCATCCAGCACAGCAACCTTCCGGGCCTGGACTTCATCACGGCAGGCCCCATCCCGCCCAACCCCAGCGAACTCATCATCAGTGAAAACATGCTGCAGATCCTGGAACACTTGAAGCAGCACTACGACGTGATCCTGATCGATACCCCGCCCGTGGGGCTGGTCACCGATGGCATCACCATCATCCAGAAGGCCGATATCCCGATCTACATCTTCCGTGCGGATTACTCGAAGAAGGTATTCGTGCAGAATGTGGACCGGCTGATGAACGAGAACCAGATCACCCGCCTGAGCGCCATCCTCAACGGGGTGGATGTGGACCGCAACAAGTACGGCTATTCCTACGGATATGGATACGGCTACGGATACGGGTACGGCTATGGGTCCGGCTATTATGAGGACCGCAGAAAACCCGTGGGCGGCAACAGTTGGTGGAGCAGGCTTTTAAACCGGATCTGATGGAGGTATTGAAGACGGACTTTCCAGGATTGCTGCGGCTGCGGCCCAAGGTATTCGGCGATCAGCGCGGCCATTTCATGGAAACGTTCAATGAAATGGCGTTTGCCCGGTCCACGGGCATCGCCGTGCGGTTCGTCCAGGACAATCAGAGCCGGTCGAAGGCCGGGGTGCTGCGCGGATTGCACTGGCAGGCCCCGCCCCACGCCCAGGCCAAACTCGTGAGCGTGGCAGCCGGGGCCGTGCTGGACGTATGCGTGGACCTGCGGCCCGACAGCCCCTCTTTCGGGAAGCATTTCAAGCTCCGCCTCGACGACCGGGACCACGAAATGCTGTTCATTCCTGAGGGGATGGCACATGGATTCCTGGCCTTGGAAAACGATACCGTCTTCACCTACAAATGTTCAGCCTACTACGAGCCCTCCGCCGAGCGCTCCATACGTTGGAACGACCCCGACCTGAACATCGACTGGGGCATCAAGGACCCGTTGGTCAGCGATAAGGACCGTGCGGGCATCACCTTCGCCGAAAGCCGCTGGGGGAAATAACCGATGTACGCACCCGAGCAATTGTTTTTCCTGCTCACCGGCTTTTTCTTCCTGGCCCTGGTATTCACCTTGCTGGTGAATTCCGTGTTCATGCGCTTCTTCCGCACGTTCGGGATCCGTGAGAACGCACCGCCCATGGTCCGGTGGAACCAATCGGCCAAGCCCGCGTTCGGCGGCATCGGCTTCTTCATCGTCTTCCTGTTCGCGTTTGCCGCCTTTGGCGTGCTCTTCCCCAAGGCGGACGATCCGTTCAGGCCCGAACTGGTCGGGCTGCTCGCCGCAACCGGCCTAGGGTTCCTGATGGGCCTGGCCGATGATGCCTACAACACCCGCCCCCTCCTGAAATTCCTGACCCAGGTGGCCTGCGCCGCCTTGTTGATCGCCTCCGGAACGAACATCGAGCTGTTCGGTTCCCCGGCCTTGGACCATGCGCTGACGGTCCTATGGGTGGTAGGGATGATGAACTCGATCAACATGCTGGACAACATGGATGCCATCACCTCGGTGGTCTCACTGGCCATCCTGGTTTCCGCCATCATTGTCCAACTGCTCACCGGTACCGCAACCGACATCCACCTCACCGTCATGATCGCCATCTGTGGTGCCATCGCGGGTTTCCTGTTCTTCAACTGGTACCCTTCACGCATGTACATGGGCGATACGGGGAGCCAGTTCCTGGGGGTATTCCTCGCCTATATGGGGATCCGCTACTTCTGGAATGGCCCCTCCCTGACCGGCGATTTGGAACCGTGGCGGCAGGTCTCCATGGCCGTCGTCATGTTCATCCTGCCCTTGGCGGATACCACCACCGTGGTGATCAACCGGCTCGTGCGTGGCCGTTCCCCATTCATCGGAGGGAAGGACCACACCACGCATTTCATGAGCTATGCCGGCCTGACAGACCCCCAAGTGGCGATGTTCTTCGCAGGTCTGGGCAGCCTGTCCGCCTTCCTGGCGTTCGTTGCGCTCCGTTACATACCGGTGTGGCGTCCCTTGTATTCCTTCCTATACCTGGGATATGCGTTGCTGGTGTTCGGTTTCCTGTTCGCCTTGACGAAAAGACGGCAGATCGACCGACCTTTGTAGCCGCTCATGCGGCCCCCTGTGATCCTTCTCGGCAAAAGCATGTTCATGGTGCTGGCGTTGGCCGGTGGCACCGTTGGCATGCAGCTGTTCACCTACGGTACCGGTTCGGATGACAATGATGTCCTACATGAACGGCGTTTCCGGGAAGGGTACAACGTGTTCAGCCTGAACCAGCCTACCGACCTGGATTTCTGCGGGGAGCCGGTTCCCATGGAGCTGCTGGACGTGCGGGAAAGGATGGACCGCGAGTTGCTGGTGAACACGTATTGGCAAAGCAATTCGTTGCTGGCGCTCAAAAGGGCCAACCGCTGGTTTCCCGTGATCGAGGAGATCCTGGAACGGGAAGGATTGCCCAATGACCTGAAGTACATTCCACTGGTGGAGAGCAACCTGACCAATGCCGTCAGCCCGGCCGGCGCAACGGGCTTTTGGCAATTCCTGCAGGCCACGGCAACGGCCCACGGCCTGGAGGTGAACGGCGAAGTGGACGAGCGCTACAACGTGGTGCGCAGCACGGAGGCTGCTTGCAAGTACCTGAAGGAAGCCCATGCCCGCTATGGCTCGTGGGCCATGGCCGCGGCCAGCTTCAACCTGGGCCACGGAAACCTGGACCGCCAAGTGGAAAGGCAAAAGGAGAAGAACTACTTCGCCATGTTGTTGCCGGAGGAAACCTCCCGCTACATCTTCCGCATCCTGGCCATGAAGTCCATCCTTTCCGACCCCGAGCGGTACGGGTTCCATTACCGCAACAAGGACCTCTACCCTCCCTACCGGGTACACAGCCTGGAGGTGACGCCGCCCGTGGCCGACCTGAACGCATTCGCCATCTCGCATGGCACCAATTACAAGATCCTGAAATTGCTGAACCCGTGGCTGCGTGACAATGCGCTGAAGGGCAAGGCAGGAAAAACATACACGGTGCTGCTGCCCACCGACGACTTTGACAAGGCGCTGCCGGATGATGAACAATAAGGAGCCGGGGCAACTTGCATCCGCTGCCGTGGACGCAGGCCCCATCGGCGGGCAGGAGAGCATTGAGGTATACGGCGCAAGGGTGCACAACCTGAAGAACATCGACGTGCGCATACCGCGCGACAAGCTGGTGGTGCTCACCGGGCTGAGCGGTAGCGGCAAGAGCTCGCTGGCCTTCGACACCATCCACGCCGAGGGGCAGCGGCGCTACATCGAAACATTCAACGCCTATGCCCGGCAATTCCTCGGCGGCATCGAGCGGCCCGACGTGGACCAGATCACGGGGTTGAGCCCGGTGATCGCCATCGAACAAAAGACCATCAGCAGGAACCCGCGAAGCACCGTGGGCACCATCACGGAGATCTACGACCTGCTGCGCCTGCTTTACGCACGTGTCGGCGAGGCGTATAGCCATGTCACCGGGGAACGCATGGTGCGCTATACGGACGACCAGATCAGCGAACTGCTGCGCAAGGAGTACAACGGCCGGGAGCTGCTCATCCTGGCCCCTTTGGTGCGGGGGCGCAAAGGCCACTACCGCGACCTCTTCGAACAACTGCTCCGCCAGGGCTTCCTGCGCGCCCGCGTGGACGGGAACGTGCTGGACCTCACCAGCAGGCCCCGCCTGGACCGGTACAAGATCCACGACATCGAGCTGGTGGTGGACCGGCTGAAGGTGGGGCAGGCACAGGCCAAGCGCCTGCACGACAGCTGCATCACCGCGCTCAAATACGGCAAAGGCAACCTGATCGCCCTGGACCCGAAGGAGCCGAACGCGCCCCGCTACCTGAGCCGCCACCTGATGGACCCGGCCAGCGGGTTGGCCTATGAGGAGCCGGAGCCCAATCTGTTCAGTTTCAACAGCCCCTATGGTGCATGTCCGCGCTGCGGGGGGCTGGGCGAGGTGACCGAGGCCGCCCCGGAAAAGATCGTCCCCGACCGACGGAAAAGCCTGAAGCGCGGGGCCATCCCGGCCTTGGGCGCGTACAAGCCCGCGGGCGTCTTCAGGCAAGTGGAGGCCGTGCTGGAGCACTTTGGCCACGATGGCAACACACCCTTCGAGCAACTGGATGAGGAGGTGCTGGCGGCCATCCTGAACGGCATGGATGAACCGCTGCGGATCATCAGCAAGGCCGGCCTGAGCGACCGTGTGGTGCAATTCGACGGCATCATCCCCTACATCCTGGACCAGGCCGTGGAGGGCACCCAGGCCGCGCGGAAGTGGGCGGAACAGTTCACCCACATGGTGCAGTGCCCCACCTGTGGAGGCACGCGGCTGAAGAAAACAGCGCGGTGGTTCCGCATCGATGGCAAGGACATCACGGAACTGGCCCACCTGCCCATCAACAAGCTGCATGACCACATGGTGGCGCTGCCGGACAAGCTGGATGCCCGCCGCAAGCTGATCGCGCAGGAGATCGTGAAGGAGATCGCCACCCGCAGCAAGTTCCTCCTCGATGTGGGCCTGGAATACCTCACTCTAGACCGCAGCGCACGGACGCTCAGCGGCGGCGAGGCACAGCGCATCCGCCTGGCCACGCAGATCGGCAGCCAGCTGACCGGCGTGCTTTACATCCTGGACGAACCCAGCATCGGGCTGCACATGCGCGACGACCACCGCTTGATCCAAAGCCTGCGGGACCTGCGCGACGGCGGAAACAGCGTGTTGGTGGTGGAACACGACAGGCAGATGATGCTGGAATCCGACCACATCATCGACATCGGCCCCATGGCGGGCGTGCATGGCGGCAGCATCGTGGCCGAGGGGAGCCCGGAGGAGTTGCTGCAATGCGGCTCCCTGACGGCGCAATACCTGAAGGGGGAGAAGCGGATCGAGGTGCCCGCCAAGCGCCGCAAAGGCAACGGGCATGTCCTTCGCCTGAAGGGTGCCACGGGCAACAACCTGAAGAACGTGGACGTGCAGCTTCCCCTGGGCACTTTCATCTGCGTCACCGGGGTGAGCGGAAGCGGCAAGAGCACATTGATCGACGACACCCTCTACCCCATCCTCAGCAGGGCCTTCCACCACGCACACGCCCATCCCCTGCCCTATGCCGGCATCGATGGGCTGAAGCACCTGGACAAGGTGATCGAGGTGGACCAGTCGCCCATCGGCCGCACGCCGCGGAGCAACCCGGCGACCTACACGGGGCTCTTTGACCACATCCGCCAGCTGTTCGCGGCACTGCCCAGCGCCAAGATCCGGGGATACAAACCCGGACGCTTCAGCTTCAACACGCCCGGCGGGCGCTGTGAAACGTGCAAGGGGGCCGGTGTGCGCACCATCGCCATGAACTTCCTCCCCGATGTGGCGGTGCCCTGCGAAACCTGCCGGGGCAAACGCTACGACCGTGAAACACTCGAGGTACGCTTCAAGGGGCGGAACATCGCCGACATCCTCGCGCTGAGCGTACAGGAGGCCATGGAGGTGTTCAGCGAGATCCCCTCCATACGCTCCAAGCTGGAAACGCTACTGGACGTGGGCCTGGGATACATCACGCTGGGGCAGAGCAGCACCACCTTGAGCGGCGGGGAGGCGCAGCGCATCAAGCTGGCCTCCGAGTTGGGCAAGCGGCAAACGGGCAACACGTTCTTCATCCTGGATGAGCCAACCACCGGCCTGCATTTCGAGGATACACGGCAGTTGATCCATGTGCTGAACCGCTTGGTGGACCAAGGAAACACCGTGCTGGTGATCGAGCACAACATGGACCTCATCAAGATGGCCGACCACGTGATCGACCTGGGTCCCGAGGGAGGTGCGCAAGGAGGCAGCATCGTGGCCAAGGGCACCCCCGAGGAAGTGGCCCTGCTGGGGCGCGGACATACCGCGGCCTTCCTGGAGAAGGAGCTCTTCAACTGACGTCCGCACGCCGTTGACAGGAAGGCGTGCCCAAGCGGCCGGGACCGGTGAGGCCCCTCAACGATCGTCAACACGAAGCTGTTGGAAGATGGCCGCGGACGGCGGTGTGCCGCCATACCGCGCGGGTAGTTTTGCTCGCGTCGCATGAAGCAACCGTTCGTGAAAACCGACCCATGATCAAGATCTTCGCCCTGTTCAACCTTGCCGGCCTGCTCCTGTTCAACATGCTCTTTTCGAGTGATGTCAAGGTCTCCCAGAACCTGCCGGCCCAGATGGAACCCGGTACGGAAGTGCGCGTGACCGTCACCATCAACAAGGCGCAGATCAACGGGTTCGCCAAATTGCAGATCGACCTGCCGCCGGGCTTGGGCGCAACCGCCATTGAAACGCGCGGCGCCTCCTTCACCTTCGCCGACGGCAAGGCCAAGTTCATCTGGATGGCCCTGCCTACGCAGCCTTCCTTCCAAGTGAGCTATACCCTCAGCGCCGATGCCCAAGCCAGTGGCAGCTTCCCCATCGTGGCCCGGCTCTCCTTCATCGAGAACAACGAGCGGAAGACCGTGGACGCGCCGCCGGCCACCATCATGATCGGAACAGGGGTGGTGGCATCCGCACCGCAAACGCAAACACAGGCCACCGAAACGATGGAACAGCCCGGACCGGAGAAGAATGACCTGGTGAGCGCGGCACCCGTAATGGCCATTCCCGATGCCCCCGTGGTGGACACGCCCGGCCTGCCGGCGCAAACCGGGTCGGGCAACGTGGGCGCCTCACGTACGGTGACCCAGGTGGGCCAGACGGAATACCTGGTGGAGGTCACGATCAGGAAGGGGGCTTTGCGCGGCTTCGGCAAACTGCAGGAGAACCTGCCGATCGGGTTCAGTGCCATTGAAAAGTCCGACGACGATGCCATCTTCAGCATGCAGGGCCGGATGCTGAAGTTTGTTTGGCTGAACCTGCCCTCGAAGAGCGAGCTCAAGGTCTCCTACCGCCTGCTGGCACCGGAGGACGCCGAAGGCACGTACACCCTGAACGGGGAATTCGGCTACCTCCTGAATGATGTGACGCAACGGGCCGTGGTGGGAAGCACGGACATCACCATCGATCGGAACTTCGAGGTTGCCCGGCAGGACGGCGGCCAGGAGCATGCCACCGAAACCACGGCGGCCCACGCCCAGGAACAAAAGGGAACGACGGCCACGGTGGAAAGCAAGGTGCCGACGACTGACCATTCCGCATCGGGCAGCACCATCGCCGGCAAGGACGGCACCGCCCGCGTGACCTCCACCCCGGCACCCGAGACCGGCATCGCCTACAAGGTGCAGATCACGGCGGCCCATCGGGAAGTGGGCAAGCCGTACTTCGTTGAGCGCCACCGGTACAGCGGCGATTTCAGCATTGAGCACCACCAAGGCTGGATCAAGTACGTAACGGGTAACTTCGGCCAGTACCGGGAAGCCCGGGACCGCCGCCAATCCTACATCGATGCCCAATACAACTTCCCCGGGCCCTTTGTCACCGCATACAACAACGGGGAGCGGATCACCGTGCAGGAGGCGTTGATGATCTCCAGGCAAAAATGGGTCCAGTGACCTGAACCGTCCCGCCATGCGTATACCGGCCGCCTTGCACCATCTCCGCGCCCTGTCCTTCGGGGCCGCCATGCTGGCCGGAACCGTGGGGGTGCTGGCGCAAAGCGATACCGCGCGCATTCCGTTCAAGCCGGGATTCACGCTCGGCACCGGCATGCTCGGGTTTTACGGCGACGTGGGTTTCCAGAGCAAGTACTACAGCCCCCTGGTCTCGCGCATCGGGTATGAGCTGCGGGCGTTCACCCCGATCAACGACTGGCTGGAAGTGGGCCTCTTTGCCCTCCATGGCCGCTTGTCCGCCAACGAGGCCAGCCTTTCGCGCAACCTCAACTTTGAATCGCGCATCACCACAGGCGGCCTGCAATTCACCTACAACTTCCACCATCTGCTCAATCCGAAACGCGTGGTGGAGCCCTGGGTGAGCGTGGGCTTCGAAAGCCTGGAGTTCCTCAGCAAGACCGACCTGCGCGACGCGCAAGGACGCTATTACCATTACTGGGCCGACGGCAGCATCCGGGACATCGCGGAGGATGCACCCAATGCCGCGGATGCGGTGGAGATCTACCGTGACCATACCTATGAAAGCGATATCCGCGAAAGCAACCTGGACGGCTTCGGCAAATACCCGGAACAAGCGTGGGCCATCCCCGTTGGCATCGGCGTGAAGATGAAACTGGGGCACGGTTTCGATGCCCGCTTCGGCACCACCTTGCACATCACCACCACCGACCTGGTCGATGGCGTTACCAATGCCAGCCTGGGCACCCGCAAGGGCGACGGCATCAATGACCGTTTCCTCTTCACTTCGTTCGCCGTGGGCTATTCGATCAATACCAAGCCCAGGGAGAAGCGGTGGAAGCCCACCCTCACGCCGGAGCAGATGGACGTGCTGGCGCTCAACGACGACGAGGATGGGGATGGCGTCTCCGATTGGACGGACCGGTGCCCGCACACCCCGGCCGGCACCCGCGTGGATGCCTTCGGATGCCCGGTGGACAGCGACGGGGACGGCGTACCCGACCACATGGACGACGAACCGGGAACCTTGGCCGGTGCCGCCGTAAACGAGCGGGGCGTAACCCTGGGCGACGACGACATCCTGCGCGCCTACCTGAACTTCATCGACTCCGGCAACGTGACCATGATATACAGCCGCGTGGAATCCTTCGGCCCGGTGGGCCAACCCGTGGTAAAACGCCCGCCGGTGAGGCCGCGGAAGACGTTCGTGGTGAAGGTCGGCACACAGGTGGAGGGCATTTCCGAGGAATTGATCCAGCGCATCCTGAGCCTGCCCGACGTGCGAACCGTGGAGCGCAACGACACCACGTTCTATGTGGTGGGCAACTACAACGACCTGCCCGAGGCCATCAAGCGGCAACTGCAGCTGAAAGGCCAAGGCTTCGAGAGTACCGTCATGGTGGAGGAGGATGGCCAGCTCAAGGACCTCCCCAGCGGCGGCATCACCCCGCGTGAGGAAGAGGTGCTCACCGAAGTGGTGCCCGCCAAGGCCACCCCCCCGGGCAAGGTGGTCGTGCGCGTGCAGCTGGGCGCCTTCCGCTACCGGTTGGGCCAGGACATCTTCAAGAACGTGAAGGACCTCGTGGTGCTCCGCGACCAGGATGGCCTCACCCGCTATTACACCGGCGCGTTCACCGACATCAACGATGCCGCAAAACACAAGGTGAACATGTTGCTGAACGGCTTTGAAGGCGCATTCCTCGTCGCTTTCAAGGACGGCAAGCGCGTCTCCATCACCCAGGCCGGCGCCCAGCTCTCCGGGCCGGAAAACCTGACCAACCTCCCCGACGAAACCATCAACACCAGCCAATTGGTTTTCCGTGTGCAGGTGGGCACCTTCGCCGGGAACGTGCCCATGGAGACCATGGGCAAGTATGTGGAACTGGGCAACATCAAGCCGGTGGCCGGACCCAATGCCGTGCGGTATCTCTATGGCGACTACCCCAACCGGGCAGCAGCCGAACTGGCCCGCAAGGAGCTCCAAAACCTCGGGTTCACGGATGCCTTCGTGGTGGGCGACCTGAACGGGCGCATCATCCTTGCGGAGGACGCCGAGCGCCTGCAGCAGGGCAAGTAAAGGCGACGCCGTACGGAACATCACGGCAACGAACGGCATACGGTAGCCTTCGCCGTTCCCGTTATGGCGTTCGGATCATGACCGGCCAACCAATACAACATGGGCCCGCAGGGCATCGCCTCCCAATGGCCCGTGGTTTTCCATGCCCCACACACAAACCCGGGTGAAACCGCAAGGCACATCAGCCTGACCGGCACTCCCAGGGCGATCGGGAATGCCTAAAGGGTGCGTCGAAGAACCTCGAACGGATGTCGCGCGCCGCTACCATTCATCCAGACGAGGCGCTCCGAAGGGAGGATACTGGATCGAAGTATCCGACCGGGGAGCAACAAAGGATGGGCGAAAGAGAGCAAGCGATGACCGCTGTGCTTCTTTCCCATAACCGCCGCCGGAACCAGGTTCTTCGAGGTACCCTAAAGACCGGCCAAGGCACAGACCCCGTATTTTGCCATCCCCATCCATTCACCATGTGGAAACCAAGCCCCAACCTCGGACTCTTCGCCGCCTCTTGCCTGCTGATCCTTTCCCTGAATGGATGCCGGCGTGATCACGCGCCCTTGCGGCCGGACGATGCCTTCACCACGTACATCACCGCCTTTACCGGAGGGCACATCCCGGCGTTGTCCACCATCCAGGTCCGGCTGGCCGACGGCCTGGCCATCAAGGACACCAGTGCCCAGGCCATGCAGGCGCTCTTCACCCTTTCCCCCAAGGCGGATGGCGTGGTCTTCTGGCAGGATTCCCGCACCTTGGTCTTCCGGCCCCACGAACGGCTGAAACAGGGCAAGGATTACACCGTCACCTTCCACCTGGGCAAGCTGGCCGAGGTTCCCAAGGAGTTCCAGGAATTCAAGTTCTCGGTGGGTATCCTGCAGCAGCACATCGAAGTGCAGGTGAGCGACATCCACCCCCACTCCCCCGGCGACCTGGCATGGCAACGCGTGGTGGTTTCCGTTTTCACCAGCGACGATGCCACGGGCCAGGACCTGGAGGGCGCGGTAAACGCGGTGCAAAATGGGCGCAAGCTCCGCATGTCCTGGGAACACGAACCCGGGGGCACCCTGCACCGCGCGGTGGCGGACAGCGTGATGCGCGGGGAAGGGCCAAGCACCGTTGAATTTGCTTGGGATGCGCGCAAGCTGGGCGGCGAAGGCTCCGGCAGCATCTATTTCGATGTACCGGCCATCGGCGAATTCAGCCTGTTGCGCACCGAGACCACCGATCAAGCAGAGCAATCGATCAGCCTGCTGTTCAGCGACCCGCTGGACCCGGCGCAGGACCTGGGCGGCTTGGTGGGCATCCGCGGCACATCGGGGGTACGGGCCGCGGTGAGCGGCAACAAGCTGTTGATCTACCCGGAGGAACCATTGCGCGGCGACCAGACGCTGTTCGTGGCCAGCGGCCTGAGGAACGCCGCCCTCCGCCCCCTTGGCGAGGACCTCACGGTGGACGTGACCTTCAACCAGGTGAACCCCGACGTGCGCCTGGTGGGCAAGGGCACCATCCTGCCGAGCACCGATGGCCTGCTCTTCCCCTTCGAAGCCGTCAACCTGGGAGCCGTCGAGGTCAACGTGGTGCGGATCTACGAGGACAACATCCCGCAATTCCTGCAAGTGAACGACCTTTCCGAAGGGGACGAGCTCGTGCGGGTGGGGCGCCTGGTCCTGCGGAAGACCGTGGTGCTGGATGCCCGGGATGGCGCTAGGCCCGGCCAGTGGCAACGCTATTACCTGGACCTGGGCAAACTGATCAAAGCGGAGCCCGGCGCCATCTACCGGATCATCCTGGGCTATCGCCAAGCCTATTCACTGTATCCCTGCGGCGGAACCACCCCTTCCATGCCCCTGGTCGAGCAAGGACCGGGACCGCTGGACGACGCGGAGTGGGACCGGCCCTACAACCCGTACTATTACGGGGACGACGATTGGGAGTCGTACAACTGGGAGGACCGGGACGATCCCTGCACGCCCAGTTATTTCCACGGGAAGGGCAATGTGGTGCAGCGCAACATCCTGGCCTCCGACCTGGGCTTGATGGCCAAGCGCGGCAACGACGGTTCGTTGCTGATCGCCGTGAGCGACCTGCGCACCACCGAGCCCCTGCGCGGGGTGGAACTGACGGTGCTGGACCTGCAGCGACGGCCCATGGCCAAGGCCACCACCGGCGGGGACGGCATGGCGGCCTTCCCCTCCACGGTGCACAAGCCCTTCCTGCTGGTAGCCGCCAAGGGCAGCCAGCGCGGGTACCTGAAGCTGGTGGACGGAGGCTCGCTCAGCCTAAGCAACTTCGAGGTGGACGGCACCAGCGTGGAGAAGGGGATCAAGGGATTCATCTACGGCGAGCGAGGCGTGTGGCGGCCCGGCGATTCACTCTTCCTTTCCTTCATCCTGCAGAAGGCGGGCCAACCCTTGCCCAAGGACATCCCGGTCACCATGGAGTTCACCGACCCCATGGGAAGGCTGCAACAACGGATCGTGCGCACCTCCGGCGTTGAAGGCACCTATGCGTTCCATCTGCACACCGCCCCGGAGGCCCCCACCGGCGTGTGGGGGGCAAGGGTGACCGTGGGGGGCACTTCCTTCCACAAGCCGATACGCGTAGAGACCGTGAAGCCGAACCGCTTGAAGATCTTGCTTGATGCGGGGGGTGAAAGGCTCAGCGTGCTGGATCGGAAGGAAGCGCTTTTACAAAGCAATTGGCTGCACGGTGCGCCCGCCAAGGGGCTCATGGCACGGGTGACGGCGAACCTCGCACGCTCCACCGCCACCTTCAAGGGACTGGGGAAATATGTGTTCGACGACCTGCGGAGCGACATCAACACCGATGAGATCGACGTGTTCGAGGGCAAGCTTGATGCGGACGGACATGCCTCGTTCCCGTTCAAGCTGTCCCTCAATGGCAACGCCCCGGCCGCGGTGAATGTGAACCTGGTCACCCGCGTATTCGAGGCCGGCGGGGATGCCAGCATGGACCGCACCGACCTGGTCTACTATCCATACGCCGCCTATGCCGGGCTACGGATGCCGGAAAGCACGTCCGAATGGGGCACCTACACCACCGATACCACGTACACCGTGGGTGCGGTGGCCGTTGATGCCGACGGGCAGCCCCTGCCCCGCCGCGTGCTGAAGGCCCAGGTGGTGAAACTCTCCAACAACTGGTGGTGGGACGGCGACCTGGACGGGCCGAACAATTACATGTCCGCCCCCAGCACGCGGGTGATCAGCGAGCAGGAGATCACCACCGATGCGCAAGGGAAGGCCAGCTTCCCCATGCGCGTGTCGCAGCCCGATTGGGGGCGTTTCGTGGTCCGGCTTTCCGATCCCGGGAGCGGGCACGTCGCCGCCTTGCAGTTGTACATGGACTGGCCGGGCTACCAAGGGCGCAGCCGGCGCGAGGCCGGCGGCGAGGCCGCGATGTTGCGGTTCAACAGTGACAAGCAAGGCTACCAGCCCGGTGATCGCTGCGAACTCACCATCCCCGGCGGCGGGCGCGGCCATGCGTTGATCAGCCTGGAGAGCGGGACACGGGTGTTGGAGGCCAAATGGGTGGAACTGAAGGGGCAGGAAACCAAGTACAGCTTCCCCATCACCGCGGCCATGGCGCCCAACATCTATGCCCACGTGGCCGTGGTGCAGCCCCATGCCGCCACCGCGCCGGACAGCACGGGCAACGACCTGCCCATCCGGCTTTATGGGGTGATCCCCATCCGCGTGGAAGACCCCGGCACACACCTCCATCCCGTGATCAACACCGCCAACGAATACAGGACGGACAAGGAATTCACCGTGGAAGTGGGCGAAAAGGACGCAAAGGAGATGGTGTACACGCTCGCCATCGTGGACGAGGGCCTGCTCGACCTCACGCGGTTCAAGACCCCCGATCCGTGGAACCACTTTTACGCCAAGGAGGCCCTGGGCGTGCGTACCTGGGACCTGTATGACGAGGTGCTCGGGGCCTTCGGGCTGCGCCTGCGCCGCATCCTGGCCCTGGGGGGCAGCGACCAGGTCAACCCCGCCAAGGCCGCCAAGGCCCAACGCTTCAAGCCCGTGGTGCATTTCGTGGGCCCCTTCAAGCTGGCCAAGGGCAAGAAGGCCAGCCACCGTTTCACCATCAGCAACTATGTGGGGAGCGTGCGCGTGATGGTGGTGGCCAACAGCGCCCAAGGTGCGTACGGAAACGCCGAAAAGGCCGTACCCGTGCGGAAGCCGTTGATGGTGCTGGCCACGCTGCCCCGCGTGGTGGGCCCCGGCGAAACGGTGGACCTGCCCGTGACCGTGTTCGCCATGGACCCCAAGGTGAAGCATGTGAAGCTCAGCATCGCCGCGAACCAATTGTTCACGGTGGAGGGAAGCCGCGGGCAGGACCTGAGCTTCCCCAAGACCGGCGAGCAGGTAGCCACGTTCCGCGTAAAGATGAAGGATGCCATCGGTGTGGGCAAGGTTACCATTACCGCCACGGGTGCGGGTGAGCGTGCGGACCAAAGCATCGAGATCGACGTGCGCCAGGCCGGATCGCCGGAGACCCATCTCACCGAGGCCATCATCGAGCCGGGCAAGACCTGGGAGGACGTGCCCGCCGCCGTAGGCGTGACGGGCACCAACAGCGCATACTTCGAACTGAGCTCCCTGCCGCCGGTGGACCTGGGCCGCCGGTTGCAGTACCTCATCGACTACCCGCACGGCTGCCTGGAACAGACCACCAGCCGCGCCTTCGCGCAGCTGTTCCTGCCGGAGGTGATGCAGCTCAGTGACGCCACCCGCAACACCATGCGCCAACACGTGCAGGCGGGCCTGGACCAGCTCAAACGGTTCCAGACCGGCAACGGCGGATTCGGCTACTGGCCCGGGGACCGCGAGTCCAACGATTGGACCACCAGCTATGCCGGCCATTTCCTGGTGGAGGCCGAACGCAAAGGCTTCACCCCGCCCCCGGGCGTCAAGGAAAGCTGGCTGGCTTTCACCCGCAAGCAAGCCCGCGACTGGGCCCCCGACAGCCGCGAGGAGGGATGGACCCGCGGAAGCAGCGAGCTGGCGCAAGCCTATCGCCTGTACGTGCTGGCGCTGAACAACACCGCCGAGGCCGGTGCCATGAACAGGCTGCGCACCACGCCGCGCCTGGGCGAAAGCGCCAGCTGGATGCTGGCCGCCGCGTATGCCCTGAACAACCGGAAGGATGTGGCCGCCGAGCTCGCCAAGCGCCTCTCCACCACCGTGCAGCCTTACCGGGAGATGTCGTGGACCTACGGCAGTGACCTGCGGGACCGCGCCATCATCGCGGAGGCCCTGATGCGCATGGACGACCAGGCCCAAGCAGCCGCGCTGGTGAAGCAGATCGCCAAGGAACTGTCCGGCGATAGCTGGTGCAGCACCCAGACCACCGCCTGGTCGCTGCTCGCCGTCAGCCGTTTTGCCATGGGCAGCAGCCTGGATCGCACCCTGCACTTCACCGCACTGGTGGGTGGCAAGTCCGACAACCGCGTCAGCGATAAGGCATTCGTGCGGCTGGACCTGCCCGTGCCCGATGGCAGGCAGAAGGCCAGCATCACCAACACGGGAAAGAACATCCTCTACCTCCGCCTGGTGCGCATCGGCACCCCCACCGCCGGCCAGGAAACACCGGCCAGCAACGGACTGGCGATGGAGGTGGAATACAAGGCGATGGATGGCCGTGCGCTCAATCCGGCCTTGCTGGACCAAGGCACCGATTTCATGGCCGTGGTCACCTTGCGCAACACCGGCACGCGCGGTGCCTATCGCGAGCTGGCCCTCACCCAGGTGTTCCCCAGCGGCTGGGAGATCCGCAACAGCCGCATGGAGGGGACCGAAAACGTCCAGGACAACAGTTCCTTCAATTACCAGGACATCCGCGACGACCGGGTGATGACCTACTTCAACCTTGCACCGGGCGAGAAGGCCACCTTCCGCGTACTGCTCAATGCCGCCTACACCGGGCGGTTCCACTTGCCCGCCACCACCTGCTCGGCCATGTATGACAACACCGTCAATGCCCGCAATGGCGGCCGATGGGTGGAAGTGGTGAGGCCGGGCGAGGGATGAAAGATGAAGGTGGAAAGTGGAAAAGATGAAAGATCACTGCTGTCCGGTTAAAAGTCGAACAGAATCAACTGGTTCAGCGGGTCGGAGGGTTTCTCCATTGAGCGCCCCTTCTGGAATGCTTGCTGGATGGGCATTTTCTCGAACGGCATGACCGAACAG
>JAGFIV010000013.1 GCA_024103275.1 Flavobacteriales bacterium
ACGGCCCCTTAGGCACCTGGCCCAAGAAGCCGTCATCCGGCGTTACCAGCATGAAGCCCGAGGCATCAATGTTCAGGAAACTGTTCAGCGATGCATAGCTGATCTTCTCGTTGATCCGCGCGCGGAAAGACTGGGACGTCCAAAAGTCGATCGGCTGGACCGCATCGTTCCGCACCTCCAAGATCTGGTTCGCTCCGGCGTTCCAGCCCAAGAAAGAAGTTGCACCGCCATTGTTGTTGGCTTGCGACGCTTGTGAGAATGCTCGTTGGGTAACAAGCCCGAGTACACCCCAAGCAAGGTGTCTCAATATGTTCGTCGTTCTCATGTCCTTTCGTGTTATTGGTTCTTCGAAAGGACCAAAACGATGCTCCCTATTCAGCCAATACGAACTTCACTGCCTGCACACCGCGTGTACCACGCACTTGCAACACATACGCACCACGCGCCCAATTACCCACATACACAGCAAAGCGATCACGATCCACCATGCCGCTCCACACCCGCTGCCCCAAAATGTCCAGCACCATCGCATCGCGTCCAGCTGCATTGCCAACCACCAGCACAGTGCTGGCCGGGTTCGGATATACGTAAGGACCTGCACCAGCCAGCTCCACGACACCATGGCTCAACTGGCACCCTTCCGGACTGGGCGATACGCACACAGCATCGATCAGGGTATAGCCGTAAACATCCACACCCGGCAATGCCAAGTGCAGCGTATCGACGAGCGCGTTGCTGAAGAAGTTGCCGATCATCAGGTAGGTGTAGGCGCTGTCGGCTGTGAAGCTGCCGCTCACTAAGGTCCAGCCCACCGTATCGCTCAAGATCTGCGGGTACAGGATATGCGCTTGATCCAAGGCTGCGGGTTTGGGATCACCCCAGGTCCACGTCCGGTCGTAGGTAGTGAAGAGCATGCCCAGATGATCGCTGGCAAGCCAGGTCATCTGGTTTGCGGTATCACCACCAAATGCAGCATTCGCCCGGAAGCTACAGTAGTAGACCTGCCCGATTACCAAGGTGTCCAGCAAGGGTACCATGAGCCATTCACGATACTCCGTACCAGTATCGTCATCGTACGTGAAAATCCCTGCGCAGGAATTCCCCTCAAAGGGCTGCTGGTACGTGAAGATATTCAACGGCAAGCCGTTAGCAGTTCCATAAGACAGACAGCTTTGCAGATGATCCGGGGTCCCGTAGGCACTGTACCAATGGTGCAGTTCACCCAGGCCAAGCCCGAAGGTGCAACTATCGGACTCTTCGAACCCTGGGTTGGGCACAAGGTTCTGCGCCTCACAGCGGTGGGCGGTCATGAACAACAAGCAGCCCAGGAACGCAACGGTCCCAGGCCACCTGCGGTTCATTCCTAGGAGAGGCATTGTGTGTTCGTTCGTATCGGCCGGAGCATCGTTCCGGTCCATGAATATACGATGCACGGCGCAACAAGCACACATGCATGTCTTCCCTTACGGCGGCCAGGAGGGGCCGGGGTGATCTGTCACCTTCGCGCAAGCGCATCAGCGACCGATGTTAGATCCGATGATCAGAAGATCAGATGATCCGAAGATCAAATCTTTGAGGCGCTCCTACGCCCTTCGCTCCTACGCTGCTGCTTCCGGGTCACAAGCGGCCCGCCCGCGCGGAACACTTGCGGGAATGTGGGATGGTGCCGCTATGGTGCCCCGAAGAACCTCGCTCCGGCGCGCCCCTATATACAGGAATCGCCTCTCTTGACGATAGAACGCCTGTTCTAATATAATCTTAATCACGATGTCTATCTGGAAACTTATCTGTTACTGGATAGGCTTGCGCTCTGATCCCGGCCCTCGTTATTACAAATTTAGCGAAAGCACACAAGTCACGCTGAAAACACTAGCTGAGCACGACGGCCGACCTGCACATAAACTTGCCCAAGACCTCATAGCGGCCGGCCTCTCTCAGTATTATTCGGTTGATGAACTAATGAAAAAATGGGAGACTCTTTCAGCGCGGGAGAGGGATGTAGCTGCCTTGATATGCCTGGGGTATTCAAATCAGGAGATATGTGAGCGACTCGTTATCGCTCCCGGGACGGTCAAAACCCCTATTACTAACTTGCTCCGAAAGTTTCAATTGACCAGCCGTTATGAACTTCGCAATCTGCTTTCAGAATGGGATTTCAGCGCATGGGAAAAATAATCTCTCGACTCATACCAATCGAAGATATGCAGGAACTCAGGGAGAAAAGTTGTCTGGAGGTG
>JAGFIV010000014.1 GCA_024103275.1 Flavobacteriales bacterium
CAGCGCGAACGCCACGGCCCCTTCGCCGGGCTGGAGGACCTGCTGCGCCGCGTGCCGCTGCCGCTGGAGCAGGCGCGCATCCTCATCCGCACGGGGGCGCTGCGCTTCACCGGCCGCAGCAAGCCGCAGCTGCTGTGGGACCTCGCCCTGCTGCACGCCGCCAAGGCGCAGGTGCCCGCCATGGCCGACCTCTTCATCGCCAAGGTGGAGGAGCCCGTGCTGCCCGAGCTGCACCACTATCCGCTCTCCGATGCCTACGACGAGCTGGAGCTGCTGGGCTTCCCGCTGTGCGATCCGTTTTTCCTGGTGGAAGAAGCCATGAGCTTCGAGCCACGAGCTACGAGCGGTCCGCCACTCGTGGCTCGTGGCTCACGGCTCACAGCTCGCGGCTCAGATCCGACCACCATCCTCGCCCGCGAAATGCCCGCACACATCGGCAAGCGCGTCGCCATGCTCGGCTACATGGTCCACGTGAAGAGCACCACCACGCACCACGGCGAGCGCATGACCTTCGGCTCGTTCATCGACACCGCCGGCGACCTGTGGGACAGCACGCAGTTCCCCGCCGTGGCGGCGCGTTACCCCTTCCGCGGCCGCGGCGTGTACCGCCTCACCGGCATCGTGGAGGAGGAGTACGGCCACTGCGCCCTGCGCACGCAAAGCCTGGAGAAGCTGCCGTGGAAGCCGGACCCGAGGTATGGGGAGAAGTGAGTGTCGCTCCCGCCTATTTGTCGCCGTAATGCCCTTTGCAACTGAGCACTTCCACGGAACCATCCGCCGCAATGCGATAGACGAGCCGATGCTTATCGTCGATACGCCTGGACCAACAGCCCTTGAGCGCACCCTTCAAAGGCTCCGGCTTGCCCACGCCCTTGAACGGTTCGCGGAGGATGGCCTTCAACAGATCATGGATGCGGATGAACCGCGCCTTGTCGTACACGCCCCAGTCGTTGAAATCATCGAACGCGCCTTGCTCGAAGACGATCCGCTTCATGCCTTCAAACGCTCCAGCACGATCGTATCCAACTCTGATTCAGTCAGGCTCCTGCCACGTCCGGCGTCCAAGTTCTTCAGCGCTTTGGTGAGCCGTGCGAGGTAAGCCTTCCCGGTCTCCTTTGCAACCGCTCTTGAGCCACCGGAGGTGGAGATGGTCAGCACCACTTCACGGTCCTTGCCGAAGAGTGCCTTGATCTTCTTCAGCAGGTCGGCATCCAGTTCGGACAGATCGATGCGCACACTGGTCTCCATGGTCAGCTATTCTTTGCGAAGATAGTCTTGCGGCAGCGAGGTCGGTGCCCGCCGGGGAGCATGGCGCGAATGGCACGTCGTGTACCGCCTCACCGGCATCGTGGAGGAGGAGTACGGCCGCTGCGCCCTGCGCACGCAAAGCGTGGAGAAGCTGCCGTGGAAGGCGGACCCGCGGCATGGGGAGAAGTGAAGGGAGATGTTCGCCTATAGGTTCGCCAAAGGCACGTCGTAGGGCTTGAACTGGTTGTCCATGGTGGCCAACCGCCAACCTTCATGCAGGGCTTGGGCGATCAGCATCCGGTCGAAAGGGTCGCGATGGTGGAACGGCAGCGAGGCAACCTTCAAGGCGTGTTCCACCTTGAGGCCGAGCAAGGTGATCCCGAAGTCAGGTAGGGATGCAGCCAGCTCGGGCAATGGCGCTTGCAGGCTCAACTTGCCTACGGACGATTTGATGGCGATCTCCCAAAAGGAGACAACACTCACACGCATACGGGTATCCGGTGATGCCATCCATGCCCGGGCCTTCTTGGAGAGCCGTGCGTCATCTGCCCAGGCCCACAGCAGGATGTGGGTGTCCAACAGGACATCCATTACATGTAATCCTTGAAGTCCTCCATGGGGCCGTCAAAGTCGTCGGCGATCCGGATCTTGCCCTTGAATTTCCCGAAGGGGATGGATTTCTGCTTCGGGGGGTCCTGGTCCTTGCGCTTGAGCAGGGCATCGATGAAGTCCTCCACCTCTTTGCGCAGGTTGGAGGGGAGCGCGTTGATCTTCAGCAAGAGGTCTGCCGTGGACATGCAACGAAGTTAATGCCGGGCATGGCCTCCCTGCAAGCCGTGGATGGCAGCGGTGCGTGGCCGGTCACTCCTCCCC
>JAGFIV010000020.1 GCA_024103275.1 Flavobacteriales bacterium
CTCCATGCACCGCCCCCATCCGCTGTGCCGCCCAGCTTGCTGAACAGGTTGAAGGGGGGGTCGTTGCTGCAGACCGTGGCCGTGCCGTTGGTGCCGGCGTTGGGCAACGTGTTGACCGTTACGGGCACCGTGGCGGCGGCGTGCGGACAGGGAGGGGGGCCGTTCACCGTATAGGAGTACACGCCCGGCGTCGAGGTGCCGGGGGTGAAGGTGTGGCCCACCGGGTTGCCGCCGAAGCTCCATGCACCGCTCCCATCCGGTGTGCCGCCCAGCTTGCTGAACAGGTTGAAGGGGGCATCGTTGCTGCAGGCCGTGGCCGTGCCGTTGGTGCCGGCGTTGGGCAGGGTATGCACGATGACCGTGACGTTGGCGCTTGCGACGGGCGGCCCGGGGACGGTATACGTATATACACCGGGTGTTGAGGTGCCCGGGGTGAAGGTGCCGCTCACCGGATTGCCCCCGAATGTCCAAGTCCCGCCCGGGTCCGGGCTGCCGCCCAAATAGTTGATCAGTTGCACGGGTGCCCCGTTGCTGCACAGGGTGGCCGTGCCATCGGTCCCCGGCCCCAGCACGGCACCCCGGATCACACATGCGGGCGCACCGCGCCGTCCATCAAGACCTTTTGTGGGTGTGGTCGTAGCCGCTGCCCAAAGCGGCAACAAACAGGCGAACGTCAACAAATGCTTGTTCACGATCATGGGCACGGCAATTCCACGGGTGAGGGGTCCAGAATAGCGTCGCAAGATAAAATGACCGCGCCAGTCGCGCCATTGATACCTACTCCTCCAACTTCACAGATCTGCAAACCGCTCAGCGCTGACGACTAATGGCCAGGATCCACCCATGAATCCCTTGCCGGAATGCTTGTCCGACCAAGGGATCTGAAATTATTGCGCGGATTTCCTTGGCTCCTTGGCGAAGGTGATGGCCAGCATCACCTCGTGCGTACCGGTGGTGTAATTGCGCATGCCCGTGGTGGTCAGGTCGTAGCTGTACCCGAATTGGAACGTCTTCTTCAGCCAATACCCGGCCATGAAGCTTAGCGCATCTTCCGTGCGGTAGCTGGCACCCAGCCAGAGCATGTCCTTGTATCGCACGGTGGCCGTGAGGTCCACCTTGGGCGGTACGGGTGCGACATACTTCAGCAGGAAGGAGGGCTCCACCTTGAGGTCGTCACCAAGGGGAATGCGGTAACCGCCCATCGCATAGTAGTGGGTCTCCAGATTGCTCAGGCTGGGGTCGTTCTCCTCGAAGAATTTCACCCGGTTGTGCAGCAACTGCGGAGCGGAGGCCCCGAACCACCACTTCTCGTGGTAGAGGTACAGGCCGAAGGTGGCATCGGGCATCAGCGACCCCCTGAGCTGGTCGTCCATCAACGGGTCGTCCTGGTCGCGGAAGCGGATCTTGGAACCATCGATGAGGAACTGGAGCATGCCGAATGACAGGCCCATGCCCAGCCTGATCTCATCGGAAATGCGCAAGTGGTAGGTATAGGAGAATTGGGCGCCCGTCCGGCGGGAGGGCCCCACGTGGTCGGTGAAGATGTATCCGCCCAGACCCATGTTCCGGCCCACGGGGGTGGTGGTGCTGAGCATGAAGGTGCGCGGGGCGTCCTGCATGCCCACCCACTGGTTGCGGTGTGCGCTTCGGACCTCAAACCACGGGCGGCTGCCGGCCACGGCCGGGTTGTAGAGGTAGTCGTGGCTGGTGTACTGGCTTAGCTGCGGCAATTGCTGGGCATGCAGGCCCTGCAACAAGGAACCGGCGATCACGGAAAGAAGCAGTTTTCGCATGGTGCCCATGGGTTATCGGATTATGGTGAGCGGTCCTGTCAGGGGCTCGGGGAACCGCTCGTCGTGCAGGTCGATCGCATAGTAGTAGGTCCCCATCGGCACCAGCTGTCCATTGAATTTGCCGTCCCACGGCACCTTGTAGCCGATGCTGTGGAACAGGGGCTCGCCCCATCGGCTGAACACGCTGACCTCCATGTTGGGGAAGAGCTCCACGAAGTCGAGCGTCCATGTATCGTTGTATCCGTCACCATTGGGGGTGAAACCATCATAGACGACCACCTCGGGCACCACGGTCACCAGCACCGAATCGCTGGCCGTGCAACCGTTGGGCGCGGTCACGGTCAGGTAGAACCAGGTGGTGGCATGCACGGTGGCCAACGGATTGGCCACGTCGTTGTGGTCGAGCAGGCTGTCCGGCCACCACACGAAAAGGCTCTGGTCGGGGCCCGTCGGCGAGCCGCCCAGCATGGTGGTGCCTTGCCTATAGATGCTCCTGTCCGGGCCGGCATCGGCGATGGGCAGGGGCAGGATGGTGATGGTCACCGTGTCGGTGGCCGTGCAAGGGCCGTTGGCCACGGTGAGGATGTAAGTGTAGGTGCCGTCGGCAGGCGTACCCAGGTCGATCACGGGGCCGTCGCCCACGGTCATCCCGCCCCCATCGGTCCACAGGAAGGACGCGGCCCCCTGGCTGGCCCCGCCATCCAGCCATAGCTCTACGCCGGAGCATTCGGTGCGGTCCACGCCCGCATCGGCGACCAGGTTGTTCACCGTGGGCAGGGTGGTGATGCTGACCACCTCGCATCCATTCTGATCGCTCACCGTGAGCGCATAATTGCCCATCATCAACCCGCTGAGGTCTTCAGCGGTGGAGGTGAAGCCGTTGGGACCGACCCAGAAGATCGAATAGCCCGGCACCCCGCCCGAGATGGTGACCGCGATGGCCCCGTCCTGGGCGGCATTGCAGGTGGTCGGCGATACGCTGTCGACCTGCACCACCAGGGGCGGCGGTTCGGTGATCGAATAGATGGCCGTGGTATCGCAACCCGCCAGATCGGTGATGGTGACCGTGTAGTCGTCCGGGCAGAGCACACCCACGTTGGCCGTGCCTTGGCCTGTGCCGGGCTCGGGGCTCCAGGTATAGCTCAATGTGCCCGCGCCGCCCGTGGTGGCCAGGCTGATGCTGCCGTTGCAGGCACCGTTGCAGGTCACGTCCTGCACCGTGGCCGTGGGCGTGATCGGCTGGAAGGGCTGGATGGTGAAGGCCAGGGTGGTGTCGCATCCGATCGCGTCGGTGATGGTCACCGTGTAATCATCGGGGCAAAGCCCGCTGACCTGCACGGTGCCTTGCCCGATGGGATTGCCGGGCTGCCACACGATGTTGTAGCCCGAACCGCTCCCGCCGGAGGGATCCACCGTGGCCGTGCCGTCGCAAGGCCCATGGCAGCTTTCACCGATGAAGCCCAGGCCGGCCTCGATCGGGGCACCGCTGCCGATGGTGAACCCCGTGGTGTCCGCACATCCGCGGAAGTCGGTCACCACCACCTCGTACGCACCGGCGCAAAGGCTGAACAGGTCGTTGACATTGTTGGCGATGGGCCCTCCGCCGGGGCCGTACCACGCGATGGCGTACGGCGGCACGCCGCCAGCCACGTCCAGGTGTGCGGTGGCCTCGCAATCGTTGTAGCAGGCATTGTCCGTGTGGGACAGGTCCGCCAGAAGCGCGGGCGGGTCATCCAAGGTGACGGCGTACGTGGCCTCGCAGGTGTTGGCATCGGTGACGGTGACGGACCATGTGCCCGCACAGAGGCCCGTGGCCGTACCGGTGCCCTGGCCCGCACCGGGTTCGGGGTCCCAATGGAAGGTATAGGGCTCCGTGCCGCCTTGCGCCACCACATGGATGCTTCCGTCGCAGGCACCGTTGCACGTGATCTGCCCCACCGTGGCGTTGGCCGTGATGGGCGTGGGCGAAAGGATCAGGACATCCTGGGTGATGGAGCAACCGGCGGCATCGGTGATCACCACCGTGTAGGTGCCCGCACACAAGCCGGTCACCTGCGGGCCGTTGAAGATCGTGCCGTTGATGTCCCAGGTGATCGTGTATCCGCCTGCCCCGCCGGTCGGACCCACCGTGGCCTCGCCGTCACAGGTGCCGGGGCAGCTTTCCGGGGTGGTGCCCAGGTTGGCCAGGATGGGATCGGGGGCCAGGACGTAGGCGGTGTCGATAGCGATGCATCCCGCAGCATTGGTCACCTGCACCAGGTACATGCCCGCACAGAGGTTGCCCACGGTGTTGCCCGGCTCGTTCAGGTCATTCCCCGCCGCATCAAACCAGGCGATGGTGCATGGCGGCCCGGAGCAGTTGAAGCTCACCGCGGCCGTGCCGTCACAATCTTCCGGGCAGGTGAGCGTGCTGCCGCCGGCATCCAACAGCTCCCCGTCGGCATCGCTGATGGCCACCGGCAAGGCAACCGTGCAATTGTTGGCATCCACCACCCGCACCTCGTACAAGCCGGCGCAGAGGTCGGTGATCGATGCACCCGTGCCGACGGGCGTTCCGTTCTGCCACCAGGTGATGACGTGATCGGGGGTGCCGCCGGAGACCTGTGCCGTGGCCGTGCCGTTGCACAGCGCACAGGAACTCGGCGTGGAGGATATGGACAGGCTGAGCGGATCCGGTTCCGTGATGGTGAACGTCAGCGTGGTATCACAGTCGTTGAAGTCGGTCACGGTAACCTCCCACTGGCCCGCTGTGAGGTTCAGCGCGGCATTGTTTCCTTGTCCATTGGGCGGCACGGGATCCCATTGGTAGGCGAAGAGGCCGGCCCCGCCGGAGGGTGAAAGCACGATCGACCCGTCGGCCGCACCGGCGCAGTTGGCCTGCTGCACCGCGGCGTCCACCGTGATGGGCGTGGGTGAAAGGATCAGGACATCCTGGATGATGGAACAACCGGCGGTATCGGAGATCACCACCGTGTAGTTGCCAGCACACAAGCCGGTCACCTGCGGGCCGTTGAACATCGTGCCATTGATGTCCCAGGTGATCGTGTATCCGCCTGACCCTCCCGTCGGACCCACGGTGGCTGTTCCATCACAACTGCCGTAGCAACCGGTGGGGGTCGTGGACAGGTTGGGCACGATCACCTGGGAAGGCACCACGTGCGCGGTATCGCGGGCCACGCAGCCGTTGCCGTTCACCACCTGCACCACATAGGCACCCGCACAAAGGCCGCCCAGGCCAAGCTGGTCGCCCAGCACGTTCCCGCCCAGGTCGGTCCACGTGATGGTGCAGGGGTCAACGGTGCAAGTGAAGGACACGCTGACGGCACCGTCGCACGAATTGCCGCAAAGGGTCTGCCCGTCCGTCACCAGGATGGCCTCGGCATCCGCATCGGTCACCGCCACGTTGCGAATGACGCTGCATCCGTTCGCATCGGTCACCGTGGCCGTGTACACACCGGCGCATAGGCCGGTGATGGCATTGCCCGTTCCCACGGGGCCGTTGGCATCCGTCCATGCAATGGACAGCGGTGCCGTGCCGCCGCTGACCGTCACCGATGCGGTACCGTCGCACACGCCGCAATGGCTTTGGGTGGCCGTGGCCGTGGCGGTGATCGGTGCGGGGTCCGGCAGTTGGAAATCCTGGGTGGCCTGGCAGCCATTGCCGTCAACGATGAGCACGGACCAGGTGCCCGCGCACAACCCGGTGACGCTGGTGGTGCCCTGGCCAGTGGCGGGCTGCGGGGTCCATGCATAGCCCAAGGTACCCGAGCCGCCTTGCACATCCAGGGTGATGGCCCCGTCACAGCTTCCCGCGCAACCGATCCCCGTCACCGTGGCATCCGCCGTGATGGGGGCCGGCTCCGTGATCAACACGCTGAACGTGGCGTCACATCCTGCGGGGTCGTGGACGAAGATCTCGTAGGTGCCACCGCAAAGACCGGCGGCCTGCGGGGTGCCCTGTCCGGCTCCCGGCCCAGGGGTCCATGTGTACTCCATGGGGCCCGTGCCGCCCAGCACATTGATGGTGGCCGTACCGTCACAAAGGCCCGCGCAGCTCACCGGCGTGCTGCTGATGTCGGCGGTCATCGGCGCGGGTTCCGTGACATAGGCCGTATCGATGGAGACGCATCCGTTGCCATTGGTCACGATGGCGGCATAGCCGCCGGCGCAGAGGTCCGTGAGCTGGTTGGTCCCGGTGGCGATCGGATTGCCTGCCAGGTCACTCCAACCCACGTTGCACGGTGTCACCGCGCAATTGAAATCCACGGAGACCTCCCCGTCGCACACGCCCGGGCAGGAGGTGGTGCCATCGGTCACGGTAAGCTGTTCACCGTCCTCATCGGCCACGGCCACCAGCAGCTGCGTGGAACAGCCCGAGGCATCCAGGACGGTGACCGGATACGCGCCTGCGCACAGGTTCGGCATCAGCGCTACGGTGGTGGTGATGTTCAGCGGCGGCCCCCATTGGAACTGGTAAGGCCCTACGCCGCCGGTCACCTGCAGGTCGGCATACCCGTCGCATTGGCCGCAATGGCTCAGGCCCACGTCCACCGTGGCTTCGATCGGCTGCGGTTCGTCCAGGGTGAACGGCACCGTGGCCACGCAGCCGCCGGCATCGGTGATCTGCACTTCCCAATCACCGGCGCAAAGCTGGGTGGCATGGGCCGTGCCTTGCCCACCGCCGGGTTCCGGCATCCAGGTGTACGTGTACCCGCCATGTCCCCCGATGGGGTCAAGCAGGATGGCCCCTGTGCAACCACCGCCGCACTGGATGGGCGTGACCACGGCCTGCGGATCGATGGGGTCCGGCGCCGTGATGGTGAGGTTGAACATCGTGGTGCATCCGTTCACGTCGCCCACGGTGACGTTGTAGTTGCCCGGGCACAGGTCCGTGGCCTGCGCGGTGCCTTGGCCACCGGGCGGGGCCGGGTCCCAGAAGTACGAGTAAGGCGGCGTGCCCCCGGAAGGGTTGTTCACCGAGGCAGCGCCATCGCACGTGTTCCAGCAGGTGGCCGGGGCCGTTACCACGTCGGCCACGATGGGTTCCGGCCCCGGTACGGTGAAATCAACGGAGGTGATGCACCCCTGGCTGTCGGTGATGGTCACGGAATAATTGGTCCCCGCGCACAGGCCGGTGGCCACGTTGGTCCCTTGCCCGGAAGCCGGGGGTGGGCTCCATTCAACATCCACGAAAACGCCACTGCCGCCGGAGGGCATCACACTGGCCGACCCGGTACACGCAGCCTGGCAGTTTTCCGGCACCACGGTGAGGTTCGGCGTGATCGGCGGGGCGTTGGTGATGGTGAAGGCGATGATGGTGTCACAGCCCGCCGCGTCGGTGATGCGCACCGATGCCGGCCCTTCGCAAAGGCCCGTGGCCGTGGGGTTGCCCTGGCCGTTGGCGGGCACCGGGTCCCATATATAGGAATAGCTGCCCGTGCCGCCGCTGGCCGTCACGGTGGCCTCGCCGCTGCATTCATCCCAGCATCCGCCATCGGTGATGTCCAGCGATGCGGTGATGGGCTGTTGGGGCAGGATGGTGAAGCACCAGGTGGTATGGCATCCGGCCGCGTCGGTGATGGTGACGCACCAATCCCCCGCGCACAGGCCGGATGCCGATGGCGTGCCTTGGCCGCTTGGCGGCGCGGGCGACCACGCATAGTGGAACCCGCCGGCACCGCCCGCGGGATTCACGGTGGCGGTGCCGTCGCACGGGCCGTTGCACGTCTCGTGCATGAAGGTCCCCTGCGGGTCGATGGAGTCGGGCGCGTTGATCACGAAGGTCAGCGTGGTGTCGCATCCGGCCTGGTCGGCGATGAGGACCGTCCACGTACCGGGACAAAGCCCGCCTACGGCGCTGGTGCCCTGGCCGGTCGCGGGTTCCGGCGACCAGGTCCACGTGTAAGGTGCGACGCCCCCGGTGGCCGCCACGTTGATGGTCCCGTCACACCCGTTCGCGCAGGTCGCGGGCGTGGCGATCCCGGATGCATCGATGCCTGCCGGGCGGTTGACCGTGAAGCTTTGGGTGGATTGGCAGCCGGCCGCGTCGGTGATGACGACCTGGTAGCTGCCGGGGCACAGGTTGCCGATGGTGGCCGTTCCCTGCCCCACGCCCGGTTCCGGCGTCCATTGGAAAGTGTACCCGGGCGTGCCGCCGGCCACGGTCAGTGCGATGCCGCCGTCACACATACTGCCGCATGAGGCATCGTCGATCACGGCATCCACGGTGATGGGGTCGGGCTCCTGGATGGTGAAGGAAATCACCGTGTCGCATCCGGCACCATCGGTCACGGCCACGCTGCCGGGGCCTGCGCAAAGGCCGGTTGCCAGCGGCGTGCCTTGGCCGGAGGCCGGCGCGGGCGACCAGTCGAAGAACAGGCCCGCCAAGGCGCCGGCCAGCTCGCCGGTGGCATCACAGGTACCGGCACATGTAGCGGGCGTGATGGTGAGGCTGACATCGATGGGGGGCGGTTGCTGCAACGTGAACGTGTAGATGGTGTCGCAGCCGCCGCTGGAAATGACGACCGCATAGTCCCCGGCACAGAGGTCCGTTGCCTGCGGCGTGCCGTTCCCGTTGGGGGGAACGGGCGTCCAGTTGTAAGTGTAGGTGCCCGTGCCGCCCGTGGGCGAGAGCACGATGGACCCGCCGCAGTCCCCGGCGCACAGCGGATCGGTCACGCTGGCGTTGGCCTCGATGGCGGGCGGTTCCGTGATCGTGAAGGGCACGATGGTCTCGCATCCCGCCTGGTCCTCCACCGTCAAGGTGCCCGGTCCGGCGCAAAAGCCGCTGGCTAGTGCCGTCCCCTGCCCTGCCCCCGGCTCCGGGTCCCAGGTGTAGGCATATCCGGGCGTGCCGCCACTGACCGTGGCCTCCGCCTCGCCATTACAGTTGCCGTTGCAACTGGCATCGGTCAGGTCCAGGGCCACTTGGATCGGGTCGGCGGGCAGGATCTCGAAGACGAGGCTTTCGGTACAGTTGTTGGCATCCGTGACTTCCACGGTCCAGGTTCCCGGGCAGAGTCCACCGGCCGTGGCCGTTCCCTGGCCCTGGCCCGGCTCCGGGGTCCACGCGAAGGTGTATCCGGGCATCCCTCCGTTCACCGTCACCGAAGCGGTGCCATCGCACGCCGCACCGCACGTTTCATTGGTCTGGCTGCCGTCCAGCACGATGGGGTCGGGCTCGTTGATCACTAGCTGCACCAGCGTGTCGCAGACGTTCTGGTCGGTGATGAGCACGCTGTACGCGCCGGCACACAGGCCGGTGATATTCGGCGTGCCTTGGCCTGCCGGGTTGCCCGGCCCCCACTGGAAGGTGTATGGCCCCGTCCCCCCGGTCACCGTCACGCTGGCGGTCCCATCACAGGATCCGCTGCAGGTCAGGTCCGTCTGTGCCGTGGAGACCACCAAGGGGTCAGGCCCGGTGATCACGAATGTGACGGTGGTATCGCAATTGGCCCAATCCCGGATGGTGACGGTCCAGATGCCCGCACAAAGCTGGGAGGCGGAGGCTTCACCTTGGCCCGAGGGCGGCACCGGGCTCCAGGTATAGGAGTATGGTGTCGTTCCGCCGGAAGGGGCCACGGTGGCGGTGCCGTCACAGGCGCCGCTGCATCCCACGTTGGTGCTGGACGGGTTGGGCAACAGCGGCGGCGGCGCATCAATGGTGATGGTGACCATCGTATCGCATCCGGTAGTGGCATCCTCGATGGTCACGGTATAGGTGCCGGCGCAGAGGCCGGTGACCGTGGCGGTGCCTTGGCCTGCGCCTGGCGCGGGGTCCCAGACGTAGGTGTAGGACCCGCTGCCTCCGGTGGGCGTCACCGTGGCCGACCCATTGCAGGTGCCGCCGCAGGAGGCATCCACATGCGTGGCATTGGGTACGATCGGCGGCGGCTCGGTGATCGTGAACTGCAGGATGGTGTCGCAGCCGTTGCCATCACGGATCATCAGCGTATAGTTGTCCGCACACAGCCCGGTCACGGCGGGCGTGCCGTCACCGGCGGGATTGCCCGGCTCCCACTGGTAGAGGTATGGCCCCGTTCCCCCGGTCACCGTCACGGAGGCCGTGCCGTCACAACCATTGGCGCACTGCACATCGTTGGTCACCAGGTCCACCGCAATGGGTTGGATCGGGTAGCTGAAGGTGGTGTCAAAGGCGCATCCGTTGGCATCGGTCACGTGCAGGGTGTTGTTGCCCGGGCAGAGCGCGTTGAAGCTGGCCCCGGTCCCCGCGCCGTTGTTCCAGGAATAGGTGTATCCCGGCACGCCGCCCACGGCAAAGGCCATGGCGGAACCGCTGCAGACCCCGGCACAGGACGGGGGCACCACATTGGCGAAGATGACGCTGAGCAAGGCGGGATCGGTCACCTGCACCGTGGTGGCGCAGCTCACGCCCTGGCCCTGGTCGGTGACGATCACGATCTGGTTGCCGGGGCACACGTTGTTCCAAGTGGCCGTGGCGGGCCCGCCGACCCATTGGTATGTGAAGGGTCCCACTCCACCACTCACCACCACGCGCACCTGTCCGTCGCATACGCCGTGGCAGCTCACGCCGAAACCGTTGTAGCTGCTCAATAGCTGCGCGTCGATGATGAAAGCTGTTTGGCCGGGGTCGGTGGCGCAGACGTTCTGCGCGCGGTCCTCCCTGCGCTCGGTGGCGGCCGCGCCCCAGTCCGCCGGTTCACCGGCCACCAGCATCAGCGAGCTTCCCGGGTCCAGGTTGGCCGCCGCCAACACCGGGGGCTCCTGCAGCAGGATCACGGAACCGTTCGCCACCAACCTGGCCTGGCGGCCGGTCATGGCCAGGCTGCCGGCCGCCAGCATGTTGCCGTTGGTTACCAAGGTGCCGCCCCGCAGCTCCACATGGCCACCGTCCCGCATCACCAAGTCGGAGCGAAGGCTCCAGGTACCGCCCGCCAGCCGCAGATCGCCCGCCAAGGGAATGCCACGCAGGTCCAGGTGCGACACCGGCACGCTCTCCACCAGTTCCACGGTGGCGTGCAGGTCCCAGGCTACGCTTCCGCGCAGGGCGATGTCGCCCCCCACGCGCATGCGGCGGGCGGTCCCCTGCAGCACCACGCCCCCCTCGGTGCCGTCCACCCGCAGCCCGCCCATGCGTGCATCAACGTCCACACCGATCACGGTTTCCCCGTCCTGCGGGGCGATGACCACCGCATCGCCGGCCGTGGGCACCGAGGCCCCGCCGGGTCCGTCCGCCGTGGCCGCCCAGTGCAGCGGGTCGTTCCATTGCCCGCTGCCGCCCACCCAATGGCGCTGTTGCTGGGCCAGCATCAAGGCCGGGAGGAGCAAGCCGCACAACAGCCCTGCAAGGGCGGGCATGGCCGGGGTCCGTGGCCGGTGTCTGCTCATTCGAATATGGGGCATCGCACGATGGCTTTTTCGGGATCCAGCGGAATGCACGGATAGATCCCGAGGATGATCTCATGGGTGTTGGAGCCGCCCACGCGCAGCTTGCTCGTGGTGATGTCGTAGCTGTACCCGAGCGTGAAGTACTTGAGGAAGGGCACCTTGATCATGAAGGCCACGGCATCCTGGTTGCGGTAGGTGATCCCCAGGCCCAACTTCCGCTTGTACTCGAACATCGCGTTCAAGTCCATGGCCAAGGGCGATCCCGGGGAATACTTGAACAGGCCGCTGGGCACCACGCTGAACTTGCGGGTGATCCGGTAGCGGTGGCCCACGCTGGCGATGTAATGGCGGGTGAGCCGCGTATCCTGCCCGATGCCGTCCACCCGGTTGCCCAGCAATTGCTGGATGGAAAGCCCGGCCCAGGTGGACTTGCCGTACACCCAGATCCCCGGGGTGATGTCCGGGTACACCATCACGGACCTGCTGTTGAGCAGCACGGGGTCGTTGTTGTCCATGGCCATCACGTCGCCCAGGGCGAACTTTTCCTGCCGCACCCCGCCGAAGAAGCCGAGCGCCATGAACACATCCTGTTTCATCTGGATGTGGTAGGCGTAGGCCAGCTGGAAGGAGGTGTAGCCGAGCGGCCCGGTGTCATCGGACTCCACGAAGGCGCCGATGCCGTGGCGGTTGGCGCGGAAGGCGCGCGGCCGTTTAGGCTTGAGCGCCGCGTTGATGGTGGCCCATCCGGTGGTGGGGGCACCGGGGAAGCCCACCCATTGCTGGCGGTATCCCAGGCGCACGTCGATGCAATCCTTGCTGCCGGCCACCGCCGGGTTGATGGCGAACATGTTGAACACGTTCTGCGTGTATTGCGCCATCTGCTGGGCCTGCGACGCCGTGCAGGCCAGCAACAAGGGAAGGGCCGTCCATCGCATCATCGCACCAGGGTGACGTAGCCCGTGTAGGGGTCCGACCTGCCTTTCACATCATTCACCTGGATGTACCAGTAGTAGGTGGCCGTGGGCAGGCTGCCGCCATCGAAGGGGTCCTTGTACCCGATGCTGTGGTACACGCGCTGCCCCCAGCGGTCGTAGATGGACACCTCGGCCTGCGGGTAGTTGCGCAGCTCGGGGATCTCCCACACGTCGTTGATGCCGTCGCCGTTGGGGGTGAAGGTGTTCACGGGCTCCACCAGGCGCCGCACCTCCACCACCACGGTGTCGGTGTAGATGCAGTTGCCGATCTGCGTGGACACGGCGTAGGCCGTGGTTTCGCGGGGCTGTGCCACGGGGTCGGGCACGGTGTTGCCGCTGAGGCCGGAGGTGGGGCTCCATTCGTAGGTGGTGCCGCCCGATGCATGCAGCTGGGTGCTGCCCCCGGCCGCTATGGTGACATCGGGCCCGGCGGTGAAGTCCACGCCCACCACGTCCACGCCCGGGCCGCTGACGCTGATGTTGAACAGGCACTCCGCCGGCATGGTGGCCCCGTTGCCGTACATGCCCACCACCGCCACCCAATACGTGGTGGACGGCAGCAGGGCCTGGGGCGTGGTGACGGTGAAGGGCACCGAGTCGCCGGCGCATGGGGCCACCACCTGGAAGCTTCCGGGCGTACAGCTGCCGTCGCCGGCCAGGATCGCGACCTGCATCGAACGTCCCATGCCGGGAATGGATGAGCATTGCAGCCCGTCCACGGCCACCGTGGCCTGGCCGCCCACGCTGTTGGTGGTGAAGGAGAACCACACCATCTGCCCCCCCGGCTGGCAATAGGCCGGCCAGGCGGAAAGGGCCCCTACGTTGTTGCCGGCCGCGGGCTGCCCGGCGCAGAGTTCCACGGCATGGTCGCAATCGTCGTTCCCGGGCTGCGCCTGCACGGCGGTGGCCAGGGAAAACAGCAGCACTCCTGCGATGTATGCCGGCACGTTCATGGACATGTTGCGGATGGCACCGAAGGTAGGCCGCCGCCCCATGCACCCATCGGGGCGAGGCCGCAGTTTCACACACGCCCTTGTTGGTGCCCCCGCCGCCCGGTGGGCCGCGCCCCGTAGGGGTGCGCCGCTGGTGGCCTCACCAGGAATCGAACCTGGATCTAGAGTTTAGGAAACTCCCATTCTATCCGTTGAACTACGCAGGCAATTTCAATGTAATTATTTTGTAGCTTCTGATCAGCGTTTAATACCTTTCGCAAAAATAGCAGCATTATTATTTTCCACAAAACATCTTCTTCAATTTCTCTACCTTTGCTTCTCAATACTTCGGTATTTAATTTCTCACGCATAACGTGTAACGCTGCAAGCGTTAGGCGCAAAGACGCAAAGTATTTGATTCAGCCCTTTGTGACTTCGCATGCAACAATTAGTGAAGTATTTCACCACTTCGTGGTTTCAAAATGATTGTTTCATATAAGCTAATATCATTTCATCCCTTCGGGATTTTGGCAAAATTCGGATAATAGGATTTCAGCATAGTTTTAAACCTGATGTTGAACCCTGAAAGGGTAAAATGATTATAACCTGTAGGTAATTAAAGGAGGTAAAACCCCGATGGAGTGAAATGATACGTAGGAACGTAAAGACCTCTAGTATGAAGATTTCTGGCGTTTATATTTTTTAGACGTTATTCATAAAATTGCCTGACACAAATTGATAACTGAACCCCTGAAATTATATGTAGATCAATGAATATCGAAGAATTTTACAAATACTGCCTCAATAAAAAAGGCGTCGAAGAAACCTTCCCTTTTGATGAAGTGACCCTGGTTTTTAAGGTCATGGGGAAAATCTTTGCCATCACCGGACTAGATGCTGAACGTTTTGAGGTAAACCTGAAATGCGACCCGGAATACGCCATCGAACTAAGAGAAAATCACCATGATATCCGCGCAGGCTGGCACATGAATAAAAAGCATTGGAACACGGTAAATTTTGAAGGTGACCTGGAGGAGAAATTCCTTTGCGACCTCATCGACCATTCTTATGACCTTGTAGTGAAAGGGTTGAAAAAATCTGACCGTGAGTTTCTAACCAATTTATGATGGGAGAATCAACAGACTATGACTTTATCATTGCCGGGCAAGGTATT
>JAGFIV010000046.1 GCA_024103275.1 Flavobacteriales bacterium
GACCATTCGCCTGTCATCCTCATGGGCGGCGAGGAACTGGACAGCGAGCGCAAGGAATGGGACCTCTACCCCGAAAAGCCCGCCATCCTCATCGGCACGCAGGATATGTTGTTGAGCCGGGCCCTCAACCGAGGATATGGCATGAGCCGCTACCGCTGGCCCGTGCACTTCGCCCTGCTCAACAACGATTGCCTATGGGTGATGGACGAGACCCAGTTGATGGGGGTGGGCGTAGAGACCAGCGCACAGTTGGATGGCTTCCGACATGACCCGAACATGCCCACTGCGGGCAACTGCCCCACATGGTGGATGAGCGCCACACTATTCAGCGGTCGGCTTGATACCGTGGACCATCGGCCACCTGAAGCGGGCTGGCCATGGATGCGCTTGAGCGACAAGGAGCGTACCGACCCCCATGGGCACCCTTATAAGCTGTTCAATGCCACGAAGAAGGTGTTCAAAGCACCCTTTGCATTGACCAAGGAGAACAAGAAGGCGTATCCCGCCAAGCTCGCTCAGTTCATCAAGGAGAAGCATGTGGAAGGCGCACTCACCCTCGTTGTCGTCAACCGGGTTTCGCGGGCGCAGGAGATCCACACAGCGCTCACTACCGTAAGGAAGGGTCAGCAGCCGCTGTACGATCCCCAACGTGTAGGATTGATCCATTCCCGTTTCCGCCGGAAGGACCGTGAGAAAGGCGAACAGCTCATGCACGGAGAGGGAGACCGTATCATCATCGCCACCCAAGCCGTGGAAGCGGGCGTTGATGTCTCTGCGCGCGTGCTCATCACCGAGTTGGCTCCTTGGGCTTCACTGGTGCAACGCTTTGGCCGGTGCAATCGCCGGGCGGGGTACACGGATGCGTGGATTTACTGGGTGGACATCGAATGGGAAGGCGAAAAAGACGAATCGGCACGACCCTATCAAACCGGTGAACTTACCGAAGCAAGAAAGGCGATGCGCACCCTGGACGATGCCTCACCCGGCAAGCTGTCCCAAGTAAAGGTGCCGGAGCGTGAGGTCGTTCGGCCGGTGGTCCGTCGCCGCGACCTCGTGGACCTGTTCGACACCACGCCTGACATCTGTGGGCAGGACATCGACATCTCCCGTTACATCCGTGATGGGAACGATACCGACGTGCAGTTCTTCTGGCGGCTCGTTCCGGACGATGGCCCTTCACCGGAAGAACGGGTGCCAGCGCATGACGAACTGTGCCGGGTAGCCATTGGTGATGCCGTGAAATTCTTTGGCAAGAAGGGTATCCGGGCGTGGCGCTGGGACCACCTGGAGAAGCGCTGGGCGAAGGCGGACAAACCCTTGCCAGGTACGGCCTACCTGCTGGATGCCAAGGCCGGAGGCTATTCGGGGCCACTGGGTTGGACGGGCGAAGCCAAGGACAAACCCACCCCGCTCGAGCATGCCGAAGCGCCCCCGCACGAAGCGAACGGAGACGACAAAGGCACCTTCAACAGGAAGTGGGAAACCCTCACGGAACACACGGTGAATGTGGTGGGCATGATGGAAGCGATCCTCCCAGCGATCGGCGTGAACGGGCAGACCGGCACCGCGCTCACCAATGCAGCGTGGTGGCACGACATGGGGAAGCTCCATGAGGCGTTCAAGGCCATGATGCAAGAGAACGGCCAGGAGAAGCCCGGTGGGCCGTGGGCAAAATCGCCGCACAACACCCGGCAGAAGGAACGCCCGGGCTTCCGGCATGAACTGGCCTCGGCGCTGGCATGGCTGCTCTCCGCGCCAAGCGATGCCACCGAACGCGACCTCACCGCGTACCTCATCGCGGCGCATCATGGCAAGGTGCGGTTGTCCATCCGCTCGTGGCCCAACGAGAAGGAACCCGCCGATGGGCGATTATTTGCACGTGGGGTATGGGACCGTGACCCCTTGCCCGCCATCACCCTCGGGCCGCACACCATACCAGCCGTTGCGTTGGACCTGTCCTTCATGCACATGGGCGAAGGGCCGCACGGGCCTTCGTGGCTGGCCCGCGTCACGGCCTTGCGCGATCGCTTCGGTCCATTCCTGCTGGCCTATCTCGAAACCCTGCTGCGTGCCGCCGATGCGCGGGCGTCAACGAACAGCCTGAAGCATGAACTACAAGGCGCTTCTTGACGGCATCGCACAAGCCCACCAGCAAACCCTTGCCGGCGCTGCCCGCACCGTGAACCGCGCGCTGGTGGCCCGCAATTGGCTCATTGGCGCCCACCTCGTGGAATTCGAGCAGCACGGCGACGACCGGGCCACTTATGGAACAGGACTGCTCAAGCGCGTGGCCAAGGACCTCACTTCCGCAGGCGTGCCCGGCTGCGGGGTGCGCATGTTGGAACGCATGCGGAACATCTATCTCGCTTACCCCGCGATCGGCAATGCAATTTCGTCATCACTGTTGACGAAATTCCACAAGTCACTGACGCACAAAGGGTCGGGAAATTCGTCAAACCCGTTGACGATTTCTTCCGGGAAGGCGGAGATGCGGCCCTCGCCCTTGCCCGCCACCGTGGTCATGGACCTGTCGTGGTCGCACCTCATCGAACTGGTGTCCGTGGACGATCCCTGGAAACGGGCCTTCTATGAGAACGAGTGCATCAAGGGGGGATGGTCGCTGCGCCAGTTGCAACGCCAGATCGGTTCGCTGCTCTATGAACGCACCGGTCTTTCCACTGACAAACAAGCCGTCATTGAGCATGCACGGCAGCAGTCCGAGGGAGCGCCTGCCGACATCGCTCAACTGATCCGCGACCCCTACGTGCTGGAGTTCACCGGGCTCGCCGAAAAAGCCCACTACCTGGAGAATGACCTGGAGCGCGCCCTGCTCGACCACGTGCAGCACTTCCTGCTCGAACTCGGCACCGGCTTCTGCTTCGAAGCCCGCCAACGCCGCATCACCGTGGGTACCGAACACGACCGGATCGACCTGGTCTTCTACCACCGCATCCTGCGCTGCCACCTGCTCATCGACTTGAAGGTGCGCGCCTTCCGGCACAGCGATGCCGGGCAGATGAATTTCTACCTCAACTACTGGAAGGAACAACTGATGGCCGATGGCGACAACCCGCCCGTGGGCCTGCTCCTCTGCACCGCCAAGGACCGCACCAAGGTGGAATATGCCACTGCGGGGATCGATCACCAGTTATTCATATCGCGCTACCAAGTGGCGCTGCCCAAGCCCGAGGAACTGGAGCGGCTGATCGAGGCGGACCGGGCGGTTTGGGAACAACAGCATTCAGAACCTCACGCTTCTTGACCATGCACGAACTCTTGCTCACAGGTTGCACGCCCGTGCCCTTGGCCCATTACCTCAAAGCCTTGGGCATCCTGCGCTTGGTGGCCGAACAAAAGGACCCGCTGGCTTGCGGTAGGTGGCGAAGCGAATACTTTGAACTGCGCACAACCCTGTCTCGTGAGGAGCTTCAACGGTTCTTCTTGGAGGAGTACCGGCCTACACCGGTGCTGGCACCCTGGAACGGAGGGAGCGGGTTCTACCCCAACGACAATAAGACAGCCATAACTGCCATAGGGTGCAGTGGAGCATTTCGTTTCGGGGCATACGCGAAAGCCATCAGAACTGCCCAAGAGATATTGAACGCCCTCGGTGTGGAAGCAAAAGCCGGGGAAGACAAAGGCGACATATTGGAGTCATGCCGGTCGGCATGGACCGATGAAGCACTTGATTGGATGGATGCCGCGATCGTGCTTACGCAGGATGGTGCCAAATATCCACCGTTGTTGGGCACCGGCGGTTCGTGGACCGCCACAACCGGACCAACGAGGAGATCGTGGCCAGCAACAGCGCCATCCACGAAGAACTGCTGGAGGTGATCGAAAGGAACTGGCAAAGGCAGGACTGAGGGGGGGACTGATTCGCTTTCACAACGCCGGCGGCGGGATGATGCAAGGTGAGCATTGCAACAGGCCTGTGTGCAGAAGCTTTTGCGCAACATCGGTCCTATCCTGTACAATAGGATGATGAACAATCCGTATGCTTAGTGGAGCGAAAGGCAATTAAACAGGGAGCCCCACGGAGTACGCAGGGCTCTAGTCATTTCGACTTCGGCTTATAAGCCTTACTGTGAATTGACGCCGCAAGGTAAATACTTTCTACCTTGCCCGGACGGCAGTGACGGAAAAAATGAAGACCATAGGCATTGATATGGGCACCGGCAGTCTAGGCTGGGCCATTATGGAAAAGGAAGGACGCGATGACATCCCTGTATTAAAGGAACACGGCATCATGGTGTTCCCCGAGGGTATAGACAGGGACCAGACCGGAGAGAAACCCAGGAACCAGCAGCGTACCAAAAGCCGAGCTTCCCGGCGTCGGTACTTCCGCCGGAAGAGCCGCAAGCAAATGCTGCTTTCCGTATTGATCCGGGAGGGATTGTGCCCGCTGGGCTTCGAAGCCCTGGAGCGATGGGTGAAGGACGATGTGTATCCGGACAACCCGGCTTTCCACGATTGGTTCAAGATGCAGCCTTATCCCTTGCGTGCAGAGGCTTTGGAACGCCCGCTCAGTGCCCACGAACTGGGGCGCGTGCTCTACCACATGGACCAGCGTCGCGGCTTCCGCAGCAACCGCAAGGAAGGCGATGGCGAGCAGAAGAAATTCCATGCTGGCGATGCGGACCGGGGCATCCGGGGCTATGATGAAACCCAAGAGCTACTGAACGAACACGGCACTATGGGAAAGGTGGCCGTTCATCTGGGCACACAGGCCAAGGTGGAAGCTGTTCGCAGGCGTTTTGTCAAACGCGATGATTACATCAAGGAGTTCGACCTGATCTGGGCCAAGCAGCGTGAGCTGCATGCCAACGATGAGCTCGGCGCCAAGCTCACGGAGCAACTTCATGATCAGATCGGTGCCCCGTTCGATGGGATCATATTCTTCCAAAGGCCCTTGCGCTCACAAAAGGGAACCGTGGGCAAATGCCGGTTTGAAAAGCAGAAGCGGCGCGCCCCCCAAGCTTCGCTTACCGCCGAGGTCTTCGAGGTGCTGCAGACAGCCAACAACATCAAGGTAGGGGGCCAGCCTCTTTCCTTGGAACTCCGCGACCGGGTGATCAACGAGCTGTTCCTGCGGAAAGATCGCTTTACGGCCGAAGACCTGAACAAGGCCCTGACAAAATGGAAGGTGGAGGGCGCCAGCAACTATGCCGGCGAGGAAGCGAAAAAGGTGAAGTTCAAGGGCGCCGAGGTGATCAAGGACCTGGCGAAGCTTTTCGGGGACAAGAACTGGGAACCTGTTGCACGGGAGATCTTCAACGACCCGGACCGGAAGGAATGGCTGGACCGTTGGGCCGCCATCAAGGACGCAGAGCATTTCAATGAGATCAGCGACCTGCGCGATAAAGGCAAGGACACGGGCCGGAAGAGGGACCTGAAGCAATATGCCATCGAAAACTGGAGCTTTGATGAAAAGCAATTGAAAGCGCTGCAAAAAATTGCATGGCCCCAGGGCTATGCCAACCTGAGCCACAAGGCCATGAGCAAGATGATCCCATGGCTGCGGCAAGGGATGATCTTCAGCCATGCCGCCTTCCTGGCCAATATCGACGAGGCCTTCGGAAAGCGATGGCCGCAAATGACCGAGGCCCAGCGGGCCCAGGTTGCCGGCGATATCCAAGCCATCATTGAAAGCATGCGGGTGGAAAAGGGCCGCACCGAATTGCTCAACGGCCTGGTGAAGCAGTACAGGCAACATTGGGACGACACGAAGAACCCACATGGTTTCTGGACCGATGCGAGGCACAAGGTCTTCGACCGTGCCTTTGGCAACTGGGCTGAAAAGGAACTCGGTGACCAGCTCAGTGATGCGGACCGGGAAGCACTTCGCACTGAACTGATCGCCCGATTCGATGCACACATTGACGAATACGGGGTTAAGGTCCCGTTCTTCCGGATGGAACGCGCGGATGAACGCATCGCCAATTACCTGACAGAGCAATGGGCAGTCGGTCCAGAGGACCTGGGCAAACTGTACCACCCGGCCGATATCGAGATCTATCCTGAGGCCCGCGGTGAGCAGTTGGGCTCCCCCTTCCATCCTGCCTTGAACAATCCCGTGGCCCTGCGCGCCCTGCATGCCCTGCGCTTCCTCATCAACGCCCTGCTGAAGAGCCGTGCGATGGACAAGGATACCCGCATCCGGATCGAACTGGCCCGCGAACTGAACAGTGCCAACGAACGGCGTGCCTGGCAATGGTTCCAAAGCGACATGTATGACCGCCAGCGCAAGGCGGAGGAAGCTTGTAAAGCGTGGTTTGATGCACACATGCCGGGCACGGCGATCACGGCCGATGCCATTGAGCGCGTGTGGCTGATGCAGGAAGCGGAGGAAGTGCTGGGCCAGGCCAAATGCGTGTACACCAACCGGGCGCTTTCCATGGCGGACGTGATAGGAAGCACCGCCAACACGGATGTGGAGCACACCTGGCCCATCTGGCGGTCACTGGACGACAGCAAGGCGAACAAGACCCTGTGTGACCGGGATTACAACAGAAACACGAAACACATGCGCATTCCCTCTGAATGCGAGAATTGGAAGACACCAAAGGCGTACAAAGGCCAGGAACCAGCAGCCATCCTGCCGAACGTGGAAAAGTTCCGCGACAAGATGGACCACTTCAAGATGCTGATGGAGATCCGCAAGCAGGACAGCAAACATGCCCAAGACCCGGACACGCGGAACAAGGCCATAGTGCAGAAGAACTATTACAGCTTGTGGTACCGTTACTGGAAAGCCAAGTATGAGCACTTCGCCCTGGAAAGCATACCCCTGGGCTTCACCAACCGCCAACAGGTGGAGGTGGGCCTGATCACCCGTTATGCACGGGCCTACCTGCGCAGCTTCTTCCCCCGGGTGGATTGCGTGAAAGGCGAGCTGGTGAGCTTCATGCGCAAGGAATGGATGGGGGCGAAACAGGAGAAAAAGGACCGCAGCAATCACTTCCACCACCTGGTGGACGCCATCACCATGGCCGCCACCAACAAGGAGACCACGGACCGCATCGCCCATGACCTGCGTGAACAGGACGGACGCATGAGCGACATGACTCCCACAAAACCTTGGCCCACCTTCACGGAGGACGTGCTCACACTGAAGGACAAGGTGCTGGTGTACCACTACAGCGAAGACCCCTTGGGCCGCACCAGCAGGTACAATGTGAAGATCAGGGGCAAGCAACGGATCGCAACCGGCAGCACCGTGCGTGGCAGCCTGCACAAGGACACCTTCTACGGACGCATCCTTTGGAAGGACCCGCAGACCGGCATGAAAGTGCTGCGCACCGTGAAGCGCACGCGCATCCACGACATGGAAGATAAGGATGTGCCCCAGATCGTAAGCCAGCAGTTGCGGGACATCATCCAGTCACCCGCCTGGGCGGGCATTGAGAAAGTGAAGGCCGCCGGCGGACTTCCGGTCAGCGTGAAGAAAGGCAACACCACTTCAACCCATGTGGTGAAGAAGCTCCGCTTGTTCACGCAGCAACTTAAACGCGATAAGGACGGATTACCCCAACCCGAAGAGACCAGCCTGCTGGAGATCAAGCCCCACCGCGACCAGGTTGCGGGGCGCGAGCACAAGCACCACCTGCTTGCCGCCAATGATGACAACCATTTCATGGGCGTCTACACCAACGAGAAAGGAGAGCGGTCGTTCCACATCCTCACCCTCTTCGAGCTGACCAAGGCGCTTCAACGCGGTGAACGCGAAGGCTTCCCCTATGCGCAGCTGCCTGCCAGCATTGAGCGGGAGGTGCGCGGCAAGCAAGTGAAGTATGACCTGGCGAAGCACAACGGTCGGCCCTTGGTACTTCGGAAGGACCAGATGGTGTTGCTCTACACGGAAAGCCCCGAGGAGATCGATTGGGCGGACAAGGCCGACATCAGCGCGCGGCTGCACAAGGTGCGCAGCTTCGAACCGGACGGACGGCTGGTGCTGGTCCACCATATGGAAGCATTGCCTATGAGCAAACTGGAACGCAAGGGCAGCTTCGTGCCGGGTGCAACCGGAGTTCGCCTTCGGCTATCGCTGAATGGACTGAACGCCTTGGTAGAGGATGTGGACTTCAAATGCTTTCCGAATGAAGTAGTAGTCAGGAGCGATGTCCGGGTCTGATGTAATAGGGCCGGGCGGCACAAGGCCGCCCGGTTGGCTAAGTGTCAATTCACAGCCATTAGCCTGAGCAGCACACGAGGCTATGCTAGGCCACCCCAAAATGAGCGCACCCGCTGGCTAAGCGGGTGCTCGGACCACCATGACACAGCCATTGGTTGCCATCCGCAATACTGCAACGTACAAATGTTCCAGCGATGCGAGCCGCGTCATGTAATCCTCAATTCCCGGGTTGCATTAGCTAGATGCACACGAGAATCTGGGTAAGAATAACACTGCCCTTCCGATTCCCCAAAAATGTCTCGTATCAAATATCAACATGCGTATGTTCAAAATCGGGATGTCCTGGACATTCAACGCCAGGACTGGATGAATGGTTTGATGAACGCGCCTCCGTCACACTCCTGAACACCCGTCGCCATTAGCTTGCTGCACAAACACGGTACCGTCATTCCAATTGGCGTCAGTAGGGGAACGGCAACAGAGCATGTCCACAATTACATGCGTGGGTCCTTTCAACCGGAAAGACCGACAGCAACGTGGGCATGTCACCCACCGGCTCACCGACGATAGCAAGGCTGCATTTGCAGGCACTAGGTCCTTACATCGCATATAGAACATTCAAGGAATCGATGCTGGCTACAAAGCCCCCCCCGCAATGACTGGTATTATCAGCCCAGCACTTCGCGCTACGATCCACAGACGATCAGTTAACTGGCATGTCTCACCTCGGCACGCAAGTAGGGATTGCGCAATGAGAGTTCCATAGTACGTCAACGCGAAAATGAAACAGCCGCTCCAATCCGTTCCAGAGGTTGATTACCATTCGCCGCCTTCCTCCTCAGGCGCATCCACCTCCACCACCGCATCCACATCACTTTCCCGGCCGAACGTACTATTCACATGGCTGCCGAAAGCATATAGGCGGCTCACCCGGTTGTCAACAAGGTGGGTGCCGTGGCTGCCCGCTCCATTGGAACAAGATCTTACAACATAGTTCAAGAGTATGTCCAACACCGGGAGCGCATTGTAGCCTAATTCTTGCCGGGCCGTACAAGTGAGGCGTCGATAACGCCGAAACCGGACCACATGGAGAAGCGCATCCTATCCATTGAACGCCCCTTCCACCTTTCGGTGCAGAATGCACAATTGGTGCTCCGCGACAAGGAAAGCGGGGAGGAACACCAGCGCCCCCTGGAGGACATCGGCGTGCTGGTGCTTGAGAACGGTCGCACCACCTTCACCAACGCGTTTCTGCAGGCCGCCCTGGAACACAATGCCGCCGTGGTGATCTGCGATGCGCAGCATATGCCGAGCGGCCTGTTCATGCCCTTGCGCCACAACACCCTGATGCAGGAGCGTCATGAGGCCCAAATAAAGGCGACCGAGGCCCAGAAGGCCCGTCTTTGGCAGGGAACGATCGCAGCCAAGATCGAGAACCAGGCCCTTCTGTTGGACCAGCGGGCCAAGGCCGGGGAACCGCTGCACTACATGGCCACCCAGGTGGAGCGCGGCGATGCCAGCAACGTGGAGGCACGCGCGGCCATGCGCTATTGGGAATTGCTGTTCATGGTGGAGTTCAGCAGGGAACGTTACGGGGATTGGCCGAACCCGGCGCTGAACTACGGGTACGCCATTCTACGCGCGGCCATGGCCCGCGCACTGGTAGGTGCCGGGCTCCTCCCCTCCCTGGGCATCCACCATCACAACAGGTACAACCCCTACTGCCTGGCCGACGACATCATGGAACCTTACCGGCCGTTCGTGGATGCCGCCGTGCTGGAGATCATGGAAATGGGGCATACCGAGCTGAACAAGGAAGCCAAGAAGACCTTGTTGCAAGTGCTGCACAGCGATGTACGCGGGGGCCGCACCGCCAATGTGCTGATGGCGGAACTGGATAAGACCGCTGCCAGCTTGGTGAAGTGCTTCAAAGGGGAAACCAAGGCCATCCACTACCCCAGCCTCCTATAACCACATGCACAAAGGACGCAACACCGCCGAGTGCATCAACAGCTACCGCGCCATGTGGCTTTTCGTTCTGTTCGACCTGCCGGTGCAGACCAAGAAGCAGCGACGCGTGGCGGCCCAATTCCGCAAACGGATGCTCCAGGAAGGCTTCAACATGATGCAGTTCTCAGTATACACACGGCATTGCCCGAGCCGTGAGGCCTTGGTAGTCCATTCCAAACGGGTGAAGCGTGCCGTGCCCCACCAAGGCCAAGTGACCTTGATGGCCATTACGGACAAACAATATGGCCGCATGGTGAACATCCAAGGCGGGGCACACGAACCGTTGAGTGGAGCACCTGCCCAATTGGAGCTGTTCTGACCGCCAGCCCCGAGCAGGTCCCGAATCGCTCGGGACCCGCTCGCAGGCCAACTTTCCAGCCACAACCGCCTAATGCTCAACCAGTGGCATCTACTGCGGCTGTCAAAGATCTGTGCTGGTGTCAATTCACAGC
>JAGFIV010000058.1 GCA_024103275.1 Flavobacteriales bacterium
CCTCCGCGTGATGGACCTGGCCGGCCGCATCGTGGCCCGCCAGGAGCTGAACGGCACCGGCATGACCGTGGTGCAACTGCCCGAACTGCCCAACGGCCTGTATGCGCTGGCCCTGGAGAGCAACCGCAAGGTCCTCAACGGAACCATCATCATCCAACGCTAAGGGTCCTTTCCCTCCCCGACCCACCATGATCCACCGACGCCATACCGGGTCCGTGAAGCCCAAGTTCCTGGCGGCCTTGGCCGCCATCGCGGCCCCCACGTTGCTGTGGGCACAAGTGAGCCTGTACCAATGGAGCGAATCCAACAGCCCCTATGTGGAGATCACTGAGGCGGATGGTGGCGTATCCCTCGGCACACCCGTCTTTTGGCCCCATGTCTTCGGTGACCGCGCCTGGGTGAACAATCCTTTCTTCGACCCGGGTGGGCAGGTCACATCAGGTGGCTACTTCAATCCGGCCGAGGGTCCCGGCTATCCCATCGGGTTCGACTTCACCTTCAACGGCGATGTGTTTGACCGCATCGGCATCTCCAACGGCGGGTGGATCAGCTTCGGGAAATCCACCGACGGCCTCTTTGCCGTGTGGGTATACAACCTAGGGGGCACCCCGGTGGCCGATCCGCTGTACCAAGCGTTTAACAACCCCTCCCCCGCCTATAGGCGCAACCGCGTGGCCGGCTTCGGCAACAGCTACCTCCAGCAGGTGGACTGGTCTTCCTTGGCCCCTCCAGGCCCCAAATCCAGCCTGCGGGTGGCCACCATCGGCACGGCCCCCAACCGGGTGTGCGTGGTGCAATGGAAGGACTACGGATTGCGCAACGACGTGACCGTATCCATGAACCAGATCAACTTCCAGATCCGGCTGTACGAGGCCGACAACAGCGTGGAAGTGCATTTCGGCTACATGGACTGGGTCTCCACCCTCGGCCGTTATACGCGGACGCAGATCGGCCTGGGGGGCCAACTGAACGAGGATTACAACGGGCGCATGACGGTGTACGAGCAGCCGTCATTCATCTATGATTGGACCAGCACCGTTCCCATGGACACCACCGATGCGGCCTGCATCATTGCCGTACCCCAACCCGGCATGCCCAACGGCTCCGGCGTGATGCCCTTGGAGGGCACGGTCTGGCGGTGGGAAATGCCCGCATGCCCCCCGCCGGCCTGGCCGCAAACCATCAGCGACATCTCCTTCGATGCGGCCTCTGCTTCCTGGCAGCCTTCCCCTGCGGGCCAGTATGAATACGTGCTCACCACGGAAAACAACCCGGACGGCAACGTGGTCTCCACCGACATCACCACGGATGAGAGCGTGTCCTTCTTCGGGTTGGAGCCGACGACCCAGTACTACTTCTTCATCCGCAGCATTTGCGGCGGGGAGCCGGGACCTTGGGCCATGGCCACTTCCTTCGTGACCATGGGTGGCGGCATGGTCAATTGCGACGGCACGATCATCGACGTCAACTACTGCTCACACCAGCACGATACCATTACTTGGCTCTATCAATCCGGTGACGGATCCACACTGCGGATCGAATTCCAAAATGGATTCATCAGCACGAACACCGGGGACTCCTTCAAGATCTGGCACAACACAGCGGGCTCCGGCCCGGCGGATTGGACGATGCCTACGGGCAACCCGGCGGGCCTGGCGCATGAATCCACCTCGGGGGTGATGTTCATCCAACTGGTCACGGAGCAGGGCAGTTGCGAAACCCAGGAGTGGTTCCTGCCCTTCCAGTGGCGCATCGGATGCAAGAATTGCCAAGACCCGCTGGCATCCTACGGCACGGTGGAGGATTGTGCCAACGATGAATACTCGGTCGCGGTCGATCTCTTCAGCCTGGGCAGCTCTTCCAGCGTGGTGATCAACAATTCCCTGGGCGTGCCGCCCGCCACGGTTACCTCCACCGGCGTGCATACCGTGGGGCCCTTCCCGGCCGGGGAGACCGTGGTGATCACCATCCAGAACCCGGACAATGCGATGTGCCACGCCTCCAGCACCGACATCATCAATACGCCGTGCCTGGAGGAAGTTTGCGGACCCTCCACCTTCACCCAATGTTACGGATACGACGAGTTCCATCAATGGGGCTACACCTGTGCCTGCGACAACCAGCAGGTGGGGGTACGGTTCATCTCCGGCACCGTGGGCCTGGGCAACCATGGCTATTGGTACGATGCCGCCGACCCTGCTGATGCCTTTGCCCAACAACTGGGTTCCGGAGGCTTTTGGGGCGACATGACCAACCAGCTTGTCGTATCCAATAACCCGGACCATGCCGTGGTACTGGAGGTCCAGTCCGAGCAGGACCAAAGCTGCACCGACCCTGAAGGCCTATATGGTGCCTCCACGCCTTGGTATTACGTGGTGGCCTGCTACGATGGCTGCACCCAGCCCCAAGCCACCTTCTCCACCGCTTGCATCAGCACCACCCAGTATGAGGTGGTGGTGAACATCACCACCATCGGCAGCACCGGCAACGCACAGATCACCAACACCGGCGGTGCGGCCACGGTTGCCGCCACCGCCGCCGGAACCTACACCGTGGGCCCTTTCAACGCCGGAACGCCGGTGACCGTGGAGGTGGAAGGCGCCAGCATCCTGTGCACCTGGACCTCGCCCGCACTGGTGAAGCAGGATTGCTCCGATTACAACATCGGCATCAACGAGAACAACATGGGCACCTTGCAGCTCTTCCCGAACCCGAACACCGGCCGCTTCACCATGCAACTGCCCTCCGACTTCCGCGGCACGGCCAACCTCCGCGTGATGGACCTGGCCGGCCGCATCGTGGCCCGCCAGGAGCTGAACGGCACCGGCATGACCGTGGTGCAACTGCCCGAACTGCCCAACGGCATGTATGCACTGGCCCTGGAAAGCAACCGCAAGGTCCTCAACGGCACCATCATCATCCAACGCTAAGGATCCTTTCCCTCCTCGACCCACCATGATCCACCGACCCCATAACGGGCCCAGGAAATCCATGCGCCTAACAGCCTTGGCCGCCATCGCGGCCCCACGTTGCTGTGGGCACAAGTGAGCCTGTACCAATGGAGCGAATCCAACAGCCCCTATGTGGAGATCACTGAGGCGGATGGTGGCGTATCCCTCGGCACACCCGTCTTTTGGC
>JAGFIV010000061.1 GCA_024103275.1 Flavobacteriales bacterium
CCATGCCCTGCTCACGCTGGTGGACAACGGAGATGATGCCCAGTACTCGGCGGGTTCACTGGACTACGCCCTCTACTCCGGCAGCTGTGCCGGCATGGGTGCCACCGCAAGCGTGGCGTGCGTGGCCGACGCCTCGGGCCTGAACGTGCTCAACGTGACGCCCAACACCGAATACACCCTGCTGGTGTACAACACGGGCAGCGTGGGCGATGCGGGCACCTTCGGCATCATGCTGGAGCACCCGGCACACCATGACGCGGCCATCACCGGCATCCTCAACTTGGCGCCCGGGCAGCTCTGCGGCTCCACCATGACGCCGCAGGTCACCCTGGCCAACTACGGCGACCTGAACCTCACGGCGGTGGAGATCGTCTACGGCCTCTCCGGCGGAGCCTCGCACACCTACAACTGGAGCGGCAACCTCGCCTACGGCCAGTCGGTGAACGTGACCCTGCCCACCGTGCCCGCCGAGCCCGGCAACGGGCAGACCTTCACCGCCTCGGTGAACCTGCCCAACGGCCAGCCCGACGAGATCACGGCCAACGATGCCTCCAACGTCGCCGGCCTTGACGTGGGCGGCGAGGGCGTGCGCGTGGTGATCCACACCGACAACAACGGCGCAGCAACGACATGGGCCATCTACACCGATGACTTCGGCGTCTACGTCGAGGGAGGACCCTACAGCGGGCAGGACAATACGACCATTGATGAGTTCCACTGCCTGCCCGTCACCAGCGGCCACCTGTTCCGCTTCACCCTGATGGACAGCGACGGCGACGGCCTGTGCTGCGCCAACGGCAACGGCTACTGGGAGCTGCGCAAACCCGACGGCGGGCTGCTCCTGCGCGACCTGTTCGATGCCAGCGTGAACGGGTCCACCTCCCCCAGCAGCACGCAGGCCAATCCCGGCTACGGCTACGGCCACAGCTTCTACCTCCCGGCCGGGCCGGTGAACATCCACCCGGACGAGTGCGGCATCTTCAACAACCGGGCAGACAACAAGGTCTTCGCCGTCAAGCAGGCCGGGACCAACTACCTGGGGCAGACCTTGAGCTACCAGTTCGAGTTCTCCAACCCCGATGCCGGGTACATCCGCAGGATCAAGAAGCCGCGCAACTACGTCCTCTTCAGCGAGCTGAACCCCAGCCCGCTCACCGCCGGGGTGGCCTACTTCGCCCGCGTGCGCACCGACAAGACCGGGCCGATCACCGAAGCCCACTGGGGCACCGGCTGCGAGATGGGCCTGGGCGCCACGGTGAACTGCACCCAGCTGATCGAGGCCCCGGACTACGGGCACTCCTGCAACGAGGTGCGCCGCTACGGACCCAGCAGCTTCATCTACGCACAGCCCGTGTTCGGCGCCACGCAGTACTCCTTCCGTGTATACATCCCCGGGGAGACGTTCGACTATGAGTTCGTGCGCAACACCTACATCCTGGAACTCTTCGGCTTCCCCGAGGCCCTGCAGGACCAAAGCACCTACCACGTGCAGGTGAAGGCCAAGGTGAACGACACCTGGGGCAATTACTGCGGCGATTGCACGATCTCCATCGACAACCAGCAGCAGATGCCGGGCCAACACTTGGTACAGGGGGCCGGCGAGGCCACCCTGTGGCCGAACCCCGTGCGTGACGGCCAGGTGAACCTCAACATCGAGGGCATCACCGCTGCCGTCCAGCACATCACCGTGGACATCAAGGACCTCTATGGCCAGCACGTCTACGGCAAGGAGTTCGGCAACAGCGGCGAGCGCTTCAGCACCGTGCTCAACCTGCCGGGCGACATCGCCAGCGGGGTGTACCTGGTGAACATCACCATCAACGGGGATGTGACCACCAAGCGCCTGACCATCGTGCGCTAAGCGACCAACCTACCGAAAGCAAAAGGCCGCTCCCGCAAGGGGCGGCCTTTTTGCTTGGGGCGTGGAGGGGCGTGGCAAGTGGTTCGTAGGGCGTGGGGAACAGGGCGTTGGGCGTGGGGAACAAGGCATAGGGCGAGGGCATGGTGCGTCGGATGGAGGTTCACCCCGCGCCTGCGGCACCAAACTGTTTCAGCTTTCCTTTTTCAGCCTTGGATCCAGTAGCCCGGTTACCGGTGCCGCGGCGCAACGCCAGCCTATGCCCTACGGCCTACGAACGGCGTCCTGCGTACTGGTTGCTGTGTCAAACGGCCCCAACACCGTCATCTGCGGCCACCGCCCTTGTGGGCTGCCCAACCGATCAAGCAAGCCAGAAAGGGCCGCGAGAACCAACATTATGGCCACCCCTGGCCCAACCCGTCAGGGCCATGCAATGGCTCAGGCGGTAAGCTACCTAAAGGCATGCAATACCTAAGCGCCAGTTCAGGATCTCCCACCTTGAAGTGAGCGGTGCGGATCTGGCGACCAGACGAGGCGCGGAATAGGAGCATAGCCTGAGCTACGCGACGATTTCCGCAACGAAGTAGGGTCGCCAAAGACCATTGCGGAGCCAAATGCGGAGATCCTGAACAGGCTCTAACACCGGTCCCTGGTTGATCTCCGTCCAATAGGGCAACCGAGACTTGGAATTGGTGATGTGCGTGGGACCAGCCGTTTGGCCCGATGGGCCGGAAACGGGATCGGGGTCTTGCAGATGCCAAGCCGGCACCAGCGAATGGCCCGAGGGCTCCTATCAACACCGGACAATGGAGGCCGATCAATGGACCACCTGCACCTTCCGCACCCATTGCAGGATGCCCTTGGCCTTGCCGCGCAGCAGGTAGCTGCCTTCCGCCAACCCGGCCACATCGATGACCAAGGTGGTGTCGCCCGCGGGCCATGTCCTTGTATGGACCAGGTGGCCCAGGCCATCCACCACCTCCACCACCAGGTCCGGCTTGGCCACGCCTTCGGCGCTCAACGTCACCGAGGACCGGGCCGGTTGCGGGAAAACCGCCGGCTTGAACCCGTTTCCATCCCCGATGTGGGTCACGGTGACATCGATGGCGTTGGAGGCCATTTGGCAGTTGCCAGCGAAGGAGGCCAGCACCGTGTACGTGCCGTTGGTTTGCGGCTCATGGGTCATGCCCGTGGCACCAGGCACCGGTTGGCCGTTGCAGTACCATTGGTAGCCGTTGGCCGGTGTACAGGTCAACGTGATCCCGTCAAAGGTGATCTCCGGATCCATGGGGCATCCGTCCACGATCTTCCAGATTTTCCCGTTCGACATGTCCGTCACATACAACTCACCGGCCTGGTCCTCGCCGAAAGCTGAATACGATCCCGAGTTGTTCGTCATCAACAGGGTATCGAGCGTGAACCCATCGCCGAAGGTGATGAAGTCGCCGGCGCAGTAATCGGTGAAGATGTACTTGCCGTACAGGTGCGGAAAGCTTGGTCCGCGGTATACGAAGCCGCCGATGACGGAGCACCAATTTTGCGGGCTATGGCTGAAGGCGGCCACCGGTTCGACAAAGGGTCCAGCCGCATTGCATCCGGATTGGCCCACCCCCGGGGTGGGAACGAAGCCTTCGCGGCAGCGCCATCCGAAGTTGGGACCGGTATTGGCGTTTCCCGGCCAAAGGTCCACTTCCTCCCATGCGTTCTGCCCCACGTCGCCGATCCACAAGTCGCCCGTCAGCCGGTCAAAGCTCCAGCGCCAGGGGTTGCGCAGCCCGCTGGCCCAGATCTCCGGCAGGGTGTCCTGGGCCCCTGCGAACGGATTGTCCGCCGGGATGGCATAGGTGTCCCCATGACCTGAAACGTCGATGCGGATCATCTTGCCCAGCATCGTTCCCATGTTCTGGCCGTTCGCCTGCGGGTCGTTCCCGCTGCCACCGTCACCGAAGCCCAGGTAGAGGTAGCCATCCGGGCCGAATTTCAGACATCCGCCCTTGTGGTTTTGATAGGGCTGTTGCACCGTAAGCAGGATCACCTCGCTGTTTGGGTCGGCCACGTTCGGGTCGGCACCCACCTGGAAGCGCGAGAGGCGGCTGCTGCCCGCCCCGCTGCCTGCGGTGTAGTACACATAGAAGTAGCCGTTGTCGGCATATCCCGGGTCGAAGGCCAGGCCCAACAGCCCTTGTTCGCCAAATCCGCTGTTCACCTGCGGGGTGATGTTCAGGAAGGGCGTACCCAAGGTCTGCATGCTGTCGGTAACGATCTTGATCATCCCCTTCCGGTTGAGCACGAACAAACGGCCGTCGCCGGCATGTTCGATGCACACGGGTTCATCAAAACCCGAGGCCCACTGGTGCAGGGCGATGCGGGTGGTGCTTGTTTGCGCGGACAGCAGCACGGGACCGGCCAGTGCGAGGCCCAGGATCATCTGCTTCAACATGGGGGTTGTCGGATGTTGGGGTATGAGGAGCCCGAAAGTAACGATGAATGAAACCGTACGCTTCAAACCAAGGGCCTGGCCCGTATCTCTCATGCCTTTCCTGGCAGGTCCGCCGGGGTGAACACAAGTACCCACGGCCCAAGGGGCCCCTGAAGCAAACCAATGGCCGCACGGGCACGACGGAGGCCGAAGCATCGCGCACGCCGGTGCCTTCAGGGCTATCGCGTCTTAATCCATCAACGGTCATGACTTCGGCAAAGGGGTAGGAACAGCAGGCCCAGCGTGCGTTCCTTGGTCCCCGGACCGCCGCTCGCTTTGGTCCGCCCCCCTCGCCCTGAGCCCGCCGTTCGGCGGGCACGAGGGGGACAGGATTGCCGCACGCTGGACCTGCTGTTCCGGCACATTCCCAGTACTGGCGGGTAAAATTAGGCGCGATAGCCCTGGCACCCCTTGGTGGATACTGAACAGTTGAGCACCCGCGGCACCCTATC
>JAGFIV010000070.1 GCA_024103275.1 Flavobacteriales bacterium
TTCCTTTCGCTCTCCACTTCCGCCCAGGTGAACCTGATCCCCTTGCCGGCACAGCTCACCTACGACAAGGGAAACCTGAGCCTGGAATGCCCATGGACAGTGAAGGCCGACAGCCCGCTCCGCCCCATGGCCGTGCGCTTGCAGCAGGAGATCGCACCGCTGCATCCCAAGAGCGAGATCGATTGCCTGCGGGCCACGCCCATCGCGTTGGAATTGATCACACCGGATACGCTGCTGAGCAACGAGTGGTACGCACTGAAGGTGGCCCCGGGCGGGATCACCATTTCCGCCACCACCGAGGCGGGGCTGTACCGCGGCACCCGCACGCTGGTCCAATTGCTGGAGCAGGGCCAGGCCACGGCAACCATCCCCTGCCTTTCCATCACCGACTGGCCGCGCTTCGGCTGGCGCGGCATGCACCTCGACGTGTGCCGCCACTTCTTCCCGGTGTCCTTCATCAAGAAGTACATCGACCTGCTGGCGCGCTACAAGATGAACAGTTTCCACTGGCACCTCACCGACGACCAGGGCTGGCGCATCCAGATCAAGAGTTGGCCCAAGCTCACCGCCGTGGGCGCTTGGCGCAACGGCAGCCAGGTGGGCGCGTATGCCAACCAACAGTTCGACACGTTGCGCTACGGCGGCTTCTACACGCAGGACGAGGTCCGCGAGGTGGTGGCCTACGCCGCCGAGCGCCACATCAACGTGGTGCCGGAGATCGAGATGCCCGGCCATGCCCTGGCCGCGCTGGCGGCCTATCCGCAGCTGGGCTGCACGGGCGGTCCCTACGCGGTGGAACGCGGCTGGGGCGTGTTCCCCGACGTGTTCTGCGCCGGCAACGACAGCGTGTTCACCATGCTGCAGGACGTGCTCACCGAGGTGATGGCGCTCTTTCCGGGCAAATACATCCACATCGGCGGCGACGAATGCCCCAAGGACCGCTGGAAGACCTGCCCGAAATGCCAGGCGCGCATCAAGGCCGAAGGCTTGAAGGATGAACACGAGCTGCAGTCGTACTTCATCCGGCGCATCGAGCAATTCGTGAACGGCAAGGGCCGCAAGATCATCGGCTGGGACGAGATCCTGGAGGGCGGCCTGGCCCCCAACGCCACGGTGATGAGCTGGCGCGGCACCGAAGGCGGCATCGCCGCGGCGCGCAGCGGCCACGACGCCGTGATGAGCCCCACCAGCTATTGCTATTTCGACTATTACCAAGGCGATCCCGCCAACGAGCCGCTGGCCATCGGGGGCTACACGCCCTTGCAGAAGGTGTACAGCTACGAGCCCATCCCCGCCGAGCTCACCGCCGACGAGGCCAAACACATCCTCGGGGCACAGGCCAACCTGTGGACCGAATACATCCAGACCACGGACCACGTGGAGTACATGATGCTGCCGCGCATGCTCGCCCTGGCCGAAGTGGTGTGGTCACCGAAGGAGAAGCGCGACGAGACCGATTTCATCCGGCGGTTGGAGGCGGAGTTCTCCCGGCTGGATGCGCTGCACGCCAACGCCAGCCGCAGCATCTACCAGGTGCGCATCACACCGAAGCAAGGTGCCAAGCCGGGCCGGATCAGGGTGGAACTGCAAGGCGCCATGCCGGACATCCCCGTCTACTACAAGTTCCACGGACAGGAAACCGATCCGATGGCCAGGGATCCCCGCAAAGGCCCAACGACACCGGAAAAGCAGCGTTACGCCGAATCCTTTGACGTGGTCGGCACAAGCACCTTACAAGCCTGGGCCGAGCCCGAGGCCCGTTTCGGCACGAAGGCCACCTATCCCATTTCCACCTCCACGTTCCAATTCAACAAGGCCACCGCGCGTCCCATCACGTTGAGCAACCCGCCCGACGAGCGCTACAACATCGGCGGTGCCTTCACCCTGGTGGACGGCATCACCGCGGGCAGCCGGCGCGTGAGCACTGAATGGCTGGGCTGGAAACAGGGCGTCACCATCACGGTGGACCTGGGCAGCGTGCAGAACGTGCGGCACATCGGCATCGGCGCATGGAATGATGCCCACAGCTGGATCCACCTGCCCGCGGGCGTGGACTTCAGCACCAGCACGGACAGCACCACCTTCACGCCGTTCGGCAGCGCGAAAGGCCCAGATGCCGGCGGCCGCAACGCCTTCAGCGCGGACGGACAGGCCAAGGCCCGGTATGTGCGCATCGCGGTGAAGAGCATCGGTAACATCCCGGACGGCATGCCCGGGGAAGGCAACCCCGCCTGGCTCTTCCTGGATGAGGTGGAGGTGCGGTGAATACCGGATCGATCCCATGGCTGAAGGCGTCCGCCTCCGCAACGTCGGGCTTCCCGGTGTTCCGGCGTAGCCCTGCGCGCCTTGGGCGATGGCGTTGCCCACGTGCCGGATGCCGCACCGGCAAAGGCCATCCGCGCTTCCGCATCTGCGCGGGACACTGCTGCCAAGCCCTTCGGCGGGATCGAACGATCCAACGTGGATAAGTAGGCCGTCCGCCCCCCCTGGACAGGGGGTAACTTCGTCGGCCCGGAACCGGTTCATTGTCCTTTCCCTTGTGATCGATCAGGCCGCGGCACGCCCGGTCAGCCATGCCAGATGTCCTTCTCCCATCTACACGTCCACACCCAGTTCTCTCTCCTTGACGGCGCCAGCAGCATCCCGGCGCTCTTCAAAAAGGCCGTCGCCGACGGCATGCCCGCAGTGGCCATCACCGACCATGGCAACATGTTCGGCGCCTTCAAGTTCGTGGCCGAGGCCGGCAAGCACAAGGATGCCGACGGCAACCCCAAGGTGAAGCCCATCGTGGGCTGCGAGTTCTACGTGGTGGACGACATGACGCGCAAGCAGTTCACCCGCGACCAGAAGGACAAGCGCTACCACCAGCTGATGCTGGCCAAGAACGCCGAGGGCTACCGAAACCTCAGCAGGTTGTGCAGCCTGGGATACATCGACGGGTTCTACAGCAAGTACCCGCGCATCGACAAGAAGTTGATCGAGCAGTACCACCAGGGCCTGATCGCCACCACCTGCTGCCTGGGCGCCAGCGTGCCGCAGGCCATCCTGCGCGGCGGCAGCGACCTCACCAAGGCCGAAGAGGAATTCCGGTGGTGGCTCAACCTCTTCGGCGACGATTACTATGTGGAGGTCCAACGGCACGGCCTGCCCGAACAGGACCAGGTGAACGCGGTGCTGGTGCAATGGGCGCGCAAGTACAACGTGCCGCTGATCGCCAGCAACGACAGCCACTACACCGACCAGGACGACAGCAACGCGCACGACATCCTGCTGTGCATCAACACCGGCGAGAAGCAGTCCACGCCCATCGCCACCGACGAGGACACGGACACCAAGGGCAAGCGCTTCGGCTTCCCCAACGACCGCTTCTTCTTCAAGACACAGGCCCAGATGGCCCAGGCCTTCCACGACCTGCCCGAGGCCCTCGACAACACCAACCTGATCGTGGACAAGGTGGAGGCCCTGAAGCTCAAAAAGGACATCCTGCTGCCCGCCTTCCAGCTGCCCGAGGGCTTCACCGACCAGGACGAATACCTGAAGCACCTTACCTACGAAGGGGCCGTCAAGCGCTGGCTCAAGGGCGACGGCGGCATCGGGTCCCTCGACCCGGAGATCAAGGAGCGGTTGGACTTCGAGCTCTTCACCATCAAGACGATGGGCTTCGCGGGCTACTTCCTCATCGTGCAGGACTTCATCAATGCCGGGCGCCACATGGGGGTGCTCATCGGGCCCGGCCGGGGCAGCGCGGCCGGCAGTGCCGTGGCCTACTGCATCGGCATCACCAACATCGACCCCATCAAGTACGACCTGCTCTTCGAGCGGTTCCTCAACCCGGACCGCAAGAGCATGCCCGATATCGACACCGACTTCGACGACGAGGGGCGCCAGCGCGTGATCGACTACGTGGTGGAAAAGTACGGCAAGAACCAGGTGGCCCAGATCGTCACCTACGGCAGCATGGCCGCCAAAAGCAGCATCCGCGACGTGGCCCGCGTGATGGACCTGCCCCTGGCCGAGGCCGACCGGCTGGCCAAACTGGTGCCCGAACGGCCCGGCATCCACCTGCGACGCCTGCTCCACGCGCCGATCGATGGCGAGGGCAGCCTGAAGGCCAAGGAGAACCTCAACAGCGATGAGCTGGCGGCCGTGAAGCAGTTGCGCGAGATCCTCGAAAGCGGTGAACCCACGGCCGATATCCTGCGCGATGCCGAAAGGCTCGAGGGCTCCGTGCGCGGCACCGGCGTGCATGCCGCCGGCATCATCATCGCCCCGAAGGACCTCATGGAGATCATCCCCGTGTGCGCCAGCAAGGATTCCGAACTGTGGCTCACCCAGTATGACGGGAAGGTGATCGAGGATGCCGGGGTGATCAAGATGGACTTCCTGGGCCTGAAGACCCTCACGATCATCCGCGATGCCCTGCGCATGATCAAGGCCAACCACGGCGTGGACATCGACCTGGACCACATTCCCCTGGACGACCCCAAGACCTTCGACCTCTACCAGCGTGCGGAAACCAACGGCACCTTCCAGTTTGAAAGCGTGGGCATGCAGAAGTACCTGCGCGACCTGAAGCCCGACCAGTTCGGCGACCTCATCGCCATGAACGCCCTGTTCCGCCCGGGCCCGCTGGAGTACATCCCCGCCTTCATCCGCCGCAAGCACGGCCAGGAGAAGATCGTGTACGACCTGCCGGAAATGGAGGAGCTCCTGAAGGAGACGTATGGCGTAACCGTGTACCAGGAGCAGGTGATGCTCCTAAGCCAGAAGCTGGCCGGCTTCACCAAGGGCGATGCCGACGTGCTGCGCAAGGCCATGGGCAAGAAGGACCGCGCCACGCTGGACAAGATGAAGGGGAAGTTCCTGGCCGGCACCAAGGAACGTGGCTTCGACCCCAAGGTGTGCGACAAGATCTGGACCGACTGGGAGGCCTTCGCCCAGTACGCCTTCAACAAAAGCCACAGCACCTGCTATGCCTTCGTGGCCTACCAGACCACCTGGCTGAAGGCCCACTACCCCAGCGAATACATGGCCAGCGTACTCACCCATTCGCAGGGCAGCATCGACAAGGTGACCTTCTACATGGAGGAATGCCGCCGCATGGGCATCCCCGTGCTGGGGCCCGATGTGAACGAGAGCGGGCTGGGCTTCGCGGTGAACAAGCGTGGCGAGATCCGCTTCGGGCTCGGTGCGGTGAAGGGCGTGGGTGAATCCGCGGTGGACGCCATCGTGTCCGAGCGCGAAGCCGGGGGGCCCTATGCCGACATCTTCGACCTGATGCGGCGCGTGAACCTGCGCACCGCCAACCGCAAAGCGCTGGAAAGCCTGGCCTATGCCGGGGCGTTCGACAGTTTTTCCGCGACCCACCGGGCCCAATACTTCCACACCGGGGGCGAAGGGAAGCCCTCCTACCTGGAAACGCTGGTGCGCTACGGCCAGCTCTGCCAGGACACGGCCGACAGCGCCCAGGCCAACCTGTTCGGCGATGCGGAGGACGGCGCCTCCATCCCCAAGCCCCCGCCACCGGCCATTGATACCTGGAGCGCCCTGGAGAAGCTGCATTACGAAAAGGATGTCACCGGCTTCTACCTCAGCGGCCACCCGCTGGACGACCACCGCCTGGTGATCGACCATTTATGCAATGTGCAGCTCACCCAATTGGAGGAGCTGAAGCCCTTGTTGGGCCGCGAGCTGTGCATGGCCGGCATCGTCACCAAGGCCGAGCACCGCATCGCCAAGAGCGGCAAGCCCTTCGGTAGCTTTTCCATGGAGGACCACCAAGGGAAGCACGATTTCATGCTCTTCAGCGAGGACTACATGAAATTCAAGCTCTATCTGGAAAGCGGCACGCTGCTGCTGGTGAAGGGGCGGGTGGCCGCACGCACCTGGGGCCGCGACGAGGGACAGCCCGAATTCAAGATCTCCTCCATCGATTTGCTGGCCGATGCCCGCGAGAAGTACATCTCCAGGCTGGTGGTGCGCCTGGATGCCTCACGCGTGGACGAGGGGCTGACCCGCGAGTTGGCGGAGATCTTGGCCTCCAACCGGGGTTCCTGCCAAGTCCTGGTCGCCCTGACCGACCCGGAGGAGCAACTGTCCCTGGAGGTGGCCTCCAAGGCAAACAAGGTGAATGTGACGCCTGACCTGGTGGCCCGCCTGGACAGCCTCGCTGGCGTGAAATACGTCCTTAGCTGACCAATTGGCAGGGAAAATGCGTCCGGCAAGGGGATTGTTTAGCCCGGCACACTTCGGAACTTTGCCCGGAGGCAAACGTGAAATCAACCGTGCGGGGACCGCACGACAACAAAAGCGCGATAGACATGGCAATTGAACTGACCGACAGCAACTTTGAGGAACTGGCACTGAAAAGCGACAAGCCGGTGATGGTGGATTTCTGGGCGGAATGGTGCGGCCCGTGCCGCATGGTGGGCCCGGTGGTGGAGGAGATCGCCAAGGACTACGAAGGCAAGGCCGTGGTGGGCAAGGTGAACGTGGACAACAACCCGCAGGTGGCCATGAAGTATGGCATCCGCAGCATCCCCACCATCCTGTTCCTGAAGAATGGCGAGGTGGTGGACCGCAGCGTGGGTGCCGTGCCCAAGGGCACCCTCACCACCAAGCTGGAGGGGCAGTTGGCCTAAAGGTCACGGCCAACGTATGGGAAGCCCGGCGGAGTGCGCTTCGCCGGGCTTTTGCACGTACCCCCGCGCCGCGTACACAGATCGCCGCCGGCACGGGAATGGGCCGCACGCCTCACCCGGCGAATTGCAGGTCGTACAACTTCCGGTATGCCCCGTTGAGGGCCAGCAGTTCCTGGTGGTTGCCCTGCTCAATGATGCGGCCATCCCCCACCACAAGGATGCGGTCGGCCTTTTGGATGGTGCTCAGCCGGTGCGCGATCACGATGCTGGTGCGCCCCTTGGTGATCTCCTCCGTGGCGCGCTGGATCAGCTGTTCGCTGTGGCTGTCCACGCTGCTGGTGGCCTCGTCCAGCACCAGCACCTTGGGCTGGTTCACATAGGCCCGGATGAACGCCAGCAGCTGCCGCTGGCCCACGCTCAGGATCGCGCCCCGCTCCCTTACCCCCGTATCGTAGCCCTGCGGCAGCTGCATGATGAAATCGTGCGCCCCCACGGCCTTCGCCGCCTGCACCACCTCCTTGCGCGTGATGCGTTCATCGTTCAGCGTGATGTTGTTGTGCACCGAGTCGCTGAACAGGAACACGTCCTGCAGCACCACGGAGATGCTTCGCCGCAACTGGTCCAGACGGTATGCACGGATGTCATGCCCGTCCAGCAGCACCGCGCCTTTCTGGTATTCGTAGGCCCGGCTCAGCACGTTCACGATGCTGCTCTTGCCGCTGCCGGTGGCGCCCACCAGGGCGATCATCTCCCCCGCCCGCGCCTTGAAGCTGATGCCCTTCAGCACGTATTCCTCGTCCACGTAAGCCAGCCACAGGTCGCGGAATTCGATGTCGCCCCGCACCCCGTCCGTGCCCAGCTTGCCCTCATCGGCCATGCCCGCCTCGGTGTCCAGGATGCCGAAGACGCGCTCGCTGCCCACCATGCCCATCTGCAGCACGTTGAAGCGGTCGGCCAGCTGGCGCACCGGCCGGTACAGCATGTTGATGAACTGGATGTAGGCGATCAGCTCGCCGAAGGTGGCCACGCCGTCCAGCACGTCGCCCACGCCCCACCAGATGAGGAATGCCAAGGACACCGCGCTGAGCACGTCCACCACGGGGAAGAACACCGAATAGGCGAACACCGAGCGGATGTGGGCCGAGCGGTGTGCCCGGTTGATCTGCTTGAACTTGTCAAACTCCTGCCTCTCGCGCCCGAACAGCTGCACGATGGCCATGCCCTGGATGTGCTCCTGCACGAAGGCGTTGAGCTTGGCCACCTGGTTGCGCACCTCGATGAAGCTGCGCTGGATGGCGTTCTTGAAGATGTTGGTGGCCCACAGCAGCAGCGGGATCGGCACCATGCTCCACAGCGCCAGCTCCCAGTTGTACACGAACATCACCACCACCACCACCGACAGTTTCAGCAGGTCGCCCATGATGCTGAGCAACCCTTGGGAGAAGATCTCCTCGATGGTCTCGATGTCGCTCACCACGCGCGTCACCAGCGTGCCGATGGGCGTGCGGTCGAAGTAGCGCATGCGGAAGCCCACGATCTTCTCGAAGAGCGCCTGCCGCAGGTCGATGGTCACCGTCTGCCCCAGCCAACTGGTCCAGTACGATTGGTAGAACTGCACCACGGCCTCCACGAACAGCAGGCCGGCCACCAGGGCCATCATCAGGTAAAGCCCGTGCAGGTCGCCCTTGGCGGCGTAGTCATCCACCATCACGGCCATCAGCACCGGCCGCACCACGCTCACCAGCGACAGGGCGATGGTGAGGATGAAGGTGATCCAGAACAGCCGCCTGTACGGCCGCACGAAGCGCATCACCCGGCGGAAGAGGCCCACGTCGAATGCCTTGCCCCTGGTGGTGCTCATGCTTCCGCCCCGGGGATGAAGGGGTATTCGACGCGCGAGAGGTAGAGCCCGCAGGCAGGCGCGCTTTTGCCCGCCTTGCCGCGGTCGCCGGAGGCAAGCACCTCCGCCATGTAGCCGGGAGCCCAGAAGCCGCGGCCGATGCGGATGCTGGTACCCACGATGGCCCGCACCATGTTGCGCAGGAAACGGTCCGCGCTGATGGTGAAGCGGAAGCCGGCGGCCGTCGCCTCCCAGCGCACCTGCCGCACGTTGCATAGGCCGGTGCGGTTGTCGCTGCCCGTGCGCTGGAAGCAGCTGAAGTCCTTTTTGCCGACCAGCTGCCGGCAAGCGGCGTGCATGGCGGCCACGTCCAGGTCCACCGTCATCAGGTGCGAACGCCCGTGCAGAAAGGGATCCTTGTGGCGGTGGATCAGGTAGGTGTATTCCCGTTCGGTGGCGCTGAAGCGGGCATGGGCATCATCGGCCACCGCATGCAGCCGCTTTCCCGCGATGCTCGGCGGCAGCACCGCATTGAGCCCATGCACGAAGCGCGCGCCTTCCCCCAGGGGCTGGTCGGCATCGAAATGCAGGAAGTAGGAGGAAGCATGCACACCGGTATCCGTGCGGCCGCAACCCACGGCGTTCACCTTGGGCCGGCGCAGCCGCATCCGCAAGGCCCGCTCCACCTCCTCCTGCACCGAGGGTGCCGCCGCCTGTCGCTGCCAACCCCGGTAGGGCGTGCCGTCGTAGGCGAGCTCTAGGAAATAGCGGGGCATCGGGAGATCGATCGGACGATCGGGGAAATGTGGATGGGCGGTGATCGGCGGGGCGCAAAATTAGGCCCGTCGCCGGGGTGATCTTTGCCGCATGAAACGTATCGGACTGTTGAGCGATACCCACGGGTGGCTGGATCCCCGGCTGGAGGCCCACTTTGCCGGGTGCGATGAGATCTGGCACGCGGGCGACATCGGCACGACGGCCGTCACGCAGGAGCTGAAGCGCTGGAAGCCCCTGCGTGCGGTGTACGGCAACATCGACGGCACCGCGCTGCGCGCCGAATTCCCGGCCGACCTGCGCTTCACGCTCGAAGGCGTCCGGGTTTGGATCACGCACATCGGCGGCCGCCCGCCACGCTACGACCCCGCCGTGCGCGAAGCGCTGAAAAGGGATCCCCCCTCCCTGTTCATCTGCGGCCATTCGCACATCTGCATGGTCAAGTTCGATCCCGCCCTGGACATGCTGTACATGAACCCCGGCGCCACCGGCCGCCATGGCTGGCACAAGGTGCGCACGGCCCTGCGCTTCACCGTGGACGGCGGCAAGCTGAAGGACCTGGAGGTGATCGAACTGGGGCCGAGGGCGGCCGGAACCTCCGGCGTGGCCTGATGGGCAGCCCTGGAACCGCGAACGGGCCTTGCGGGGCAGGGCCGGTTCCTGTTGTCCGGCCCCCGGTTTCCGGTTTCAAGCTGCAAGCCTTCCCTGCCTGCGGCCAGCGTTTTGAGCTTCCCCGCCCGGGCCTTGGCCGGGCGCACCATCCTTCAGCCACCGCCTACCTCAGCCGGTCCATGCTCCGCACCAGCTCCTCGTCCTTCTTGATGCGATGGGCCGCCAGCATCAACAGCACGATCATCGCCACGGGCAGGAAGAAACTTGCACCATGGCTCCGCCCCACGAGGCCGCTCTGCTGCAGGTAGGCGCGGATCGAGTTGTCGGTGATGATCACCAGCGCCTGCATCGCCACCAGGAAAACGGCCGTCATCCGTACGATGCGCAATTGGCGGGGGCGGTTCTTGTACAGGAAGACCGCCGCCACGGTCAATGCCGTGAAAAGGCCGAAGAGAATGGCCAAGGGGAACTTCATCGTGGCATCCGTAAGTGGAACACCGTCCGCGGTGAGGATGCCGTAGGTGCGGAAGATGAAGGTTTGGTCCCCGCGGGTGAAGGTATCCACCGGGAAGGCGAAGGTGAGCAGGCCGCAAACGGCGGCCAGCAACAGGAAAAGGGTTTGTTTACGTTGTAGCATCCCGGGCTGAGGCGGCGCGAAGATCGGTCCGGCGGGTGGAACGGGGAACCCCGGATGGCGTGCATGCGTAAAAAGTTTGCCGGAACCGGGGCCTGCGTTTAATATTGCGTCCGATTCCGGCGGGTCGCCACCTTGCATTTTCCGGTCGGCCTTGGCCCCTTTGATCATACCGATCCCCACTTATCGAGCCTTCACGGCATTCCACGGCTGAACCTGCCGTTTGTCCTTAATCCCGCATCATGTCCGAGAAAACCGCATTGGAGGCCCTCAAGCTTGCCGAACTCAGGGATATCGCCAAGCACCTCAACCTCCAGAAATTCGAGTCCCTCAAGAAGCAGGACCTCATCGCCAAGATCCTGGAGGCCGGGCAAGCCGAAGGGCGGCCTTCCAAACCGAAGGCGGACAACCGCGACACCGATGACATCGCCGCCTTGGCCGTGGAGGATGAACTGCCCGAGCCCGAACCGGACCCCGTGCCGGAGAATGGGCCGGAAGAGGATGATGACGACGAAGAGGACGATGAGGATGAGAGCGGTGATGACGATGATGACGATGACGATGATGACGACGATGACGATGATGACGACGGGGATGATGACGATGAAGAAGAGGAAAATGGAAACGGGAACGGCGGGGATGGCCGGAACGGCAACAACGGACCGCACATGAGTACATCCGCGATGGGCAGCGCCGTGGGCACCGCTCCGGCAGAGGGCCCGGAAAGCCAGGTACCGGAGGTGGACCGGGAACGATCCCCACGACGGCAGGCGGAGGTGCCCGACGGATACAACGACCGCTTTGACCCCCGCGACCGGAACCAACGGCGCGGCCGCCGTCCACGCATCGATGGCGAGAAGCGCCGCGAGATGCAGGCCGAAAGGCCGCAGGCGGAAGCAGGTGACGAAGCCATGGCAACCGTGCCGCCGCCAGCCCATGGAGGGAAGGGCCCCACGCACCGCGGGCACGAGCCGCAGGAATCCGGGCCAAGGCAGCCTGAGCCACGGGCCGGGCACACGCGGGAGCCGCGGGACCAAGGCCGCCAGCAAGGCCGCGACCAGCACCGCGATCAGCGTTCACCGGAACGGCAGCAGCAACAGCAACAGCAGCAGGTCTCCTTCGAGGCCTTCATCGAAACGGACGGCGTGCTGGAGGTGATGCCCGAAGGCTACGGCTTCCTGCGCAGCAGTGATTACAACTACCTGCCCTCGCCCGATGACGTGTACGTGGCCCAGCAGCAGATCAAGCAGATCGGCCTGAAGACCGGCGACACCGTGCATGGCTATGTGCGCCCGCCGCGCGACCAGGACAAATACTTCGTGCTGGTGAAGGTGGAGAGCATCAATGGCCGCAGCCCCGAATGGGCGCGCGACCGGGTGCCTTTCAAGTTCCTCACCCCGCTCTTCCCCGATGAGAAGTTCGACCTCACCACCAAGGGCGGCAACCTCAGCACCCGCGTGCTCGATCTCTTCGCCCCCATCGGCAAGGGCCAGCGCGGCCTCATCGTGGCCCAGCCCAAGACGGGCAAGACCATCCTGCTGAAGGACGTGGCCAACGCCATTGCGGCCAACCACCCCGAGGTGTACCTCATCGTGCTGCTGATCGACGAGCGGCCTGAGGAGGTGACCGACATGCAGCGCAGCGTGAAGGCCGAGGTGATCGCCAGCACCTTCGACGAACCCGCCAGCCGCCACGTGGCCGTGGCCACCATGGTGCTGGAAAAGGCCAAGTGCCTCACCGAGTGCGGCCACGACGTGGTGATCCTGCTCGATTCCATCACCCGCCTGGCCCGGGCCTACAACACCGTGCAGCCGGCCAGCGGCAAGATCCTCTCCGGCGGTGTGGATGCCAACGCATTGCAGAAACCCAAGCGCTTCTTCGGTGCCGCGCGGAAGATCGAGAACGGCGGATCGCTCACCATCCTCGCCACGGCGCTCACCGAGACCGGCAGCAAGATGGACGAGGTGATCTTCGAGGAATTCAAGGGCACGGGCAACATGGAGCTGCAGCTGGACCGCAAGATCAGCAACCGCCGCATCTTCCCCGCCATCGACATCCTGGCCAGCGGCACCCGCCGCGACGACCTGCTGCACCACAAGGACGTGCTGCAGCGCACCTGGATCCTGCGCAAGCACCTGGCCGACATGACGCCCGTGGAGGCCATGGAATTCATCAAGACCCGCATGGAAGGCACCAGGAGCAACGAAGAGTTCCTCGTTTCCATGAACGGCTGATCCATGGCCGCCGTCTCCGGCATCCGCATCACCCTGCTGCTGGCCCTGCTGGCCTTGGTGCTGCGCGCGGGCCTGTTCTACGCAGGCGTGCATGTGGCACCCTTCGACCTCATCCCCCTGCACCTGCTCTTCATTGTGCTCGCCGTGTTCTTCAGCGGCCACTTCCTGCTGAACCGGGACCCCTCACGCGGCTTCGGCGAGCTGCTGCGCGCGGGGTTCCAGGCCACGTTCGTGTATGCCAGCCTCATCGCGCTGTTCACCTGGTTGTACTACAAGGCCATCGACACCACCGCCTTCAGCGATTACAATGAGCGGCTGATCCAAGGCTTCGTGGAACAAGGCCACGGCGAGGACGAGTCACGCGCGAAGGTGGAGGCCCTGTACAACGCGTTCAGCTATTCGGCGATCACCTTCTTCGGCATCTTCATCGTGGGCAGCTTCAACGCCTTGGCCTTCGCGGCGCTGCACCACAAGGTGTTCCGCCGTTTCCGCCGCCGGAATTGACCCGGGGCGCGGCCCGTTCACGCGATGAAGGCCTCCGCCAAGGCCGCAAGGTCAAGCCCGCCGAAATGGCCGCTGCTCATCATCAGCAGCACGCCCTCCCCGTCCCCGCCCCGGCGTACCGCCCCCATCAGGGCGATCGGGGAGGTGACCACCTCGAGGTCCTTGCGCCCAAAAGCCGCACGGATGCGCTCCGGGGGGATCGGCGGCAGGCGCTTCAGCTCCACCGCATGCGGGTCGTAGAACACCACGGCACGGTCCGGCCCGTCCAGGCTGCCCGCATAGTGGTCCAGGAAGTTGTCGCTCAGGCTGCTGAAGGTGTGCAGCTCCATGCAGGCAGTGAGCGGCCGTCCCGGGAATTGCTCGCGGACCGCCTCCACCGTGGCCTTCAGCTTGCTCGGCGAGTGCGCGAAATCCTTGAAGACCACCTTCCTCCCGTGCTCGGCCACCTTCTCCAAACGCTTTGAGGCACCGGTGAACGTGGCGATGGCCGCATGGAACTCCCTATCGCCGATACCCAGCTGATGGCACACATGGCGCGCCCCTTCCAGGTTCATCAGGTTGTGCCTCCCGAAGATCCTCAGCGCCACCTCGCCCCCCGCCGTCCGCAGGTAGGTGGTCCCGTCGCGGATCACGTGCGGCGGCACCCCATAGGGAATTTGGGCCACATCCTCCCGGTCCTGGTGTTGCAGGGCCAGCTTCACCACCTCGGGGTCCTCCGCGCAGTAGACCAGCTTGCCGCCGTCCTCGATCATCCCGATGAACCGCGAGAACTGGTCCACATAGCTTTCATACGTCTTGAACACGTTGATGTGGTCCCACGCGATGCCGCTGATCAAGGCGATGTTGGGCCGGTACAAGTGGAACTTGGGTATCGGTTCCAGCGCGCTCGACAGGTACTCGTCACCCTCGATCACCGCCACCTTGCTCTTTGGGCTGAGGCGCACCATGCAATCGAAGCCTTCCAGTTGGGCGCCGACCAGGTAGTCAAATTCCTCCCCGGTCTGCCGCAGCACGTGGATGATCATGGAGGTGATGGTGGTCTTGCCGTGGCTGCCGCCGATCACCACCCGGGTCTTGTTCCGGGTCTGCTCGTATATGTAGGCCGGGAAACTGTAGATGGGCAGGCCCAGCTCCTGGGCGCGCAGCAGCTCGGGATTGTCGGCGCGGGCATGCATGCCCAGGATCACCGCGTCCAGGTCCGGGGTGATGTCCTCCGGGTGCCAGCCCATCTGCCGCGGCAGCAGGCCCAAGTTGAGCAGGCGGGTGCGGCTGGGCTCGAAGATCTCGTCGTCGCTGCCCTCCACCTCCATACCTTGTCGTTGCAGGGCAATGGCCAAGTTGTGCATGGCGCTGCCCCCGATCGCTATGAAATGCACGCGTTTCATCCGGCGCAAAGCTGCTTCCACCCGTCCATCGCCGCCCGGGGTGGCGCGTGGATCTATCCACGGCCGATCGTGCGTGGCGCAGGTACGGAGGCTGGTGCTTCCCTGTCGGCGGCTCTACCTTTGCGGCAAGCGATACAAGCAATTCCAATTATTCCAGTTGCGCGATGCGGACCTTCAACATCCCCGGCCATTACCGGTCCAACCTGATCGGAAGGGTCAAGTCCTTCCGCAAGGCGCAGGACCCGCGCAAGAAGGATTTCACCCCTACCCTGCTCAACCTGGGGCCCGTACGGTTCATCGTCCCGCGGCACTTCGGGTTCTGTTACGGGGTGCAGAACGCCATCGAGATCAGCTACAAGGCCTTGGAGGACTATCCCGGCAAACGCATCTTCCTGCTCAGCCAGATGATCCACAACCCCGAGGTGAACGAGGACCTCGAGGGGCGCGGGTTGCGCTTCATCCAGGACACCCACGGCCGGCCGTTGATGGACTGGGACGAACTGAAGCCGGACGACATCGTGATCATCCCCGCCTTCGGCACCACCCTGGAAACGGCCGAACGCCTGAAGAAGCTGGGCATCGACCCGCTGAAGCACAACACCACCTGCCCCTTCGTGGAGAAGGTGTGGAAGCGCAGCGCCGAGCTGGGCGCCGCCAACCACACCGTGGTGATCCACGGCAAGGCCGCCCACGAGGAGACCCGCGCCACCTTCAGCCACACCGCCAAGGGATCCCATGCGGTGATCGTCCGCGACCTGGAGGAGACCAAGGAGCTGGGGCGCATCATCCTCGGGGAAGTGCCCATCGAACGGTTCGACGAGCTGTTCGGCACGCGATGCACCCCCGGGTTCGACCCGGCCAAGGACCTGGAGCGCGTGGGCGTGGTGAACCAGACCACCATGCTGGCCACGGAGACGCAGGCCATAGCCGACTACCTGAAGGAGGTGATGGTGCGGAAATACGGCGAGGCGAACGTCAAGGACCACTTTGCGGACACCCGTGACACGCTGTGCTATGCGACCAACGAGAACCAGGATGCCACCGAGGAGCTGCTGAAGCAGGAGGCCGACCTGGCGCTGGTGGTGGGCGGATACAACAGCAGCAACACCAGCCATTTGGTGGAGATGCTGGAAAGCAAGTTCCACACCTACTTCATCAATGGCGACAAGGAGTTGATGGATGCCCGCACGATCGAGCACTTCAACTATCCCGCGCAGAAGCTGGAACGCACCACGGATTGGTTGCCCGCCAAGCGGCCGGTGACCATCGTGCTCAGCAGCGGGGCCAGCTGCCCGGATACGCTGCTGGACCGCGTCATCCTGAAGGTGCTGGGCTTCGTGGAGGGCGCGAAGGACCCTGAAGCGGTCGTGAGCAGCCTGGTGGGCTCCCTGAAACCGGAGGAATGAGGGCGGTCCTCCTGGCAATTGGCCTGGTCGCGGGCCTTTGCGCCCAAGGGCAATCAGCCCGTGACAGGTTCATTCGCTATGGCCTGCTCCTGGACAGCGCCCAAGCCATGGACCGGGCAGGCGCCCACGCGGCCGCCGTCGCCGTGTTCGATTCAGCCTTTGCCCTGGTCCCCTTCATGGCCATGGACTACGTGCCCGCCGTGCTCAATGCTTTGGCTGCCGGGCGTGATGACCGTGCGAACGGGCTGCTCGCCCAAGCCACGGAGAACGGGCTGGACATCAGCCGTTACTACTACCCGGAGCTCCAGGAGTTCCTGCTCTCGGAACGGGCCCTGCCCTTCCTGAACCTGCAGGAGTACGTGAAGCAACAATGGCTCGACCATGCAGACACCGCCATGATCCGGAGGCTGAAGCAGGTCGGCACCGGCCAAGTGATGCGGGTGGATGCACAAGGCGGCATACACATGGAATTCGACTCCACGGCCTTCGACCGTTTGATCGAACTGGTGCGGGAACATGGCGTGCCCACGGCCGCTTCGGTGGGCGATGAAGTCTATGCCATCACGCACACCTGCATGGATTTCGCGGCCGACTTTCCCGATGGTCCCAAATGGCAGCAGCTGCTTCCCTGGCTCCGGTCCGCCATGGACCGTGGTCTTGTACCACCCGATCTCCTGGCATCCGTCCAGGACATGGCCGACCAGCTTCACCACCGGCCCATGACCTACGGTGAAACGCTTCCCCTATTGACCAATGATGCGGACACGGTGCTCATGTTGGATAAGGCCCACGTGAATGCTGCGCGCCGTGCCGTAGGCCTGGGGCCGATCGACCATCTGCTGCAACGCTGGGGCATCAACCCGGCGAAGGTTCGGTTTGCCAGTGAGTAAACCGGACCACGGGCAGGGGCTGGGTAGCTACTTCCTCAGGTTCAGATGATCGGCCAGGATTTGGTTGATCCCCTCCAACCATCATTCTCATAAGGCAGAAGCCAATGGAACGTTCCCAGAACGGAATTGCAGTGATAGCCAAGGAAGAAGGAATCCAAGCACCATCATGCCCATGAAAAGGGCGGTCCAGGCCATTGCATCATAACTCGTTGGATCGCACCGGATCCCGCTATCTTTACATACAATGAAGGCGTTGAGTTTCAAGGAACCATGGGTCCGCAGCTATGTTGAGCGGCTTTTGGGGCTCAGTGCGACCACCAAGCGATCCATCATCCGGGTGTTGGAACGAAGCATGGATCAAAGATGCCCCAACCACAAGAAAGGCCTATCCGACCGTTTTGGCGTACCTATGGTGCTTGGGACGACCCTCGTTCCGCACAAGAATTGGCACAAGCCATTCGGGAGGCACGCCATGACCGTGGAAGGCAGGTGGATCTAAGAAAGGATATTTGATTGACACCGATATCTGCGTGGCGTTTTTCAGGAAGGTTCGTCAGGTGGCGGAACAAATCGAGGGCTTGGAATTTGGTGATCTCCACATCTCGGAGATCACATTGGCGGAACTGACCTACGGCGCATATCGAAGCGCGCGACCGGAATATCACCTCGGGTTGATCGCGGATTTCAGCTCCGGTG
>JAGFIV010000078.1 GCA_024103275.1 Flavobacteriales bacterium
TCGACGGCATCGAGGCGGCCACGCAGCAGATCACCGTTGACGTCAAGGACATCTACGGCCAGCAGGTGTACGGCCAGGCGTTCGGCAACAGCGGGGAGCGCTTCAGCACCGTGCTGAACCTGCCGGCTGACATCGCCAGCGGGTGGTACCTGGTGAACATCACCGTGAACGGGGAGGTGACCACCCACCGCTTGAGCATTGTGCGGTAGGCGACTGAGCGACGGAAAGCAAAAAGGCCGTTCCCGCAAGGGGCGGCCTTTTGCATTTTCACGATGCCGGCAAAGGTCCGTATATTCGCGACATCCGCATTCATCCGCCCAAGCGCAAGCGAAGCCCTGAGCCGCTGAACGTTCCATGCATCAACCCGGGTGGACAAACCATGCGGGCGGGCACATGTCAACATTCGCAAAAAGGGAAAAAGAAAAGAAGCGCCAGCAGAAGAAGCTGGAGAAGCAGCGCCGCAAGGAAGAGCGCAAGGCAAATGCCACGGACGGAAGTTTAGAGTCCATGATGGCATACGTGGACGAGAACGGCATGCTGAGTGATACTCCGCCCGACCCGAACGCGCGCGTGGAGATCGATGCCAGCGAGATCGTGCTGGGCATACCGCCCAAGGAAGAGGGCCAGGAAGATCCGACCAAGACCGGCAAGCTGGATTTCTTCGACTACAACAAAGGCTTTGGATTCATCAACGAGACCGGCGGACAGGGCCGGTACTTTGTGCACATCTCGAACATCCAGGAAGAGATCCGCGAAGGTGAGAGGGTGAGCTTCGAGCTCGAGCGCGGCCCCAGAGGGATGAATGCCGTACGCGTGAAGAAAGCATAGCCATTTTTCCCTTCATGTTACAGGCCGGTACAACCGTGGTTGTACCGGCCTTTTTGTTGCCATCCCCAACCGACCATCCAACCGGGCCGGTCGCTTCTTGCCCTTGAAAGATTACGGTCAATCCCGTATAACGGGTCTCAAAGCGCCACGTAACAAGGCCCTGTCCCGAAAACCGCGCCAAGTGAAGACAACCGCCTTCCTACACCGCACCATTCCGGGCTTATTGGCCCTGCTTTTGTCCGTGGCCGGCATCCCCATGCAGGCACAGTCTGACGGCCAGCGCTACCAAACCTTGGCCATTCGGGACGAGGGGCATCCCACGCGGCACATCCTGTCAGGGCTCGCCCTGTCGCCCGACCGGCGCACCCTGGCCATCGCCCCCACCCAATCCTATCCCTTCCGCCTCTACGACCT
>JAGFIV010000079.1 GCA_024103275.1 Flavobacteriales bacterium
GCGGCATGAAAGCCCTGCGTTACATGGACCTGCGGGTGATCCAGTTCTCCGAAAAGGAAATGGCCCGCATCACGGCCCTGCTGCCCCAGGTGAAGATCTTCTTCTCCCAGCCCTGCAATTGCGGGGAGTGAAGGGGAAAGCTGAAAAAGCTGGAAAAGCTGGAGACCGTTGCTCCGTGGGGCTTTGCTACTGCCAAGGAATGGAAGGGACGTGATCAACAGGCAGCCCCGGATCCCGGTCTCACGGTAGGTGAGGAGGGCATGAAGCGAGGCTTCCCCGACTTCCTCAGCCCTCCACCACCGTGAAGGAGTACTTCTCCATCACCAGGTTGGCCAGCAGCTTGCGGCAGGCCTCGTCCACCTTGGCCTCCGCGTCCTTTTTGTCCTTGGCCTGCACGTGCAGGGTGATGTGCTTGCCAATGCGCACGTTGGCGATCTCCGCCAGGCCCAGGTTGGCCATGCTCCCGCTGACCGCCTTGCCTTGGGGGTCCAGCAGGTTGTCATGCGGCATCACATCAATGGAAGCGAGGAAGGTTTTCATTCAGGCTTGGGGAAGAGCTTGCCCCAAAGGGGGCTCAGCAGGTACACGATCACCAGCAAAGGAACGGCAAGGAATCCGAACCACGGTACCAGCACCACCCCGATGGCGGCCAGGATGAAGACCACTTCATTGCCGCGCCATTGCATCTTGCGGAACTTCAGCGACGGCAGGGGCAGCCCGGTAAGCATCAGGCCGGAAAGGATGAACACCAGGCCGACCAGGATGCCCGTGAACACAGGCCCCTGCATCGCGGCAGGGAGGTGGTCCATGCCGGCCAGCCCGGGGACAAGTCCGGCCCAGAAAAGGGCGTTGGCCGGGGAGGGAAGCCCGAGGAAGGCATGGCCCTGGCGGGGGTCGATGTTGAATTTGGCCAAGCGCCACGCCGCGGCCACGGGGATCACCAGGGCCAACAGGATGCCCGGGGCCTGCGCCTTCAGGAAGGTGTAGGCCTCCGGGCCCGCCGATGCCGCCGGGGGGGGCGAAAGGAAGAAGGTGGACAGGGGCTGCCCCAGGAAATGGAAAACGATGATCCCCGGCGCCACGCCGAAGCTCACCACGTCCGCCAAGCTGTCCAGCTGCTTGCCCAGTTCGCTGCCGCCGCCGAGGGCGCGTGCGGCCAGGCCGTCAAACACATCGAAAAGCGCCGCGACGAAGACCAGCCAGCAGGCGGCCGTCAACGCCCCGTGGGAGGCCATTAGGATGGAGACCACCCCGCATCCTAGGTTTGCGGAGGTCAGCAGGTCGGGCAGGCGGGGCAAGCGGGCCAAAGCGCGCCGAAGTTGAGTATTTTCGGACAATAATTAAGGCCACCCATTGTTAGAGGTTGCGTCTAACACGATGATGATGGAACGATCGGAAGCGATCTCTTGGAGGGTGGTGGCCGCCGGCCTGGCACTTTTCCTGTTCACCGGCATGCAGGCGCAGGACGCGCCGAAATACAGCAACGAGTTCCTGTCCATCGGGGTGGGGGCGCGTTCGCTGGGCATGGGCTATTCCCATGTGGCCGCCACCAACGACGTGACCGCCGGCTACTGGAACCCGGCCGGCCTGCTGGGCGTGCGCGGCGACCTGCAGGTAGGGGCCATGCACAGCGAGTATTTCGCCGGCATCGCCAAGTACGATTACCTCGCCGTGGCCAAACCCATCGATTCGGTCAGCACCATCGGCGTGTCGTACCTCCGCTTCGGCGTGGACAACATCCCCAACACCACCGAGCTGATCGACAACAACGGCAACCTCGACTACGACCGCATCACCAGCTTTTCCGCCACGGACAATGCCTTCCTGGTGAGCTATGCGCGCAAGCTGAAGGTGCCGGGGCTCCGCTTGGGCGCCAATGCGAAGGTGGTGTACCGCAATGTGGGTCCTTTCGCCAAGGCCTGGGGCTTCGGCCTGGATGCGGGCCTGCAGTACGACCGGGGGGCGTGGCACTTGGCGGCCATGGGGCGCGACATCACCGGCACCTTCAACGCCTGGACCTACTCCCTGGATGAGCGCACCAAGGACGTGTTCGTGCGCACCGGCAACGAGCTGCCCGTGAACGGCGTGGAGGTGACCCTGCCGCGCCTGGTGCTGGGCGTGGCCAGGGGCTTCAAGCTGGGCGGCAAGGTGGACCTGCTCGCCGAACTGGACCTGGAGAACACCTTCGACGGCCAGCGGAATACCTTGGTGGCCACCAGCGCGTGGAGCGGCGACCCGCGACTGGGCATCGAGGTGGGGTATGCCCAGGTCGTCTTCCTCCGGGCCGGGGTGAACAACATGCAGTACATCACCGACATCAACGACAAGCGGACGTTGAACGTGCAGCCCAACATCGGGCTGGGCCTGAAGATCAAGAGCGTGGCCCTGGATTACGCGCTTACCAATATCGGCGAGGGCAACGGTGCGCTGATCTCCAATGTCTTCTCCCTGCGCTTCGACCTGTTCAAGCATAGTTCCGATTCATGAAACGCCTGCTGCCCGTTGCCTTTATCGCCGGCCTATGCCTTCAACTGGCGGCCCAGCCATTCGGCAACGAGTGGATCCGTTACGACCAGCAGTATTGGGCCTTCAAGGTTTGGGCGGAAGGGGCGCGGCGCATCGATTCCACCGCCTTGGCGGATGCCGGCCTCCCCTTGGCCTCCATCGATCCGCGCGGGTTCCAGCTGTATGCCCGCGGCCGGCAGGTGCCCATTTATGTGAAGGGGGAACAGGACGGCCAGTTCAACAGCGGTGACTTCATCGAGTTCTACGCCTTCAAGAATGATGGTTGGCTCGACAGCACCTTGTGGGATGACCCCGCCCACATCAACAACCCGTATTATTCCCTCTACAACGACACCATCCGTTATTACCTCACGTGGGGCTCCTCGTCCGGTGCCTTGCGCATGGACACGATCTCCAGTTCCAATTGGGCCGCCAGGCAGCCCTTGCCTTGGTGCTGGGGCACTACCCTGGTCCAGGATGCGAACATCTACCAGGGCGGGATCTCGTCCTACAACGGTGCCATGTTGTGTACCATCAATGAGGGGGAAGGCTATTTCAGCGGCCAGCCCTTGTCCACCACGGGGGGCGATGCGGTGAAGACCTATACATTGAACCTGCCCGGATTGAACACCACTGCCGGACTGCCGCCGCTGACCTACAGGTCCGTGTGGGCCGGCCTGCTCAATCCGGGGTTCGCCACCTGCCCGGACCATCACTTGGTGCTCTCCCATGCGGGCACCACGTATATGGACACCATCTTCCAGGGGCGGCGGTTGTTGAAGCTGGAATTTGAGTTCCCTCTTTCCAGCGTGGGCGGGGCCAGCACCGTGGTGAACTACACCGCCGTGCATGACCTGGTGTGCAATGGCCTCCCGCCGGACTATCACGATGCCACGGCCCTGGCCTGGCACAGCATCCGGTATCCCAGGGATTTTGCCTTTGTCAATGGCACGGTGGCCGAGTTGCCCGCGCAAGCAGGCACCGACAGCCTGCGGATGGACTTTTCGCTGGCCAATGACGCCATCATACATGCCTGGACCCCCGGAGGAAGCTTGGTGCGGTGCAAGCCCGTACTGGAACTCGGGGGCCTCCATGCCGTGCTGCCCCCCGCCGCAACGGACATGCGGATGGCGGTGACCCGGGTGCCCCTGATGGCCCCCGTGACCGCGGCCCAGCTGCTACCGGTAACGCCCACGGGGTACTTCACCGACCCTGCCGGGAACCTGCCCGATTCCGCCTTGGTCATCGTCACCCATACCACGCTGATGGATGCCGCGCAGCAGTATGCGCTTTACCGGCAGACCAATCCGAACAACCGCTACAACACCATCGTGGCGGACGTAGAGGATTTGTACCACCAGTTCGGGGGCGGGGTGCGGCTGCACCCGATGGCCATCCGCAACTTCATCCGGTATGTATACAGCCAGGCTCCCTCCAGGCCCCAGGGCCTGTTCCTGGTGGGCAAGAGCGTGAAGGCACCGGCCACGGGAGGATTGAGCTATCAGCGCGGCTACCGTAGGGATGCGCTTGCCGCGGCGGCCTGCCTCGTTCCCACCATGGGGTGGCCCAATTCCGACATGAGCTTCGGGCTCAACCTCACCGGCACCCAGCCTGCCTACCTCTCGGTACCCGTGGGCCGCCTGGCGGCGCGCACCCCCGATGATGTGTTGCACTACCTGGCCAAGGTGGATTCCGTGGAAAGCCAGCCGCCCGCCGCATGGATGAAGAACATCCTGCACTTCCGAGGCGGATTCACGGACCTGGAGCGGACCATGTTCGACAATGCCTTGCACAGCTTCCAGGTCGTGGCCGAGGACACCTCCTTCTTCGGCCATGTGACCCGCTTCGTCAAGAACGGTCCCGACATCATTGAGCAGGCCGCCTTGGACAGCGTGACCGACATGGTGGCGAACGGGGTGACCCTGATGACCTTCTTCGCCCATGCCTATGGCGGCGGGTTCGACATCACCATCGACTCGCCCAGCAACTACAACTGGCACGGCAAGTTCCCCACCATTTTCGGCAACTCGTGCTACACCGGCAACCTGCACCTGTACGATGCCGCCAGCACCAGTGAACAGTTCGTGCTCCATGAGAACGCCGGGGCCGTGGCCTTCATCTCCTCCAGCGATATCGGGCTTTCCACGCTGCTCGCCCAGTATTGCCGCGATTTCTACAAGAGCTTCAGCCAGGTGAATTACGGGAAGAGCATCGGGCAGCACATGCGCTTTGCAAGCTTCAACCAGTTGGGCACCGGCACCATCGATGCGGTGAACAGCGCGGAGACCATCCACCTGCACGGCGACCCCACCCTGGTCATGAACTCGCCCAAGCTGCCCGACCTGGAGGTGACCCAGGCCGACGTGCTGACCATCCCCCAGCAGGTCACGGCCGACCTGGATTCCTTCCGCCTGCAAGTGATCTTCCGCAACATCGGAAGGGGTACCCACCAATCCTTCAGCGTGGCCGTGGACCGGCGGCTGGTGGACTTGGGCGTGGACCTGCCCACCGTGACCCGGCAGGTGCAAATGGGGTCATTCCAGGATACCGTGGTCTTCACGCTTCCGACCCAGGTGGCCGCGGGCGGAGTGGGCATCAATGACTTGCAGGTGAGGCTGGACTTGGACCCCGACTTGATCCAGGAGCTGGACGAAACGGGCAACAACCAGGTGACCATGCGGATCAATATCAGGCCCGGGGACCTGCTGCCGGTGCATCCCTACAATTTCGCCATCACACCGGACCATGCACCCATCCTGAAGGCCAGCACCGGCGACCCCTTTGCGCCGCCCCGCCGGTACATCTTCCAGATCGATACCACGGACCTGTACAACAGCCCGATCATGGAGCAACACGTGGTGGAAGCGCCGGGCGGGGTGGTGGAGTGGGCTCCTTCGTCCATCTATGCGATCAACTTCAACCGGGACAGCGTGGTCTTCTTTTGGCGCTGCTCCCTGGACAGCGCAGGGCAGGGTGATTACAACTGGCATGAGTTCTCCTTCCAGCACATCACCGGCAAGACCGGATGGGGGCAATCGCATTTCTTCCAGTTCAAGGACAATGCGTTCAATTTGTTGAACTATGATCGCCCGGGCCGCCGCATTGATTATTTCGGCGGCAACCACCAGATCGCCTGCGTGGTACGGGGCGGTTCATACAACCAAGTGTATTGGACCAAAGACCTTGAGATGCAGGAAGGCAACGGATGCGGTGCAACACCGTACATGAACGTGGCCGTGGTGGACCCCTTCGACTTCTCAACCTGGGAAACGGGTTATGGGGGCTCGGGCCATTACTACGGCGAGTTCAACGCGGGGTCGGCATGCGTGGACAGGCCGAAAAAGAACTTCGCCTTCCGTTTCGTGTATGCCAACCAGCCGGACGTGGCCCAGATGGATACGATGGCCTATATGTTGAGCAACGTCATTCCCAACGGCCATTATGTGCTGGTGTACTCCTATGTGCGCCTGTTGCGCAACTCCCTGCTGGCCTCCAATGCCATGAATGCGATGGCCGCCTTGGGCGCGGTGAACTTGGCCAACGGCACGGTGCCGGATAGTGTGCCGTACATATTCTTCTGCAAGAAAGGCGACCCCTCCTCGGTACAAGAGGTATGGGGCGACACGCCGGAGGCATTGATCGAGATGAATGCCTCCATGACGCTTAGCAGCCGGAGCGGTTCATTGCAGGCCCCGCGCAGCAATCCGGCATTGGGCTGGCAGGGGCTTAGCTGGCAGATATCACCGAGGCAGGCCAACGACAGCACCCGGATACAACTGGCGGGCGTGTCCCAGGGATTCGAGACCGCGCTGCTGGACCTGGAGGGGCTGACGGGGGACGTGGACCTGCTTCCCATCGTGGATCCCGACCAATTCAGCCAGCTCAGGCTGAAGGGGTCCTTCTGGAACGACACCGTGGAAACCCCGTTGCCTGCCCAGTTGAAGCGGTGGCAGCTGTTGGGCGTTCCCGCGCCCGAGTGCGCGATCGACCCACCGTCCGGGTTCCTGTTCCACATGGACAGCCTGTTCCAGGGGCAGGATGGCCAGGTGATGGTGGCCGTGCGGAACATCGGCCAGGTACACATGGACAGCCTGCTGATGACCGCGTGGGTCACCGACCGGAACAACCAGGTACACCGTGTGCATTACAAGTACAACCCGCCCCTGCCCGAAGGGGCCGTCCTGAGGGATACCATCACCATCAACACGCAGCAGTATCCCGGCCCCAATTCCATCCTCATCGAGGCCAATCCCATCGATACCCTCACCGGTGAATACGACCAGCGCGAACAATACCATTTCAACAACATCGCCGAACTGCGCTTCCTCACCCTGCAGGACCTGGAAAACCCCATGCTGGACATCACCTTCGACGGCATCCACATCCTGGACGGGGATATCGTAAGCGCCGAGCCGGAGATCCTGATCCGACTGGAAGACGAAAACCAGACCCTGCTGCTGGACCAGCCCGGCGACACGGCCTACTTCAAGGTCTTCCTGACGGACCCTTCCGGTGCAAACAGGCGCATCTACTTCCGGGAAGGGACGCGGGAAGTGCTGCAGTTCATCCCCGCCAGCGGGCCGGAAAACGTCAGCCAGGTGATCTACAGGCCCAAGTTCACCGTGGACGGCAAGTACCGCATCAGCGTGCGGGCCACGGACAAGAGCCGCAACAACAGCGGGGACCGCGACAACAGCGCGAATTTCGAGGTGATCACACGCCCCACCATCACCGAGGTGCTCAACTACCCCAACCCCTTTACCACCAGCACCCGCTTCGTATTCACCGTCACCGGGCGTGAACCCCCGACGGCCATGCGCATCCAGGTGATGACCATCACCGGAAGGGTGGTGCGCGAGATCTCCGCCGCCGAACTGGGGCCCTTGCACGTGGGCCGCAACATCACCCAATTTGCCTGGGACGGCACCGACCAGTTCGGCGACCGCCTGGCACGCGGGGTATACCTGTACCGGGTGACCGCCCAGCTGCACGGCCAGGACATCGAATACCGGGACGGCGGCGCCGGCGCCTACTTCACCAAGGGAGTGGGCAAGATGTTCCTGCTACATTGACGGCCCATGGCCAGTTCCGCCGATCCCAGGGATACCGTTCGCGCGCGGCCTACTGCCTGGCATGCCGTGGCCGTGGGTGCGTGGCTGTTGCTGCTTGCGGCAATTTGGTGGAACCAAGGTGTACTTGAGGACAAGGAAGCGATCAAGTACACCACTTGCGCGAAGCAGGTGCTGGCGGGGGATTTCCATGACCTTACAAGCAACTATGCCAAGTACGGGGCCTATGTGGTCTTCTTGCTCCCGGCCCTGGCACTGGGCCAGGTTTGGATCGCGGTGGTCGCGCAGGCCGCCCTTTCCCTGGCGGCGGCCTTTGCGCTGGAACGGATCGTCAGGCCCATGGCGGGCATGCGCGCGGCCCGTTGGGCTTTCACCGCGTTCTTGCTGATGCCGTTGGTGCAACAATGGGTGCTTGCACTCTATACCGAATCCTTTTTCATCAGCATGTCGCTGCTCTTCCTGGAACGGATCATGAGGCCAAGCCCGGGATGGCTGCCCACGGCAGCGTTTGCCTTGGCTGTATTGTTCGCAAGGCCCGTCGGCATGCTTTTCGTCGCGCCCGCGATCCTGTGGCTGGGGAAGGAACGGGGATGGTATGGCGGCCCGGCATTCGCGGCCGCCAACGCTGCCATCCTGGTTATTGCCATTTCGATGCCGGGCATCAGGCGGGCCCAGCTGGAGCCCATCGTGGAAGGCCAAGTGATCTGCGGATTCACTGAACAACCGGCCGCCGCCGTGGATTTCCAAGGCAGCAGCATCCTTGCCGCGCAGGTCCATCTATTCCGGAACCATTCCTTCGCCTATGCAGCAGGCCTGATCCCGCGCCGCATGGCCGCCATGCTCTTCCCGGTACGCCCTTACTTTTCACCGCCCCACAATGCCCTGAACCTGTTCTACTGCCTGCTATATCCATTGGCGGTGGCCGGCATCCGGCGAAAATGGGATGCCCGTGGAATGCCCTTGCTGGTAGCAATCGGGGCGGTATACATCCTGTTGGTGGGGCTTACACATGCCGAGTGGAGCATGCGCTTCCTGGCCGTGCTGTTGCCCATCATATTGTTGGCCGCAGCCTGTGGGCTGCCCGGGATGCCCCGGTGGCATGGGCCCGGAGTTGCCGCGCAGGTGCATTCAACCGCATCCGCATGAGGCATCGGCACCTGTATTTGGCCTGCGCATTGCTCACCGGCATCCTGTTGGCCCTGTCCTGGCCCGCCATCGGCGGCATCACGCCGCTGATCTTCGTGGCCTGGACGCCCTTGTTGTGGGCGGAGCAACACTATGCGGACAGCCCCAAGGAGGAAAGGCCGCGCAACTTCATGCCCTATGTGATGCTGGCCCTGCTGGCGTGGAACCTGGCCACCACGTGGTGGCTGTTCTTCGTCAGCGAGCATCTGGCCACCAGGCTTTTCACGCTCATCGGGCCGAACGTGGGCAACACCTTGGTCATGAGCGCCCCATGGCTCCTGTTCCGTGTGGTGCGCCGGGGCCTCCCGGGGGCCTGGGCACGGGTGGCCCTGGCCGTGTTCTGGCTGGCCTTCGAGCGCTTCCACATGCATTGGGACCTCAGCTGGCCCTGGCTCACGCTGGGCAATGTGTTTGCGGGCAACACGGAATGGGTGCAGTGGTATGAGGTGACCGGCCACTTGGGCGGAAGCATCTGGGTGTGGGCGGCCAACCTGGCTGTGCTCAATCTGCTGTTGGCCCGGCCCGGCCGGCCGGCCACGGGCATTACCCGTCCCGCGGCCCTGGCCGTGGCGGTGATCGCGCTACCGGTGGTGGCCGGCTGGGTGCGTTATGCCACCGTACGGGAGGAGGGACCGGCGGCCACGGTGGTGATCGTCCAGCCCAACATCGACCCATATAAAGAGAAGTTCGGCGCGATCGAGCCCATGGAACAGCTGGAGCGCATGTTGGCCCAAGCCCGTCCGTTGATGGACAGCTCCGTGGCCCTGGTGGTGATGCCCGAGACCGCCCTGCAGGAACCATCGACCATCTCCAACGAGCAGGGCAGGCTTGTCTTCCACGGCTTGTGGGAGAATGACATGGGCAACAGCCGCAGCCTGGCCCGCATCCGCGAGTTCCTGGCACCGTGGCCCCATGCTTCGCTCATGGCCGGGATGTCCTCCGTGCGCTTGTATCCGCCGGGCGCCGACCATCCGCCGTCGGCCCGCATCCTGGAGGGCCTGGGAAGGGCCTTCGATGCCTACAACGCCGCCTTGATGGTTCGCGGGGACGGGAGCTTCGCATACTACAACAAGAGCAAGCTCGTTCCCGGCGTGGAACTGATGCCGTTCGAGGAAGTATTGGGCCCGTTGGGCGGCCTGGCCTTGGACCTGGGCGGCACCACCGGAAGCCTGGGCACCCAAAAGGAACGCTCGGTGCTCTGGGATCCGGCCAAACGCTTGGGCATCGCACCGGCCATTTGCTACGAAAGCGTGTACGGCGACCACGTGGCCGCCCATGTGCGCAATGGCGCCAACCTGCTGGTGGTGATGACCAATGACGGATGGTGGGGTGATACGCCCGGGTACAAACAGCACCTGCTGTACGGAAAACTGCGGGCCGTGGAGGAGCGGCGCGACATGGCCCGAAGTGCCAACACCGGCGTTTCGGCCATCATCGATCAGCGGGGCGATGTACACCATCCCACGGGTTGGTGGGTAAAGGCCACCATCCGGGGGAAGGTCCATTTGCGCAGTGGCCTCACCTTCTATGCCCGGCACGGGGACTACATCGGTAAGAGTGCCTACGCTGCTTCGTTGCTTTTGGTGGTGCTGGCTGCGGGAAGAATGGCGCTGGCCCGGTCAGGTCCCCGGTCGGAATAGCGTTGCGGACCTGCCCCCGCGGGGCAGGGGACCTCACCTATTGGATGTGCACCCGGCGGCTCATCTGGTCCTTGCTGTTGCGCAGCTGGACCACGTAGATGCCGGTGGCAATGCCCTGCTTGCTGATGCGTAAGGTGGTAAGCCCGGCCTGGATGGTTTGCGACGGACGTATGCCCATGATCTTGCCCTGCACGTCCATCAACACCACGTCGTACAGGCCGTCCGCCGTGGACGAGACCACCACGTTCACATCCGATCCGTCGTCCCAGGTGTTCACGATCTCGGTGTTGTGCACCCCCTTGCCGCAATTCGTGGTGATCACCTCGCTCACCTTTGAGGTGCCGTTGAAGTCCGTTTGACGCAGGCGGTAATAGGCCAGTCCGGTCGCGCCGCCATCATCCGTCCAGGAATAGCTGATCGCGTAGCTGCTGTTCCCGGCGCCCGGTACCGTGCCGATCGCGGTCCACTCCACGCCGTTCCGGCTTCGTTCGATGGTGAAGAAATCGTTGTCCTGCTCCGATGCCGTGGTCCATCCGAGCTTGACGGCCGCGCCATCGCACGAGGCATCCCAAGCCAACAGTTGGACGGGCAGCGGCAGCAGCGTGTTCGAAAGTGTCCAGCTACGGTAGAAATCCGCCGGTGTGGGCGTAACCCCGGTCACCACCGTGGGGCCCGTCTGCGCACCATAGGGCAGGACATCATACCACTTGTTCAGCCCCGGATTGAAACGCTGCGCCACCAGGTTGTTGTTGATATAGTACAGTCCGGGATCGTTCCCGCCATTGAGGTTGCTTTCCACCGGGTCGAAACTGAAGGAGATGTTCACGGCGGGTTTGGCCGTGTAAGCGTAACTTCCTTCCCCCGCATCGATGATCCAGAACCGGTCAATCGCGTTCTTCGAGTTGTTCACCGACCCCGAAGGCATGTCGTTCATGTGGGTCACGTCCGAAGGGCGGTAGTTGTCGTTGTTCCAGCCCGCGGCCACCGCCGTCCCAATGGATTGGCTGTTATAGGTGGAGAATATGAGCGATCCGGCACCGGTGCCTGCCGTGGTCTTGTTCACCGTGAGCGGCATCGACACCCCGCTGGCAGTCGAGAACGGAATGGTGTAGTTGCCGATCGTGGATCCCGTGGCCCATCGGATCTTGTTCTCCTCCCTTTCGCTCTTGATGACGGGGACGCCTGTGGTTACCGGCCCGGACATGGTGATGGCGTTCGTGTTGCTGTTGTCGATCACCACATAGGTACCCGGGTTCGCGGCCGGATTAAAGACGACGAATGGGTGCTGGTTCACCCCCGTGCCCGTGCTGTAGAACACGATGCGTGCCTGTCCCAGGGCGACGGCGCTGGCGGCTGCACCAAGGATGAAGAGTAGGGGTCTGTTCATGGGTTTGGGCTGGGTAAGTCAAATATAGCCCAATTTCATCGATCCGTTGACGGGCTCTACGCCTTTTTTCCCCATGGCCCGGGAAGGGTCCGATGGAAAATCAGGCGGATACCGAAGCGTACTGGTTGTACAGGTTCTGGGGGGCAGGGCCAAATGGAAGCAGGGGTCTTTGGTTGAGATAGACGTGCGTGATCGGACCGGGTTGCCTTCTGGGGAAAACTTCCTCCCAAGGCACAGTTTCCGGTCTGCCCGATCCCAAGAGCGTCCCTGTATGGCTAACCTTGCAGGCAATGAAAGGAAATGGTGCTGCCCGGCGAAAGTGGCCTGGACCTGAATGCCCGGTGCACCTTGGCTTTGGGGATTGCCACACCCCCGGGATCGCACGATGGAAGGGAGTCGGCCTTCCATGCGGCTTGCCCAATACCAATGGCCATGCTCAGTAAGGTCAGGCGCACCCTTGCACACGGCAGGATGCTGCAGACCGGCGAGCCCGTTTGGGTGGCCGTCAGCGGGGGCGTGGACAGCATGGTGCTGCTGCATGTGCTGCTGGAGATCGGCCATCCCTGCCGAGTGGCCCATGTGGACCACGGTTTGCGCGGGGAGGCGAGCACCGCTGACCGGTACTTTGTGGAAGGAGAGGCCCGGCGTTTGGGCCTTGCATTCCGGTGGGTGAAGGTGGACGTGAAAGAGGAGGAGGGCCGGTCGGTGCAGATGGCCGCCCGGGAATTGCGCTATGGCTGGTTCCGGGAATTGCTCCGCGAAGGGCCCCGCGTCATGGCCCTCGGCCATCACCGGGATGATGCGGTGGAGACCCTCCTCCTGCACCTGATGCGGGGGATGGGCGTCCATGGCTGGGGCGGCATTCCCCCGGTGACCCGGCTGCATGAAGGACGGATCTGCAGGCCGCTGCTGGACCTGGACAGGGCGGAGATCTTGGCGTATGCCAGCGGGAAAGGGATCCACTTCCGGGAGGATGCAAGCAATACGGACCCCAAATACCTGCGCAACCGGGTGCGTGCCGAGCTGCTGCCACGGATGGAGGAACTGCGCCCCGGGGCCCGCCGGTCCCTGGCACGCGCCAGCCGCCTGTTGCCGGAACTGGCGGCCTTGGCGGAAGAAGGGCTTCAACGATTGGCGCAGGAGTTGGTCACTGACGAAGGCGGCGGGGTGCAGCGCCTGGCTTTGGACAAGCTGATGGAAAGTCCTGCGCCGCACCTGCTGTTGATGCACGTACTTGGCATGGACCGGCCGCACCCCGACGTGATCGGGCAGGTCCTGGAGGCGGTGGCCGCAGGTGCCGTAGGGGCCCGATTCCAGGCCGGACGCCGCAGGCTGACCGTGGAAAGCGGGAGCCTGGTGATCGACCAGGGGGCGGTTGGCTTTCCCACATTCACCATTCATGAGGCCCAGGCCGACGGGGGAAGCCAAGGCCCGTTCACCTGGGCCGCGTGCCCTCCGGGGGAGGTGGACCTGGCGCAAGGGCCGGCCACGGTATGGCTAGATCGGTCCAAGCTGACCTTCCCCCTGGTGCTGCGGCCGTGGAAGCCCGGGGACCGCATGCGGCCCGTGGGCCTGAAGGGGTCCAAGCTGGTGAGCGACATCCTGACCGATGCGCGGGTACCCCGGACCGAAAAGGAGGCTGCCTATGTCCTGGTGAGCGGGGGCGTGTTGGCGTGGGTGGCTGGCCACCGTGTGGCACAGGGGTTCGAGGCTGCCGGCAACACCACGCAAGTGCTGCGGATCACCTGGCGCCGGCCGTGATAAAGATCACGATCCAAGCGTGTTTCTGCCACGGCCATCCTGCCCGGTGGGGCTACCTTTGGACCATGACGCGAATGTGCGCCCCCATGCTGGCCGTGATGATGCTGGCGCCCATGGCCGGGATGGCATGCTACGGCGGACCGGTGACGTGGAATTTCGCAGCCCACCCCGTGGATGCCGGCACCGTGCGGGTGGAACTGTCCGCTGTCTGCGAACCGGGGTGGCACATCTATTCGCTGGCCCAATCGGGGGAGGAAGGACCCCTGCCCACGGTGGTGACCTTGGATGAAAGCCCGGATTATCGGGTGCAGGGCACGGTGGCGGAGCCTGTCCCGGTGGAGGCCATGGATGCCGCCTTCGGCCTTGTCGTCCAATACCATGCCGGCACCACCAGCTTCACGCAGGCCGTGGAGCGCGGTTCGGCACAACCGTTCACCGTCAGCGGCCGGGTGGATTACATGGCGTGCAACGACCGCACCTGCCTGCCACCGCATTCCGTGCGTTTTTCCGTGGACATCCCAGCTTATTCAAAGTGATGCGACCGATAGCATTTGCCTTTCTTGCCGCGATGGCCGGCCCGGCGGGCGCGCAGCAGCCCGGTGCCGCCGCTGAACCCCTGGAACCGGTGAAATGGAGCATCGCCGCCGTGGCGCAGGGACCCGGGGTGTGGGACCTGGTGTTCAACGCAAAGGCCGATCCGGGGTGGTATGTCTATTCCCAGGAGCATTTCGGCGATGCGGGCCCCATGCCCACCACCTTCAGCTTTGACACCCTGCCCACCTTCACCTTGGAAGGCGCAACCCGGGAGAGCGGCCAGCACAAGAAGGAGGGCTTGGACCCCATTTTCGAGATGAACGTGCGGAAATACGCGGGGCTGGTCACCTTCACGCAGCGTATCCGCACCGCCTCCCCCGAAAGCCCGGTGACCGGTCACTTCGACTTCATGACCTGCGACGACAGCCGGTGCATCTTCCCCGACCCGACCTACTTCCGCATCATCCCGGCCACGGGCCAGGCCGACATGGGGGCCATGCCCCTTGGCGCCGCCACCGGGCCCGGAGGCACCGTGGCCGATCAGTTGAATGCACCGCAGGACGGCCTTCTGGATCCGGTGAAATGGAGCGCCACGGCGACCGGTCTGGGCGGAGGCAAGTGGCGCGTGGACCTGAAGGCGACCATCGATGAGCCGTGGGGCGTGTACTCGCAGGTTTCCTTCGGCGAAGGGCCCCTGCCAACGGTGATCACCTTCGACAGCACATCGGCCGCCGTGCCCTTGGGCACCACGGTGGAGAGCGGCCCCGACATGCACGAGGGCATGGACGAATTGTTCGGCATCGTGGTGCGCAAGTTCTACAAGGAAGTCACCTACAGCAGGGAGGTGCAAGTACTGGACCCCAACGAGCCCATCACCGGCACCATCGAGTACATGGCGTGCGACAACAGCCGCTGCGTGTTCCCCGACCCGTTGCCGTTCCGGATCATACCGGCCACCGGCGCCGGCGTGATCGGCGATCAGACGGCCTCGGTGCCCACCACCGGCGAGGGCTGCGACCTGAAGCTGGCCAAGGTGGACCTCGATGCGCCGGTGCTCAAGGCGGACAGCGAGACCATCGATGTGCAGGTGCGCAAGGGGGGCTCGCTCTGGAACATCTTCTTCCTGGGCTTCGTCGGCGGGCTGATCGCCCTGCTCACGCCATGCGTGTTCCCCATGATCCCGCTCACCGTGAGCTTCTTCACCAAGGGCAGCGAGGACAAACGCAAGGGCATGCGCAACGCGGTCGTGTACGGGGCCTTCATCCTGCTCATATACCTGCTGTTCAGCCTGCCTTTCCACCTGTTGGGCTCGGTCAATCCGGAGATCTTCAATGAGATCAGCACCAATCCCTGGCTCAACATCTTCTTCTTCGCCATCTTCATCGTTTTCGCCATTTCGTTCTTCGGCTACTTCGAGATCACCCTGCCCGCCAGCTGGGTGAACAAGATGGACTCCAATGCCAGCCGCTTCGGGGGTGACATCGGCATCTTCTTCATGGCGCTCACCTTGGCCCTGGTGTCCTTTTCCTGCACCGGCCCCATCCTGGGGTCCCTGTTGGCCGGTGCCCTGTCCAGCGATGGGGGGGCTTGGCAGCTCACCGTGGGCATGGGGGCATTCGGCCTGGCCCTGGCGCTGCCGTTCGCCATCTTCGCCATGTTCCCCGGATGGCTGAATTCCATGCCCAAGTCCGGAAGCTGGCTCAACAGCGTGAAGGTGGTGCTGGGCTTCGCCGAGGTGGCCTTGGCCTTCAAGTTCCTCAGCAACGCCGACCTGGTGAAGGGGTGGAAGATCGTACCGTACGAGCTGTTCATGGCCATTTGGGTGATCTGCGCGCTGGGGGCTGCCCTCTACCTGCTGGGGAAGATCCGCTTCCCGCACGACAGCCCGCTGATGAAGATCTCCCCCATTCGCGGTGGCCTGGCCTTGTTGTTCCTTGTCATGACGGGCTATCTGGCCAGTGGCTTCATGGTGGACAAGTCGCGCAACACGTTCACCACAAAGAAGTTGATGAGCGGCCTGGCGCCACCGGTGGGCTATAGCTGGCTGTTGCCGCAGGAATGCCCCAGCGGGTTCGACTGTTTCCACGACCTGGAGGCCGGCATGGCCCATGCCAAGGCCACAGGCAAGCCCATCCTGTTGGATTTCACAGGCTATGCATGCGTGAACTGCCGCAAAATGGAGGAGCACGTTTGGCCTGTGTCCGAGATACACAAGCAGATCGATAAGAAGTACGTGCTGATCTCCTTGTACGTGGACGACAAGACGGAGCTGCCCGCCGACGAGCAGCGGAACTACACCACCTGCCAAGGCAAGCAGAAGCGCATCGTGACCGTGGGCAACAAATGGAGCACCCTGCAGACGGAGACCTTCATCAACAACAGCCAGCCCTATTACGCACTGCTAAGCCCGGATGGCGTGTTGCTCACGGACCCGGTGGGCTATACACCGGATGCCCGGGAGTACGGCGCATTCCTGCAACGCGGGCTGCAGGCCATGCAGGAGTTGCAGTTGCGGGCGAGCAGGTAGGGAAAGCGCCTTACCTGTGGCGCTGTCCGGCGGCAGGTGTTCCGTTCCCTCTTCCCGGGGATCCCGATGCGGTCACGACGCGTGGGCTAGATGGCAGGACACCTCCATCCTGACATCGCAAACTGCGACTTCAAGTCCCAACACTTGCACGATCGGATCGGACCCTCCATCTTGTCCGTCCGCAGCGCGACGAATAATCCGTCAATGTGACTGGGCCATGGAAGAGACATTGGTCGTTCCCGATGAGGCCATCGCCTCCCGGATATACTGGATACGTGGCATGAAGGTGATGCTGGACGAGGATTTGGCGGAACTCTATCAGGTGGCGACCAAGGTCTTGAACCAGCAGGTGAGGCGCAACATCGACCGGTTTCCGGAAGACTTTGCGTTCCAGCTTACGCGGGATGAGTGGGCCAACTTGAAGTCACAATTTGTGACTTCAAGTTCGTGGGGTGGTCGGCGGAAGCTCCCGATGGCCTTTTCCGAGCACGGTGTCCTGATGCTCTCCAGCGTCCTCTAGAGCGAGCGGGCTATTGCCGTGAACATCCGGATCATGCGGGTGTTCGTGCGCATGAACCGCATCCTGATGAACGACCGTGAACTGCTGCTGCGCTTGGAGCGTATGGAGGACCGGCAGGATGCGGGCGAAGAGGCGCTGGCGGGCCTGTTCGAGGCGGTGAAGCAGCTCATGGAAAAGCCTGCTGGCGACCGGAAGCGCATGGGATACAGGGGCGGCGACGCACTTTGACGCATCTTTGACGGGCATGAGCACCGACCGCATCCGATCGCACTTCGAGGAAGCCGCCTCCGTGTTGAACACCTTTCTGGCCGATCCCGCCAACATCGGGGCCGTGGAACGCGCCGCCACCCTCATGGGCCGCTGCCTCAAGCAGGGCGCGAAGATCATTAGCTGCGGCAATGGCGGCAGCATGTGCGATGCCATGCACTTCGCCGAGGAGCTCACCGGCCGGTTCCGTGAAGACCGCGACCCGATCGCCGCCCTTAGCATCAGCGATCCCAGCCACCTCACCTGCGTGGGCAACGACCATGGCTTCGAGCAGGTGTTCGCGCGGTTCGTGCAGGCGCATGGGCGCGATGGCGACGTGCTGCTGGCAATCAGTACCAGCGGCAACAGCCCCAACGTGCTGCGTGCCGCCGAGGTGGCCCGCGGCCGGGGCATGCACGTGATCGGCCTCACCGGCAAGGACGGCGGCCGGCTGGCACCCTTGTGCGATGTGGAAGTAAGGGTGCCGCACCCGGGTTATGCCGATCGGATCCAAGAGGTGCACATCAAGGTGATCCACGCTTGGATCGACCACATCGAACGATACCTCGGCTGATCGGCGACGGGACCGGCGTATCTTCCCCGCCCATGTTGGTGAAAAGCTACGGCTGCGCCGTGTTCGGCGTGGAAGCCACCGTGATCACGGTGGAAACGAACATCGTGAAAGGGACCACCTTCTTCATGGTGGGCCTGCCGGACAGTGCGGTGAAGGAGAGCCATCAGCGGGTGGGCGCGGCGATCAACAACATCGGCCTGCACATGCCCCGGGGACGCGAGATCACGATCAACCTGGCGCCGGCCGACATCCGCAAGGAAGGCACGGCCTACGACCTGCCCATCGCCTTGGGCATCCTGGGGGCCAGCAACCAGATGGACCCCGCCCGCCTCGACGGGTTGGTGGTGATGGGCGAGCTCTCCCTCGATGGGGAGGTAAGGCCCATCAAAGGTGCGTTGCCCATTGCGCTGGAGGCCCGCAAACAAGGCTTCAAGGGCGTGGTGGTGCCGGTGGCCAATGCCCGGGAGGCCGCCATCGTGCAGGGGATTGACGTCTTTGGGGTGGAACACCTGCGGCAAGTGATCGACTTCATGGAAGGGCGCGAGACCTTGGCACCCACGCTCGTGGACGTAGCGGCTGAGTTTGAGGCACAGAGCCGCAGCTATCCGGTGGACCTCAGCGACGTGAAGGGCCAGGAGAACATCAAGCGGGCCTTCGAGATCGCCGCGGCCGGCGGGCACAACGTGATCCTCATCGGTCCGCCCGGGGCGGGCAAGACGATGATCGCCAAACGCCTGCCCACCATCCTGCCCCCGCTCAACCTGGAGGAAGCACTGGAGACCACCAAGATCCATAGCGTGGCGGGCAAGCTTTCGGCGGAGGATTCGTTGATGTGTACCCGCCCGTTCCGCTCCCCGCACCACACCATCAGCGACGTGGCCCTGGTGGGCGGTGGTTCCTACCCCCAGCCGGGCGAGATCAGCCTGGCGCACAACGGGGTGCTGTTCCTGGACGAGTTGCCGGAGTTCAAGCGCACGGTGCTGGAGGTGATGCGCCAACCGCTGGAGGACCGCGTGGTCACCATCAGCCGGGCCAAGTTTACCGTGGAATACCCGGCCAGTTTCATGCTGGTGGCCGCGATGAACCCCTGCCCCTGCGGCTACCACAACCACCCGGAGCGCGAATGCGTGTGCGCACCCGGGGTGGTGCAGAAATACCTCAACAAGATCAGCGGGCCCCTGCTGGACCGCATCGATATCCATGTGGAGGTCACACCGGTGAATTTCAGCGAGCTGGCCAGTGAGCGGGAGACCGAAAAGAGCGGGTCCGTCAGGGAGCGTGTGATGCGCGCCCGGTCCGTGCAGGAGGCCAGGTACAAAGGCACCCGGATGTATTGCAACGCCCAGATCTCCACGCGCCAGTTGCGCAAGTATTGCCGGGTGGACGCGGCCGGGACCGCTTTATTGCAAAAGGCCATGGAGCGCCTGGGGCTCAGTGCCCGTGCCTACGACCGTATCCTGAAGGTGGCCCGTACCATCGCCGACCTGGCCGCAAGCGCCGATATCCGGACGGAGCACCTGGCCGAGGCAATCCAGTACCGCAGCTTGGACCGGGAAGCCTGGGCCGGTTGAGCATCAGTGTTTCACCATCCCGTGCCAGGCCGCCCCGTGGCGCACATGCAGGGCTGAAACCTTGCCACCCGGCATCGCGTAGGATGGAACAGAATCCCGGTAACCCGTGAACAGCAAAATGTCGATCGTGCTTCCCATGTTGTTGGCCTTGGGCCTGGCCTCAGCGCCCGTGCAGGCCCAAAAGGTCTATCTGGATGCGACCTTGGAGCCCGTGAACAAGGGCAAAGCCGTGTATTACCTGGAGCCGGGCGGCAGTGATGGCACAGGCGGCTATTTGGCCGACCTGTACTTCATGGACGGTACGCTCAAGGCCAAGGGCCGGTACGCGGATGATCAGTATAGGGTGCCCGACGGCCATTTCGTGTTCTTTCATCCGAACGGGAAGATCGAAAGCGAGGGGAACTACGTGCAAGGAAGGAAGGACGGACCGTGGACCCGCAAGGACAAGTGGGGACGTGAGCTGGCGGAGAAGATCTATGATGCGGAACCCTTGCGGAACATCATTTATACCATGGCCCAGACCATGCCGCAGTATCCCGGCGGGGAAAAGGCCATGGTACGGTATGTCCGCGACCGGGTGGGGAAACCCTCCGGGGATGTCATGGCCACCTTCGTGGTGGAAAAGGACGGCCGCCTTTCGGGCGTCGAGGTAACGGGTGCCGAGAACGCGCAGATGGCCGGTCAGATCGCCTCCGCCATCAGTGAAGCCCCGCGTTGGACGGCCGGCTCACAGGATGGCCAACCGGTACGTGTGCAGATGCGCGTGCCCTTGAAATAAGAACCAAGCGACATACACCATAGCTGGGCGCCCCGGGAACGGGGCGTTCGGCATTCGGCCGCTCGCGGTCAGGCCTCCCGCCCGTGGCAGTGCTTGTACTTCTTGCCGCTGCCGCAGGGGCAGGGATCGTTGCGACCCACCTTCTTCTCCACCCGCACGGGCTGTACCGGCTGCGGGCGCGGCCCGGCGGGGGGCATTGGTTGGTGCTGTGCCCCGGCTCCAGCGGGCACGGCCCGTTGTTCGCGCTGCGGCGTACCGCTGCTCCCGTTGGAATAGGACGGTACCTCGGTGCGGCTGGTGCGCATCTGGCGCTCCTCGCGCGACGGACGGTGCTGCGGCGCCTCCTGCACCGCCGGTTCCGCCTGCGGCAGCCCGGCGCGCACCAGGAATTCCACCACCTCGTTGCTGATCCGGTTGATCATGCCGTCGAACAGCTTGAAGGATTCCAACTTGTAGATCAGCAGCGGATCCTTCTGCTCGATGCTCGCATTCTGCACGTCGCGCCGCAGGTCGTCCATTTCCCGCAGGTGCTCCTTCCACTCGTTGTCGATGATGGCCAGGGTGATGTATTTCTCAATGCTGTCGGACAATTCCCGGCCTTCGGTCCGGTATGCCTTTTCCAGGTTCGTCACCACCTGCATCGTCTTGCTGCCGTTGGTGATCGGCACCACGATGTTCTCATATTGTTTCCCCTGGTTCAGGAACACGTCACTGATCACCGGCAGCGCCTGGGCGGCGATCTGTCCGCCGCGGCGGTTGTACGCCTCCCATGCACCTTCGAAAACGGCATCGGCCACGTCGGCCGGCTTTCCGTTCTTGAAGGTCTCGCCGTCCACCGGGGACTCGATGAAGAGCTTCCGGAAAAGCTCCATGCGGAAGCCTTCGAAATCGCCCTCGGGCTGGTAATCCTGGGTGACCTGTTCCGCCACGTCGTGGAACATGTTCAGCACGTCCAGCTTCAGGCGGTCGCCGTACAGGGCGTTGCGCCGGCGCTTGTAGATCACCTGGCGCTGCTTGTTCATCACGTCATCGTATTCCAGCAGGCGCTTGCGGATGCCGAAGTTGTTTTCCTCCACCTTCTTTTGGGCACGCTCGATGCTGGCCGTGACCATGCTGTGCTGGATCACCTCGCCCTCCTTCAGCCCCAGCCGGTCCATCAGCTTGGCGATGCGCTCGCTGCCGAACATCCGCATCAGGTCATCCTCCAGGGAGATGTAGAACTGCGAGGATCCCGGGTCTCCTTGCCGGCCTGCGCGGCCGCGAAGCTGGCGGTCCACGCGACGGCTCTCGTGCTTTTCAGTGCCCACGATGGCCAGGCCGCCTGCTTCCTTCACGCCGGGGCCCAGCTTGATGTCCGTCCCCCGGCCCGCCATGTTGGTGGCGATGGTCACCGTGCCGGCCTTGCCGGCATTGGCCACGATCTCCGCCTCCCGCTGGTGCTGCTTGGCATTCAGCACGTCGTGCTTGATGCCCCGCATCTTCAGCATCTTGGACATCAATTCACTTACTTCCACGCTGGTGGTGCCCACCAGCACCGGCCGGCCGGCCTCCTGCAGCGAGACGATCTCGTCGATCACCGCGTTGTACTTCTCGCGCTTGGTCTTGTACACCAGGTCCTCATGGTCGATGCGCACCACCGGCCGGTTGGTGGGGATCGTCATCACGTCCAGCTTGTAGATGTCCCAAAACTCCTGGGCCTCGGTCTCGGCCGTACCGGTCATGCCGGCCAGCTTGTGGTACATCCGGAAGTAGTTCTGCAGGGTCACCGTGGCGTAGGTCTGCGTGGCGGCCTCCACCTTCACCTTCTCCTTGCTTTCGATGGCCTGGTGCAGCCCGTCGCTGTACCGGCGCCCCTCCATGATCCGCCCGGTCTGTTCGTCCACGATCATCACCTTGCCGTCCAGCACCACGTACTCCACGTCCTTTTCATACAAGGCGTAGGCGCGGATAAGCTGGTTGACCGTGTGTACGCGCTCGCTCTTGATGCCGAACTCGCGCAACACCTCGTCCTTCTTCCGTGCCTTTTCCTCCGTGGTGCCGCCTCCCTTTTCGATCTCGGCCACTTCGCTGCCCACGTCGGTGAGGATGAAGAACTGCGGGTCGTCCACGTCGCCGCTGATCAGGTCGAGGCCCTTCTCGCTCATCTGCACGCTGTGCAGCTTCTCGTCAATGGTGAAGAAGAGCCCGGCATCCACGAAGGGCATCTCCTTCTCCTGGTCCTGCATGTAGTGGGCCTCGGTCTTTTGGAGCAGGGCGCGTACGCCGGGCTCGCTCAAGAACTTGATCAACGCGCTGTTCTTGGGCAGGCCGCGGTGCGCACGCAACAAGGCCAGGCCGGCCTTTTCCGTTTGTTCCCGCGTGGCACCCTCCTTGAGCAATTCCTTGGCCTCGGCCAACAATTTGGTGACCAATTGGCGCTGGGCGTTGTACAACCGCTCCACGCGCGGCTTGTACTCATCGAACTGGTGTACCTCGCCCTTGGGCGTGGGGCCGCTGATGATCAGTGGCGTCCGGGCATCGTCGATCAACACGCTGTCGACCTCGTCAACGATGGCATAGTGGTGCTTGCGCTGCACCTGTGCCGCGGGCGCGTGGGCCATATTGTCCCGCAGGTAGTCAAAGCCGAACTCGTTGTTGGTGCCGAAGGTGATGTCTGCCATATAGGCCTTGCGCCGCGCCTCACTGTTGGGCTCGTGCTTGTCGATGCAGTCCACGCGCAGCCCGTGGAACTCGTACAGCGGGCCCATCCATTCACTGTCGCGCTTGGCCAGGTAGTCGTTCACGGTAACCATGTGTACGCCGCGGCCGGCGAGCGCATTCAGGTAGGTGGGCAAGGTGGCCACCAAGGTCTTGCCCTCACCGGTCATCATCTCCGCGATCTTGCCCTTGTGCAAGGCCACGCCACCGATCAGCTGCACATCGTAGTGCACCATGTCCCAGGTGATCGGGGTGCCCGCAGCGTCCCAGGTGTTGCTCCAGATCGCCTTGTCGCCATCGATGCGTACGCTGTTCCGCTTGGCGGCGATCTCCCGGTCCAACTCCCGGGCGGTCACCACCACCTCGGTGTTCTCCTTGAAGCGCCGTGCCGTTTCCCGCATCACCGCGAAGGCTTCGGGGAGGATCTCCAGGAGCACCTCCTCGATCTCCTTCGTGGCCTGTGCCTCCAGCTTGTCGATCTCGTCGTAGCGTTTTTCCCGCTCCGCGATGGCCATGCGGGCATCGCTCTCGATCTCGGCCCGGAGCTGGTCGATCCGTGCCTGTTCGTCCGTGATCTTGCCGGCGATGCGGCGCTTGAAATCATCCGTCCTGGCCCGGAGCGTGTCGTTGTCGAGGTCGGCAAGCTTGGCATATTCGGCCTTGATCTGGTCCACCAGCGGTTGCACTTCCTTCAGGTCGCGCGAGGATTTGTCGCCGAATACTTTCTTGATGATGGTGCCGAGCATGGAAAGGTGCGTGTCTGTGGTTCCGGTGGCCTGGGATCGTCGTGGTCAACGATGGTTTCCGCGACAGGTGGCCGACCGTGTGCCTGGTTCTATAAAGGCATGCAAAGGTAACGGGTATCCGGGGAGGCGATTTTCGTGCCATCCCGAAAGAATGTGACAGACCGGCAGCAACGTTCCTGTCCTTGCCGGTGCCGCTTGATGGACTTGTGAAAGAAAAGCCCCGCCACAGGGGGGCGGGGCTTGGTGTTACCGGGTGTGTAAGGCTCTCAGTACTCGTCCTCGTTGAAGAAGAAGTCCTCCTTGCTGGGGTAATCGGGCCAGATGTCCTCGATGGTCTCAAAGACTTCTTCTTCGTCCTCGATGGCCTGCAGGTTCTCCACCACTTCCAACGGGGCGCCCGTGCGCATGGCAAAGTCGATCAGTTCATCCTTGGTGGCGGGCCAGGGGGCATCTTCGAGGTAGGAGGCAAGTTCAAGTGTCCAATACATGTCGCGCGCGCTGAACGCGTTTTTTGAAATTGGGCGCAAATATAACCGAGTACGGATAGTGGCGGCCCGCTGCACGAATTGCCGGGCCGGTGCCTGTGGCAAGGGTTTCATGAAGCATGGTCCCGGGGTGCCCACTGGGTCTCCGGCACGTTCATCCGCCAACCTGTCCAACGGGCGAGCATGAAGAAGAGGTCGCTCAGCCGGTTGAGGTATCGAATGGCGATCTCCGGCACGGCCTCTTCCGCGGCCAACCGGATCAGCAGGCGTTCGGCGCGGCGGCATACGGTACGGCAGATGTGCGCCTGTGAAACGGCCGGATGACCGCCGGGCAGGATGAAGTGGCGCTGCACGGGAAGGTCCGAATCCATCGCATCCATGGCCTTTTCAAGGCCCTCCACGTCGCTGTCCCCCACTTGCGGTACCTTGAACCGCTCGATCGTCTCTTCGTCGGCGGCGGACAGGGTGGAACCGAGGTCGAACAGCTTCATCTGTATGTCGAGGAGCAATTCCCGGTTCCCGTCGCCGAGCAGGTCCCTCAACATGCCCACGTGGCTGTTCAGCTCGTCGATGGTGCCGTACGCTTCGATGCGCAGGCTGTCCTTGGGCACCCGTTTGCCGTTGAGCAGGGCGGTCTGCCCCTTGTCGCCTGTGCGGGTATAGATCTTCATGGCCTGCGAAGTTAATTCGGCTGCACGCGGCACCGGAACCTGCCGGGCATCGCCCGGTGGTCAATACCGCAATTTGAAATGCTCCCGTTGCTGCCCGTTCCTGAAGAAGACAAGGCCGAAGTGGAACAGGTCGATGGTGATGACCACTTTCGGATGTTCCTGGACCAGGGTCCATGCGTGCTCCATGTCGGCGCTCCAGTGGATGTCGTCGAGGATGAAGACGGACCCCTCATGGGCCTTGGCAAGGCATTGGCCAAAGTAATCCAAGGTGGGCGCGGCGCTGTGATGCCCGTCGATGAAAGCGAGGTCGAGCCGGTCGATCCGGGCCAGCACTTGTGGCAGCTGTTGCGTGAAAGGGCCGGTATGGAGTTCGATGTTCCCGGCCCCCATGCGGGCGAAATTCCCGGCGGCGATGGCGGCGATGTTCGGGCAGCCTTCCAGCGTGTGGACCTGTGCCATAGGCGCGGCGCGGGCCAAGTACAGGGTGGTGATGCCCAGGCTGGTGCCCAGTTCCACCACGGTCTGCGGTTCGAAGTAGTGGGCTATACCCGCCAATTGGGCGGCCTGCCTGCGCGGTTTCAAGGAAGTGCGGGCGATGGATGCCACTTCCCGTTCAGTGCCCCGGAGCTGGTGTGACCCGGCACCGAAGTCCGTCACTTGGATGCTGTCGGTCCGGCTCTCCATCTCGCCGCGCAATGCCTCCAGGTCCGAATGAACACCGGGCATCGTTTTTCGGCGCAACACATCCGTGATGAGCCGGTACACGAAGGGTGAATGCACATCGTACCGATTCCCTGCGGTGAGCAGGTGCCGCGCATAAGCAAGCATGGCGTGACGCACCAAAGGCATGGTGGCCGCGAAAGTACCTCCTTGTTGTGCCGACCCCCGGGATTCCTGCGGTGCATTACCCAGGCCCGCTGACTGAAACCAAGCGTTGGGTCTCCGATTACCCGATGATCACCGCCTTGGGATACTTCTCCTTCCAGAATTCAAAGGCCTTCTTGTTTGCCAAGGTGATCACTGTGCGCGCATCCAGCCTTACTTTGAACGTCTTCAGGCCGGTGCGTTCCGGTTGGGTCAATATGAGCTCGCGTTTCTTGCGTGGCATTCGTCTATCATTTATACCGGCTGGTCCACCTCACACTGTTCCGCCAGCCAAGTTTGTGTGGAGCATGCGTTCCATGCAACGGAAACAGCAGCCGGATAGTTTGTCCGTTCCGGTTGTGATTTCAGGGCTTAACATTCGTTAACCACCAATGGCGGTCCTTCCCTCACGAGGATGTGGATCGGAGACGATTCATGCAAGCATGTGCATGAGCCGGTGCCTGGCTTGGTGGATCCTGCTTTTAACGGTACCCACCGGGATGGCCAGCCGGTCCGCGATCTCATGGTATTTGTAGCCTGCGTGGTGCATGGTGAAGGGCGTGCGGAAAATCTCATCCAACCGTCCCATGGCATTCTGGATTTCACTTGCTTGCATCGTTGATTCTGCCGTGGCTGGCGTTTCCACCATCCGCACTCGTTCACGAACACGTTCCACGTGGTCCATCACCCTGGTTGTGCGCTTATTGCGCCGATGGCCGTTGATGAATGTGTTTTTCATGATGGTGAACACCCAAGCTTTGAAATCGGTGTTCTCACGGAACTTGTCCGAATATGTCAGCGCCCTCAGCATGCTCTCCTGCATGAGGTCGTACGCATCATCACGATCGCGTGTCAGGCTCAAGGCGAAATAAAACAGTTGGTGGCGCAGGTCTACTAGTTGTTGCTGGAAACTGGTTTGTGACATGGGTGGTAATGCTTTGGCCCTCATCATTCAAAGTCTGTTCCTGGTTTGACCTGGCATGCTCGCAACAGTCCCCCAACCACCACGAATGCCGCCGGGCCGCGGGTTTATGGGTGGGTGCCTGCCTCCGCCCACGCAAAGGGTTGGCCCTTGGCCAGTAGGATAATATTCCCCGATCCGGGAACAGGACTCCCCAAGCATGGGCCACCCCGGCGCAGGAGGGGAGGCCTCGCCCGCGAGGCAACTTGGGCGGATGTGCCGATGAGGCAGGGGGCGGGATGCCCGCATGCAAGTGTGCAGCGAGGGAATAATGTCAGGCGGATTATATTCGCGCCCCGTTCGGGATGCCGGGAAGGCCATCTTGGAGGGGTTGAAAAGCTTGGGACGTTAGCTCAGTTGGTTCAGAGCGCATGCTTCACACGCATGAGGTCACTGGTTCGAATCCAGTACGTCCCACACCTTACAGCAGCAAGCCCTTCAGCGAAAGTTGAGGGGCTTGTTTTTTAGGGCCAGTTTCAACAAGGTGTAAACTTTTCGCGATTTGAGCATGAAGGCCGAGGTGGGATGAAGCCGCCGGGTGCCACCCTACGCCCTCTCGAAGATATGCCCCAACCCCCGAAGCTCTTCCAGCACGAACTCCACAACAAGGGGGGCCAGTAGGTGACGGACGTTATCCGGTGGTAAGGCTTCCAACTCCCTGCCCATCTTCAGCAGGGCGGCGCATAACTGCCAACGCTTAGTGAAGGTCGCAACGGGGCCGCGCCCATCCGCTGCGGTGGCCTTGGCCTCAGCCTTCGCCGCGCTCATGGCCGGGGGTAATCATCTTTCCACCCCGCCGAAAGGTGATCGTGTGTTTCACCACGGCATCCGCTTCGGCCTTCACCTCCTGCCTGCTCAACTTAGGTAGGGCGAACTCGGCCAAGGCCGCATAGACCTGCAACGCTCCCTTGGGATCGTCCTTGCCCAGCCGCCGGATCCACTTCACAACGTCCGGGGCCGTTTCGTCAAGGGCTGCGTGGATGGTTTCCCGGATGCGCTCGTTGATCTTGTTCGGGGTGCCCTTGGGCCTGCCTTTGGGGTTGCCGCTGGCTCCCTTGGGGAACTGCCCTGCTTTGGTCCTGTTCTTTACAGGCTTCAAGTCCTGGTTCATGTCGTTGTCAATTTGCGGACGGTGGCCCCTGCAACGTCCAGTTGCAGCAGGTCCACCAATAGGTTGATCGCGGGGTTCTTTGCCGCCATGCGCTCAATGGCCACCTCGGCGCGTGACTTTACGATGGGCGGTGCCGATGGGGTCAGCGGCGGTGGTGGTGCCGGTGCTGCCATGGCCCCGACCTCGGCGGGGTGCTGCTCACTCAACAGCAGGTCGGCAATGTCCATCCCGGCCAGTGTGCGCTCCATGGTGGCCCCGGCTTCCAAGATGTCGCTCACATGGATCGACGCGAACAAGTGCCTCAGCTCAATGGCCCGTTGCTTCCAAAGGAAGTAGGCGGCACAGTTGGGGGCAAGGTCGGGGAAGGCCAGCACCTTCCGGCCCGTCAAGGCTTGGAGCTTGGCCAGCTTGAACTCTCCCAACGATCCGGTGGCCAGCCAACGGTAGTTGGGCAGCAGGGCGGCGCAGATCAGTGCCGTTTTCTCGCTCTCCACCACGGCCACGGGCTTATCCATCGGCCAATCTTTCAGCAGGTGTTCACCGAACAGGCACTGCTCCAACTTCCGGCCCTCCGGTATGCCGCCGGTAAGCGAATGCACCCACGTGGTACCGCCCTCCTTGCTGCGGTGCCCGGTGGCCGGATCGTACAGCATGACCTTGCCGCCCTTCACCTTGCCGTCAACGTCCACCTGCCAGTAAACCGCAGCCCCGGCCATGCGTCCATCAGGCCATGTTCCCAGCGCGTAGTCAAGGGCCACCTTGTCCCAACGGTCCGATCCGATCAGGTTCCGCCAGTATGCGCTCAGGGTGTTCTGCTCAGGGTGGGCGCGTAGGGCTTTCACCACGTCGCGATCATGCAGGAAGGGGACGGGCGGCGGCGGCTCAGGCTTCGGGGTGTAGGCGGTGCCGTTGTCGGGCTTCAGGCCGTTGTCCCGGAAGTAGTCGCGGGGCGGGTAGTGATAGCCGCAGCGGTCCGCCCGGTTGCACTTCCCCACATGGTCGGGCAGCACCTCCCCGGTGGTGGTGTCCACGTACTTGGTGAACTCCTTTCGGTGTCCGCAGCCGGGGCAGGTGTGCCGGGTTGACGGTCCCCGGTACGGCTCCAGGGTGAAGCGTTGGGGGGCGCTCATGTTTTGGAGGGATATTCCCCCGTGTCACTTTTGGCACTTTGGCACTTTGCTACGGGGACGCGGGTTGCAGCGCGTTTTCGGGTGGCACAAACTTTGGCACTTTGGCACTTTGCCCACATGGGCGGGCAGGGTTTGTGCCACGTTGTGCCAGCAAAGTGCCAGCCCTTTTTGGGCCTCAAACCCGCGTCAATGCTGGGAAGTGTCAAAAAGGACAGTTGTGCCATGGGGTCAATGCTCGAATTGCTTCCTGTACCGCCCTTGGCCGTCCCTTGCAAGGAGGGGTTGGCGGCCCTTGCTCCACTCGTTCAACCGCCGTTTCATGGTCCGCGCGGAAAGCCCCATGCCGTCCGCTTTAACGATTGCCTCAGCCGTGGTGAACTCACCGGGCAGGGTATCGTACAGGTCCAGCTTGTCGCCTTCCAACCGGTCCAAGGGGGAGGCTTGGAACATGGTGAAGTGCATCTTCCGCGCCGTGCGCTCGAAGTAGTCCAGCAGCTTTTGGGCACCCTCCACGGCTTCGGTGCGCACCTCTCCACCTGCTTGTTGACCGTCGCAGGCACGGTGCAGCAGTTCCAGCACAAGGGCCAGCCGGTGGTGGTATGTGTCCAGCTTGCCAAGGAGCGCGGCGGTCAGTTCGTCCCCGGCTTCGATCGCGGCGTTCTTCCGGTCCGTGTGCCTCCGGTCCCACGTGGCGTACATGGCCGCAGCCTGTTCCGTGTACCGCAGCACCACGGGTTGGGGATCGCCGCCGTTGAGGTCCATTTCCAGCCCCAGCAGGTAGTCCACCACCTGCTTCCACCACTGGATCCACTCTGCCGGTAGCTCCGTGGTGGTGGCGTATTCCGCGCGTTGTACGTCCGGCCACAACACCAGCAGACGGTGGAGAAAGCCATCGTCGGCACCGGCAAGCGCTGCCAGCTTCCCGGTTTGGATCCCACCGGCCAAGGCAACGAATGGGCGCGGCACCAAATGTTCACCGGCGGTCTTTCGGATCTCAGTGATGGGTTGGCCGTTGAAGATCGACAGCCACTTGGGGCGGTCCCCTCCGCTGCGGTATGCGTCCATGCTTTGGAGGAAGCCCAGGAACTCATCGTTATGCCGTCCAAGCCCGCGCGGTGTTGCCGACAACTTCGCGATCAATGCCTCCATGGTAACATCCCCGACAACGTGCGGCCTCCATACCGGGCGCGGTGCGGGCGGCTCATCGGTTGGTGCGTTCTTGTCCCGCTTCTTGCCCTTGCGCTCTTCTTGCGCGGCCTCCCATTCCCTCACCTTGTGATCGTGTTCGGACTTGGTGCGGCGGTCGTGATCGGTCAGGGGCCGGGTCAGCAGGTCCACCGGGGGGCTTTTGCCCACGGACGGGGCACCAACGGCCAGCAGCCACAGTGCGGCGGATGCCGTGTAGGGGCCGCAGCATAGGGCGGTGCTATTGCCGATCGCGGTGGAGGCGGTGAACAGCAGCCCGGCGGCGGAATAGTCCACGGGGAACCGGGCTTTTTGCCGTAGGACTTCCAGCAGGTCGGCAACTGGCTTAGGGAAGGCATCCACGGGGAACGGCCCGGCCTTGGGCCGATCGTCTTCCGCAGGCTTGGGTTCAAGGTGCAGGGCTTCGGCCTCAATGTCCGCGATCAGGTCGGCGTTCACGGACGCGGGTAGTGCTATCTTTGGCATGGCAAAGGAATTTTGAGCGGGTATGCGGTAAGGCGCTGCCCGCTCACTTGTTTCCGGCCATGCGTTCCTCGGCGACCTCGGAGGCCATGGGTCGGCGCCCCCCGTCGATCCAAGCATCCAAAAGATCCAAGTCAAAGAACAAGCGCCCACCAACCTTACTGTGCGGCACTTCCCGGCGATGCGTTTTCTTGTACATCGTCCGGTTAGCCAATCCGCAGTATTTGGCAGCTTCCGAAAGTCCGACCCGGCGTTTCCGATCGGGTTTCTCATTCGTGCGGCTCTTCAGTGCTCGCACATCCACGGCCAAGGCATCCAGCTTGGCGGTGATCTCCTCGAAAGGGTTGTTCATCTTGCGCTTGCCGTGGCGTTGGTGCCAAACGACTGCGCAAAAATTCCGCCCTGCTTTTCCGGGTCGCCGGTAAGTCGCGACTTTGTGGCGACAATTCTTCCTACTAGTGCTCCCTGCTTTGCACAAGCTCCCTTTCCTCCGTCGCCAACTTCAATGCATCCGACCCTTTTTCAAGCCGTGGGATGACGGCATCGTAACGCTTCAACACTTCGGTGGACCGCACTCCTGTGCCGGTGCGTCCGGCTTCATTGCGATATGTAATGAAATGTGAACGCAATCTTTTACCACTCCCTTTGCTTACGAATCCCGCATCCCTTGCGACTTTATCGGCTTCGGTGTTCGTGGATAGATTGGCTTGCCGGTCGCCTGCTGCATACCGTAAGGCATGGAACAGGGCCAAGGTCTTCAGGTCATCCCATTCCTTCGCGGGCTTGGGCTTGGTGGTTGTGGTGGTTGCAACAACAGCACCCACACGCTCCACCAAGCGGACCCTCCATGTGTTGAAGCCTTCGATATGCCTTTGGAACATGGCCGCAATATCTCCGGGTGCGGCGTACTGGCCCCTATTCGACAGGTCTTGCCTTGCCCGTTCCAGCCGCGCCTCGTATGCCGTGCGCTCGGCGTTGCCGATGGATAGCTGGGCAATGCCGGAAGCCAAACGCCCGACCTCCTTCGCGGCTTGTTCGCCTTGGCCATGTGCGACAAACGCGGCCCGGACTTCCTCAGCAAAGCCTTCGGCCCAACGCTCCCACCGTTGCGTCAAAGGGCCGGACTTCGCGCCGAGGTTCGTCAATGTCAACCCGTAATGCGGTGATCCACCAGCGTGGTACCACTGGCCGGAAAGTTCACGGCGTTGGTTGCCCAAGGTACTCATGTAGTCATTCAATTCCGGGCGATAGCCTTGCAGCCTGCGATACTGTTTCCGGCGATACTCTTCGACCTCAGCGGCGCTATCAATGAGGAACGAAAGAAGGCAGTAATGGGCTTCGTGTTTCAGTTGCTCGAAGGCACCCGCAACGGTCCGGCCTTGCCAAATGGTTGAAGCAGGAGGGAGTACTTGGGGTAACGGAGGCAATCCCATGTCGCCGCGTATGTCATTCACAAGGCCGCGCATTGCCTCGGCAGCATCCTTCATTTTGCCCTTCCTTGGTTGTTTCGCCATCATTCAAAGCCCTTGGTTTGCCGCGTCCAGTTCCTCGTTGCTGAAGCTCTTCAGGTAGGCATGGCCCATGCGCTTACAGCAGTTGATCGGCAACATCCAGCACGTTGTTCCCGAAACGCTTCAGGTAGGCGGCGGTGGTGTTCACGTTCTCATGCCCCATGCTCTCCGAAATGATCGCCACGTCCACGCCCCTCCGCTTCAGGGTGGTGGCGTAGGTGTGCCGGGCCACGTAGAAGGTGAGGGAACCTTTGATGCCAAGTGCCTTGGCCACGGCCTTCAGGTCGCGGTTCACGTGTTGGAGCCGGTCCTTTATGCGCGTCCATACCTCAGCCTCCGTGCCCTCGTTCCCTTTCAGGACCGGGAACAGGTAGCGGCTCTCCCGGTCGTTGAAGTAGTCCATGATCTCCTGCATGGGGGCACTTACCGGAATGCTGAAGTTGGCCCCCTCTCCCTTGCGCTTGGTCTTGGTTCGGGTGTATTCCAAGCGTCCGTTGATGACGGAGCCGTGGGTGAGGCGGGCGATGTCCGCGAAGTTGATGCCCCGTGCATAGTAGCTGAAGAGGAACAGGCGGACGGTGCAGCCCAGCAGGGGGTGTTCACCATAGGGGAAGGCTTTGAGGCGTTCAATGTCCCCATCCTCCAAGGCGCGTGGCCGTGTGGTGGCCTTCAGCCGCTTCATGGAGTAGCCTTTGTGCCGGGCCGTTTCAAAGGGATATTGTTCCTGTGCCAGCAGGCCGTCCTTTATCGCTTGGTTCACCGCAACGCGGATGATCCGGTAGTAGGTGGCTATGCCGCCGGGGGTGCAGCCCTCACGGCGGAGGAAGGCTTCCACCTCTTCCAGCTTCCGGGGTGTCAGGTCGTGGAAGGGCAGGGGCTTGCCCGCATTGGCGCGGCGTAATGCGCTCACCGCGTTGCGGAACATGATCGCATAGCCGGGGCGGTCGTTGCGTAGTTCCTGCTCCGTGGCCTCCATGTAGGCCAGCACGTCCGACGTGGCCTTGGGGTTGCGGTACATTTTCTCGAAGGCTTCCAGCGACAGGGAATTGTTCACCACCAGCGCGTCAACGATCCCGCACACGCGGGCCTCAATACCGTTGACGATCCCGTTGATTAAGGTGCCACCGCGCACACGTGCCTTCACGCGGGCTTGGGCCTCATCCCATTGCTCCGGCTTCACGGCCTCTTTGAGGGAGTACCGCTTCACCTTGCGGCGGTGGGACAGTTGCAGGCATATCGGTGCCATGCCGTTCTTCATTCGCTGGCTTGTCAGCAGGATGAAGCGGGCGTTGAAGCCATCTTCCTTGGCCCGCCTGTTCAGGGGTATGTTTTCGCCCATCTTGGGGCAAACGTAAGCAAAACGTAAACACTTTGGCAAGATGGAGGAAAAAGGGGGCTAACCGGTTTTCCTTGCTGGGCTTATGTTTGCCAGCGTCAAGCAAGGGAAAAGGCCACTTTTGGAAGCCCCGGAAAAGGCCGAAATAACTCATTCGTAATGAGCAGGTCGTCAGTTCAAATCTGACAGGAGGCTCCCTTAGAGCCGCAAGCCCTCCAAGCGTTTTGGGGGGCTTCGCTTTTTTGGGGGTCGGATGCCTTACCGTTCTGGCGATGC
>JAGFIV010000109.1 GCA_024103275.1 Flavobacteriales bacterium
CTTCTTGATGGGGCGGATGAACCCTGAGTCAGGGTCGGAGAGCTCGAAGTGGTAGTTCGGCGTCCCGCCCTGGTAGTTGGTGCCCGCCACCTTGTTGGCGAACAGCTTGTGGGCCGAGCGGTTGTCGAACACGCCGCACTCCGCCGGGTGTACGGCAGGCGCGGCCAGGGGCAGGGCGAAGCTGTGGGAGTTGCCGTAGCTGCCCGACAGCGGCGGGTTCGCCGGGCTGGAGGCGCCGGTGCTGAACTCTTCGCGCAAGATCAGCTTGCCGTCCGGCGTGCGCAGCTCCCAGCCGCCGCCGGAGATGCCGTCGCCGTTGCTGTCCATCAGGCGGAAGCCGTACCAGCTGCCTTGCTCATCGCTCAGGCATGCCGATTCCGTGACTTCCATGTTGTCCTGTCCGGGATAGGGGCCGCCGGAGGCGATCACGTCATTGTTCCCGTCGACGATCTCCCAGCTGATCTGGTCCCCGTTGGCATCGGTGGTGATGCTCACCGTTGCAAGCCTGCCGCTTTCATTGACGGTGACCGAGGCACTGGCCGGTTGGGTGCACGGCGCCGTGGGATCCACGGTATAGGTGTACAGGCCGGGATCCATTGTGGCCGGGTCGTACAGGTGGCCGACCACATTGCTGGGCCCGCTCCAGGTGCCGTCCCCGTCCGGTGTTCCGCCCAAGGCATCCAGCATGCTCATGGCCGCGCCGCCGCTGCATGCGCTCAGGCTGCCATTGGTGCCGGCGTCCGGCGGCGCCACGGTATTCACGATCACATCGGCGGTGTTGCCGCATCCATTCGAAGTGGCGATCACCGTGTAGGTGGTGCTTGTGGCCACCGTCACGCCGGCCGGGTTCTGGTCACCGCTGGTGAAACCGGCTGGGTCGGAGGACCAGGCATAGCTCATCGTGACATCCCCTGAGATGGTCACGTTGTCCACCAGCCAGTACCAGTCCCATGTGGCCAGGTATTGGAAACGGATCTGCAAGTTGGTCTGTCCCAGGTACGCATCCAGGGAAATGGAAGCTGCCGTGAAGCCGGCTCCACTGCCTGTGGTGGTCGTATAGCTCTGGAGGGTGGTCCAGTTGGTGCCATCCGTGGTGATCTGCACATTGCCCTCTTCGCCACTGTTGTACCTGAAGTAATGGTAGAAGCTCAGTGTGGCATTGGCCATTCCGACCAGGCTGAACACCGGGCTGATCAGGCTGGTGTTGGTGGTGCCGCCAGCACCTTGCGCGTCGCTATTCGCGCCCGCGAAAATGCTGGCATCGTTGCTGTAAGTGTTCACGTCACTCAGGTACAGCGCCCAAGCTGCGTTTGCCGGCGTTCCGCCTGTGGAAAGGTTTTCCACCATCCAGCCGGCGACATTCCCTTCAAAATCTTCCTGAAGCACGGTCAACACAGGTGCCGTGGCGCTGGAGGAGAGATCCACCGTTCCTCCCTCACATACGGTGGACAGGCTGGAGTTGGCCACCACATCGGTGGGTGGCGCGTACACCTCGACCACGGTGGTGGCCGGTGCCGAAGTGCAGGTGCCCGGCCCGGTACTGACGACCAAGGTGTACGTGCCAGCATCGGCCAAGGTCGCCGAGGGGATGTCGGGATTCTGGGCGTTGCTGGTGAACCCATTGGGACCGGTCCAGGTGAAGCTGGTGCCCACGTCGGTTGTTCCCGTCAGTTGCACCGTGCCGTCCACGCATGCGGGGCCGTCATTGGCCGCGCTGGCGGTAGGCGTGGGGCCTGAACAGCCGGTGACCTGGATGGTGTAGTCCTCGGCCTCGCTGTAGTTCTGGTTTCCGCATGGCTGCGCGGCATAGTAATAGGTCGCCCGGACCCGCATGATCGTATTGCCCGGGATGGCCGTGAGCGGCACATTGACCAAGACCGGAGACCCATTTGGCGCCCCATCCGCCACATTGGTCACGAAACCCAGGTCGTAGGCCTCCCCGGCATCGAAGGTTCCGCTCTGGTCCCAATCGATCCATGCGGAAACGTATACCGTGTAATTGCCGGCCGTGTTCACGCGAACGCTCAAGGGATAGGAATTCCCCGCGATCACGTTGGTGGATTGGGCCGTGTAGTCGGTATAGGCAGGTGCCCCGGTGGAGGAGTTGTCTATGGTGTTGAAGGTGACGTTCGTTAGCCCCGTATTATCGTCGGAGGATGAACCGACGACGCAGTAGCAGGCAAGACTCATCACGGAGGAGACCGTACAGGTGTTGCTATAAGCTTGCGCACCGCCATTGGAACAAGTGGTCTGCAGGCGATACTGCATCGGGCTGCTGATCACCGGAGTGGTGTAGGAAATGGTGGTCGCGCCGCTTCCACCGACCGCATCCACCCAGGTGCTGCCGTCCCATTCCTGCCATTGGAAGGAAATACCGGTTCCTTCGGCAGTGCCGGAGGCCGGGATCGTGGTGCTGTTTCCAGGACACACGCCAAGGGTGGCCGGGATTGTTCCGGCATCGGGCGTGCCGCTGCAGGGCACCGCCGCAACGATGTCGAACCGCATGTTGGGGCGGTAGCGTCGGTTGCTTGCACTGGCGCTGCTGCCCGAGGTCATGGAGCAACCGGCCACGCCGTCAGTGTAATAGCCGAAGGTGCGGGAGACCCCGGCCGCGAATTGCGTGCATTGGATACCGTAGTTGCTGCCCCAGTCGTCGTTGTCGCGGCAGATCTCCACCAGGAGGTTCGAGGTGCCGTCCCAATTGAAGGAACTGCTGAAGGTGTACGTGTTCCACCCGAGTACCGGGGAAATACTGGCAGCGGAATACACGTTGGAAAAGGAGGCGGACTGCAGGGACGTGATGTTGGTGTATCCCGTCACCTGTGCGATCTTAATGTTCACGTTGTCCGGATTGGGACCACCAATCAAGGTGATGTTGATCGCCAAGGACTGGATCAGGCCCGCCGAAGCTCCTGCCGCCGTGAGTTCGGAGGCCAGGTAAAGATATTGGACCCGATTATCCTCATAGATCGTGGTGAAAGGCGTGATGCCACTGGTCGTCCGGCTGGAAGTGCCCGTTCCGACCTGGTACACGGCCGCCGTTGCCTGCCTCGCATTCAATGCCATGAGAGCCATTAAGCCCATGGTCGCAATCCAAGACTTGATCAACCATTTGGGCCGTATTGGCGGGAAAGGGAAATGTGTCTTCATGTTTTGGGGGGTGTTATTGTGGTGGTTTTGAGTGGGCGGCTGAAGGATTGTCCGGAAGGTGGAATACCTTTCTCCTGTAGGTGTTCAGGTTGGGCTATTGATGGATTCCAGCAGCGGATGTCGTACCGAGGTCGCTTTACAGAGTAGGACCGTCCCATGCAGCATTGGCCCGGTGAAGATCCGGACCTTGACCTATGTCGCTCAACCTATTCCTCATCTCGATGAACGAGTCCTTTTTGTCGTCGAATGCAATGTTAGGCAAATTTTAACGGAGATGTCAAGCGGCCATTTTTTTGTCCGTTGGAGCCTATCGCTGTCCAAGGTCTTTAGCATGCGCCTATACCTGTATTTCGATGGTTGCCCTTGTGTCTGGGACGAATAAGCACTTGTCACTGGTGGGAATGGGAACTTGGAACTGGAAATTTGAACCCAGGAATAGGCAGGTCGTAAATGACGGTGTTGTGGCCGAAGGACGCAGATCGTAGGCCGCAAGCTGGAGCCGCGTGCGATGAACGCCCCACGGCGTACCACTCCCTGCCAACGCCCTACGCCCTACCCCCTGCGCCCCACACCCCCAACCCCAAGCAAAAAGGCCGCCCCTTGCGGGAACGGCCTTTTTGCTTTCCGTCACTCTGTCGCCTACCGCACGATGCTCAAGCGCTTGGTGGTCACCTCACCGTTCACGGTGATGTTCACC
>JAGFIV010000022.1 GCA_024103275.1 Flavobacteriales bacterium
CAACAACGGCACCTGTACCATCGAGCTTCCCGAGGACCTGCTTTACGAGACGGACCTGGTGCTGCGCATCATGGACCTTCAGGGGCGCTTGGTGCAACAGAGCGTCCTGCGCATGCACGAGGGCACCGTCCAGTTGGACATCCGCGCACAGGCCAAAGGCACGTATGTGGCGGAGGTGGGCAACGGGAAGGTGCGGTACACGGGGCGGATCGTGTTCGAGTGAGAATCCTTAGATCATGAACACCACCGCCACCTTCCTTGTTCGATCATGCCTGACCGCAGTGCTGTGAGCTTTCCTACAGGGCCCTGAAGGCGCGGCCCTTCACGGGGTGCCGCCAGAGGGCGCGTGCGTTCATCAGCACGAAGGCCGCCCGCCCCATGGCATGGTCGGAGGGCACCAGCCCCCAATAGCGCGAATCTTCGCTGTTGTCGCGGCTGTCGCCCAGTACGAAATAGTAATCCTGCCGGATGACGTACCGGTCCGTTTCCTGCCCATTGATGCGGATCACCCCGTCGGATACGGTAAGCCGGTTGTTTTCGTAGCGGCTGATGATCCGGTCGTAGAAGGGCAGGGTAAAGGTGTTCACCTCCACGGTATCGCCGGCGCGGGGGACCTGTATGGGGCCGTAGTCGTCCTTGCTCCACCGGTAGTTGGGCCCATGGGGAAACAGGTGTGCCGTGCGGCGCGGCAGCGGGGCGGCCGGTTGCAGGAAGACCACTTCGGGCCGTTGCCGCATCCGGTCAGCCAGCGATCCGTTCAGGGGGAGGTCGACGACGGTGCGGCCCGGCAGCAACAGGTCCGGCGGAAGCCCCATCGTTTCCAGGATCCCCGACAGGTCCGTGCCTTCCTTCACCCGCAGCGTCCACCGCGTGGTTTGTCCCGCAGGCGCATCCAGGGCAATGCCATTGACGTGGACTTCCCCTTGGCGCAATTCCACCTGGTCGCCCGGCAGCCCGATGATGCGCTTCACCAGCAGCCTGCGCCGGTACATGGGGCGGTCGTCCTGCACCGGGTCATGGAACACCAAGATGTCCTGCCGCCGCATGCCCGTCCAGCAGGGCCAGCGCTCCACCCCCAGCAGGTCGCCGGGCAGCAGCGTGGCATACATGCTGGTATTGCGCACGGTGACCCATCGGAAGATGTACAGGTGCACCGTGCCGAGCAGCGCCACCGCGATCAGGAAGGCCTTGCCCCATTCGGGCACCTTCCGCCAGGCGGCCAACGGGTTCATCGGACCCGGGTGAACAGCCGCTTCCACCGGATGCCGCCGGGGAAGCCCCCCTTGTCCTTGTCAACGGTGAGCCATACCAGCACGGCCTTGCCCACCACGTGGTCAAAGGGAACAAAGCCCCAGAAGCGCGAATCCAGCGAACGGTGCCGGTTATCGCCCATCATCCAGTAGTAGTCCTGCTTGAATGTGTACCGGTCCGTTTGCACGCCGTTGATCCAGATGGCACCGTCCCTCACCTCCAGCGTGTTTCCCTCGTATGCGGTGATGGCGCGCCGGTACAGCGGCAGGTTCCTGGTGTCCAGTGAAACCGTGGCGCCCGCTTTCGGGACCCACAACGGCCCGAAGTTGTCCTCGGTCCAGTCGAACCCGGGTTCATTGGGGAAGATCGGCCAATGGTCCGCCTCGCCGTAGCTTCCTTTCGGCTTGTCCTGGCGCGTCATGCTCTCCACGTTGCCGAATTTGCTGAGCGCCTCGGCGGTGGCCTGGGTCAACGGCAGCACGGCCTGGTTGATGGAAATGGCGTCCTTCATGTCGTCCTGCGAGATGTCGTACTGCTCCTTGAGCACACGCTTGTTGAAGGCATCCTTCGTTACGAACGTGTAGGCATACTGCCCGGTGGGGACCAACGGCTGGGCCTCACCGTTCACATATACCAGCCCGTCCACGATCTTCACGGTGTCGCCCGGTACGCCCACGCACCGCTTGATGTAGTTCTCCTGCTTGTCCGTGGGGCGGACCAGGATCCCGCCGGTGGGCCGTGCCGCCTGGCGCCCGTCCGGCAGGTTGAACACCACCCGGCCACGATCCACGATGTTGCCGCGCCCGCTCATGCGGACCAGCTGGTAGTAGCTCATGTTCTGGTAGTTCACCACCACGGTGTCCCCCTCGGGGAAGTTGAACACCACCGCATCGCCGCGCTGCGGTTTGCCGAAGCCCGGCAGGCGCATGTAGGGCAGTTCAAACCATTTCGTGAAGCTGGGCGTGTGGTCGGTCAGCGGCAGTGTGTGGTGGGTGAACGGGAAGGTCACGGGCGTCATGGGCATCCGCGGCCCGTAGCTGAGCTTGCTCACGAACAGGTAGTCGCCCACCAGCAGCGATTTCTCCATGGATTCGGTGGGGATGGTGAAGGCCTCGAACGTGAACGTGCGGAATGCCGTGGCCACGATCACCGCGAACAGGATGGCATCGCCCCACTGCCCCAGCATGTTGCGCTGATGCTTGCCCGGAAGTATCGGCCCCACCCATTTGTATTCCGGCTTGAAGGCCAGCTTGGGCAGTTCCACCCAGGGCAATACCGTCATGACCACATGGTCCTTGAAACTGCGCTTGCCCAGGGCAATGCTGGTGTTCACATTGTAAATGATCAGCATCAACAGGTTCACCCCGGGCACCAGCAACAAAATGAGCCAGTACCACGGCTTGCCCAGGATCTTGTTCCAGATGATGAGGTTGTAAACCGGTACGGCACCCTGCCAGGCAGGCCGCCCGGCCTTGGCAAATACCTTGGGCAGGCACACGAACAACAACGCGATGTATGATCCAAAGAGGGTCCAGGCGATCATGCAGAAAAGGTCAGGATGGGGTGCAAGGTGCGCACGTTCCGGCGGAACGGGCCATTAAAGAATGCAAAGGTACCGGCCATCATCAGGCGGGGCCAAGCAGGTCATCCATCGTGAAGAAGCCTTTGCGGCCGCGCAACCATTCGGCAGCGATCACGGCACCTGTGGCAAAGCCCTGCCGCCCGAACGCCTCATGTGCCAGGGTGATCTTGTCTTCGCCGCCGCTCCAGGTCACCACATGGGTGCCGGGCACCTCGCCCTCCCGGTGGCTCACGATGGGGACCGGGCGCGCCCCGTTGCCCTTGTCCCCGTTCCCGCCGTCGGCCATTTCCCAGCCGTTGTACCCGCCGTTGGCCGCAGCGATGCCCTGTGCCAGGCTGATGGCGGTGCCGCTGGGCGCATCCAGCTTATGCACGTGGTGTGTCTCCTCGATCGTGGCGGCATAGCCGGTGCGCCCTTCCATCAACGCCGCCAGGTAGCGGTTCAGCCGGAAGAAGAGCTGTACCCCGATGCTGAAGTTGCTGGCCCAGATCAGGCTGCCGCCACCTTGGCGCACCAGTTCCTCCACCTCGGCCATGCGGTGGTACCAGCCCGTGGTGCCCACCACCACCGGTACGCCATGGTCCACGCACAGCCGCATGTTGCCCAGGGCCGTTTCCGGACGGCTGAACTCGATCGCGGCATCCGCCCCGGTAGGAGGGGTGCCCGCGTTGCCGTGGTCGATGCGCAACACCACTTCGTGGCCGCGCCGAAGGGCTGCCTGCTCAATGGCATGGCCCATTTTTCCGTAACCGTACAAGGCGATCCTCATGCCAGCTTTGTTGGTCAGTGCAGGGCCAGGGAGAAGCTCAGCCCCGCTGCCCCGCGCGCGGCCAGTTCCAAGGAAGGTGCCGCGGCAAGGGACAGGTCCTCGCTGATGTCGAAGCGAACGAAATAGCCGTCCACCGTGGCATCGACGATGTTGAGCACGTACACCAGGCCCATCGCCAGGTAGCTCAGGTCGCGCCAGCGCTGGTAGGTATCCGCCACCGTGCGCAGCTGGTCCGCACCATACAGGCCGTTGAATTCGTCCGGGCGGCCCTTCACCACGTCCAGGTAGGCGGCCTTATATCGCTGGAATTCCTTGTTGTTGTCCTGGATGAACCAGTAGCACGTTCCCAGGCCTGCCAGTACGATGGGCGCCTTCCAGTATTTGCGGTTGTACACCTGGCCCGCGCCGGGCAGGATGGCGGAATAAAGGGCGGCACGGCCGGGCTTGTGCCGCGCACGCCAATCCACCGTGGCGCCTGCCTGCGCCGTGTCCCGTGGTGACGGGCCTCCCTGCCCATGGCCGGCGGCCACCAGGCCGAACAGGCAGAATAGGAAGGCGGATGAACGGATCATGGCGCGGCGCTGGGCAAAGATCGTGCCTCCGGCGTTACATGGCTTGAATGGGCTAGGGGCTTATCTTGTCAACGGTGGCGAGGCAACGGCAAGGATGCCGACACTAGCGCGAAGGAACGGGGGAATGAACAAGCGGGGCCATGGGATACGCCAGGAGTCCATTTGTCCGGTCATACATCCGGTCGCCCATGCTGCAGGCGGCGATCCCCTTTGTGATCGGCCTGGCCCTGCCCATCCCGGCGGTTCCCTTACTGGGGTGGACCTGGGCGCTGGTGCTGGCAGTGGCCGGCTTGTGGCAATATGCCGCGTGGCGGCGCACGGCGTTTGGGCGCCGTTGGGTGCGCGGGGCCTTGTGGTGGTTGGCGGTGATCGGCTTCGCCCTGCTGTGGAAGTCGCTGCACGACGAGCGGAGGCAAGGCCATTACATCGATGCGTTACGTGACGATGCCGAAGCGTGGGCGGTGGAAGTGACCGGGCCGCCCGTGGACCACGGCCGCAGCATACGCCTGTGGGCCTCGGCCCGGGCGGCGCGGGTGGACGGCCGATGGCGGCCCGCCACGGGAAAGCTCTCATTGACCTTGCTTGCGGACAGCAGCGCTCCGGCCCCGCTCCAAGGGGACCGCCTGGTGGTGAAGGCGGCGCTGCGACCGATCGACCGGATCCCCGCGCCCGGCGGCTTCGATGTGCGCCAATGGATGGCCGGCAGGGGCGTGTTCCTCCAAGGATTTGCCCCCAGGGAAGATTGGGCACGGATCGGCAATGAAGGCGAAGGGGCCGGATATTTCCACTACATGCGGAAGGTCGTGAACGACTGGCTGCACCATACGGGCCTGCCCGACCGGGAACGGGCGCTGGTGAAGGCGCTCGTCCTGGGCCAGCGCGATGAACTGCAATCCGACCAGACGGAATCCTTTGTGCGCAGCGGCACCATCCATGTGCTGGCGGTGAGCGGCACGCATGTGGGCATCATCTACATGGCATTGATGTGGTCCCTGGTCTGGTTGGCCAATGACCGCCGTGGCCGCATGCTTCGCGGCGCGGCCACCCTGATGGTGCTATGGGGCTATGCCGGGCTCACGGGATTCGCCCCCTCGGTGCTGCGCGCCACGGTGATGTTCACCCTCTTCACCCTTGCCCAAATGACCCGGTGGCGCGTGGATTCCCTGAACAGCCTCGCCGCGGCGGCCGTGTTGCTCCTGCTCTGGGATCCCTCCATGCTGGCCCAGCTCAGCTTCCAGCTTTCCTTCCTGGCGGTGTTGGGCATCATCCTGTTCTACGATGTCATCCATCGGCAGTGGGCCGCCCCCGACCGGCTGACAGGGCACCTTTGGTCCGTCTTCGCCGTGAGCGTGGCCGCCCAGGCATTCACCGCCCCGCTCTGCCTCTATGTCTTCCAGGCCTTCCCCGCCTGGTTCCTGCCGGCCAACCTTGCCATTGCCGGCTTGATCACCCTGCTCGTCCCGGGCGGGGTGCTGCTGGTGCTGGTGCATGCCGTTCCCGTCCTGGGGCCCATGGTGGCCTGGGCGATGAAGTGGCTGCTGATGCTGTTGGGCTTTCTCACCGCGTTCTTTGGGCAGCTGCCCGGGGCCTATCCCGCCCTGCGCGTGGGCTTCTGGGGCATGCTGGGCCTTTATGCCCTTCTCGCCTGCATCGCCGCTTGGCTGCTGCTGCACCTGAAATGGGCCCGGCCCGCCATCCTGTGCACCATCGCGGCGCTGCTGGCCGGTTGGGGCTGGACCGCCCATGGGCGCTCCTCGCAGCACGGGATGGCCATCTACCCCCAGCGCGACGCACTCACCGTGGCCTTCATGGACGGACGCACCCTGCAACTTTTCACGTCCGGTACCGACAGGTTGCCCTTGCGGAACGTGCAAGACCATGTCCGCAGCGCAGGGATACAGCGGGTCATGATCACCGACTCCTTGCCTGCCCGCATCACCCACCGTGGGCGGGATTTCGTTTTCCATGCCGGTGGTGCACAACCTGCAATCGCCGGTCCGGGCGGGCCGGAAACGGTCTTCGTGATGCATGGCAACGGGAAATGGGACCGGCGGGCCCTGGACCAGGTGCGGGGTTCGGAATGGGTGCTGGCGGCGGACCTGGATGGGCGTGTGCGCCAATGGTTGCGCCGCGAGGCGCGCGACAGGGGCATCCCGGTGTTCGACATGCGCGCCCAAGGCGCTTATGTTCGCGCGGAATGACCAGGGACCGCATCCGTTGGTGGCCGGTAAAGGCACCGCAGGCCGACATGGCGACGGACGGGAAACCCGTGTGCCTGGAGCTGGGCGGCCTGCCCCTTTGCCTGGTCCGCCAGGAAGGGCGGTGGCACGCCTTCCTGGACCGGTGTCCGCACCAAGGCAGCAGCTTCAAGGAGGGTTGGTGCCGGGAAGGCCGCCTGGTGTGCCCGCGCCACCAAATGGGGTTCGACCTTCACTCCGGCCTGGCCGGGAACGGTGTGGACCGGGCCACGGTGTTTCCTGTGCAGGAACGGGCCGATGGCCTGCATGTCGGCCTACCCTGCAAACGACCCTGGTACCTTGCCTGGTGGAGGTGGTGAGGCACACGGCCTACCACTCGTCCAAGCGCATCGTTTCCTTTACCCGTACGCCTTTGCCCACCTGTTCAAGAACGGCGCATTCCGTATCGCTGTCGTGCTCGAAGAAGAGGATGGAACCCTCCCGGGCCGCCTTCTCCAGCACCGGCCCCTTTTCGCGCATGGTGAGCAACGGGCGCGTATCGTAGGCCATCACCCATGGCGTGCGCACGTGGTGCTTGCTGGGCAACAGGTCGGCCATGTAGATCAAGGTGCGGCCTTTGTACGCGATGTGCGGGATCATCATGGCATCGGTGTGGCCGTTCACGCAAAGCACATCGAAACCGGGGAACACGTCCTTCACATACGGCGTGGCATCTTCCTGCTCCCGCGTGACCGGCACGAAATGCAGTTGCCCGCTTTCCTGGATCGGCAGGATGTTTTCCGGCAGGAAGCTGGCCCGTTCCCGCGGGTTGGGCTCCGTGGCCCATTTCCAATGGTGTTCGTTGCTCCAATACCGCGCATTGCGGAAGGCGGGCACCAGCTTGCCGCCTTCCCGCCTGATGCTCCCGCCGCAATGGTCGAAGTGCAGGTGGGTGAGGAAGACATCCGTGATATCGTCGGCGGTGAACCCGTGCTTCCGCAAGGACTTCCCCAAGGTGTCCTCGCCATGCAGGAAATAGTGGCTGAAGAATTTGTCGTCCTGCTTGTCCCCGATGCCGTTGTCGATCAGGATCAGGCGGCCTTCCGTCTCCACCAGCAGGCACCGCATGGCCCAGGTGCACAGGTTGTTTTCGTCGGCCGGGTGGAACTGCTCCCACAGGCTCTTGGGCACCACGCCGAACATGGCGCCGCCGTCCAACTTGAAGAAACCGGTATCGATCGTATAAAGGTTCATCCGCGTGCAAGGCCGGCGATTCGGGGCCGGCGGGTGCAAAGGTCGCCATCAGGGCCGGTCCTCCGTGCAGCCTGCAACGGATGATGCGGATAGGGGAGCCGGGAAGGCAATTCGGGGTCGAACCGGCCGCAACATCTTCCGGATCAAGGTATTTTACGTACTTTCGCGCCCCCAAAATGGGGAAGGCCCGTGCAGCGGCACCACGGGCCGTGTAAAACCAACTTCCGGGCGGTGCCGCCAAGGCCCGGGATACAAAGTGACAACGCATGTCATCAGTAGAAAACAACAAGGTCGTATTTGCCGAACCCCCCGCAGATTTTGACTGGGAGGCCCTGGAAAGCGACAAGCCCGCCGCATCCGCCGAGCGCGACAAGGTGGAGAAGGCATACGAGGACACCCTCAGCAGCATTTCGGAAAAGGAAGTGCTAATGGGGACCGTGGTGGGCATGAACAAGAAGGAGGCGGTGATCAACATCGGGTACAAGTCCGAGGGCGTGGTGCCGCTGAGCGAGTTCCGTTACAAGCCCGACCTGGCCATCGGCGACCAGGTGGAGGTGTACATCGAGAAGCAGGAGGACAAGTCCGGCCAGATGATCATCTCCCACAAGACCGCCCGCGTGCACAACGCCTGGATCAAGGTGAACGGCGCGATGGAACGGGATGAGATCATCACCGGGTTCGTCAAGTGCCGCACCAAGGGTGGCCTGATCGTGGACGTCTTTGGCATCGAGGCCTTCCTGCCCGGAAGCCAGATCGACGTGAAGCCCATCCGCGACTATGACCAGTACGTGGGCAAGAACATGGAGTTCAAGGTGGTGAAGATCAACCAGGAATTCAAGAACGTGGTGGTCTCCCACAAGGCGCTGATCGAAGCCGAGATCGAGGCCCAGAAGAAGCAGATCATCAGCGGCCTGGAGAAGGGCCAGGTGCTCGAAGGCACCGTGAAGAACATCACCAGCTACGGCGTGTTCGTGGACCTGGGCGGCGTGGACGGCCTGATCCACATCACCGACCTGAGCTACGGCCGGGTATCCCATCCCGAGGAGGTGGTGCAGCTCGACCAGAAGATCAACGTGGTGATCTTGGACTTCGACGACGAGAAGAAGCGCATCGCCCTCGGCTTGAAGCAGCTGAGCCCGCATCCGTGGGATTCCTTGGACCCGGAGATGAAGGCCGGCGACAAGGTGAAGGGCAAGGTGATGGTGGTCACGGACTATGGGGCTTTCGTGGAGGTGGCCCCCGGCGTGGAAGGGCTGCTGCACGTGAGCGAAATGAGCTGGAGCCAACATCTGCGCAGCCCCAAGGACTTCCTCACCGAAGGGCAGGAGGTCGAGGTGCAGATCCTGAACATCGACCGCGAGGAGCGGAAGATGAGCCTGGGCATGAAGCAGCTCACCACCGATCCCTGGGAGGACATCGAATTCAAGTATCCCGTGGGCTCGCGCCACACCGCCAAGGTGCGCAACTTCACCCACTTCGGCATCTTCGCCGAGCTGGAGGAAGGTGTGGATGGCCTGATCCACATCAGCGACCTCAGCTGGACCAAGCGCGTGAAGCACCCCAGCGACTTCTGCAAGATCGGCGATGAGCTCGAGGTGCAGGTGCTGGAGGTGGACAAGGAGAACCGTCGCCTCAGCCTGGGCCACAAGCAAGTGGAGGAGAACCCGTGGGAAGTGTTCGCCGATACCTTCAAGGTGGGTAGCGTGCACGAGGGGACGCTCGTGGCGCGCAGCGGCAACAGCTTCACCGTGGCGCTACCTTATGGCGTGGAAGGCACCGTGACCCTGAAGAACCTGAAGAAGCAGGACGGCAGCAAGGCCGCATTGGAGGAGAAGCTGCCGTTCGTGGTCACCGAGTTCAACGCCGAGGCGCGGCGCATCGTGCTGAGCCATACGCGCACCTTCGAGGAAGGGGAGGACCTGGCTGAACATGCCCCGGCGGGCAAGCGCGGCCGCAAGGGCGGCGACGAAGCCAATGCCCAGAGCCCCAGCGTGCGCAGCATCAACGAGAAGGTGGAGAAATCCACGCTCGGCGACCTGGGGGTGCTCAGCGACCTCAAGCATGCCATGGAGGACAGCGAACGGGACGGCCGCAAGGCCAAGGGTGCCCAATCCGACGACGCGGCTGAATAACATCCGATGAACTGACCGAGCAAAGGGCGGCCCCGGGCCGCCCTTCTGCTTGGAAAGGGACACCGCAAGGTACCCTTCCATTTCAGCCGATCATGTTCAGCTTTTTATCCCGGATCGTGCTCAAACTCCTGGGCTGGCGCGTGATCGACAGGCGGCCGGCCCCGATGGGCAGCGCCATTTACCTGGTGGTGCCGCACACGAGCAACTGGGACTTCTTCCTGGGGCTGCTGGTGCGCAGCGCCCTGCGCATCAAGGCCAACTACCTCGCCAAGAAATCATTGTTCGATTCACCCCTGGGCTGGTGGTTCCGCATGCTGGGCGGATACCCGGTGGACCGTTCCAAGCATTCCAACATCACCGACCAGGTGGTGGCCTATTTCAACACCTTGCCGTACTTCGCCATCGCCATCACCCCGGAAGGAACGCGGGCCAAGGTGGAGAAGTGGAAGTCAGGGTTCTGGCACATCGCAATGGGTGCCGGTGTGCCGCTGATACCCACCAGCTTCGATTACAGCCGCAAGGAGGTGACCCTGGCCGAACCCTTCCATGTGGGCGATGACAAAGACAAGGACATCGCCGCGCTGATGGCCTACTTCAAGCCGTTCGTGGGGAAGAACCCGCAATGAAGCACGGCACCGTATTTGGAGGAAGGCCGGCCATGCGCAATCTGCGGGCGGTATCGCTGTTCGTGTTCCTGGCCGTCGCCCTCCATGCCGGCGCCCAAAAGAGCTTCCCGCCCATGGAAGGGGAGACCGTGGATGGCCATAACGTGGTGCTGCCAATACAGGGTTCCACGTCCTATACCATCGTGGCCATGGCCTACGGCAAGAAGGCGGAACCCCTGTTGGAAAAATGGTACGCCCCGGCCTATGCACGGTTCGTGGCCAAGCACGGCCTCTTCGCGGGATCGTATGAAGTGGAGCTGTTCCTGGTGCCCGTCTTCACGGGCCTGGACAAGGCCGGCTACGCGGCCACGATGAACAGGCTGCGCCGTGAGGTGGACCCGGAGATCGCGCGGCGCGTGCTCTTCGTCAAGGACGATGCGCGCCAGGTGATCCACGACCTGGGCCTCACCGACAAGGATGTCCCGTATTTCTTTGTGCTCGACCCGCAGGGGCGCATCCTCGAACGCGCGTCCGGCGCCTTCTCCGTGGAAAAACTGGATGCCTTGGAGGCCCCCATGCTGAACTGACGGGAACCCGTTCGCTTAACTTCGCCAACTTCAAAAAATGACCATGAGACAACCCCACGTAACCACGCTTTTCGCAGGCATGGCCTTGTTCCTGGCCTGCGGATCGGCCCCCGCCCCGGAGCTTACGGCGCAGGCCGATCAACCCACGGAACAACCACGACAAAAACCTGAAGAAGTGCAAAACACCGAGCTAGGCGAAGGACTCTTCGCGGAATTCAATACCACCAAAGGCACCATCATTTGCCAACTGGAATACAAGAAGACGCCCATGACCGTGGCCAACTTCGTGGCCTTGGCCAAGGGTGAACAGCCCAACACCGCCAAGGGTGCGGGCGTGCCGTACTACGACGGCATCACCTTCCACCGGGTGATCGCCAATTTCATGATCCAGGGCGGCGATCCCACCGGCACCGGCATGGGCGGGCCCGGCTACATGTTCGCGGATGAGTTCGACCCCAGCCTGGTCCACGACCGGCCGGGCATCCTCAGCATGGCCAATGCCGGCCCGGGCACCAACGGCAGCCAGTTCTTCATCACCCACGTGCCCACGCCGTGGCTGGACGGCAAGCACAGCGTGTTCGGCCATGTGGTCGCCGGGCAAGACGTGGTGAACGCCATCCAGCAGGGTGACAGCATCAAGTCCCTGAAGATCATCGCCAATGGAAAGGATGCCCAGGCCTTCGACGAAATGAAGGTGCTGGAGGCCAACAAGGCCAAGTTCCGCCCGCGCTAGCCCCTTCTGCCGCCGGCGGGTTTGCCGCCACGGCCTGCCTTGCCGCCGCGCCTCCCGCCACCGGGACCGCGGCGGCTTCCTTTTGCGCCGGCCTTGCGCGCCCCGTCCGGCTTGTATTCCGGCCCGTGGCCGAAACCATGGGGGAGCGGCATCTTCTCCACCGGATACCCGATCAGGCGCTCGATGCGCCCGAACTCCCGCATGTCCTTGTCGCTGATGAAGGTGATGGCCTGCCCCGTCTTGCTGGCGCGTGCCGTGCGGCCCACCCGGTGTACGTAGTCCTCGGGGTCTTGCGGCACATCGTAGTTGATCACCAGGTCGATGTCGTCGATGTCGATCCCGCGGCTGACCACGTTGGTGGCCACCAGGATGCGCAGCTTGCGGTTGCGGAAGTCCAGCAGCACCTGCTCGCGTTCGGCCTGCTCCAGGTCGCTGTGCATGGGCATGGCGTTGAATCCCTTCTTCTTCAGGTGGCGTGCCAGGTTGCGCACCTCCACCTTGCGCCCGGCGAAGATGATGATGCTGGTGGCCTCATGGGTGCGCAGGATGTGTTCCAGCACCGGTGCCTTCTGCATCTCGTGCACCACATACGCCTCCTGTTTCACGCCTTCGGCCGGCTTGCTCAACGCAATGCTGATCTCCAGCGGGTCGTGCAGGATGTTGCGCGCCAGGTCCCGGATCGCCGGGGCCATGGTGGCGCTGAACATCAGTGTCTGCCGCTCCTTGGGGAGGAACTTCACGATGCGGTTGATGTCGTCGATGAAGCCCATGTCCAGCATGCGGTCGGCCTCGTCCAACACCAGGAATTCGAGGCCCCGGATGGACACATAGCCGAGGTTGAGATGGCTGAGCAGCTTGCCCGGCGTGGCGATGATCACCTCGGTCCCGCCGGTGAGCGCCGCCTTCTGCTGGTCGAACGACGAGGCATCGCTGCCGCCGTACACGGCCATGGAGGTGATGGGGGTGAAGTAGGCGATGGCCTGCATCTGCTGGTCGATCTGCAGGGCCAGCTCGCGCGTGGGCACGATGACCAAGGCGCGGATGGAGCCCTCCACCTTGGGCTTGTACCCATAGATCACATCGATCAGCGGCAGCAGGAAGGCCGCGGTCTTGCCGGTGCCGGTTTGCGCGCAGGCGATCAGGTCGCGGCCGCCGAGCACCGAGGGGATGGCCTGCGCCTGGATGGGTGTCGGTGTGCGGATGCCCATGGCATCCAGACCTTGAAGCAGGCCCGGATCCAGGTCAAATTGCCTGAAGTCAGGGGTAGAAATTTCGGTTTCCAAGGGAGGTCGTACGGTCCGGTTGTTGGGGCGGGACGTGGCGCGAATGTACTTCATCCGCCATGGTGCCTTTCAGGCCGGCCCCTGCTGCCTACCGCGAAGGGGCTTTCACGTTGCGGGGAAAGGCCGTTCAGGATGCCTGGCGCAAGGCCGCTGCGGCGCGGGGCCGGAACGTGTATTGCAAGGTGGTCGCCTCCCCGCTGAGCAGCCTGATCGTCCCGCCCAATTCCGCGGCCCACGTCCGTGCCATCGCCCCACAAAGGCTTTCCCGGTCCAGCCCATTGGCCTGCAAGGCCCCCGTGGGATCGGTATACAGGAATTCGAGATGGCTCGAATCCATGCGGTGCAACGCCACCGTGATGGTACCGGGGCTGCTTCCTTCACGACCGTGCCCGAGGCTGATGCGCAGCAGCTCCGACAGCAGGAGGCTCAGCGGAAGAAGGTCTTCCACCGCTTCGTCGGCCTGACTGATCTGAAGATCCACGCGGACCTTGCCTTCCTTGGCATACTCTTTCAGCAGGGTGCTTGCCACGGCGGTGAAATGGGCTTGAAGATTGGGAGGGGAGGGCAAGCCCGATCGGTAGAGGTTGTGCTGGACCAACGCCATGATCGCGATCCGCGACCGCACCTCTTCCAGGACGGCGGCCTGCTGCGGGTCGCCAGCTTGCCGGCGGAGCGTATCCACCAGCAATTGCAAGAGATGGTTGCCGCCATGCACGGATGCGGGTTCACCCGCCGGTCCATCATCCATGGTCTTGGCCTCCATCAGGGCCTGTACGAGCATCAGGTTCCTTTCCTCCAGTTCATCGCGCCGCGATTCCGCCTCGCGGATCCGGCCCGAGACCAAGGTCCGGCGGGCCTTGGTGCGCCAGATCAGGTGGTGCTCATGAATGCGCAACACCAGCAGGACAAGGAACCCCACGCATGCGAGGATCGCGCCCGCCAATACCCAGCGGAGGCGGTTGCGCATCAACAGCAGGCGCTCCGTGGCCGCATTGCGCTCGCCGCGAAGGGTGACCAGATCCCGGTCATGCGAACGGATTTCATTCAGCACGTGGAGCCGTGAGGCCAGGTCGGCCCGTCCTGCCGCCAACAAGGAATCCAGGGCGAGTTTTTCCCGGCGTTCGAGTTGCAAGGCATCCCGAAGGTTTCCGCGGTTCTCCGCGATCCGCGCCCGGAGCCCGTATAGTTCGGGCCGTGCTTGCGGGGCATTGGGCCAAAGTCCGAGCCCCTTGGCATAGGCACCGACGGCAGCATCCCAATCGGCGATGGCCACTTTGGCACCGGCCAAGGCGAACCACACGCGGGCGACTTCCCGGTCGTCCTCGAACAACTCTTGATGCCGCAACGCGGAGGAGAGCAGCGAGATGGCATCGGCCGGGTGCCCTTGGGCCACGAGCGCCTCGCCCTGCCGGTAGCGAACCTGGGCCAGCCCCAGTAGGTCGCCCGTTCGGGTGAAGGCCACGGCGAGCGCCTCGCTTTGGCGGTGGAATTCACCGTGCCGTTCGGCAGCCAGCAACAGGTCCAGGAACTCCAGGTCGGCCTCCCGCTGCGCCAGGGGATCATCCATGGTCTTCAATACGAGCAACAGGCGCTTGATGGCCTCGATCGCGCCGCGGAGGTCGCCTGCCTCGCGCGAAACCCGCGCCAGTTGCCGCCAATCATCAGCTATCCCCGCCCGGTCGTTGGAAACCCCGCTCAATTCCACCACGCGAAGGCTGCAATCCAAGGCCGAATCGATGGGCCCATGTTGGAATTGAAGGTCGCGCAGCCGCCGTAACGTTTTGAGTTCCAGATCCTTTTGACCCGTGATGCCGATGGCGGCCAAGCGTGACCGTACCTGCGCAATTTCAGCGGCCACATCGTCGGTTACCGTGTGGACCATGGCGGCCTGGACTGGGTGCAGGAACAACCCGATGGCAAGCCATGCAGCCAGGGATTTCATGAAACCATACTACGTGCCCGAAGTGCCGGGGTTTCAGTCCGGCGCTGGCCCGTCTCGGGTGGACGGCAACGATGGAAACCGTGACCGGTGTCCGCAGGCGTTATTTTCCATCCAACTAGCTTACCTTTCCCGCTCCAAATCAGGAAACCAAACGACCCCCCATGAGATTGAGACTACTCGCCTGCCATGCCGCCACCTTGTTGGCCTTGGCCATCGTGCCCGCATTTTCCCACGCGCAGGGTTGCCAGAATCAAACGCTTTACCCGGGAGGGTCCACCGCTCCGGACCCGGGAGGTGCCCTGACCACGATCTCCACATGCACCTACTTGCAGGAATACAGCGTGGTCGGGCCCGTCACGGCGGGTTCCGCATACCAATTCACGGTCACGGGCAATGGTTTCATTACGGTCCGGGAAGGAAGCGTCGGGGGAGCCGTGCTCGCGGAAGGGATCAGCCCCGTGACGGCGGTGCCCACCGTGGACGGCTCACTCTATGTCCACTGGAATGCGGATGCGAATTGCAATACGGGCACCGGATGCCAGACCACCACGGTGCAACTTTTCCTCAATTGCATCCCGCCGACGGTGGGTATCACCGCCGTGGATGATTGTGACAATAACCAGTTCTTGTTGAACGTGAACATCACCTCCCTGGGCGATGCCAATGCCGTGAACCTCCTGTACAACGTGAACGGCGGAGCCGACCAGACCTTGAACGAAGTGGGCACCGGCATCCACACCCTTGGCCCATTCACGGTCGGGGATGTGGTCAACCTGACCATCCAGCACGACAGCGACCCGACATGCAACCTCACGTATTCCGGCCTGACCTCGAACAATACCTGCCCCATCATCGTGCAGTGCGGCCAGGACCCGGTGGACCAGACCTATTGCTACATCAACAACGACAACAACCATTGGCGATACCAATCTTCCTCGGGGGAATCCCTGATCATGATCTTCTCCGCGGGCAGCATTGAGTCCAGCACCTGGGACCACTTGCGGATCTATGACGGACCGGACAACCAATCGCCGTTGCTGTGGGAAAACGCCACAGGAACCACGCAGCTGGCAGGCCTGCAAGTGAGCGGCGGACCGGTACTGTACATGGAGAACACCTCCGATGGGTCCGGGAGCTGCCAAAGCGGTTCATACAACCAGTGGATATGGCAGGTGGGCTGCCTGGATTGCACTTCACCCGCGGCCACGTTCAATGTGGTGACCGACTGTGACAATTTCGTATTCTCGGTGGAGGTGAACATCACCGAACTGGGCAGCGACCCCACCTTGGACATCGTGGACGCGGCCACCAGCACGATACTGGCCACGGCCACGGCGGCCGGCACATACACCGTGGGGCCCTTCACGGCCAACATTCCCGTGGTGCTCACCTTGAGCAACAGCGACAACAGCCTATGCAACGTATCCTCGCCCTCCCTGGTGAACCCCATGTGCCCGCAGGTCGTCCAATGCGGAGGCGATCCCGTGAGCGATCAATACTGTTACGGCAACAGCGACTCCCATACGTGGAGCTGGGCCTCGTCAACCGGCGATGCGCTGATCCTGATCTTCTCGGCCGGGAGCATCGAATCCTCTTCATTCGACCATATCCGGATCTACAACGGGAACAGCAATGCCGCACCCTTGATCTATGAGAACGGGACCGGTGCGACCGACCTGACGGGTG